>CAWKNX010000003.1:0-329846 GCA_963851085.1 uncultured Actinomycetota bacterium | reverse complement strand
CAGCTTCCCTTGTTTTTCGCCGTGGCGACATACACGTTCAACCTTCACCCGGTAGCCGGGAGTCGCTCCGCTGATGTGGTACGGGATGTCGGCTCTTCCCAGGGCATTGGCCTTTCCATGGTGTTTACGATTGACCGTCTTGTAATGTGCAACCGTCGTCACCTTGGCGCCCTTGACGGCGGCACCAGCATGCTCCTGTCCTCGTGTAGTCCTTCGGATGGCTGTTGCTCATCCATGCATGACAGGGCAGTGCCCTGGCCGGGACTGCCGCCGACGCGGGCAGCACTGGCGTCACCAGTGCGAGAGCCGCTACTGATGCGCTTGCCGCCGCAACCGATACCCAAACGCGCGCCAAATCAAAGTCGTCTCCGATCGTTGTTTCCGCCAAACACATTCAAATACGGCCGAAGACCGCGACCGGATTACGCCAACCGGGGTGCGTGCACAATATCCGCACACCTTTTACGCGGAAAAACTACCTCATCATGTAGCGGTGGTCGGGGTGGGGAGTGGGCGGCGGAAGTTGGCGCTGGAGCATGGAGCAGTGGCGGATATCGCGCGGCGGGCGCCGTCGCGGGTGAGGCGGTCCAGCTGGGTTGCGAGCAAATCGGCGAATCCGGTGTTGTCAGCGAGATCGCCGAACACGTCGCGGATACCGAGCAAAGCCGCCGCCACGTCCTTCGCGCCTGACACGCCGCGCAGCCGTTCGGCCAAAATCTCGGCCAGCGGGTCGTTCACGGCGAATGGGCGGCCATCGTCGCTCCGGCCAGCGGCGACATGCCGCATCCAGGCAGCCACGGCGAGCGACGCCCAGATCGGCTCGGCCCCGGCGCCGTAACGGTCCCTGATGGTGCCGAGCAGCCGCTGTGGCAGCTTCTGGCTGCCGTCCATGGCCACCTGCGCGGTCCGGTGGCGCAGCGCCGGGTTGGCGAACCTGGGCAACTGCCGCTCCTGATAGGCCGCGAGATCGACGCCGCGGGGGTATCGAGTGGGCGCGACGTCCTCGGCGAGCAGCCGCCGCACGTAGCCGGCCAGATCGGGGTCCGCGGCCGCCGTGGCGATGTACTCGTGTCCGGCCAGGCCGCCAAGGTAGGCGAGCGCGGAGTGCGCGCCGTTGACGACCCGGAGCTTCATGATCTCGTAGGGCGCGACGTCGGGCACGAGTAGGCGCCTGCTTGTTCCCACCGCGGGCGCGGGCCCGCGAAATCATCCTCGATGACCCAGTGCGAGTCGGGCTCGGCCACGACCGTTCCCTCGTCCCGCACCCCGAGCAGGGCGGCGGCGTCGGCCCGGTCCGCGTCGTGGTGGCAGGGACGATGCGGTCGACCATGGTGGCGGGAACCGCGCCGACGCGGCGATCCAGTCGGCGGGCTCATCCTCGGCGCGGTTGCTCACGGCAGCGGCGTTGGCGGCGCTGTCCCTGGCCGCCCCCCGCCCGCCCGGACGGTGCGCCGCCGCCCGGCGCAATGCTGCACGTACTGCTCGCACCAGGCGGCGCAGCGTGGCGCCGTTGGACGGCAGGTTGTCGCAGCACACGATGGTCACCGGCGGCCAGTCCGCCGCGGCGCGGGCGGCCAGCCCGGCGGCAAGCTGGCCGACCACGGTACGCGGCGGCCTGCCGGCCAGGTCGGCCGCGATCTCCGGGTCGGCCAGCCGCAGGCGGCCGGTGGCGGGATCGTGCCGGTAGCCCTTTTCCGTGACGGTGAGCGTGACGACGGTGACGGCAGGTTCGGCGAGCCTGGCGACCAACGCCGCCGGATCCGCTCCGGCGAACGCCACCTCGCGGATCGCCCCGATCACCTGCGCGCGTACCTCACCTGCGCCGCGCACAAGCAGCGTGTAGAGGCCGTCCTGCGGGACAAGCTGGTCCACCACGGCGGCGCTGCGCTGGGTGAATCCCGCGATGCCCCAGTCACCGCACTCTTCGGTGTAGACCGCCTGATGGGCGCGGTGAAACGCGCCGACGCCCAGATGCACGATGCCGACCTTGCGCCCGCGTGGGTCGTGTCGTGGCCGCAGACCGCGGCGGGATCTTGTCGAGCACGGCGTACCGCAGCCGGCCGGCGTGCCTGCCTGTCACAGCACCGCCCCGAGCTGCCACGGGGTGAACTCCTCGTCGCCGAAACCGAGCAGTTCACTGGCCGTGGCACGGCCGGAGGCCACGGCGAGTACCAGGTCGAAGATCTTCCTGCCCACGTCGGCAACGCTGGCCTCGCCGTCCGCTATCACGCCACAGTTCACGTCCATGTCCTCGGCCATCGCGGCGTAGGTGCGCGAGTTGAGCAGAGTTTGAGGCTCGGCGCGGGTTTGGCGCCGAAGACCGAACCGCGGCCGGTGGTGAAGCACACCACCTGGGCGCCGCCCGCCACGATGCCGGTCACCGACACCGGGTCATAACCGGGCGTGTCCATGAAGACCAGGCCCTTGGCGGTGACCGGCTGCGCGTACTCGTAGACGGCACGCAGCGGCGTGGTGCCGCCCTTGGCGATCGCGCCGAGCGACTTCTCCAGGATGGTGGTGATCCCGCCCGCTTTGTTCCCTGGCGAAGGGTTGGCGTCCATGGTGGCGCCTGACGCCGCAGTGTAAGCGTCCCACCAGGCGATCCGCGCGAGCAGCGCGTCCGCCACCGCCGGTGTCGCCGCCCGGGCGGTGAGCATGTGCTCCGCGCCGTAGATCTCCGGCGTCTCCGCGAGCACGGCGGTGCCGCCGTGGGCGACGAGCAGATCCACGGCGCTGCCGAGCGCGGGGTTGGCGGTCATCCCGGAGAACGCGTCAGACCCGCCACAGTTCAGCCCGAGTATCAGTTCGCTGACCGGCACCGGCGTCCGGCGCGCGGACTCCGCCTGCGGCAGCAGGCTCGCGAGGGCCGCGGCGCCCGCCTGTGCCGCGGCGGTCGTGCCGCCCGCCTCCTGGATACTGAGCGTGCGTACCGGGGTGGGGCAGCCGCTCAGGTCGAGATCGGCAAGCTGGTTGACCTCGCAGCCGAGGCCCACCGCCACGATCCCGGCGAAATTGGGGTGGGCCGCGTAACCTCCGAGTGTGCGGCGCAGGATGTCCAGGCCCTCGCCGGGCGCGGCCATGCCGCATCCGGTGCCGTGGGTCAGCGCAACCACCCCGTCGATGTGCGGGCTAGCGTCCACCATGGCCTGCGCCTTACGGGCGATCAGTTTCGCCACGGTCGCCGAGCAGTTCACCGACGTCAGCACGCCGAGGTAGTTGCGGGTTCCGACCCGGCCGTCCGGCCGGACGAACCCGTCGAACGTAACCGGCGGGCTTGGCGCCGGCGTGACCGCCCGGACCGTGGGCCCGGTTCATGGCTGGCCGTGCTGGGACGAACGCCAGGTTGTGCACGTGGACGTGATCGCCGGCCTCGATCGGGACGGTCGCGGCCCCGATCACCTCGCCGTACTTGCGCACCTGTGCTCCAGCGGGCAGGTCCCGCAGGGCGACCTTGTGACCGGCGGGCACGGCGGTGCGGACCGCGACGCCAGCGACGGACCGCCACGGCGACGCAACGTCGCCAGGAACTAGGTCACCTGGGTCACGGCCGCGCGGGGCGTCGTCTGGAACACGGTTACCTGGAACACGGTTACCTGGAACACGGTCGCCTGGGATGAGGTCACTGAGCGCGACCGCGACGTCGTCGCCCTCGCGGAGAACCAGTACGTCAGCCATGCCGTGCCGCCCGCGCTCCCGCTGTCTCGCCTCTGGCCGTGACTCACCCCCGGCTGACTCAGCCAGCCGGTGACTCACCCCTGGCCAGTCTGACTCAGCTCTGGCCAGTGCCGCACCTCTGCCGCTGGCGTCAGCCATAGCTCCCGCGTCGCCCCGGGGGCTTGCCCGATCGCCGGCTCCCACGTCGCCCATAGCTCCTGCCCTTCCGCTGGCCGGTGCCTCACCCTTCGCGGTCATGGCAGCAGCGGCCCCGGCGTCGGCTATGGCCGCGAGCAGTTTGGCGAGCCCGCCGGGCCGGGTCGCGGCGGAACCCACCCCGACAGCTCGCGCTCCCGCGGCGAGGAACTCACCAGCGGTCGCGGCCGTGATCCCGCCGGTGGCCACGAAGTTCACGCCGGGAAACGGGCCACGCATCTCACGGAACCACGCCGGTCCGAGCACGCTCGCGGGGAAGGCCTTCAGCCACTGGCAGCCTGTGGCCACGGCCCGCTGCACCTCGGTGGCCGTGGCGACGCCCGGCAGGTGCGGCAGTCCCGCGGCCGTACTCGCGGCTAGTACGTCGCGGCTGAAGCCGGGCGCCACGGTAAACGCCGCGCCCGCCGCCCGCGCCTGTTCGGCCTGGCCAGGTGTCAGCACCGTGCCCGCGCCTACCGGGCAGCCGCGGCTGCGCCCGGCCAGGGCCGTAATCTCAAGTGCGGCGAGCGCGACCGGATCCTGGATGGGGACCTCGATGATCCCCGCGCCGGCGTCCCACACGGCCTTGGCAAGCGCCAGGGTGCGTTCAGGCGACTGACCCCGCAGGATCACGACCACGGCCTCGCCCGCGAGCAGTTCGTCAAATGTCAGCACAGTGCGATCTTCTTCCCTTCCTCGTTCCCGCCATCCGGGCGGCGTTCCTGCGCGCAGCTGCCGGCGCAGCGGATGCGGTGACCGCGCTCGGCGCGCCGGGTACGCCGTGCACGCCGGGCTCGACCGATGGGGCGGGCACTGCCGACGCGTTGATCCCAGCGGACGTGGCGGACCCGACCGACACGCTGGGCGCGCCGGGCGCGGGCGGCGCGCCGGGCGCAGGCGGCGCGCCGGGCGCAACCGGCGCGCCGGCCGCGCTGGCCAAGCGGGCGCTGTCGGCGATGTCGCCGACAACGCACAGGACCGCGGCGGCGAAGCGATGCCCGCAGGCCAATCGCTCCACCTCGTCCGCACCGCCGAGAAGGCCGTGCAGATAACCGGCCGCGAACGCATCCCCCGCCCCGACCGGGTCCACCACCTCGACCCGCAGCGCAGCCACGTGCGCACGGCCGTGCGGCCCATAAGACGTGGCGCCCGTGCCGGCATCCTTGACCACGAGCACCCTCGGCTCCCGCAGCAGCGCGCGGACGTCATCCGGCCCAGTCGTGCCCCACAGCGCCGCCGCCTCGTCGCGCCCGACGAAGACGATGTCGGCACGACGCGCCAGGTCAGCGAGCACGGGGGCAGCACGGCCTGGCGGCCACAGCGAGGGCCGGTGATTGATGTCGAAGACGTAAAGCGCGTCGGCGATGGGCCGGTCTCTCAGCGCGCCCGCGACCAGTTCGTGGCATGACGCGGACAGCGCGGGTGTGATTCCGGTCAGATAAACGATGCGGGCGCCGCGCAGGGCTGGTACGGCCCAGAGGTCCGATGTGAGCCTGGAAGCGGCCGAACCCGCGCGGTAGTACCAGACCCGGCCGGGTTCCCGCAGGTACAGGCCGGTTGGCGCGTCAGGGTCGGTGGCGACGAGTGAGACATCCACGCCTGCGCCGCCGACCCGATCCTTGATCATCCGGCCAAGCGAATCGGCGCCGAGGCGGCTGACCCAGCCGACATGGCGACCGGCCTGCGCAAGGCAGACTGCGACGTTGGACTCGGCGCCACCGGCGTCGAGCAGCATCCGAGCGCCGACGTTCAGCGACCCTGGCGGCTGTATGACCAGCGCGGCCATCGTCTCGCCAACCGCCACTACGTCGTATGGCTCGATCGTTTTGGGCGGCCCGGCCGCGTTACCGGGCGGCGCGACGGCGTAGCCAGGTGGTGTGACCTCAGCGCTGGACGGCCCGGCCGCAGCGCTGGGCGGCCCGGCCGCGTTACCGGGCGGCGCGACGGCGTAGCCAGGTGGTGTGACCTCAGCGCTGGACGGCCCGGCCGCAGCACTGGACGGCCCGGCCACATCACCGTGCGGTATGACCGGATGACCGTGCGGTATAAACGGATCACCGTGCGGCTCGACCGCGTCGTCGTGCGGGTTCATGGCATTCCAGGCGCGGCCCAGACGCAGTTCACGACTGCGGGAGCAATGCCGCCGATCGTGATCACCATCAAGCCATCCCCTGTGTCGCGCGCACGCCACATGTAGAAGTCCGATGTTTCCTCAGGCTACCCGCAACCCATTCCAGTGCTGCCTGCCTAGGTCTGCGGCCGACATGTGCGGCCCGGGCCGGTCGTATCGGTCCGCCGCACGGATACGGGCAGGCCAGAGGCTTGCGCAGGCTACTGCGCGCGAGAGGCCGCAGTGGATGCGCGCCTAAGCGGCCTTCCTCGAGATCGGCAAGCGCCGCAAGATCACGGGTATTGTGCACCTCACCGGGGCGGGCATCGGACCGCTCGGACCCATAGACAACCTCCGGATGGACACCCAAGGTCTGCTGAACGCGCTCCAGGCCACCCAGGAATGGGGCGTTCCCCGCATGAGCATTGCGAGCACGATAGAGGTCTACGGGGGCGTGCCCGAAAATCCGTTCCGCGAAGACCTTCCGCTCCCGATGACCGCTGCCCATCCGATCCCAGCCTTCAAGAAGAGCGCGGAACTGCTCACGACCCTGGTCGCACGCAGTGTGGGATTCGAGATCGTGAACCTTCGGATCGCAGCGATCTGGGGCCCGCTCGGCCGCACCGAGTCGCCGTTCTTCGCGCTCCCGCGCCTTGTGCATGCGGCGCTTAAGGGCGAGACACCCAATTTCTCGCCGCCGCGCCCGCCCGCGTATGCCGATGATGGCGGCGACATGTGTTACGTGAAGGATTGCGGCCGGGCCATCGCGCTCCTTAGCTGGCCGACAAACTGAACCACCACACCTACAACGTCGGTTCGGGCCGTCCGACGAAGCACAGGGAGATCGTTGCCGCGATCAAGACCGTCATCCCTGACGCGATCATCGACCTCCGCGAGGGCCGCGACCCGGATGGCACGGGTGAGGATTTTTACCTGGACATCACCCGGATCCATGAGGACACGGGCTACAAGCCCGTATACGACGTCGAACGCGGAATAGCCGACTATATCGGCTGGCTGAGGGCCGGACACGGGCGTTAGGCGCCGGGCTTTCATGATCGCGGTAACTTACCTGCACATACCGCCGAGAAGTTACCGCGATCATGAAGCGCCGCGAGTGGGGCAACGGTACATATCGACGGCCGTGCGATCACAGCAGCGATGGCCCATTGCCGCTTACTCCGGCAGCAGCAATGGGCCATTGCTGTCGCTGTCCGTCGGCCTTCACAGCCTCCCGAAGTTGATCTTGAGGCAGACTAGATGGTATGCGTTGACCGGCGTGTTATCTGGCGCCCAATGGGCCATCGATCATGATCCTGGCGATGACAGCCGCCTGATGACCGGGATCTGCCCGCGGCTGCCCGGGGTGAGAGGGACGGGATGGCGTGGCGACTGCGAGCCCGGCACCGGATGCACGAGCCGGAAGCGTTCCCTGCGGCGCAGAGCATTTCATGATCGTGCTGCATGGCGTGCATGCATGTGAGCCCCGCACGGGCACCGCGAGCCGCACGGGCACCGGGAGCCGCACGGGCACCGGGAGCCGCACGGGCACCGCGAGCCGCACGGGCACCGCGAGCCGCACAGGCACCGCGAACACCCGCGAACCGTACGGGAATTGCAAACCGCACGGGCACCGGGAGCCGCACAGGCACTGCGAACACCGGGAGCCACATTGGCACCGCGAGCCGCAGGGGCACCGCGAGCCACACGGGCACTGCGAGCCGTGCAGGCACCGCTGGCCCCGCAGGCACCGCAGGCCCGGTGAGCGAGTGAGCCTGTGAGCGCTACGGTCGCTTGAGCGCTTGAGCATTTTGTTACCAATCGGTTGCCACCGCGAGGCGGCTTCCGTCGTCATAGAGACCAGCAAAGGATGCGAGGAGGGCGCTATGAGGATAAATGCAAGGACTTCGGCCGCCGCCCTGGCCGCCGCCCTGGCCGCCGCGACCGCGATGCTCGCCGCGGGATGCGGCTCAGGCTCGAATGGAACGGCGGGCTCCCCCACGGCAACGGCCAGCCCTTGGGCGGTGGGCCCGCTACGACTGCGCCCACGGCTAGCGGAACCGTGGCACCCAGCGCCAGCCCGAGCAGCACAGGGGGCAGCCAGGCCCAGGGCCCCGGCCGATGCCACACCGCAATGCTGTCCGCCCACGTCACACTGGGCAGCCCAGGAGCTGGCCAGCGCTACGCCTTTCTTGTCCTCACCAACATCGCGGGCGTCACCTGCCAGGTCCTCGGTTATCCAGGCATGCAGCTCGCGAACGCTGCGGGCCCGATCGTCACCCGCGTCTCCCGGGTGGCGGCGACACCGCAACTGCTGACCGTGACGCAAGGCCAGCACGTCTACTCGCAGCTGCACTGGACGGTTGTCCCGGCCACAAGCGAGACCTCCAACCCGTGCGAGCCCGTCCCGACCGTGCTGCATGTGACCCCGCCCGACGAGACCACAACGCTGAGCACGTCGTGGCCAGGCGGAAGCGTATGCCAGCAGGGTGCGATCGATGTGACTCCGTTCAAGCCAGGTACCGGCCCCTGAGATTTCTCTCCCTACGCAGCCCCCGGACCAGCTTCGTCATCGCCCATCGCCCAGCCTGCTGCGATCCGCAGGCGCGACGTGATCATCGTCATGGCTCGGCCGCATATCGAGGGCAGCCGCGACGAGCTGCTGTGGCGCCTATTCCGGCTTCTGCAACGGCCATCAGCTGAGGCGCGAGACTGAGGCGGGAGGGCCAGAAGCGGGAGGGCCCGGCCGCGCTGCCCACGGCTTAATGGCTGTCGGCCGCACCGGCCTTGCATGCGACCCCGCAGTAGTTGGGGACGTCACTGTCGGGCATGACATCGCCGACGTCTGGACGCCACCGGTTCACCGGGACCAGTCCGGGCTCGACCATCTCGAGCCCGTCGAAGAAGCGGCTGATCTGCTCGTGGGTGCGGAGGGTCATCTGGGCCGGGGCTGACCGCTCGTTGAGCCGTCTCGCCATCTCGGTCATGGCCTCGGTGTCGATCCGCTGGTCGGATGGGAGATCACCAGGTAACTGCCTGGGCAAAGTGCCCCGGCCAGCATCGCCGCGATCGCGTACGGGTCATCCTCGTCCGGCACGAGCTGCAAAACCCCAAGCATTGTGATCGCCACAGGCGTGCCGAAGTCCAGCGTCCGCCGCGCCGCGTCGAGCAGCTTTGCCGTGTCACGGATGTCAGCATCCACGTATGCGGTGGCGCCTCGGCCGCTCGTGAGCAGCGCGCGGGCGTGCGCCAGCACAATCGGGTCATTGTCCGCGTACACGACGCGCGATTCCGGCGCGACAGCTTAAGCCACTTCGTGGGTGTTGTCCGCTGTGGGCAGCCCGGTGCCTATGTCGAGGAACTGGCGGATCCCCGCCTCTGCGGCCAGGTAACGTACCGCCCGGCCAAGGAACGCACGGTTCGCGCGGACGCCGCGGATGACACCGGGGAACGCCGAGATCGCCTGCTCCGCCGCCTCACGGTCGACGGCGAAATTGTCCTTGCCGCCAAGCCAGTAGTCATACACGCGGGCCGGATGTGCCACGGTGGTGTCGAACGTCCCCCGATTGCCCTCTCGTGCCGAGATGACGCCGCGAAACGAATCTCCTGCCACGGATGCGCCTTCCTCGATGTCACGAAAGCCCAAGCGCCGAGCCCACCGCATTTGAGCACGCCGAGCCAGAGCTCACCGAACTGACGCCGCGACTAAGGATAGTCCCGAATGCCCACGAGCCGCCCGAATTGTCCTGCGAGCCTGTCCACCCCCGCGCCCACGTTGTGGTCACTTGGCGGGGACGCGCGTTGCGATCGTGGCTGCTGGGCGGTTGAGTTGAGGGTGCGGCGGGCACACAGCCCGGCTGCCACACGGGAAGGGGAATCAATGCTCCGCCCGTTCAACGTGACCGGCGTGCCATCGAGCCTGGCCGACGTGACGCAACGCGGGGCAAAACGCGCAGGCCCGCACGGCGCGCACGGGCCCGCACGACAGCGCCACGCAGGCCCGCCACGGCCACCGCGCCACAGGCCCCCAGGACACCGCCACAGGCCCGCACGGCACCGCCACAGGCCCCCCGGACCGCGCCCGCCGCTCCAGGTACCGCTCGCCCGGCGTTTCCGGCCATGTGGTCGTCGCGCCGGACAAGTTCAAAGGCACCCTGACAGCGCAGCAGGTCGCCGCGCATGTCACCGCGGGCCTGCGGCGTGCCTGTCCTAGTGTTGCCGTCATCACACTCCCGGTGGCGGACGGTGGTGACGGCACCGTCGACAGTGCCGTAGCGAGCGGCTTCAGCCGAATCAGCACCGTGGTGCCCGGGCCGACAGGCGAACCCGTCAGCGCCTCTTTCGCGATCCGCGGCGGCGTCGCGATCCTCGAAGCTGCCGAGGCGTGCGGGCTTCGCCGCCTGCCTGGCGGTACACCCGCACCACTGACCGCGACCAGCCGTGGTGCGGGAGAGCTCATCATGGCGGCCCTCCAGGCCGGTGCCCGCAGGATCGTGCTCGGCCTCGGCGGGGTCGCCTGCACCGACGGCGGTGCCGGGCTCGTGCAGGCGCTAGGCGGGCGGCTGCTCGATCGCAACGGCGCGCCACTGCCGCCAGGCGGAGGCGCGCTGCGCCTGCTGAACCGGCTTGACCTCGCCGGACTGCGGGCGCCTGGCACTGCCGTGACCGGCGCAGCGCCCGGAGCGACCCTCGCAGCGCCCACCGCGACTCTCGCGGCGCCCACCGAAGTGATCGTGGCATGCGACGTGGACAACCCCCTGCTCGGCCCGCAGGGCGCGGCCGCTGTGTACGCACCGCAGAAGGGCGCAACCGGCCGCGACGTGGCCATTCTCGAGGACGGGCTCGCCCGCTGGGCAGATGTCGCCGAGCAGGTGCTCGCCCGCAGGTACCGCGATCTGCCGGGCTCGGGCGCGGCGGGCGGGCTGGGTTTCGCCGCACTCGCGTTCCTCGGCGCCAGCATGCGCCGGGGGATCGACGTGCTGCTCGAGAATCTCGATTTCGCGCACCAGATCGAGGGCGCGCGGCTCGTCATCACCGGTGAGGGATCGCTGGACACCCAGACCCTGCGCGGAAAGGCCCCGGCGGGCGTGGCGCGGGCAGCGGCCGCGGCAGGTGTGCCGGTCACCGCGATCGCGGGCGTCGCGACATTGACCGGGCCCGACCTGCGCCGGATGGGCATCGCGGCCGCGTACACGCTGACCAGCATTCAACCCGACCTGCGGCGCTGCATGACCGATCCGGGCCCGCTGATCGAGAATCTAGCCGAACGGCTCGCGCATGACTGGCTCTGCTCAGCGGCGAAGCGAGCGCATGAGGAAAGGGCGGAGCAGTGGTGAGCCAGGATCTGAGGTATGACCTTGTGGTGCGTTCCCGCCGGACCGTGCTTCCAGCAGGGGAGGCACCCGCCGCGGTAGCGGTGCGTGATGGCCGCATCGCCGCGGTTGCGCCGTACGACGCCCGGCTCGATGCGGTGCGCGAGGAGGATCTCGCGGCTATCGCGCTGCTGCCCGGGCTGGTGGACATGCACGTCCACGTGCATGAACCGGGCCGTTCAGACGGCGAGGGCTTCGCGGCAACGACCGCGGCGGCCGCGGCCGGTGGCGTGACAACGATCTTGGACATGCCGGTCCCGTCGCTGCCATCCACCATTTCAGTCCAGGTCTTGCAGGCGAAACGGGCCGCGGCGGAAGGCAGGTGCGCGGTCGACGTCGGGTTCTGGGGCGCCGCGGTGCCCGGCAACCTGGCCGAGCTTGGCCCGCTGTACGACGCGGGGGTTGTCGGGTTCAAGTGCTTCCTGGCCGGCCGCCGCCCGGTGGACGCGGCCGACAGCGTACGCAGCACACGCGCCAGTGCCATGCAGGACGCCACCGAGGATTTGGTCCCGCTCGACGCTGCGGGCCTTCGCGCCGCGTTCGCCAGGCTCGCCGACCTCGGCCCGGACACGCTGATGGCGGTGCACGCCGAGGACTGGAGCGAGATCCGGCCGGCATCGGGCCCCGGCTACAGCACGTTCCTCGCGTCGCGGCCACCGCGTGCCGAGCGGCGCGCCATCGAGAAGGTCGTCGCCACCGCGGCCGCCACCGGAGTCAGGGCACACATCGCGCACCTGTCAGCGGCCGAGTGCGCCGCCCTGATCGCGGGAGCGAAGGCTGCGGGCATCGCGCTGACCGCCGAAACCTGCCCGCACTATCTGTTCTTCGCCGCTGAGGAGGTGCCTGACGGCGCCACCGAGTTCAAGTGCGACCCGCCGATCAGGGGCGGGATCAACCGCGAGGCGCTCTGGCGTGGTCTCGAAAGCGACACGATCGACTGCGTGGCGTCCGGTCACTCGCCCCGCGCGGCGCGACCGCAGGATCAGGGCCGGCGAGCCCGCGACAAGGCCGCCGCCCGAGCGGAGACCGGCGACTTCGGGACAGCCGACAGCGGCATCGCGGCCCTGGAACTCAGCCTTCAGGCCATCTGGACGGTCGCGCGGCGGCGCAGGCACGGCCTCGCGGACGTGGTCCGCTGGATGGCGACGCGGCCAGCGGCGCTCGCCGGGCTGTCGTGGAAGGGACGCCTCGCTGTGGGCTGCGACGCGGACCTTGTTGCCTTCGATCCTGATGCCTTGTGCACTGTGCATGGCGCCACGTTGGCGCGACCCGATCCGGTCTCGCCCTACGAGGGACGGGTGCTCGCGGGAGCCGTCCGGGCTGTGTGGCTGCGGGGCGAGGCCGTGACGGCCGGCGCACCGCGGCGCGGGCATCTGATCATCAGGGGCAAGGGCTGACGTCCTCGTATGCTGAGACCGTGATCGGCCGTGGCTAGCCAGCAGACGCCGGGTGCGGGCGGCAGCAGTGTCAGCCCGGAGAGCGAGCACCCGGGACCGCCCGGCGGCGCCAGCCCCGTGGGCGAGCATCCGGGTGCCCACGGCAGGAGATGGCTGCTGCTGATCTATCGGGTGCCCGCCGAGCCGACCAGGCTGCGCGCGGCCGTGTGGCGGCGCATCAAGGGCCTCGGCGCCATATACGTGCAGAACTCGGCGGCGGCTCTGCCGCACGCCGTCGGTGCGGAGCGGGCACTGCGCGCGCTGCGCAAGGAGATCACGGGGATGGGTGGTACCGCGTATCTGCTCAGCACCGATGTCCTCGCGGGCGAGGCGGACATCGAGCGGGCCTTCAACGCGGCAAGAGACGACGAGTACGAGGAGATCGTCGACCGCTGTGAGGACTTCGTCGCGCAGGTCGAAAAGGAGTACGTGGCGGAGCATTTCACGTACGCCGAACTCGAGGAGAACGACGAAGACCTCGTGAAGCTGAGGAACTGGTTCGACAAGGTACGGGCCCGCGACGTGCTTGGCGCGTCCGGGCAGGCGGCGGCCGTTTCCGCGCTCGGGCGATGCGAGCAGGTGCTCGAGGAGTACGCGTCACGCGTCTACCTCGAAGAGGGCGAAAGCCGCTGATCGGCTGCCACCGGCCCGGCTCAGCGCAGGCTTTCAGAGCCTGCCTGAGAACCCCGTGCTCTGCGGCGCGGCGCCCAGACGGCGGCTGGCTGCGTTGTCGCTCGGTTACGTAGGACCTCCGGCTATGCTCCCTCACTCCGCCTTGCCAGCCACCGCCTGGATCACCGCTCGCGGCGAGCGAGGGTTCTCAAGCAGGCTCTCCGGCCAGCCGCAGGCCGGCCGCGGCGCGGCGGATAGCCTCCCATGCCTGCTCCACATGGCGCGCCTGGGTGAACGTGCCACCGATGGCAAGCCGCAGTGCCACCCTGCCGCCGATCCGCGTGTGCGTGAGGAAGAGCTCACCGGAGTCGTTCAGCTGCTCCATGAGCGCCATGTTGGCCGCGTCCTGCTGCGGCGGGGCGAGATCGGGCAGGCGCAGGCGGAAACAGACGAGGGAGAGCGGATGTGGAGCGGCGACCTCGAATCGTTCGTCGCCGTCGATCCAGGCGGCGAATTCGGCGGCGGCGGCGACGTGGCCCCTGATGTGCGCGCGGAGCCCTTCCCCCCGTAGCAGCGGATCACCGCCCATAGTTTGAGCGCGCGGAACCTGCGCCCGAGCGGGATCTGCCAGTCACGGTAGTCGGTGACCTGGCCGGATTCCGTGGCCGCGTTACGCAGGTACTCCGGCAGGATGGACAGGGCCGCGATCAGCGGGCCACGGTCGGCGACCCAGAATGCGTCGCAGTCGAAGTTCGTGAGCAGCCACTTGTGCAGATTGGTGGCGTAAGAGTCGGCGTAGCCGGCTACGCCGTCGTTAAGCCAGCGAAACTCGGGGCAGACCGCGGCCACGCCCGCGTAGGCGGCGTCCACGTGCAGCCAGACCCCGTTCGCGCGGCACACCTCACCGATAGGGCGGACCGGGTCGATGGCGTTGGTGGAGGTGGTGCCGACCGTGGCCACGACCATCACGGGGGTCACCCTGGCGGCGAGGTCGGCCGCCACGCATTCGCGCAGATGACCCACGTCCATGGCGAGCGTTTCCCGCTCGACCCGGATCTTGCGCAGGGCCCGCTCACCAAGCCCGGCGACCACGGCCGCCTTTTCCACGCTCGAGTGCGCCTGCTCGGAGACGTAGACGCCGTACCGCGCCGACGGGCCGCCGGAGCCGGCCGGGCCAGCGGAGTCGGCCGGGCCAGCCGCACCGGCTACGCCACCTGTGCGCCACGCGCCACCGGTCGCCTTGTACAAGGCCGCGGCGAGAGCCACAAGCACTGCGCTCGAGGCACTGTCCTGGATGACACCGCCACCGGCCCCGTCCGACCTGAACCGGCCGGGAAGCCCGAGCATCTCGGCGAGCCAGTCGAGCATGTGCTGCTCAAGTTCGGTGCAGGCAGGGCTTGTCGCCCAGAGCATCCCCTGCACGCCCAGACCCGACGAGATCAGATCGCCGAGCACCGCGGGCCCGGAGACGTTGGAGGGGAAGTAGCCGAAGAACCGCGGATGCTGCCAGTGCGTGACGCCGGGGAGCACGACGCGGTCGAGGTCGCCGAGCACCGCGTCAAACGGCTCGGATTGCTCGGGCGGATGCGCGGGCAGCAGCTTGCGCAGTTCCCCGGCGGATGCCCGCGACTGGACCGGCAGCGACTCGACCCGCTCCCAGTAGTCCGCGATCCAGTCGACCACCTGCCGCCCGCAGCGGCGGAACTCCTCGGGGGTCATGCTCGTCATGCCCCCACCGTAGGACAGCGGCCTAGAGCCTGTTTGGGAACCCTCGCTGGTGGGGCAGGGGTTCGCAAATAGGCTCTGGAAAACCGGATGATGGAGGATATGGGAGAGCTGATTCTGCTCAGGCACGGCGAGACCGAGTGGAGCGCCGCGGGCCGGCACACCGGCAGGACCGACGTGCCGCTCACCGCTCGCGGAGAGGCGCAGGCGGCGGCACTCGCCCAGCCGCTCGCGGCGCGGAAGATCCTCGCCGTATTCACCAGCCCCGCGGAGCGCGCGGTGCGGACCGCGAAGCTGGCCGGTCTCGACGGCGCTAAGCAGGACCCCGACCTGTGGGAATGGGATTACGGCGGATACGAAGGGCGCACCACGGAACAGATCAGGGCGCAGCGCCCTGGCTGGTACCTGTGGCGCGACGGCGTGATCCCTGGCGATGCGGACCATCCGGGCGAGACTGTCGAGCAGGTCGGCGCGCGCGCGGACGCCGTACTGCGCCGGGTGCGCCCGCTGGCCGGTGCCGGCGGCGCGCCCCACGACTGCGGCGGCGCGCCCCACGAACCCGGCGGCGCGCCCCACGAACCCGGCGGCGCGCCCCACGAACCCGGCGATGTCGTGATTGTGGCGCACGGCCACGTGCTGCGGGTGCTCACCGCGCGCTGGCTCGGCCTGACGCCATCGGGAGGCCGTCTGTTCCACCTCGACACGGGGACGTACTCGACTCTCGGCACCGAGCACGGTGAACCGGTGATCACCGGGTGGAACATTCCCGTGCCACGGTAACGGCGGCACACCCGCATCAGGAATCGAACAAGCTCAATCATGTTCGCGTCTTCCGAGCATGTCCTCACACAGTCCAGGCTCCTGCGTTCGGCGGCCCGCGCGATCACTGCGGGGACTGTCCGAGCACGTTGCCACGGCCCGTCGGAGAATGCTTCCAGGAGGTACCTCGCGGAACTGCAGCGCGGATTTGACGGTCCAGCCGAACAAGCAAGCTGTTCGTTAGTGTTGACTCTGGTCGCTTTAATCGGGCACGCTGCCCGTGACGGGTGGAAACCAGCAAAACGGAGAAAGCGGAGATAAGAAGGCAGCCGCGGACCGGGGCAGGCGGCCGCAGCAACCGGGGCTCGTCCGAAGAAAGGATGTTCATCATGCTCGCCGCCATGCGGCAGGCAAAGATTCTCGAGCAGGTCAAGCAGGCCGGTGGTGTCCGGGTCAGCGACCTCAGCCAGATGCTCGGTGTCTCGGACATGACGATCAGGCGGGATCTGGAGGCACTCGCCCGGCAGGGACTCATCGCCAAGGTCCACGGCGGGGCGACGACGATCGAATACGGGAGCACCGACGAGCCAGGCTTCGCCGCGAAGTCGATCCGCGAGCCGCGGGAAAAGGAGGCGATCGCCGCGCTGGCGGCCGCGCTCATCCAGCCAGGGTCGGCCGTGGCGCTCACCGCGGGCACGACCACATGGACACTCGCGAGGCACCTCAGGAACGTCCCGAACCTCACCGTCGTCACGAACTCGATCAAGGTCGCCGAGGTTCTCTACCAGAACGAGCGCGCGGATCTCACCGTCGTCCTGACCGGGGGCGTGCGAACGCCGTCAGAGGCGCTGGTCGGGGCCGTAGCTGTGTCTACTATCCGCTCGCTCCATTTCGACGTCGTCATCATGGGCGTGCACGGGATCGATGTGCGGGCCGGGCTGACCACACCCAACCTGACCGAGGCCGAGACCAACCGGGCGTTCGTCGATTCCGCCCGGCGGCTGATCGTGGTGGCGGACCACACAAAGTGGGGGGTGATCGGATTGAGCCAGATAGCGCCGCTCGAGGCGGTGAGCACGCTTGTCACAGACAGTCTGATCAGCAATGAAGCGCGCACCGTGCTCGCGGAGCACGTGGCTGATCTTCAGGTGGTGCCGGTTGCCGCTGACCGCGGCCAGGACGCCTGATGAGGAAGACGCAGATGCGCCTGTCTGACGGCAGGGAACTCATCTACTTTGACGAATCCGACACGGCGACAAGAAACGTCATCGACCCGCGCCAGATTGCAGTCCGGCCCACCAGCGGCGGCTTGAGATACGATGCCACGCTTGACGAGTGGGTGGCGGTGGCCGGCCACCGCCAGGACCGGACGTACCTTCCGCCCGACGACCAGTGCCCGCTCTGCCCCTCCGCCGAGGGCAGGCATACCGAGATCCCGTCGAGCGGCTATGACGTCGTTGTCTTCGAGAACCGCTTCCCGACCTTCTCCTACTCAGGCGCGGCGCAAGAAGCGGGGACGCCGGCCGCGGGTGCCGACGCGATACCGCCCGCCCTGCACGCGGGACAGCCCGCGGTGGGGCGGTGTGAGGTCGTGTGTTACACCTCAGACCACAATGCCTCGCTCGCAGCCCTGCCGCCCGAGCGGATGCGGACCGTGCTCGAAGCGTGGGTGGACCGGACCGTCGCCCTGTCGGCCCTGCCGGGTGTGGAGCAGGTCTTCTGTTTCGAGAATTACGGCAAGGAGATCGGCGTCACCTTGCGCCATCCGCACGGGCAGATCTACGCCTATCCGTTCGTGACGCCGCGCACCCGGCGGATGATGGCCACCGCGCGCGGCTACCGCGAGCGAACCTGGCGCAATCTGTTCGCGGATCTGCTGGCCGAGGAGATGCGGAGCGGTGAACGGATTGTCACCCGCACCGAATACTGGACGGCATTCGTGCCCTTCGCCGCCCACTGGCCGCTCGCGGTCCACCTCTATCCGAATCGCCAGGTAACCGGGCTACCCGACCTGGGCGAGGCGGAGCGCACGGATTTCTGCCACATCTACCTCGACGTGCTGCGCCGGATGGCGTCACTCTACGATTCGCCGATCCCGTACATTTCCGCGTGGCATCAAGCCCCGGTCCGCATCGACCGCGAACTCGGTTATCTGCACCTCCAGGTGCACTCCGCACAGCGTGCGCCGGGCAAGCTCAAATACCTGGCGGGCTCGGAGGCGGCGATGGGCGCCTTCATCAACGACATCCTGCCCGAGGACACCGCTCGCACGCTGCGGGAAGCCCAGGTCTGAGCGCGCCGGCCGAGAGTGCGCCGACCGCATATCCTGGTCAGCGCGGCGTGTCCGGGCTCAGGAGACCGCTCGCAACCGCTGCCACTGTAGCTGCTCGTACTCACGGATGCGCCGCCGCGCCTCCCGCACGGGCGGTGTGTAGCGGACCCGCTCGGGCAGGCCGCGCAGCGCCCGCTGCAGCGTGGTCAGGGTCGCCGTGGCGGCCAGGTCGGTCAGCGGATTTCCAGGCGCACCGTACATCCTGCGTGCCCACCGGGGCAGTGTCGCAAAGGCGAGCGTGTTGACCGGCGGCGCAATGAGCTTGAGCGCAAGCAGCGCCCGGGGTACCGCCGGGTTGAAGGACAGCCGCAGCGCCTGCTTTGCCTCGTCGCAGGCATGCAGTTTCGGCCGCATGTTCTCGAAATAGGCGGCGAGCTCGGCCGCCGAGGCCGGCACGTCCGCAGGGTCCAGGCCGACGACCGCCGCGGATCTGCGCTGCTCATCCACGAATCTGTCCAGGTCGTGAACGCACAGCGGCATGCCACTGCGCCGCGCGATGTCCACGTAGGACCCGATCTCACCGCAGTGCACCCAGAGCAACTGCTCCGGCTCGTCGATGCGGAACCTGGTGCCATCGGGGTCGACACCGGTGAGCGATGCGTGGATCTTTCGGACGCGGCGCCCGGCCCGGTCTACGTCGGCCAGGTTGCCGAAAGTGCGGACCCGCACGTAGGCGGTCGTCCGCGCGAGCCGGCTCCAGGCTTCCTTCGGATCGATCAAAGCCGTGTTCTGCCAGGTGCCACGCATCGTGCGCGGGTGCAGCGCCTGAAGGTAGAGCGCGCGGAATCCGGCCACCCACATGATCGGTTCGCCCATGATCCGCCACGTGATGGAACCGGGGCCGAACAGGCCATCGTCGGTGCGGACTTCGTGGCGTGGATGCAGCGGCCCATCCGGCATGGCCATGGCATCGGCCCCCTCGTAGAACGGAATTCTGTTCCAAGGTAACCATGCCCAAACCGGTCAGGTCGTATCGGGCTGCCTCGTCTCGTCACGAATCCAGCCAAGGTAACCAGCTGAGCCCGCACAGATGGGTGTCGCGATGATCTCCGGCTCGTCGTAGCTGTGCAGCCTGGTAAGCAGGGCGGAAAGGTCGGCATAGCGGTCGGCGGGGAGCTTCAGCATCACCAGCCACTCCTCTGCCCGCTCCATCTCCCCCTCCCACCAGTAAGTACTCGCAATCGGTCCCGCCACCTGAGCACAGGCGGCGAGCCTCGCCGCCACCGCGGCGCGGGCGAGTTCCACCGCCTCGGCACGGGAATCTGTCGTGGTCTGCACCTGGATGAACTCCGCAGGTAGCGGGGACGCTGTGGCCCCCGGGAGCGGAACGTCCTGGGCAGACGCCGCGTCGCCGCCGCGAGCGTCCTGGGCCTGGCCCGTCATGACACCTGATCGTACGCTGCGGCG
Source organism: uncultured Actinomycetota bacterium (assembly GCA_963851085.1). Lineage (GTDB taxonomy): Bacteria > Actinomycetota > Actinomycetes > Streptosporangiales > Streptosporangiaceae > DATFVJ01. The sequence goes on along the minus strand of CAWKNX010000003.1, from coordinate 310,244 downwards.
CCGCCCACATGCCTGGCGATGGGGCCGACCAGCCCGACGACATTCCCGGCGGGAATGCGCAGCGTGCAGTCGGTCAGCGCCCACCGCTGCCGGTACCGCTTGCCGAGTCCCCGCGACTGCAGGACGGCGGTCATAGTGCGTCCTCCTTAGTGGTGGCCCGGAAGGTGTCCCGGTACAGGGCCTCGATGCTCTCGTCGTCCAGCCCTCGCGGCGTAGTCCCGGGCCGGCCGCCGCCCAGATGCGGGTATCCGCGGGACGCGGGTGGGGCTACCGGTGTGGCCCGGTCAGGAGGACGCGGCCCGGATGCTCCCGCGCACGAACCTGCCGAGTTCGGCCACGCGCACAGGGTCGTCAATGCCGCGTTTCGGTATGAAACCGCGCACGTGGCGGCCGTGCTGGTCAAGGAGGAGGAACAGGCGCTCTGTCTCGCGCATCCCGGTGAACACCGACCACGGCACAAACGCGAGCGAGCGATCAGGCGCCCGCCACGTCACCCCGTCCGCGGACAGTTCGTACTGGTGCGGCCCGCGCTGCCAGACGCCGCGGGCCAGCGCGTCGCCAGCCTGCGGGCCCGGTGACAGGCGCCAGACGCGGAGCACGGACCAGCACACAAGGAGTACGCAGAAGGCTGCCCCAACACCCAGTTCGAGCCTGACCGGGCCATGAAATGCCGCATGGTCCGCCGGCCGGGAGATCACGAGCCGCAGCAGCAGAAGCAGTTCGGCCAACAGGGCCACGAGGACGGCGCACGCGACCATCCACGACCGCCGGAGGATCGTCAGGAGCCTGGAGGCCGCCATTACGTCGCGTACGTCATCGCGGTCCAGTTCACACCGCAGGGTGAAGACGCTTACCGCAGTCTTGGAGGCCATGGCGTGACCGTAGTACGAAGGCTGATTGTTCTAGGTTTGAAATACCACCTCTCGTCTTGTTTCATCACATTCCGTCGTGGACCGCAGGGGTCAGACGTTCCTGGCGTACGCGAGGACACGACGCCGGCCGCTTGGCTCAGGCGAGGGGCGTTCGGGGACCGGGCTGACCGGCCAGGATCCGGGTAACGGCCGGACGCGCGCGCAGCGCGTCCGCGGGCACGAGGCCGATCCGCGTCCGGCGGTCAAGCAGGTCGGCTTCGTCCAGGGCACCTTCATGCCTGAGCGCGAAAACGAGCTCACCGCCGGTCACCTGGAGCCCGTCCGCGATCGGATCGGCAAGGGACGGATCCTCGCCGGCCAGCGCGAGCACGCCAGGCGCTTCCGTGCCGTAGCGGGCCACGAGCATCCGGGGCGCCCGCACCCGGGACAGTTCACGCGGGGCGGCCGCGCCGACCAGCGGCAGCGTCCGTGTCCGGCACGGGCCGGCGGCGCGGCCGGCCGCGCAGCGGGCGAGCGGCGCGCTGCGCAGTGCCGCGTCGACGGCGTCCTGCGCCATCCGCCGGTAGGTCGTGAGCTTGCCGCCGACGACCGTGATGATGCCATCGGGTGAGGTGAGCACGGCGTGCCGCCGCGACAGATCCGCGGTCGCACCCTCGCGCCCAGCGCGCAGTGGGCGCAGGCCCGTGAAGGCGCCGATGACGTGGTCACGGCGGATCCCGACGTCGAGCACGCTGCCGAGCACACCGAGCAGGAACGTGATCTCCCCTTCCGTGGGCTGCGGCTCGTCCAGCGGCGTGCCCTGCGCGGGCTCGTCGGTGATCCCGACGTAGACCCGCCGCTCCCCCGGCACCGGCAGCGCGAAGACGAACCGCGCGCGCTCGCCGGGCACCGGGATGAACAGTCCGGCCCCGAGCCCGCGCAGCACCGCGTCGGGCAGCACGAGATGGGTCCCGCGGCTCGGCCGCAGTTCCACACCCGGCGCGAGCTCACCCGCCCAGACCCCGGTCGCGTTGATCACGGCCGCCGCCCGCACCCGGACCGCCTGACCGGTCAGGCGGTCGGTGAGAACCGCACCGTCACCGGCCACGTCCGAGGCATCGCACCTGGTCAGGATGCGCGCGCCGGACACGGCCGCGGTGCGGGCCACCGCGACAACGAGACGGGCGTCGTCGGTGAGCTGGCCGTCCCATGAGAGCACGCCGCCGGTCACGTCGCGGCGCAGGCACGGCACCAGGGCGGCCACTTCGGTCCTGGTCAGGCTGCGGCCGCGGGGCAAGGTGTGCCGCGTGGTGCGGGCCGCACGGCGCAGGACGTCGCCAGCCATCAGGCCGGCGATGATGACCCCGCGTGCACGGCGGCTCTGGCCTGGCAGCCAGGGCAGCATCATCGGCAGCGCGCGGCTCAGGTGCGGCGCGAGCGTCGTCATGATCAGCCCACGTTCCACCGCGCTCTCGTAGGCGATCGCGAAGTCGCCGCGGGCGAGATAACGGAGCCCCCCGTGCACCAGCTTGGAGCTCCACCTGCTCGTGCCGAAGGCCAGATCGTGGCGTTCTGCGAGCACGACGGACAGCCCGCGTGAGGCGGCGTCGAGTGCCGCTCCAGCGCCCGTGATGCCGCCGCCGACGACGAGAACGTCGACCCGGGCGTGGTCTGCGAGGTCGGCGAGCTCCCGCGCCCTGCGCGCCGCGTTCAGCGACGACGATCCGGTCACCGCGGCAGCCCCGGGCTCAGGTAGCGATCGAGCATGATGGCGAGCTCGGCGTCCAGTTCCTGCTCGGTGAGCTTGTCCCTCGCGAGCCGCCCGGACAGTACATACGACTGCACAGCAAGCAGCACCGCACGGGCGAGTGCCTCCGGATCGCCGGTCCGTACCGAGCCCTGCTGCTGTCCTCCGCGCAGCCATCCGGCAAGGTAGGCGATCGCCATTCGCTGACTCGTGCCGAAGCGGTCGAAGATGTACGGCTGAAGGAGCTCCGGGTCCACGTCCACGATCTTGCGCAGCAGCGGGTGCCCGCGCAGCGTGTGTGTGACGTCGACGATCCGGGCGACCGCCCGCTGGCGGACGGTCGGGCCTGCTGTCTCTCGCACCTCGGCCGCGCCGAAGACCCTGGCCCACTCCCTGGTCATCAGGTCGGCGACCAGCGCGGTCCGGTCTGGCCAGCGGCGGTACACGGTCGGGCGGCTCACGTGGGCTCTGCGGGCTACTTCGGACAGGGATGTCCGGCGCACCCCGAACGCGAGCACGCACTCGCGCGCCGCGTCCAGAATCGCCGTCTCGGCGGCATCGGCGCCGTCCGCATCGCCCGCGGCGCTGCCGTGACCGCCCACACCGCCGCTATCCGGCTGGCCCGGGTCCCTGCTCAAGCTGCTGGCCCCTCCTCCGCCGTGTCACCCGCATCCGTGCCCCATCCCCGCGAGCAACACGGAGCATTACAGATTGACATGATATGTAAGACTATAAACCGATGGGCGATACAGCGCGAGAGCACCGGGCCCCGGCGAAGCTCGCCGCCGGGCAGGTGACTGACATGCCCTGGGCCCACTGGGGTGAGCCGCGGCCGTTGCCCGGACGCGTACGCGACCTGCTCGAACAGACCTTCGGCACCCGTGCCGCCCAGCCGGCACCTGTGCGATCCGATGCCGTCCGTGTCCGCCCTCCCCAGCTCACCGCGGCCACCAGGCAGGCCTTCGAATCCGCGGTGGGTGCGGCGCAGGTCCATGTCGACGCCGCCACCCGCCTGCGGCACAGCGCGGGGCGCAGCACCAGCGACCTGCTCCGCCAGCGCGCGGGCACGGGCCTGACCTTCCCTGACGCGGTCATCACGCCGCGGACGCACGATGAGGTTCTCGCCGTACTCGGCGCAGCCACCAGGCACCGCGTCGCGGTGGTGCCGTTCGGCGGTGGCACGAGCGTCACCGGCGGTGTCGAGCCGCTGCGCGGCGGCCTGACCGCGGTGGTCGCGCTCGACCTGCGCAGGATGAACCGTCTCGTGGCGGTCGACACCATCTCGCTGACCGCCACGCTCGAAGCCGGCCTGCGCGGGCCGCAGGCCGAACGCCTGCTCGGTGCGCACGGTCTTACCGTCGGGCACCTGCCGCAGAGCTTCGAGCACGCGACCATCGGCGGCTTCGCCGCGACCCGTTCGGCTGGGCAGGCCTCCGCCGGCTACGGACGGTTCGATGACATGGTCCTCGCGATCACCGCAGCCACCCCCCGCGGCACCCTCACCGCTGGTGGCCGGGCACCGCAGTCGGCGGCGGGACCGGATCTGCGCCAGCTTCTGCTTGGCTCCGAGGGCATCTTCGGCGTCATCACCGAGGTCACAGTCCGGGTCAGGCTCCGGCCGGAGACCGTGATCGACGAAGCATGGGCGTTCGCAGGCTTCGATAGTGGTATCGCCGCGCTGCGGGCGCTCGCGCAGGACGGCCGTCAGCTCACGTCAGTCGTTCGGCTTAGTGACGAGGCAGAAACATCTGTGCTCGCGCTGACCGGCAGCGGGCGGCCCATCCCTGGCTGCCTCATGGTCACCAGCTACGAGGGGGCGCGGGCCGCGGCGCAGGCGCAGCGCGTGGCCGCGGCATCGATCCTCGCGGGCGGCGGCGGGACCACGCTCGGGCCGCCGCCGGTCGCCGCCTGGCGTGAAGGCCGGTTCACCGCGCCCTACCTGCGCGATGCGCTGCTCGACGCCGGGGTGCTGGCCGAAACCCTCGAAACGGCGACCACATGGGCGAATTTGCACCGGCTCGACGCGGCCGTGCGGTCGGCGCTTACCTGTTCACTCACCTCCTCGGGCACGCCACCGCTGGTCATGTGCCATGTCTCGCATGTCTACCCCGCCGGGGCGTCGCTCTACTACACCATCGTCTGCGCGCTGGGATCCGATCCCATCGCCGGGTGGACGGCCGCGAAGACCGCAGCGGGTGACGCCATCGCCGCGACTGGTGGCACAATCACCCATCACCACGCGGTTGGCACCGACCACCGCGGCTGGATGCGCGCCGAGATTGGCGACCTCGGCCTCGACGTCCTGCGCGCGGTCGCCGGCACGCTCGACCCCGGCGGTGTACTCAATCCAGGCAAGCTCATCCCGCCACGCTGACCGGTGCGGGTACACGCTGAGAGGGCAGCCGATGACCGTTCCGCTCACCCTTGTGGTGAACCCGGCCGCCGGCGGTGGCAGGCCCGCCAGTTACCTGCCAAAGGTGGCCGCGGTCCTCGACGCCGCGGGAGTTGACTACACGGTGTCCGAGAGCACGAGCATGGAGCACGCTCGCACGCTGGCGGCGGGGGCCGCCCGCCGCGGCGACACCGTTGTCGCGTTCGGCGGAGACGGCCTCACCAGTGCTCTCGCGGGCACGTTCGCCCAGGCGATAACCGGGTCAACACAGCGGCGCGCGCAGACAGTGGCCGGGCAGGCCAGCGCCGGGCACGGCGCGCAGACCGAACCGGCCGGCGCCTTCGGCGTCATTCCCGCCGGGCGCGGCAACGACTTCGCCCGCACGATGCGGATACCTTTCGATCCGGCGGCCGCGGCCCGCCTGCTCCTCGGCGGCCGGCGGCAGCCCGTCGACCTGATCGCGGTGACCGGCGCTGGTGCCGGCGCTGGTGCCGGCGCTGGTGCTGGCACACACCAGGCGCCCATCATCGTCACGGGCAGCGTGTACGTCGGCATCGCGTCTGTCGCGGGCGAGATCGCGAACCGGACCCGCTTCATCCGCGGGCCACTGGTCTACAACATCGCGGCGCTCAGGGCGCTGATCGGCTGGAAACCCACCACGTTCCTGGTCGAGACGACGGGCGCCGATGGGCGCCAGGACCGGCTCGAATTCCGCGGCTACGCGGTCGTGGTCGCCAACATCCCGTACTTCGGGGCCGGGATGAAGGTCGCCCCCGGTGCCAGCTACACCGACGGCATGCTCGACATCGTGGCGATGCGGCACGGACCGAAGATGACGTTCGTCCGCGCGCTCATGAAGATCAAGGACGGCACGCACGTGACCCTGCCCAGCGTCAGCACGGGCCGCGCCACGATGGTCACACTGACCGTGGACCGTCCCCTGCCGGTCGGCGCGGACGGCGAGTTGCTCGCGGCCGGATCGCCGCTGACCATCCGCGTGATGCCGGCCGCGCTCAACGTGATCGTTCCCGCCTGACCGCCAGCCCGGCAATCTGCCACCCCTGAACAGCCTGATTCCGATCCGGCTGAGCGGCCGCCACGGCCTGCGGGGATCCCGGGGTCGCCCCCCGGGGCAAGACGGTGTTACTTGCTCAGCAGGCGCCGGTCGGCGTCGTCGCCGAGCAGGGCGGCCGCGAGGCGGTTCAGCATCTGTGCCAGATCTGCGTGCTGCTCAGGCGACCAGCCCGCGCATAGCTGCGCGAGTCCGTCACGGCGCGCCGCCGTCAGCCGGTCCGCGGCGCCGCGGCCAAGGTCGGTGAGTTCGATCAGCCCGTCGCGGCGCGCGACCAGGTCCGCCTCCACCAGCTTGTCCACGTACGGACGCCCGCGTTCCACCGGCACACGCGCCTGCCGCGCAAGCTCCTCCCCCGACACCGGGCCCTGCCTGGCCAGCCGGGTCAGCACCCAGCAGCTCCCGGCGGAAAGATCGAGCCCGGTCAGCTGGGCCAGCCGCTCGTAACCGCGACGGCGCAGGTCGGCGTCGGCAAGCTTGCTCAGTACACGCTCGATCTCGCCGACCGAAGACCGCACCGTCGGTGTACCCCCGAGCCCTTCGCCGTAGTCGGTGGCCTCCGCCGTCGCCCGCAGCGGTACCTCGGGTAGGAACCAGGTGAGCACGAACGCGGCGAGCGCGATAGGGACCGCCGCGAGGAAGACCGTGTGGATCGACAGCGCGTACGCGTGCACCACGAGGACGTGAAGCGCCGCAGGCAGCCCGCTTGCGGTGCCGCCCACCGGGCTCGCGTGCAGCTTGGCCACGTCGAATCCCGGCGGGACATGAGCTTGGGCGAGGGCCGCGGTCAGCTCGCTGGCCAGGCGGTTCGAGAAGATCGCTCCGAAGATCGCGACACCGAAGGACCCGCCGATCGACCTGAAGAAGGTCGCTCCCGAGGTGGCCACGCCCAAGTCGGAGTAGCTGACCGAGTTCTGTACCGCGATGACGAGCACCTGGAGGACCATGCCGAGGCCGAGCCCGAGTACGAGAAAGAACAGGCTCATGGTGAGGGTGGGGGTGTGCTCGTTCATGCGGGACAGCAGATAGAGGCCGACCGTCATGAGGGCCGTGCCCACGATGGGGAAGACCTTGTACTTGCCGTACCTGGAGATGAGCTGACCGCTCCCCACCGAGGTCAGGAGCAGGCCCAGCACCATGGGCAGCAGGTGGACGCCCGACAGGGTGGGCGAGACGCCGTGCACGACCTGCAGGAACAGCGGGATGAACGTGATCGCGCCGAACAGCGCGAAGCCGGTGATGAAGCCAACCGCTGAGGCGACGCTGAACACCCGCGAGGCGAACAGGCGCAGCGGCAGGACCGGCTCGGGCGCGCGCCGCTCGGCCAGCGCCCACGCCACGGCGGCGGCGGCGGCAACGATCCCAAGGCCGATGATCACGCCGGATCCCCACGGATACGTGGTGCCTCCCCAGGAGGTCAGCAGGATGATGCAGGTGGCCGAGGCCGCCAGGAGCAGCGTGCCCAGATAGTCGATCTTGTGCGGCGTCCTGGTCACCGGCGTCCGTAGCACCACCGCGATGACGGCCAGTGCGACGACGCCGATGGGCAGGTTGATATAGAAGACCCAGCGCCAGCCGATACTGTCCACGAAGAAGCCGCCGAGCAGTGGCCCCGCCACGCTGGCGACGCCGAAGACAGCGCCGAACGCGCCCTGGTACCTACCGCGCTCGCGGGGCGGCACCACGTCGCCGACGATTGCCTGGGCGAGCACCAGGAGCCCGCCGCCGCCCAGGCCCTGCAGGGCGCGGAAGCCGATCAGCTCGCCCATGTTCCGCGATAGCCCGCACAAGGCCGAGCCCACGAGGAAGATCACGATCGCTGCCTGGAACAAGCTCTTGCGGCCATACTGATCGCCGAGCTTGCCCCACAAGGGCGTTACGACCGTGGCGGCCAGCAGGTAGGCCGTGACGACCCAGGACAGGTGGTTCAGCCCGCCGAGGTCGCTGACGATCGTCGGCAGCGCGGTCGACACGATGGTCTGATCGAGCGCGGCCAGGAGCATGGCCAGCATGAGCGCGCCGATGACGACGAGCACGCCCGTGCGCGGCTGGGTGGCGGTGGCGCCCGGTTCCCCGCCGGTGGCGCCCGGTGGCCCACTGGCGGCGCCTGGCGTCCCGCCGGTGGCGTCCGGTGGCCCACCGGTGGCGCCGGGCGGTGGCGCGCGATCCCCCAGCCGATCTTCCATCGTCCTGGCTCCCTGGCGCATATGGTTCCGACCAGGCCGGCGCGGTTGGCTGCCCAGCCCGCACGAGCTACCTGGCCACCGATGGTGATTATGTCCCACGCCGGGCTCTACGATGCGCCCATGCGCGGGTGCCGTAAAGCGGGCGGGCCAAAAGCCGCGCCCATGCTTGCCTCGATCGGCCTGCTCGCCGTCGCGGATCGCCCGTGCCCCTTTCCGGCTGAACGAGTCCCGCGCCGCCCTGACGTCCGAGGCGGCCACCTCGCGCACCCAGGCGCGGTTGCGTGGTGATGAGCATCGGCTCTCGGCGGCCAACAAGCCTGTCGCAGGCCGTGAAGATCATCCGCAGCCAGCTCGGGCTTCCTCCACCCGGTACAAGCTGACCGCACCCGTCCATCCCCCGCAACGGCGCACGAACAGCGCACGACGACGGGTCCACGACGGCGCGGCGGCCGGCCGGGCGCGAACTCCTGGGCCCGGCCGGCCGTCGAGGAAGAAATGCCACTCCCGGGAAAGCCACGCGTCAATGCCGCTGCCAGACGAGGCTGGCCTCGGCGTCAGTAACCGTACCCGCCGCCGCCGCCGCCGGATGACGGGCTGGACGAAGGAGCGGCCGAACCGGACACGGTGACCTCATGCCATACCCCGCCAGACGCGTTGAGGTCGTTACCCTTGGCCTCACCAGGGGCTGTGTCCTGGACATAGGTGTACAGGGGATGGCTGTTGTAGGTGGCCTGTGTCGAGCCGTCGTCCCGTGTGATCGTACCGAGCGTGCCGGTGACACCAGTGCCGGCGGTCGCCGGACCCTGCACCGGTGGCCAGAAGCTGGCGCAGCTGCCGTTGCAGTTCGACTTGGTCGAGGTGTCCGGGGCGAACCAGTAGAGGGTGAAGCCCTTGGCATTGGTGAGCACGGTCGCGCTACCGATCTTCGCGGTCTTCAGGGCCGTCGCGGACGAGGCCGAGCTCGAAGCGGGGGCGCTGGATGCCGTTCCGCTTCCCGCACCAGTGGACGAGCTTCCGCACGCGGCGGCCAGGAAGGCCACTGCGGCGAGCCCGCTGATGATCCATACTCGATTACGCATCGCGTGTGTTCTCCGTTCAGGGTGGTGCCGGGGATACTTCAGAGCACGTACCTGCGGCCTGTCCCGTTCAACCGGCTTCTTCGCAGCACGGCAGCATCATCCGGCCGCCGCCAGGTCCCTGCCGCGCCGCGCTACGTGGCCGGCCGCACGCCGGCCGCGCACGCCGGCCGCGCACGCCGGCCGCGCACCCCGGCCGCGCCGCATACGCTACCGTCGCGATACACCCTGCCGCCGCGCAACCCACAATGCCCGAACGGAAACCCTTACTGAGCCGACCACCTATACACTCCTGGGCGGAAGGACGCCCACAGGACTAGCCTCCATATGGAGCGGTCGGCTCTAGAAAGCGCGGGGTATACGGGATGGACAGCTCTGGGTCGGCATGGCGGGAAAGCGGCCATGAAACCGGCGAAATAGAATCCGTGGAGGTCACCGTCACGGACGACGAGGCAGCGGTTCCCACGCACAAGGCGGGCGCCGGCCGGCTAATCCTCATGCGTGACTCCAAGAACCCGGACGGACCGGTACTCGCGTTCACAGAAGCCGAGTGGCGTGCGTTCATCGCGGGAGTCAAGGACGGCGAGTTCGACGACCTGGGCTGAGCGGAGCCCCGGGCCTGTTATGCCGCTATCCGCTCACAGAGCCAGGCGAGCGCCATCGGATACCGGTAACCGATACCGCCGTGCTTGCCGTCGAACAGCTCGAAAGCAATAGCGTCGTCCCGCACGCCGGCATTGGCCAGCGCCTGCCGGAACGCTGCGGCGCCCAAGTCGAGGAAGAAGTCGTCCCTGGTGCCGGCGTCGATCCAGATCGCGCGCATGGAGCGGAGTGCGCCCGCGTGCGCGGGCACCATACGGACCGGATCCCAGTCCAGCCAGCGCTGCCAGACGCCCTCGCGCAGTACGCCCGTGTCCGGCTCCATCGGCAGCTCGGGCACGCCGTCGTCGCCGGCCGAGAAGCAGGCGGAAACGCCAAGGAGCATCAGCAGATCCAGATCGCCGTCCTTCTGGAGGTTCGGGCGGGAGCGGAAATCCGCCCACCAAGCCATGATGTCCCCGTCGTAATCGCGCAAGTGCCGAACCGCCGTGGCCAGACCCGGGATGTAGCACATCTCGTACAGCGAATCGCCAGCGTGCGTGGCCAGCGCAGAGAAAAGGTCCGGCCGCAGCATCGGCGTGATCATCGCACCGAAGCCGCCACTCGACTTGCCGCTGATCGCGCGATGGTCACGGCCCGCGAGCGTGCGGTACCTGGCGTCGACCCACGGGACGACCTCGTCGCACAGGTACGTGTGATAGCGCCCGGTGCCTGCCGAGTCGACGAACTGGCTGCCGCCGTAGGCCGTCCACGCGTCCACGTACACCACGATCGCCGGGGGTGCCTGCCCGCTCGCGAACACCTCGTCGGCCAGTTCGGGGAATGGCTGGCCGTATGCTGGCCTGTTCGCCCACATCGACAGATGACCGGTGTAGCCCTGAAGCACGTAGACGGAGGGAAAGCGGCGCGCGGGATCGTCGTCGTAACCAGGTGGCAGCTGCACCCACAGCGGACGCTGCGCCGGATCCCCGAGCGGATTGCCCCGCAGCGCCTCGCTGGCGATCACCTGCCGGTCGATTCGCCCGGCAAGTTCAGCCGACCACGGCAGCATGGAGACCTCCTCGGGGACGACGCTGTCCGGGCCAGTCTGTCAGGCCGCGGGAACAGCTACTTCATGACCGCCCTGATCGCGGCCACGAGCTGATCTCGGCTCGGCTGAACAGCCCGGTCGAGTTCCAGCGCGAAGGGCAGCACGGCGCCGTCCGGCCGGGTCACCCGCTTGGGCGGCGCGATCAGTTGCAGTTCCTCCGCGACAGTCGCGATCACCTCAGCGCCGAAGCCGCAATACCTGTTGGAGTCATCGATCACTACCAGGCGCCGGGTCTTGCGCAACGACGACATGAGCGCGTCCCAGTCGAAGGGGTACAGCGTGCGCGGGTCGAAGATTTCCAGCGACACGTCGCCGGCGATTTCCGCCGCGACCGCAAGCGCGTCGTGGACGAGATGCCCGACCGCGACAACGGTGACATCAGACCCGCCCCGGTGAATTCGCGCCGAGCCGAGCGGGACAGCCACGAGCTCGGAGGTAATGTCCTCGCGCACTCCCATCGCACCGGTGGGAGCGAATATCACGGTCGGATCTTCGTCGCGGATCGCGGATACGAGCAGGCCATAGACGTCGGACGGCATCGAGGGGACAACCGTCTTGACTCCTACGTGGGCAAAAAGGCTGTACGGATGGTCGGAGTGCTGGCCTGCCCATCCCATCCGCGAACCCGATCCCGGCACGATGTACGTGACAGGGACCGCTACCTGGCCGCCAGTCATCAATGAAAACTTGTGCGCATGGTTGGCGATCTGCTCGAAAACCAGGAAAAGCAGCGAAGGTATCTGGAATTCGATTACCGGCCGCGTCCCCGTCATGGCCGCGCCGGTGGCCATGCTGGTGAACGCCTGCTCCGACAGGGGCATGTCGACGATGCGGTCGCCGCCGAAACGCTTGTGCAGCCCCAACGTCAGCCCGGCGATCCCGGCCTGGACGTCCTCGCCGAACACGCAGACTGCCGGGTCGCGCGCCATCTCGTCACCCAGCGCCCGGTTGAGCGCCTTCGCATACGACAGCCAGGTCATCAGGCGGCTCCCCCCGCCCGGGGCCGCAGGCCGCTGGCATAGAGAAAGTCGAGCGCGCCCGCCGGATCCGGCGATGGGCTCGAGCGCGCGAACTCGGCCGCCGCATCGATGACCGCCGCGACCTCCTCGTCGATCCGCTCCCTGTCCCCTGCGGCGAGCCTGGCTCCCTCGATGTCGAGCGGGTCACGCTCCTTCCACCGTGCTATCTCGGCCGCGGAGCGGTAGGAGAGCTTGAGCCGGTACTCCATCGTGTGATGCGGGCCGAACCGATAGGTCATGCACTCGAGGAAGCCCGGGCCCTGCCCGCCACGGGCGCGGGAGACCATGTCGGCCGCCGCGTCCCGGACCTGCTCGACGTCCATCCCGTCGACCGACCGCGCCGTGATGCCGAACGCCTCCGCGCGGCCGGCCGCGGTCCCTGCCACCGAGGTCGCGAACGGCATCGTGGTCGCGTAGCCGTTGTTCTCGCACACGAACAGGACGGGCAGGCTCCACAGCGAGGCCAGGTTCATCGCCTCGAGCAGCACGCCCTGGTTGAGCGCGCCGTCGCCGAAGAAGGTCGCCACCACCTGGCCGCTGCCCGTCCGGCGCGCCGACCACGCGGCACCGACGCTGATCGGGGCGGCGGCACCCACGATCGCGTTGGCACCCAGGATGCCCAGCCCGAGGTCGGCGGCGTGCATCGAGCCGCCACGGCCACGGTTGAGCCCGGTCTCCTTGCCCGCGAGCTCGGCGAGCACGCGCCGTGGATCGCCGCCCTTGGCGAGAACGTGCCCATGACCGCGGTGCGTTCCCGTGATGAGGTCATCGCCGCGCAGCGCCGCGCAGACACCGGTGGCGACCGCCTCCTGGCCGATGTACGGATGGGTGCCACCGACGATGTCGCCCGACTTCACCAGTTGCAGCGCCCGTTCCTCGAAGCTGCGGATCAGCCGCATCGTCCGGTAGAGCTCGCTCGCCGCCTGCGGCACGGCTAAGCCCTCCATGTCACTGGGCAGTACACGGGGTCGGCGTAGTCCGGCGTGCCGCCGCTCGTCCTGCGGACGAGGACGTCGTTGTTGTAGACGAGGGTGCCGCCGTCCGGGCGGAGGTAGCGCCGCCACTGGTTCTCGCCGTCCTGCATGTGCAGTGACACGCTGCGCCGTGGGCGGCCACTCACGTTCGCCCCGCTGCCGTGGTAGATCCGGCAGTGATGGAAGCTCATATGGCCCTTCGGGATCACCATCGGGGTCTGCACCACCTCGGCCCCGTTGAAGCGTGCCGTCTCGGCGAGCAGGGCCTCGAGCTCGCCGCGGTCACGCTGCGCGAAGTGGCGGGTGGAGTCGTCTCCGCCCGGCGGCTCCTTCCACCGGTGACTCCCGTCGATCATCGTGATCGTGCCCATGTCCTCGCCGCAGTCGTGGAACGGGATGAAAGCGGTCAGCATCCGCTCGGATGTGCAGGTCTGCCAGTAGTGCCGGTCGGCGTGCCACGGCACGAGGTTCGTCTGCTCGTCCCGCAGCGGCGGCTTGTAGATGAGCGTCGCCTGGAAGATCCTGGTCTCGCTGCTTCCCGCCAGCCGTGCGGCGACCGCCCCGATGAGCGGCTTGCGGAGAATACGCGCGAGTTCGTCGCTTTCGTAGTGAACGTAGTCGTTGTGCCGCTGGACCTGCCCGTGTGACGGCTGCCAGTAGGCGAGGTTCGGTGGCCGCCGCGGTAACACGCGGTCACGCTGACCCGCGTAGTACCGCTCGCTCGCGGTGTGCAGCGTCTCGGTCTCCTCGTCGGTGAGCAGCCGTTTGGACAGATACCAGCCGTGTTCCGCGTACCACTGGACGTCGGCGTCTGATGGCAGCAAGCCGCGCTCGCCGGCCGTCAGCATGAACGCCTCCGCGGGCCTGAACGACGTGGACATGATCTGCCTCCCAGGCGGCGGTCCGTGCCGCATCACGAATCAGCCGGCGCGCCGCCGGATCCCTGGCCGGGGGCGGGCGGCGGTCCGGCCTGCGGGGGCCCGGCGGCAGCGTGCTCACGTGCGACCGCCTCATAAAGGGCACGAATGTTCCCGCTGCCGAACGTGAGCGCGCCCCGTCGCTCGATCAGCTCGAAGAAGAGAGTCCGCCTCGGGTGCACCGACTGGGTGAAGATCTGGAACATCAGCCCCCACGGGTCGCGGTCAGCGAGCACATTGAGGTCCCGGAGTTCCTGCACCGGAAGCTCCGCCGCGCCAAGCCGGCGTTCGAGCGCGTCGTAGTATGCGGGCGGGGTGGCAAGGAACCGCACGCCGCGCTTTTCCAGGATCCGCACCGCCTCGGCGATACCTGGCGTGCGGAACGCCACGTGCTGCACTCCGGGGCCGCCGTGCGACAGCAGGAATTCGTCGATCTGACCCGGATCCCCGCTTCCGGCGGGCTCCAGCAGGGTCAGCGTCACCCCGGCTGACGGGCTCTGCACCACCCTCGAGTCCATCGCCTGGCCGCCGACCTCGATGCGCTCTGCGAAGATCTGGGAGAAGCCGAAGATGTCGCCGTAGGCACCGGCCACCGCGCCGAGCGTTCCCGCGGGCACGCAGGCGGCGATGTGGTCGATCACCTCGAGGACGTCATCGCGGTCGGCCGGGGCGTCCGACCGATCCTCGTCTCCGGGTCCGCCGTGGTGACCCTCCATGATCCTTAACGACTGCCGCGGATGCGGCAACGGCTCCTGCGGGGGGATCCCGGGGGGCCGTCCCCCCGGGGCGGCACTGCCTAGCGACTGCCGCGGATGCGGCAACGGCTCCTGCGGGGGGATCCCGGGGGGTCGCTCCCCCGGGGCGGCACTGCCTAGCGACTGCCGCGGATGCGGCAACGGCTCCTGCGGGGGGATCCCGGGGGTCGTCCCCCCGGGGCGGCACTGCCTAGCGACTGCCGCGGATGCGGCAACGGCTCCTGCGGGGGGATCCCGGGGGGTCGCTCCCCCGGGGCGGCACTGCCTAGCGACTGCCGCCGGATGACGCCGGGCGCGAAGTCGTCATCGGGCCCGAGCCGCTGAACGAACCTGTGGGCGACGTCGCCGAACGCTGACACCGAGGCGAACGTCGTGCGGCTGACGCCACGCTCGTATACGACCGGGTCGGCCACCGGATCGGCACCCCGCCGTAACGCCTCGGCGAACGCAGCGTGCGCGTCATCGGTGGCTAACGCGATGACCGCCACGCCGTCGCCGTGCCTGCGCACATACCTGACGGCCGGGTGATCGGCGGAAAGACCGGAGGTGAGCAGGATGCGGATATCCCGCAGCCGGACGAGCACCGACCGCTGGCCCGCCAGCCCGGTGCGCGGGCTACCCTCGCCGTGCACGCGGAAACCGTAGGCATCACATAACTGGCCAGCGGCCTGCCGCGCGTCGGCGACATAGAACTCCAGGTGGTCGATCCCCTGAATGGTCATCGTGCACCTCGTGCGGTGGTCGTGCGGCTCGGGCTGGTGCCTGACCGGCCGAAAAGCAGGCTGAGGTTGTGGCCACCGAAGGCGAAGGAATTCGACAGGGCGGCGTGCACCTGACCTGTCCTGGCCGCTGCGCGCACGTGGTCAAGGTCGCACGCCGGATCGGGATCGGTGAGGTTGTGCGTGGGCGGCAGGACGCCGCGGCCAACCGCGAGCGCCGTCGCGGCGGCCTCGACGGCGCCTGAGGCGCCAAGGAGATGGCCGGTCACCCCCTTGATCGAGCTGACCGCCGGCCGGTGGGCGCCGAAGACGGAGCGGATGGCGGCCGCCTCGGCGGCATCACCACGCTTGGTGCTCGTCGCGTGCGCGTTCACGTAGCCGACGTCGGCTGGGCCCAGGCCCGCGCCGGCAATTGCCCTGCGCATGCACTCGGCCGCGCCGGCACCGTCCGGACGGGGCATCGTCGGGTGATGGGCGTCGGTCGTCGCCCCCCAGCCGATCAGGTCGGCGTACGCTGCCGCGCCGCGTGCCTGCGCGAACGCGGCACGCTCAAGCACGAACATGCAAGCGCCTTCCGCGAGCACGAAGCCGTTGCGGCCACGGTCGAAAGGCCTGCTCGCCGCCGTGGGATCTGCCCATCCACGGGCCAGCGCCCGCGCGTTGGCGAAAGCGGCGGCGATGGTCGGATGCAGGGGCGACTCGGCGCCCCCGCAGATGACGACGTCGGCTTCACCATCGCGGATGAGACGCAGGCCTTCCGCGATCGCCTGGGCACCCGCCGCGCAGGCCGTGACGATCGCCGTACTGTAGCCCTGGATCTGATGCTTGATGGCGATCCGCGCGGTCGCCATGTTGGACAGCATCCCCGGCAGCAGATACGCGCTCACGGCGGGGCGCCCGCGCTGGAAACGCGAGTGGGAATACTCCTCGAACGTCTCGAGGCCGCCACCGCCGGTGGCGGCGATCACCGCGATCCGGTACGGGTCGACGTCGCGCCCGGCTTCGATTCCCGCGTCCGCGAGCGCATCCGTCGCGGCGGCGAGGGCAAGCAGGACGAAACGGTCGACGCATCGCAGCTCGGTCGGCGGGAGCAGCGACGCGGCATCGATTTCCGGCGCGATCCCCACCACCTCGAGCGTTTCCGCGACCGGATGCTTCTCCGGCGGTGCGCGGAGGCCGGAGCGGCCCGCGCAGACCGCGTCGAAGAACTCGCCGGTGTCGCGGCCGAGCGGGGTGACAAGGCCGATTCCCGTAACGGCGGCGCAGTCCCCCCCTGGCCAGCTCATCGTGACGCTTCCGCCAGGTGGCGCTGCCGCAGCACGAACTTGCGGACCTTGCCGGTCGCAGTCAGCGGGATGTTGCCGTCGTCGACAGGTATGACATGGCGTACCGTGGCGGCGACGCGCTCGTCGAGCGCGGCGCGCACCTGCTCGGTGCGATCGACCGGCCCGGCGGCGACCGCCGCCGGATCGAGCTGGAGAAGCACGTCGGTGACCACCCGCCCACCCTCGGAAACCGCCACGACCGTGCAGTCGAGAACGTCGGGGCAGCGCGCGAGGATCCGTTCCTCTGACGCTGCCGTGTAGAGGCGCGCGCCGCCGCCGAGATCGACCGAGTCGGCCTTCCTGTCCAGGTGGTAGAAGTAGCCTTCCTCATCGCGATAGACCAGATCCCCGGTAAGGAAATAGCCGCGGATCCGGGTCCGGTAGGTGGTGGCCGAGTCGTTCCAGTAGCCGAGCGAAACCGTGGGAGAACTCGTGCCGAGCTCTCCCACCTCGCCGGGCGGCAGTTCCTCGCCGTCCGGCCCGAAGACCCGCGCGTCGGCGAACGAGTGGGCGCGCCCGATACACCGGCCGTACCGGTTCGAGTCCTGGGTATGGGCGATGTGGAAGTGCGAGTGCCCCATCTCGCTGGAGCCGAGGCCGTCGACGAACACCGAGCCCGGCTGCCGCACCCGGCCAGCCGACGTGACCGTGTCCCTTGAGCCATGCCCGATCAGCCGCCGGATGTGCGCCTCGTGGGCGCAGTCGCCGGTGTTCCACCACAGGGCCACGCAATCCAGATCGCGCTGGGACAGATCCGCCTTCACCAGGTCCGGCCAGGTGGTGGAGAATCCGACCACGCAGGCCTGCCGCCACCGTTCGATCGCGTCGAGCACGCTCGGCCCTGTCTGCCTGGACAGCATGAGCATCTGCCCGCCGTTGCACAGCGCGAGGTTGAGCACGATCAGGCCCGCCGCGTGCGGGCACGGCAGGGCACTCAGCATCCGCTCGGTACCTTGCGGTCTCGGCAGTCGCAGCCGGTACCTGATCGCGGCGAACAGGCTGCCATGCGAGTGCACGACCGCCTTGGGCAGGCCGGTCGTGCCCGAAGAATGCGTGATCGCCACCGGGTCGGTGGGGTAATACCTGTAGGGGGGCGGAGAGCTTTCCGGATCGCCGCGGCCAAGGCCCGAGACGTCGGGAAGCCGCGGGGTGGCGATGCCGTGGGAGGACAACTGCTCCGCGTGCGCCGCGTCGGTGATCAGCCCCACCGCGCCGAGGCGGCGGATGTACTCCGCGGCGAGTTCGGTGGGCAGATATGGATTGATCAACGCCGGGATCGCGCCGAGGCGGGTGAGGCCGAGGAAGGCCAGCGCGGTGTCGGCAGCGGTAGGAGCGATGACCGCGACCGGGTCACGCATCCCGATGCCAAGGCCGTGCAGCGCCGCGGCGCGCGCCGCGGCCATCCGGTCGAGTTGCCGCACCGTCAGCGGCTGCCAGGCGGGTGAGCCGTCGACATCGCTGTCGAACGTGACGACCGGGTCGTCGAGACCGGCGCCACCTGCCATCCGGATGCTGACCACGTTGCCCGCGCCGATCTCGGCATCGGCCGCGAGTGCCGCGCGCATGCTCGGGACCTTCATGTGACTCCTCCTGCCTCCTGCTGGCCGCCGGGGGACCAGGCGCCGGGCCGCCGCGTCCACGCGGCCGCCAGAACCGCGGCCGCGCTGTCGGATTCGCCGCCATATCCCTGGTCGGCGGCAATGACGAGCGCCTCGCTGGCGTCACCGTCCTCGAACAGCAACGCGGCACACGCCAGCCCATCGGCGATCAGATCGCCAGTCGGGCAGGTGCACACGATGGGGCCCGCCAGGCCCCAGCGCGCCGCCACATGGCCGATCACCGCGTTGACGTTCGACTGGAAGAACAGCAGCGGTGGAACGCGGCGGCGCTCGGCGAGAGCCTGCGCCACGGCAGCGGACGTGCCCACGTCGCCGTGCCTGCTCGCGAGCACGATCGCGGTTCTCCTGCCACGTGCGGGCTCGGCCGGAGGCGTTCCGTAGCAGGCACGAAGGCACCGGTCCGCGACCTCGGCCACCAGTGGGCTGAACGACGACGCGACGAATGCGGGTATCGGTGTCAGGGTGTCGCCAGGCCGCTCCGGCCAGCGAGCACGCGCGAGAATGGCCAGGTCCTGCGTGGGGCCCTCGCCGGCGGGCGCACCGGGATCACTCGACGGGCCCAGAGCGGCTTGAACACCCGAAGGCCCCGGCACGTGCGGAGCCCTTGAGGTATCCGGACCGGCTGGCGAGCCGGGCTCGCCCGGAACGCCTGGCATATTCACCCCGCGGCCCGCGGCGGCGTCCCGTTCGCTGGCCACGCATCCGGCCGAGGGCCGCGGGCTCATCCCGCGCCCACAAGCAACGCCGTGTTGGCTCCGCCGAAGGCGAAGTTGACGCTCATCGCATATCGCGGCAGGGCCGCACGCGGCGTGTCGAGGACAAGATCGAGTTCACAGTCCGCGTCAGGCTCCAGGAAGCCGGCGTTGACCGGCAGCAGGCCGCTGCGAAGGGCGAGCACCGTCACGACGAGTTCAAGCAGCGCCGACGCCTCCAGCGCGTGGCCGTGCACCGACTTGGTCGAGCTGACCGGGACCCCGCCGATGCACTCGCCGAAGGCGCGGTGCAGCGCGGCCGCCTCCGCCGCGTCACTTTGCGGCGTGCCGGTGCCGTTCGCGTTGACGTATCCCACCTCGGCAGGCGCTACACCGGCGCGCCGGAATGCGGATCGCACCGCACTCGCGAGCCCGGCCCCGTCCGGCCTGGGCTGGCAGACGTGGTAGGCGTCACCGGCACGCCCCCAGCCGGCGACCCTCGCGAGCACGTCCGCGCCCCGGCCGCGCGCGGCCCGCCCCGACTCGAGCACCACCGCGGCAACCCCGTCGCCGAGCAGCATGCCCCGCCGCCGGGCGCTGAAGGGCCGGACGCGGCCGTCCTTCGCGAGAGCGCGGCCGGCGTCGAAGACCGCGAAGTTCCCCGGATCCACGAGATAACCCGCCGCCACCACCACGCGATCGAGGCGGCCAGAGGTGATCATGGTCGCCGCGTCCGCTACCGCGGTACTCGCGGCCACGCACGCCGCCGTGTAGACGCGCGGTCCGGCGCGCAGCCCGCACCGCTCGGCCACGGCAAGCCCGAGGCCGGGAGTCTCCGGGTTCCCGGTGACCGACGGGTCGGCGTGTGCGGCGAGCAGCAGGGGACAGCCGGCGCGCTGGTCCGGTGCCCACGCCGCGTCGGCACACGCGTCTTCGATGACTGACACCAGTTCGGCGGCGAGCTCGGGCGAACCGGGAGCATGAGCGGCTGCCTTGACGCGGCGCTGCGCGACGTCGAACCGGGTGACCTCAGCGAAGGCGGGCGTGCCCACGGACACGCGGTCGAAAAGCGGACCGGTCCCCCGGCCGAACGCCGACATGGCTCCCATGCCCGTCAGCACTGCCTCGTCCCGGGCCACAGGCACGTGCGCGGGCGAACCGCGGACCGCCATCTCGCGCGCCGCGGCGTTTCGGGCAAGCACCACGCGTGCGCCCGCGGCCGGCTCATCGCGCCCGGCCGGTCCGTCCCGCGCGGGCGGCCCATCGCGCGCGGGCGGCCCATCGCGCGCGGCGCCGCCGCCGGCCTGCTCGTCAGCCATGCCGCGCCTGCGCATCGGCCTCGGTCCCCGCCGGTGTACCTGCCGGTGTATCCGCGTCCGCGATCGCGGCGCGCAGCGTCGCCGTGGCACCTGAGACCGTCGACATTCCCGCAAGCACATCGTCGCTGAAGTCGAGCACGATGCCGTATTGCTGCTCGATCTGAGCGATCAGCCACGTCAGTTCCAGCGAGCTGATCTGGTCCGCGACCGCATCGGGCGCGCGGTCGCCGAACGTCGCCAGCAGGGCGATGACCTGGCCACGATCGAGCGCGGGCATGGGGCTCACTCGGCCCTGGCCGCGGGCTCCGCAGCGAGACGCCTGGCGACCTCGGCGCCGAACTCGTCGAGAGTCATGAGCGCGAGTGTCTCGGTATCGTCGTCGCCGAACCGCACGCCGAACTCATCCTCGATCTGGATCGCGAGCTCGGCGAGTGCCAGCGATTCGAGATCGAGACCCGCCGGGCCCAGGTCGGTGTCCGGAGTGACGTCGCTGACGTCGTAGTTCATCTTCTGCAGGGAATCGACGACGAACTGGCAGACCACGTCCTTGTCTTCACGCATCTGCTTGGCTTCCTTTCCATCGGTGCGGGACCCGAGCCTGGCCGGCCGGGGCCGAAGTGCGTTCGCTGCGCATGGCGGGCACATGCGGCCCGAACAGCGGATGACCGGACGAGGCTGCGCACGGACGGGGGGCGCGGCGCCGCCGGCCCGCGGGGCTCCCCCCCGCGCCGCGCGATGGTTCACCGGGCCACCGACTCGCCGTCAGCGAGAAGGCAGAGCACCGCACGGTCGCGAACGATCTTGCCGCTGGCCGTACGTGGCAGACTCGGCAGCACATGGAGGTCACGGGGCCGCTTGAAGGCCGCGAGCTGCTCGGTGATGGCGCGCTCGACGCCGGCCACCGCCGCGCCGTCGCGCAGTGCGAGGTAGGCCCTGATCACGTCGTCGTAGACCACGACCACCTCGGTGACCTCGGGCAGCGCCGCCAGGCTCTGCTCCACCTCGGTGAGGTCGACCTTGAGCCCGCCGATGGACACCTGCGAATCGAGCCTGCCGAGGATCGTCACCAGGCCGGTCGCTGGATCGGCGGCCGCGGCGTCCCTGGTGTGCAGCCAGCCGTCCGACCAGCGGGTCGGATCGACCAGGCCGATGTAGGGCGAGGCGGCCATCGCCACGAGCAGTTCTCCTGCCTCCACCCGCAGGGCCATGCCCGGCGCGGGCGCGACGGCCGGGTGATGGCGGCCGTGCAGATCGGTGGCGATGACCCCGAGCTCGGTCATCCCGTACATGGTCCCGAGCGGCACGCCATAGCGGGCGGTGAAGGCACCTGGCACGTGCGGCCGTACCAGTTCACCCGCGACGACCATGCGCGCGAGCTGCGGGAGCGGTGGCGGCGCGGCAACCGAGGTCAGCAGCTCGGCGTGGAACGGCACGCCGAGGATCATCGTGGGCCGGTCGCCCGCCGCGACCGCCGCGAGGATGCCGTCAGGCATGAGCCGGTCGGCGAATACGAGCTCCACGCCCGCGTGCAGGCCGTGCAGCAAGCCGCCGACCAGGCCGAGAACGTGCACAACCGACGCGAGGCAGACGATCCGCTCACCCTGGCGCGGGTAACCGTCCAGCGCCGAGTAGCGGTCGAGTTCCCCGACGAGGTCGCCCGCGGTGCGCGCGATCACCTTGGAAGGCCCGGTCGAGCCGGAGCTGAGCTGTACGAGCGCGTGGCCCGTGGCGGCCGGGCGGCCACCGGCACGCGGCAGGGCGGCGGTCACCACCTCGGCATAGCCGCGCATCGCGCGGACCACGTGCGGCGCGGTGTCCGCGACCTGCACGAGCACCTGGGGTGCCAGCCGCTGGAGCGCGCGGTCGACCTCATACTGGGTCAAACGATGATCGAGGAGGCTCACCTGCGCGCCGATCCGCCAAGCCGCGAGCAGGCTAGCCACATAACCGAGCGAGGGTGGTAAGCGCAGTGAAACCGTGCCGCCCGCGGCTAATCCCGCCGCGGCAAGCTTGCGCTGCTGCTCAGCGACCAGGTCACGGAGCGCGCCTCGGTCCACAGGCCTGCCGAACCAAAGGCATATATCACCGTCATTACCCGCAAGAAGGATCTGATCGACCCATCCGGCCGGCCGCGACAGCGCTGTCACGTGCGGAGCGTGATCCATTATTCCCCCCAGGCAGGATGCCCACCTGGCGGCTCGGGTGTGCCACCGAGATGGTAAGGAATCCTGCTAATAACGACGTATGGCTTTTGACGACGTTTGGGGTGACCCGGCGCAAGATTCGCACACGCTGGCTACGGTGGTCAAGAACTCCCGATCATCTTCAGCGTGATGGCAGGGCAAGGGTAGGCGATCTCTATCGGTCCGGATAGCAAAGGCGCGAACTGGCATGGAACTGCTACGGCTGGAAGAGTTTGAAACTGCGGCGCGGTCAAGGCTGCCGCACGATGTCTGGGACTACGTCCAGGGTGGCAGCGGCACCGAGTCCACACTTGACGCTAATTTGGCGGCATTCAAGCGGATCATCGTGCGCCCCAGGGTTCTTGTCGATATATCGGCACGCGACCTCAGCAGCACCTTGCTCGGCGCGCCGCTTGACTTCCCCGTGGTGATCGCGCCAATGGCCGTTCAGCGGCTCGCCCATCCGGACGGCGAGGTCGCTGCCGCGGCGGCCGCGCGCGACGCTGGGACGCTTTTCATCGCGAGCACGTTCGCGAGCCGCACTTTCGAGGAGATCGGCGCCGCCGCGGGCGGCACATGGTGGCTCCAGGTGTACTGGCTGCGGCAGCGTGACACGCTCGCCGCCCTGCTGCGGCGGGCCATCGCCGCCGGGTGCCAGGCGCTGATGCTGACGGTCGACGCGCCGCGCCTCGGTCGGCGGTTGCGTGACATCCGCAACGGGTTCACGCTGCCGCCCGGGGTCAGCGCCGTTAACGTCGGCTCGTCCGTCATGGCCGAGGCGCACGAGCGCGTGCCCGGCTCGTCGTCGCTGCAACGCCATGCGAGCAGCGAGTTCGATCCGACCATCACGTGGGCCGACCTGGCCTGGCTGCGTGCGCAGACGCCGCTCCCCCTCATGCTCAAGGGACTAGCGACGGCGGAGGACACAATCCTGGCGATAGACCACGGCATCGACGCGGTCGTGGTCTCGAATCACGGCGGCCGCCAGCTTGACGGAGCGATCGCCAGCCTTGACGCACTACCTGAAGTGGTGGCCGCCGCGGCCGGCCGGATCCCTGTCCTCGTGGATGGCGGTGTCCGTACCGGCACGGATGTGTTCAAGGCGCTGGCTCTCGGCGCGCATGCGGTCCTCGTCGGGCGGCCCGTGGTGTGGGGCCTTGCGCACTCGGGAGCCGCGGGCGTCAGCGCGGTGCTCAGGCTGCTGCGCGACGAGTTGAGCGAGGTCATGGCGCTCGCTGGAACGCCGCGTCTCGCGGACATCGACGCGGCAGCCGTCCGGGCCCTCCCCTGGTGAGACATTCCTGGCCACTGTTGACAGACCGCGTGCGGCGCGCGACAAAGAGCCGGGAGATCGAGCCGAGGGAGAGGCTATGTCACGTTACGCTCGCTACGTTCCGTGACTATCTGGCCCGGCACATCGAGGTCGACGGCGAGCAGCACACGCCTATGGCCATGCAGATGGTGGCCGACCTGTGCGGCGACGACACAGCCAAGCTGGACGCGTGCGCGGAGACGGTTATCACCGCATTGCGGGCGCGATCCCGGTTGTGGGACGGCATTTTCGCCGCGCTTGATTAACCTGCGGCCGCTTCGCGGATAAAGCCCGCAAGCCGCGCGGCTCCATCCACGACCTGGGCGCGGGAAATATAGCTGCACGACAGCCTGAGCTGATGGCATCCGCCCCCGTCGAGGTAAAAGGATGCCATCGGCGTCCAGATCACACCGTGTTCACTGGCGGATCGGCCCAATGCCTTGTCGTCCGCCGGGAATGGTACGGTCACCACGACGAAAAACCCGCCGCCAGGCGTATTCCAGCAGACGCCAAGCTGCGGTCGCCTGTGTGCAGGGAAATGGTGCTCGAGTTCGTCAAGCAAAGTCGTCATGTTGGCGCGGTAGAAGGCGATCGCCGCTGAGTTCGCGTCGCGGAGCCTGCAGTCATTCGTGACGAGCATGCCGCCGATCACTGCCTGGCTGAGCGACGGCGTATTGACCGTCGTCATGCTCTTGATCTTCGCGATTTCGTCCGCGAGCAGGCTGCGGGAACCATCAGGCGCGACCACGGCCTGATCGGCGAGCACATAGCCCAGCCTGGCGCCGGGGAAGCAGGTCTTGGCAAAGGACCCGAGGTAGATGACGGTGGCGTCGCGGTCAAGCGACTTGAGGGTTGCACTCGGTTCCGCCTGCCTGGTGAAAAAACCGTAGGGATTGTCCTCGATGATGAGCAGCCCCTCCTCGGCGGCCGCCTCGAGCAGTCGCGCGCGGGCGGCGTGCGGCATGCTCACCCCGGACGGATTCGCGCAGTCCGGCACGGCGTAGAACGCGCGCGGCCGTTTGCCTGCCGCCCGGACGCGCCTGGCTGCCGCGCGGACTGCCGCCGCGTCCGGTCCCGCCGCGCCTTCTGGAACTCCGGCGACCTCGATATCGAGCAGCCGGGCGGCACCGGTGATGCCGACATAACAGGGCGAACTCACCAGCAGCACATCGCCATGGCCGGCGAAGAGCGCGCGCAAGGACAGGAGCATTCCCTCCTGGGCCCCGACCGTAATCACGATCGCCTCAGGCGCGACGTGTATGCCCTCGTCATTGGCGATCGTGCGGGCTATCAGCTCATGGATCTGCCCCTTGGTCCGGCCGTATTGGAATAAGGCGGCGCGCACCTGGACCCGGGAGTAGCCGCACACGTTCTGCATATAGGCGGTGTACGCATCGAGATATTCGGTGATGCGCTCGTGCGCGAACAGTTCCTCGTTGGGCCTGCCAGGGGCGAACGAGATCGCGTCCGGGTAACGTGACGTGATCTCGTTCAGGAACGTCATGGCGCCGAGCAGCGGATCCATGAGCGAGCCATGCAGACCACTCAGAGTGAGTTCGCGAGGCGGCATCGGTCACCTGCCATCTTGCTGCGCACCCGCGGGCGCGAACGCCTCGCGGAGGCGGCTCGCGGCGTGGGCCACGGCAATCTTGGCGCCGTCGAGCACGCCGGTCATGGTGAAAAAACCATGCATCATGCCGTCGAAGCGGGTTAGCTCGACCGGGACGCCCGCACTCTTCAGGCGTGCGGCGTAGTGCTCCCCCTCATCGCGCAGCGGGTCATACTCCGCGGTGATCACGGTCGCGGGCGGCAGGCCAGAGAGATCTCCCGCGCGCAGCGGCGAGGCGAGTGGATTCGCGCCGTCCTCCGGCGAGGCGAGATACATCCCCCAATACCACTCGACCGCGGTCGCGTTGAACAGATGCGGGTCAGTCCCTTCCCGCATCGACGCGGTATCAGCGAGATAATCGGTGTTCGGGTACACGAGTAACTGGTGGACGATCCGCGGTCCGCCGCGCTCGCGCGCGAGCAGCGCAACGGCGGCGGCGAGGTTGCCGCCCGAACTGTCGCCGCCTACCGCGATCCGCGCGGGGTCCACACCGATCTCCGCTGCGTGCGACGCGACCCACGCGGTAACCGCGTGACAGTCCTGCACCGCGGCGGGGAATTTGTGCTCGGGCGCGAGCCGGTAGCTTGCCGCGACCGTCACGCATCCGGTCGCGTTGGCCAGGCATCTGCACACACCGTCGCAGGTGTCGACGGTACCCAGGCTCCACCCGCCGCCGAAGAAGTACACAAGGGCGGGTAAGGGCTCATCGCCCCGCGGCCGGTAGATGCGGATCGGAAGGCCGCAGGCGGGCCCGGGAACGGTCCGGTCGGAAACCTCGTGCACCGGCTCGGCGGTTCCCGCGGACGCCCGCGCCGCCGCGACATCCGCCTCGCGCGCGTCCGCGATCGAGAGCGTGCAGAGGTTGGGCACGCTGTCGCGCTCCAGGCGATCACGGATAGCTTGCACCTGCGGATCGAGCGGCATGATTTCTCCTGGTCTGCGCGGTGGGGGACGCGGCTTTCTTGATCTTGATCGCGTGTCTGGCAGGCGTGCGGGGACGGGGCTCAGCAATGGCCCATGGAGGCAACCCTGCTGGCGGGAGGCCCATTGCCTCGCCCCGGTAGCAGCAATGGCCCACTGCTGCTACTCGCACAAAGGCACCGGGCGCCGATCTAGTCGCGTGGGGGCGGGCCCGGTCGGGGCCGGGCCGGTCGGGGCCGGGCCGGTCGCAGCCGGGCCCGAGCAGGTATCGCCTCGAGCACGCTTTCGGCACCAGGCGCGCGCAGCGGTGGCGGGCGCACCGATACCGCGTCGAGCCCAGCGGCGGCGAGCAGCCCACGGTACTCAGCTTCGCTGCGATCGCAGCCCGGGACCATGAGCAGCAGGAGCAGGTCCATGACCTGCCCCTGGGCGGCGCCGTGACCCGTGCGGGAAGCGGCCGCGGAGACATCCGCGGCAGGGCCGCCACCGGCACTGGTACCGCCGCCGGCACTGGTACTGCCGCCGGCACTGCCATCCCCGCTGGCACCGCCATCCTCACCACCGGCTCCCCACTGGCACCAAGATCCTCATTGGCCCCGCCGGCACCGCCATCCACATCCACACCGCCATCCCCGCTGGCACCGTCAGCAAGCGAACCGGCAGCAAGCGAACCGGCAGCACCGGACGAGGCAACACCGGAACCATCAGTGACGCCAACGGCGCTGGCCCCAGTCTCGGCACCGGCATCACCAGTACCCAAATCACCAGCATCGGCATCAGCATCACCAGTATTCAGATCACCAGCGCCACCACCGGCATCACCAGCATCGTCGAGAAAGCCCCCAGAATTGGCGATGAAGCCGTGACTTTCGTCGCCCGCGCCGCTGCCGCCGACTCCACGGCTGGGCATGCCAACCCCGCCGGCGTCGTCGGCGGCGTCGGTGGCGAGCGGCCCAGCGCGGCCGTGCTCCTGCCCGTCAGCCCGCGCATCGGCCGGTCCAGCATCCGGTGCCGCCGCGGCTTCAGGGGCCGGTCCAAGTAGGTGCTCGAGCACCAGCAGACGCGAATCGGGGGCCATGGCCTCACGCACCCGGCGCAGCAGTGCCACGGCGTTGGCGTCATCCCAGTTATGCAGGACACGAGCGAGGACGTACACGTCCGCTCCGGCCGGCACGCCATCGAAGAAGCTGCCCTCGACGAAATCGACGCGATCGGCGACACCGGCCGCGGTTAGGCTGTCCCGTGCCTGGCGCACCGCTTCCGGCAGGTCAAGGAGGACTCCCCGCGCATCCGGGTGCGCGCGAAGAACCCTGGCGAGCAAACCGCCGTTCCCGCCGCCGATGTCGACCAGCAGGCGCACGCCGGTCAGGTCGCAGGCAGCGAGCGCCTGTGGCACTGGGGCTCGTCCCATGGCCGCCGTGAATGTCTCGGCCGCCGCAGGGTGCCCGGCCAGGTAGTCGTAGAAAGGCTGGCCGTAGACCTTCTCGAAAGCCGGATTGCCGGTCCGGAGGGTGTACTCGATCTCGGCGAACGAACGGAAGACCTCCTCGCCGAACATGATCGCGGAGGACCGGATGGATCTCGCCGCACCCGAGGTGAGGAGCTGCGCGAGTGGCGTGAGCCCGAAGACGCCTGGCACAGGCTCGTCGAAGAGCCCAGCCGACGCGAGTGCCCGCAGCAGCCTGCGGAGCGCGTGCGGATGCGCGCCGGAATCCGCCGCCAGGTCGGCGGCGGCCCGCGGCCCGTCCGCCAGCAGATCGGGGATCCCGATCTTGGTGATGGCGTAGCAGGATTGCGCGACCCACGGGCTTGACATGATCTGCATCAGCCGCGCGCGGTCGGCCAGCCCGGGGCCGGTCCCTGTCGACCGGCCGGTGGCAGGCCCGCCATCGCGGCCTGTCCTCATGTGGCGCCGGCCCCGCTCGCGCCCGGGGCTGTGCCGGCCCGGGGGGACAACCCCCCGGAACCCCCCACCGGACCGCCTGCGCCGGCCCGGGAGGACGACCCCCCGGAACCCCCCACCAGACCACTCGCACCGCTCGCGCCCGGGGCTGCGCGGGCCCGGGAGGACGACCCCCCGGAACCCCCCACCAGACCACTCGCACCGCTCGCGCCCGGGGCTGTGCGGGCCCGGGGGGACGACCCCCCGGAACCCCCCACCGGACCGCCTGTGCCAGGCCCGGGAGGACGACCCCCCGGAACCCGCTACCGGACCGCCCGTCAGATGCGCACCGAGGCGCCTGATGGTTTCCGCCGCTGCGATCGCGTGACCGCGCATGGTGCCGTGCCGTGGGTCCGCGCTGTAGATGTCGGCATCGCGGGTCGCCGGATGCCCGGTGAGGCCGACATACACGGTGCCGAGGTCGGCGGAGATCGCCTCCGTACGCCGTGACAGGTCCTGCAGCCGCTCACGAAGTGGCCGCCTGGCCCACTCCGGGAGGCCGGGCGCGTACGACCCGTCGAACAAGCCCACGGTGATCACATCGCAGTTTCCCTCGACGAACGCGGACACGATCGCCCTCAGCTCGGCTGCGACCGCGACGGCGTCGTAGCGCGACAGCAGCAGGTCATAACCGCCGCAGGCGACGAGCGCCAGATCCGGTGCGAAGGCGAGGGCCCGGTCAGACTGCCCGGCCCGCACCTGCGCCGCTGGGGTGTCCCTGGCGCCCAGGTTGAGGTAGGCCAGATCCGGCTGGTGCGCCTTCAGCTCGGCGGCGATCCGGTCGCACCAGGGCTGATCTGGATAACCCGGAGCCGCATCGCCGAGCCCTTCGGCGATGCTGTCACCCACGACCACGAAACGGCGCCACGGGTGACCGCCCAATAATCGCGCCGCCTCCCCGTCCCGCAGACAGTACGGGTCAGCCGCCTCCGCGGGGTAGGCGTTCCCCGCGGGGTCCCGCACCGGCTGATCCTCGCCCGGGTAGGGGGGCTGCTTAGCTGTATTGGGCACGATCGGACACTACGACTGCTGCAGACTCTGATTCAAGGAACGCATACTCACCGGAGGCGCAGATTTTGGCCGCAGCGGACAATGGAGGAATCCGCGTCTGCGACGCGATCGCCAACCCGGCCCCAGGGACGGCATAGATGACCGAGCGCGACCCGGTGGAAAAACACTTCGCCGAGGCGCTGTGGGAACTCCAGACGCCGCTGCGGCAGCCGTTCGGTAACGATGATGAGCGGCCGGTCCGCGATCCGCTGCGGCCCGGCAGCGCACTGACCGGCAAGCGATGCCTTGAGCTCTTCGAGGCCCAGCTCGCGAGCCGCCACCTCGACCTCGCCGCGAGGTGGCTGCGCAGTGAGGGAGCATGTTTCTACACGATCTCCTCGGCCGGGCACGAGGGCAACGCCGGGCTGGCCGCCGCGCTCCGGCCGACCGATCCCGCGCTGCTGCACTACCGGTCCGGCGCGTTCTACCTGGCCAGGGCGGGGCAGGCCGATCCTCCCCACGACGGCGTGCGCGATGTGCTGCTCGGCCTGGTGGCCGCCGTGGACGAGCCGATCGCCGGCGGGCGGCACAAGGTGTTCGGCAACCATGCGCTGGCGGTCATCCCGCAGACGTCCACGATCGCTTCCCACCTGCCGCGGGCGGTCGGCCTGGCCCTCGCGATCGGGCGCGCGGCAAAGCTCGGGGTACCGCGGCAGTGGCCGGATGACGCGGTCGTGGTGTGCAGCTTCGGTGACGCGTCCGTGAACCACTCCACCGCGGCGGGGGCGCTGAACACGGCCTCCTACTGCGCTCATCAACGGCTGCCGCTGCCGGTTCTGTTCGTGTGCGAGGACAACGGGATCGGCATCAGCGTGCGCACGCCGCCCGGATGGGTCCGCGCCGCCTGCGCGGCCAGGCCGGGCATCGAGTACTTCCACGCCGACGGCAGTGATCTTGCACAGGTCTACGACACGGCGCTCGCCGCGGCCACGTGGGTCAGGGACCGGCGGACGCCCGCGTTCCTGCATCTGTCGGTTGTGCGGCTCTACGGGCACGCCGGATCCGATGTGGAACAGGGCTACCGCACGCCGCGCGAGATCGCCGCCGACCTCGCACGCGACCCGCTCGCGGGCACCGCGCGGCTGCTCGTCGGGGCCGGGCTGCTGACACCCGACGAGGTGCTCGTGCGGTATGAAGCGGTGCGGGCGCAGGTGCTGGCGCAGGCGCGCGAGGTGATGGGCGCGCGCCGGCTTTCTTCCGCTACGGAGGTGATGGCGCCGCTCGCGCCGCGGCGGCCCGACGTGGTCGCCGCCCGTGCCGGTGTCGCGGGCGCGGACACCCGCAGGGAAGTGTTCAGCGGGCGGATACCGGAGAACCAGGGCCCGCTGACCCTGGCCCAGTCGATCAACCGGGCGCTTGCCGACGGCCTGGCTGCCTGGCCGGGCATGCTGGTGTTCGGCGAGGACGTGGCGCGCAAGGGCGGTGTGTACGGCGTCACCCGCGGGCTCCAGGCGCGGTTCGGCGCGGCACGGGTATTCGACACCCTGCTCGACGAGCAGGCCATCATCGGGCTCGCGCTCGGCGCGGGGCTGTCCGGCCTGCTGCCCGTCCCGGAGATCCAGTACCTCGCCTACCTGCACAACGCCGTGGATCAGCTCCGGGGCGAGGCCGCCACACTGTCCTTCTTCTCCAGCGGGCAGTACCGCAACCCGATGGTCCTGCGGATCGCCGCGTACGCCTATCAGCACGGGTTCGGCGGGCATTTCCACAACGACAACGCGGTCGGTGCGCTGCGTGACATCCCTGGCCTGGTCATCGCCTCACCCGCACGGCCAGACGACGCGGCCGCCATGCTGCGGACCTGCCTGGCCGCGGCGGAGGCGGACGGCAGCGTCTGCGTCTACCTCGAGCCCATCGCGCTGTACCACACGCGGGACCTGCACGCCGAGGGCGACGGCGGCTGGCTCGCCTCCTACCCCGGTCCCGACTGGCACGTCCCGCTCGGCGGCGCGCGCACGTACGGCGCGGGCACCGAGCTGACCATCGTGACGTTCGGCAACGGGCTGCGGATGAGCCTGCGCGCCGCCGCGCGGCTGCGGGCGGACGGGATCGGCTGCCGCGTGATGGACCTGCGCTGGATCGCCCCGCTGCCGGTCGCCGACATCCTTCGTGAGGCGGCGGCCACCGGGCGGGTGCTTGTCGCGGACGAGACCCGGCTAACCGGCGGAGTGTCAGAAGGGGTCATTACCGCACTCGCCGACGCGGGGTTCGCGGGCCGGGTCGCCCGGGTGGCCAGCGAGGACAGCTTCGTCCCGCTCGGCGACGCCGCTGCGACCGTGCTGCTGTCGCAGACGCTCATCGAGATGGCCGCACGCGAGCTGGTCAAGTAGGAGGCCGGCCTGGAGGCCGATGGGAGCAGGGTTCGGCGGAACCCGCCGCAGGCCGGCGGTTCTGGCCCGGGCCACGCCGATCCATGGCACGGGTAACGGCCGGGGAATGACCCCCGATTAGGGGTCGTGCGTACCGCGCACATCGGACCTAGCATCGTGCACATCGGCAGAGCCGTGGGTGGGGACCTTCTAGGGGGTCCGGTCAGGAGCGGTCACGACCGGATGCGCCAAAGCTGAAGGGGGGGAGGTACCCGTCCGTGACACAGCCGATGGCGCCGAGGGCGGGGACCTTCTGGGGGGTTGGTCCCCGTCCTCGGCCGCCCGCTCGGGTCGAGGGCGGGACCTTCGTGGGGATTCGGCGACAAGCGGTCAGAAGCTGGCCTCATGCGGGGGTTCCAGGGGGTCGTCCCCCTGGACTGACGCTGTCTCGGCAGATGGAGGGGGAAGGTGCCCGTCCTCGACCGCCCGGTGGTACAGATCAAGCTTCGTGGCAGCGGTGCGCCCGGCGCGGGCGTACTTCTCCCGCACCCGCCCCAGGTACTGCTTGACCGTTTCCTCCCCGATCGACATGCGGCGGGCGACGGACTTGAGCGGCATACCCGTGGCGTAGAGCCGGAGCGCACGCGTCTCCTGCGGGCTCAGGGTGGGGCGGTCCGGTGCGTCATCGGTGGCAAGGATGTACGCCAGGCTCGGCGAGACCCACGCTTCACCCGCCGCGACCGCCCGGATGGCGGCACGCACCGCGTGGTTCTCCTCGCTCTTGAGGACGTACCCGAGGGCGCCCGCGCGCATCGCGGCACGAACGGACAGCGGTTTGTCGGAGGCAGCGAGGATCAGGACGGCAGCACCCGCGGCGAGGATCACGCCGACGTTACGCTCGGCAGCCGTGCCATCGCCCAGGTCGAGATCGAGGAGGACGACGTCGGCGTCCCGCCCAGGGCCGATGCCAGCAAGCCATCGACCGTCGTCGCGGTGCCGACGACGCGGATATCGCCCTGCTCCGCCTCGAGCCAGCTGAGATGCCGCCAAGCACGATGGGGTGATCGTCCACAGCCGCGACCTTGATGACGGCGCCCGGCACGTCAGGGGTGGTCACGGTTGCGCCATCGCGTGAACCACCTTCGGCCACCGGACCTCCAGGCAGCCCGCGCCGGCCTCGTCGACGTCGATCGTGGCCTGCCAGCGCGGACCCCGGCGGCGCCGCCGCATCCAGGTCGACGAGGCGCGGCGCGGGATTCAGCGGGTCGTGGGAGATGCGGAAGGTCAGGTAGAGCTCGACCTCGTCGACGGTCGCGAGGACAGTGAGCACCACCGGCTGCGGCGGGAGCCCGTGGAGTATCCGCTCAAGCGCCGCGGTCGTCGCGTGAATCACCTGCGGCCCGGTGACCCCGGGGTCGCCGACCACCTGCGTCTCGACCGGCACGCCGCGTCCGCCCGCCGCGCGAAGCACTGGCTCGAACTCGGTCAGCAGTTCCCCCCCGGCACCTGCCCGGTCAGCCAGCGCATGCCGCAGCATCGCAGCGCTGTGACCACATTGCTCCCGAACGGCTGCCGCGGTCGGGTCCCCGCTTCCATCGGCGATCGCGCGCAGCAGCGGGAGAACCTCGGCTTCAAGCACGGCCAGGCGCCGGCCGCGGTCCTCCTGCACCGCTGCGGTCGCCGCGCGTTCCGCGGCCGACCGGCTCGCGAGCTCGGCGCGGCGGGCCGTTATCCGGGCACTGGCACGGAACATCGGCCGCACGGCCGCGAATGCCGCGAATATCACGACCAGCGTGTAAGCAGTCACGGACAGCCGGACCAATCCGAGCGTCTGCACACCGAGGACGCGGACAGCCACGGCGGCGTGGATCGCGAAGACCACAGCGCACCGCAGATCCACTCCCATGCCGGGCGGCATAGCGGCGACGAGCGCGAGCAACCAGCCGGTGCCGATCGACCGACCAGTCCACCGACCCGGTGGCACCGTGCCCGCGGCGCTCCAGGCCGACAAGCAGCACCGCGGCAGCGGCGACCCCGACAGCGAGGGCGGACTCGGCCCGGTGAGCCCGCTCCGCGGGCGCGTGGCACCAGCCACGCCGCGGCGGCGAGCAGGCCGAGCCACACCGCGACCGGCACGGCGGGCTGACGGAAATCGCCGAGGTAGGCGAGTACCTGGAGCAGCAACGCCAGCTGCCAGATGACCGCCACCGCGCCGGCCACGCGCGGCCACTCGGACTCGTACACTCCCTGCCACCATCACGTCGCGGTTCATCGCATGCCCCGCGGCATTAGCCGGCCCGCGCCGGCGTGCCGGGTCAGACGCGCGGCGAGACCGGCGTGCGCGGTGGGATCGGCGCCCATGGTGACCGGCGCCCGCCGTGCGACCGTCGCGGGCTGTGCGCTGAGGGCCTCCGCCCGGACCGGCACGCACAAGGTGACGGTGGTCCCATTTCCTGGCGAGGACCGCACCGACGCGGTGCCACCGCAATCGGCGATTCGCTCTACGATCGAACGCCCGATACCGAGCCGGTCGGGCCCGACGCTGCCAGGGTCGAACCCGACGCCGCGATCGCGGACGGTGACCGTAAGGCCGCCAGTTTCCTGCGGGCCCGCGCCAGCTTCAGTACGGCACATATCCACCCAGGCTTCGCTGGTGCCCGCATGGCGGGCCACGTTGGAGAGTGCCTCACGCAGGGCACGCGCGACCGCCGCGACAACTGGCACCGGCACCGGCACCGGCCCGTGCGGACCCGGCCCCGGCGGCCTCTTCCTCGCCTCCGGCCGTGGCCGTCGACCGAACGTGCACGTCAAGGCCGCGGGCGCGCATCTCAAGGCGACGGCCTCGACCGCGACGAGTATGCGGCCGTCCGGGTCTCGCTCATGCGCCGCCTGATCCGCGTCCGTGGACCCGCCGAGCACATATTCCATCAGTGCCACGTCGTGCCTGCAGCGGCCGATGACCTCGTTCAGATCGCTCTCGCGTGCAGCCCTTGGCGCCGCGGTCGCCGTGCCGCCCTGGGCCCAGGCGGGCGAGGGCTGTGAGCGTGTTGAGGACGGTGTCATGCAGCAGGCGTTCATGCTCACGGCGCTCGGTGTTCCTGCACAAGGCGACGTACTGGTCGTGCTCGGCGGCGTCCGCCTCCGCGAGGGCCGTGTCAGCCCCGACGGCACGGCCATCCAGCATCTGGTAGCCGATCCAGGCCACGGCGGCAACCACGAGGATCAGCACCGTCGAGGCGCCAGGTGCGCTGTTGGCCGCCAGGACCGGAGAAAGAAGCACGACGCCCACCCAGTAGGCGGCGCAGGACGCGAGCACCAGCGGCACCGCGAGCGCCGATCGGCGCACACCACAACGGGAACACCGACTGAGCCGCGAGCAGGATGTAGAGCCAGCTCGCCGTGTCACCGCGCATTTCCGGCGGTACCCACCACGCGCCGGACAGGGCGAGGGTGACGAGCACAGCGGAGTCGGCCGCGACGAGCCAGGCCGCGGGCCGTTGGCGCGCCGCAAGCCAGACCACGAGCGCGACGGCCCAGCCGATGGCCACGGCGGGCCCGGCCAGGCGCCACGTGTGCGCCGCGTAGAACGAGTGCCAGAGCCCGACCTGCACGATGATGTACGCCGCCGCGATGGACCGGATCACTGCCGCCGCCCGGGCCGACACTGGACCAAGGTCGCAGCCGCGGGCCCGGCTGGTGAACGGTGGTCGGCGCCGCCGCCATGCTGTCGCATATGTAACCAATTGACTGCATATCCAGACTTTAGGCTCCTTCGTGCGGCGTCTGACGGTGAAGTCAGGACCGGCTGAGGGTAAGCCGCACACGCCACTAGACGCCTGATCCGGCGTCCAGTTGGCGACTGAGCACTGCGTGCGGCGAGCGTCCAGTCCACCCCGCCACCCGCACTGTGCCATTGCGCGGCAAGCCCACACCTGTCGGGCACATCAATCCCGAATTGCCCCCGAGTATAGGTCACAGTGAGCCGGCAAGACGGCCCGCGCATCCGGCTTGCGGCCATGCCATCGGATGGCATGGCCGCGTCCGCGCGCAACACCGTGGCCGCCAGCTCGGGGGACTGGCCCACGCTCGGCGCGCTGGCCGCGGCCCGGCGGTGCGGGCCGCAGTGGGCCCGGCCGTCCGGGAGCGGCACCGCGGACGGCGCCCCGGGCCGGTGACGCGGGCGGCGACCCCCCGCACCCCCCGCCAGGGTTGTGCCACCTTCAGTTCACTTGACACTGTCCGCGAAGCCGTTAGGGACCATTCGACGCGGCCATCTATTGTCGGCAGTATGACCGCGAACACAGCGAGGCCGCAGGTGGCTGGCGGGCGGCCCGGCACTGCCGCAAGAGCGCAGGCTCGTCACCGACATCCCCGGACCCGCGTCACGTGAACTGCTCGCCCGCCGGGAGCGCAGCGTCGCCAAGGGCGTGAGCCACGTGCTCCCCGTATTCGTCACCGCCGCGGGCGGCGGTGTGCTCGTGGACGCGGACGGCAACTCTCTCATCGACTTCGGGTCCGGCATCGCCGTCACCAGTGTGGGCAACAGCGCACCCGAGGTTGTCGAGCGGGTGATCGAGCAGGTGCGCAGATTCACCCACACCTGCTTCATGGTCGCGCCGTACGAGGGATACGTCCGCCGTCTGCGAGGCGCTCGCCCGGCTGACCCCGGGCGATCACGACAAGCGTTCCGCGCTGTTCAACTCCGGCGCTGAGGCGGTGGAGAACGCCGTGAAGATCGCCCGGCACGCGACCGGGCGGCCTGCCCTCATCGCGTTCGACCACGCCTACCACGGCCGCACCAATCTCACCATGGCGCTGACGGCGAAGAACATGCCCTACAAGCACCGGTTCGGGCCGTTCGCCGGTGAGATCTACCGGATGCCGATGGCCTACCCGCTGCGCTGGCCGACCGGGCCGCAGCATTGCGCGGAGGAGGCGTTCGCCGAAGTCGCCGAGCTGATCCACACCCAGGTCGGCGAGCAGAACGTGGCCGCGGTGATCATCGAGCCCATTCAGGGCGAGGGCGGGTTCGTCGTGCCACCCGACGGCTTCCTGCCGCGGCTCGCGGAGTTCTGCCGGGCGAAGCGGCATCGTGTTCATCGCGGACGAGATCCAGACCGGCTTCTGCCGCACCGGCGACTGGTTCGCCTCCGACCACGAGGGCATCGTCCCCGACCTGGTCACCACGGCGAAGGGCATCGCGGGCGGCCTGCCCGCTAGCCGCCGTCACCGGCCGCACCGAGCTAATGGACGCGGTGCATGCGGGCGGCCTGGGCGGCACGTACGGCGGCAACCCGGTCGCCTGCGCCGCCGCCCTCGGCGCGATTCACGGCGATGGAGGAGCATGACCTGGCCGGGCGGGCCCGGCACATCGGCTCGGTGATGCTGCCGCGGCTGCGTGAACTCGCGGCGCGTCACCCGGTGATCGCCGACGTCCGCGGCCGTGGCGCGATGCTCGCCATCGAGCTGACGGCGCCGGGGACCCTCGAGCCCGCCCCGAGATCGCCAAGCGGGTCGCCTCGGCCTGCCACAGCGCCGGGCTCATGGTGCTCACCTGCGGCACGTTCGGTAACGTGCTGCGGTTCCTGCCTCCGCTGGTGATCGGCGACGATCTTCTTGGCGAGGGCCTGACCATCCTCGAGCAGGCGCTTTGCTCCAGCCACGATAACCAACGGAATGTCAATCGTTACGCCAACGATGCCGCCGCCCGCGGACTCGCCGGAGTAACCTGCGGCACGCAGGTTATGGCTCCGCCGAGGAGGGATATGAGTTCTGTCGGCGCATCGGGAGGGCGGCGGACAGGCGCCTTGGTTCTCGCCATCATCCTGGTGATCATCGCCATCCTTGCGGCCATCGCCGGCATCATCTACCTGACCAAGGCATCGCAGTCGCTGCCCAGCTACATGCCTGGCCGAAGGGCCGGCAACACGCGGCCACGACACCGTGCGCGGGTCGCCGCGATCGCCGTGGCCGTCATCGCCCTGATTCTCGCCGGGTTCGCGATGAGGCGCGGCGGCAAGTCCGCGGACCCGCAGAGTTAGCCCCGCGGGCCGGGCCTGGCCAGGGACGCCGGTCAGCCCACGCCCGGGTCCGCAAGCTCGGGGCCCCAAGGTCTGGGGCCCCGAGCCACCGGCTCTTAAAGGCGTGATCAGGGTGTTATGAGGCGTTTGGCCATCCTCACCCACAGCTACCGGCCGAACCGGTAGCGTGCGGCACGCAGCAAAAGGTTCCCTGAGGAGGACACGTTGAGTTCTGTCAGCGCATCGGGCGGTCGGCGTGGCGGCACGATGATCCTGGCCGTGGTCTTGGCCATCGTCGCGGTGCTCGTCGCGGTAGCCGGGGTCATCTACCTCACCAAGACGGCGCAGGCGCTTCCGAGCATCCTTGGCGCTGAGCCCCACCACAAGGGCCACCGCACCGTCCGCGGAATCGGCGCCCTCGTCGTCGCCGTCGCACTGTTCGTGATCGCGGGAATTTCCCTGGCGCGCAGCGGCAAGTCGAAGTCCGCCGCCGACGCCTGACCAGTGTCAGGCCGGTTTCCCTGTGAACGCACGTGCGTGCCACTCGGTTACGCGTTCACGGGGAAACCGAGGTTCACCCCGCCGTGGCTCGGATCGAGCCAGCGTGACGTGATCACTTTGCCGCGCGTATAGAAATGCACACCCTCGGCGCCGTGCATATGCGTGTCACCGAACAGCGAGTTTTTCCAGCCGCCGAATGAGTAGTACGCCATCGGCACGGGAATCGGGACGTTGATCCCGACCATCCCGACCTCGATCTCGCTGGCGAACCGGCGGGCGGCTCCACCGTCGTTGGTGAAGATCGCTGTTCCGTTGCCATACGGGTTCGCATTGATCAGGCCGAGCGCGGAATCGTAAGTGGGGACCCGCACGACACAGAGCACCGGGCCGAATATCTCGTCGGTGTAGCAGCTCATTCCCGGCGCGACGTGATCAAGGACAGACGGCCCCAGCCAGAACCCGTCCGCGTTGCCGCCGATGACCGGGTGCACACGGCCGTCGATGGCCAGCGTCGCACCCTCCTTGACCCCGGTGTCGAGATAGCCCGCCACCTTGTCGCGGTGCGGGCCGGTGACCAGCGGGCCCATTTCCGATCGCGCGTCGCTGCCCGGGCCGACCTGGAGCTTCGCCACCCGGTCCTTGATCTTCTCGATCAGCCCGTCCCCGACCGGGTCCACGGCGGCCACGACAGAGATCGCCATGCAGCGCTCACCTGCCGACCCGAACCCCGCGGAGACGGCGGCGTCGGCGGCGAGGTCGAGGTCGGCGTCCGGGAGCACCACCATGTGATTCTTGGCCCCGCCGAGCGCCTGCACCCGCTTGCCGGCCGAGGTCCCTGTCTCGTAGACGTACCTGGCGATGGGCGTGGACCCGACGAAGCTGACGGCCTGGACATCGGGATGGCGCAGCAGCGCGTCGACCGCGACCTTGTCGCCCTGGACCACGTTGAACACGCCCTCGGGCAGGCCGGCCTCCGCCCACAGTTCGGCGATCCGCACCGAGGCGGACGGGTCCTTCTCCGACGGCTTGAGCACGAACGTGTTTCCGCACGCGATGGCGATGGGGAACATCCACATCGGCACCATCGCGGGGAAGTTGAACGGCGTGATTCCGGCCGCGACGCCGACCGGCTGCCGGATGGAGTACGAGTCGACACGGGTGGACACGTTCTCGGAGAAGCCGCCCTTGAGCAGGTGCGGGATACCGCACGCGAACTCGACGACCTCCAGGCCGCGCGCGACCTCACCTGCCGCGTCCGTCTGCACCTTGCCGTGCTCGGAACTGACCAGCGCGGCCAGCCCGGCCGCCCCGCGCTTGACCAGCTCGCGGAAGGCGAACATGACAGCCGCCCGCTTGGTGAGCGACGACTCCCGCCAGCTCGCGAACGCGGCCTTTGCCGCCGCGACCGCGGCGTCGACCTCAGCGGGAGATGCGAGGTCCACGAGCCCGGCCACCCGGCCAGTGGACGGATCGTAGACCTCGCCCTGCCGTGACGCCTCCTGCCGGGCTCCTGGCTCTGCCCCCGGCCAGGGCCTGCCGTTGATCCAATGGGTGATGCGGCGCGGCTCGGGGCCAGGCTCGGGGCCAGGCTCGGGGCCTCCGCCGCCGGGAGTCGTCATCGGGCACCTTCCCTGCCCGCGCCGGCGCCGGCCTCCGCCGCGGTGTTTACCGCACTGATCGCGTCCACCAGGATCGCGAGGCCTTCCTTCGCCTCCGCCTCCGTGAGGGTCAGCGGCGGAGCCATCCGCAGCGAGTTGCCCGTCAGACCCCCCTTGCCGATCAGCAGGCCGCGCACGCGGGTCTCCTCGAGCACCTGCGAAGCCAGCCGCGGGCTCGGCTCGCCGGTGCCAGGCTCGACGAGGTCCACCGCGAACATCAGTCCCTTGCCGCGCACGTCGCCAACGACGGGCAGCCGCCCGGCCTGCTCGCGGAGGCCGTCGATGATCAGCGTGCCGAGCACACGGGCGTTGGCCTGAAGGTCGTGGTCGAGCACGTAGCTGAGGGTCGCGTTCGCCGCCGAGACCGCCACCGGGTTGCCGCCGAAGGTGGATATCCCCGCGGCGGGAAGCCCGTCCATCAGTGCGCCCCTGGCCACCACGCCGCCGATAGCGAACCCGTTCCCCAGGCCCTTCGCGAACGTCATGATGTCCGGCGTCACGCCGTGGTTGCCTATCCCCCAGAAGCTGTCTCCCGTGCGGCCCCAGCCGGTCTGCACCTCATCGGAGATGAACAGGATCCCGTGGGCGTCGAGCACCTCCTGGTATGCGCCGAACAACCCGTCAGGCGCCATAGTGAACCCGCCGACGCCCTGCACCGGCTCGGCGATCAGGCAGGCGACGTCGCCGGCCGTGGCGGTGGAAAGCACATGCCGCAGATCGGCGACGCAGGCCGCGATGTACTCGCTGTCCGTCATACCGGAGAACGCGGGCAGCTGCCGGTCGGCGCCGTGCAGGTAGTGCACGTTGACCGGCGAGAGCGATGACGGTTTCCAGCCGCGGTTACCCGTGATCGCCACGGCGCCGAACGAGCGGCCGTGGTAGCTGCCCCGCATCGCGAGCACCTGGTCACTGCGGCGGGCGCAGGTGGCGAGCAGCAGCGCGGTCTCGTTCGCCTCGGTGCCCGAGTTGACGAAGAAGACCTTGGCGTCCTCGATGCCGGACAGCCTGGCGATCTTCTCGGCGAGCTCGACCTGCTGCCTGATGAGGTAGAGCGTGGACGTGTGCACGATGCCGCGTGGACAGCTGGCGCTGGACCGCGTCGCGCACCTCGGGCACGTTGTACCCGATCATGTTGGTCAGGATGCCGGCGAAGAAGTCCAGATAGGTACGGCCGCCGGAGTCCGTGACGCGGCTGCCCTCGCCGCTCACGAGCTCGATCGGCTGCTGATAGTACAGGGCCGCCCAGTCCGGCATGACTGCGCGGTGACGGGCGTGGAGATCAGAGTCTGCCATCTCACCAGTCTGCCGGGCCACGCAAGCGGCTGCCAACTGACGAACTGGTAGGTGCGCTTGCCACCGGGATCGGCCTGCCCGACACGCCGGGCCCGCTCGCCAGGTATGTGGCCGAGCTTGCCGCTGCCGGAGCCAGCGGGCTGATGGTCGAACTCGGCCGCCGGTACCTGCGCACCCGGCCCGCGGCGCTGGTGGACACCGCGCGGGCAGCGCCAGGCTTCAGCTTCATGATCGCGGTAATTTGCCGGAAGATACCGCGGCAAAGTTACCGCGATCATGCAATCCGGTGCCCTGCGGGCCATCGATCATGATTCGGGCCGATGACAAGAAGCCCGCGGTGGGCTGTCAGTCGCTCTCGGAGCCTGGCTCGGGCACGAGCGTCGGCGTGTGGCGGGTGAGCGTCTCCTTCTTGAAGAACCCGGGCCGGGTGTACCGCCACGCGATCATCGCCACCACACCGATCACGACCGAGACGAACGCGATCATGAATACCCCGCCGATCTGCCAGTACGGCGCGAACGGCATCTTCCACGAGGTGTAGCTGTCGCCGGTGGCCACATCCCAGGCGGTCCATACACTCCAGCCGCCGGCGAAGTACAGGATGAGCCCGCCGAGCACGGGCAGGATGCCGCGCATCCACAGATGCCGCATGCTGTGCAGCAGGGTATGGCGGTAGTACCAGGCGCAGGCGAAGCCGGTGAGGCCGTAGTAGAAGGCGATGTAGAGCCCGATCGCGGTGACCGCGTCCGGGATGATGTTCCCACCCGACAGGTAGTTGAACGGCACGTACAGGGCGATCGAGACCGCGCCCATGACGATCGTGGAGAAGGTGGGCGTGAGGTAGCGGGGGTGCATGTTGCCGAACGCGCGCGGCAGTGCCTTGTACGAGGCCATCGACAAGGTTGTGCGGGCCGTGGGCAGGATCGTCGTCTGGGTCGAGGCGGCGGCCGAACTGAGCACCATGAGGATGAGCAGGTGGCTGAGGAAGGTACCGAACCAGGTGGACCCGAACACGGCCTCACCGAGCACCGAGATGACGTCACCTGAGTTGGTCGGGTTGAGCAGGCCGATGCCCGTCGCGCGGGTTCCGGCGAACGACTGCGCGGCGACGATCACGAGCGCGTAGGTGATGAGCAGCAGGACGGTCGAGATGATGGCCGCGCGGCCTGGGGTCTTCTCGCGGTTCTCGGTCTCCTCGTTGACCGCGACCGCGGTGTCCCAGCCCCAGTAGATGAACAGCATCAGGATCAGGCCGGTGACGAACGCCTGAAAGCTCGAAATGTGGAACGGGTTGAACCAGGACACGGACGGGTGCAGCGAGCCGGCCGGGTGATGCCCGGTGCCGACCCTGACCAGGGCGACCACGGCGAACACCGCCAGCATGACGACTTCGATGGACAGCAGCACCTTCTGGAAGTTCGCCGAGACCTCGATGCCGCGGTAACAGATGTACGTCATCGCGACGATCCACAGCACGCCGACGAGCAGCACCCAGCCGCTGGTCGGATTGCCGCCGATGCCATTGGCGTTGAAGAGCAGGAAGACATACTGCCCGGCGACCTGGGCGAGGCTGGCCATGACAAGCACGTCCGCCACGACGATCGCCCAGCCGCCCTGCCAGCCCGTCTTCGGGCCGAAGGCTCGCGTCGCCCAGGTGAAGGTGGTGCCGCAGTCCGGGTCGGCCTTGTTCAGCTCGCTGTACCCGATCGACGTGAGCAGCATCGGCACGAAGGCGAGGACTGCCACCGCCGGGGACTGCAGCCCGACGGCCGCCACGACGAAGGC
Source organism: uncultured Actinomycetota bacterium (assembly GCA_963851085.1). Lineage (GTDB taxonomy): Bacteria > Actinomycetota > Actinomycetes > Streptosporangiales > Streptosporangiaceae > DATFVJ01. The sequence continues at coordinate 267,308 of CAWKNX010000003.1, read as the reverse complement.
GAGGGTCGCCGCGAGGCTGTAGGCCGGTGCCGTCGAGGCGACGCCGATGACCACGCTGGAGACGAGCCCCAGAGCCCCGGCCTTGAGCCCCTTTTCCGTCGGCTGGTCGTGCGGCTCCAGAGTCTGATCGACGACAGTCATCTGCGTAACGCCCCCCAACTCGGCCAGCACCTGCCCTGAAGAGCATCATTTGCTCGACTTGGCCGAACGCTAGCCCGCCGAGATCATCACCGCAAGATCCCGCAGCCCGCGGGAGCGAGATGATGCGCAACCGCCGCGTACCGGTGGCCTGGCCGTATCGGCGATGCTCAGACCGCGCTGCGGCGGGGCCGCACCGCGGCGGGGCCGCACCGCGGCGGCGATCGCGATCAGCACGCCGCCGCGAAGATGATCGTGCCGAATACATCGACCTGCGGTGGCAGGTCCTCCTTCTCCGCGCCCCAGATCCACAGCGGGTACGTCTGCACCCGCAGGCCGGCGACGAAGTTGGTCGTGACGAAGTCGTCGATCGACCGCGCGACGGCGGGCAGCGCGCCCGCGAGGACGCCCGGGAAGATCATCGGGAACGTGACGAGCCTGAACGTATCCCACGGCCCGGCACCGAGATCGCGCGCGGCCTCCTCGATGTACGGATCCAGCGTGGGACCCACTCTTCGGCCGCATGAGTTTCGGTCATAGCAAACAGGTATCCCTGCTTCCCTACCCCTGGCCTGGCCCCCACCGATCGCCCAGTGTCAGCCGCCGATGTAGCTCATGACGTGCTTCACCCGCGTGTAGTCCTCGAACCCGTACATCGACAGGTCCTTGCCGTAGCCGGAGTGCTTGAAGCCGCCGTGCGGCATCTCGGCCACGATCGGGATGTGCGTGTTGATCCAGACCGCACCGAAGTCGAGCCCGCGTGCCATCCGCATCGCGCGGCCATGGTCCTTTGTCCAGACACTCGCCGCAAGGCCGTACTTTACCCCGTTCGCCCAGCTCAGGGCCTCATCCTCGGAACTGAACCGCTGCACGGTGATCACCGGGCCGAAAATCTCGTCCTGGATCATCTCGTCGTCCTGGCGCAGCCCGCTGACCACGGTCGGGGCGAAGAAGTAGCCACGATCGCCGAGCCGCTGGCCACCCGTGACCACCTCCGCGTGGCTGGGGCGGCGGTCGATGAAGCCCTGCACGCGGGCAAGCTGGTTCGCGTTGTTGACGGGGCCATAGTCCGCGTCGGGCACGTCGAGGCCGCCGACCTTCGTGCCGCGCGCCTGCTCCGCAAGCGCAGCGGTGAGATCGCCGGTTACGCCGGGCCCTGCGAGCACGCGGGTGGCGGCGGTGCAGTCCTGGCCCGCATTGAAGTAGGCCGCGCCGGCGATGCCCGCGGCCGTCGCCTCGACGTCGGCGTCGTCGAACACGATCACTGGTGCCTTGCCGCCCAGTTCAAGGTGCACCCGCTTGAGGCCGCCCGCGGCGGCCGTGGCGACCTCGATGCCCGCACGTACCGAGCCGGTGATCGATACCATCTGCGGGATCTCGTGGGCGACGAGCGCCCGGCCGGTATCCCGGTCTCCGCAGACCACGTTGAACACACCCGGGGGCAGGTGGTCCGCCGCGATCTCGGCGAGCATCAGCGTGCTCACCGGCGTCGTGTCGGAGGGCTTCAGCACCGTGACGTTACCCGCGGCAAGCGCTGGCGCGAACTTCCATACCGCCATCATCATCGGGTAGTTCCAGGGCGTGACCTGCGCGCAGACCCCGACCGGCTCTCTGCGGACCATCGAGGTATGGTCGCGCATGTACTCCCCGGCCGACCGCCCCTCGAGGAGCCGTGCCGCCCCGGCGAAGAACCGCAACTGGTCCACGACCGGCGGTATCTCCTCCGACATGGTCAGCGCCACCGGCTTGCCGGTATTCCTGGTCTCGGCGGCCACGAGTTCCTCGGCCCGCGCCTCGACCGCATCGGCTATCTTCAGCAGCGCGAGGCTCCGCTCGGCTGGCACAGCGTCCCGCCAGGTCCCGAAGGCGGCGGCCGCCGCGTGCAGTGCGGCGTCGACGTCCTCGGGGCCGGAGACGGGCGCCTGCGCATAGACCTCGCCGGTCGACGGATCGACCACGTCGCTGGTGCGCCCGGATTTGGCGTCGACGTATTCGCCGTTGACAAAGTTCCGCAGGACCGCTGCCTGCTGCGGATTCCGTGTGGTTGCGGTGCCTGTCACGGTAGGCCTCCTAGCACGCGGCTGACCGAAGAGCCCCGGTTGCTGAGTACGTATAGCTGTGTCGTGGCTGATCAGCGGATGAGCCGTCGTCGAGCCGCAGTCGGGCACTTCTGTGGTGAGTCTTGAACCTTTGCAGATCATCGCCCAAGGCGCAAGCGATTCCGTCGTCCAGTTAGCGTATCGCAACGAAATCAGTTGACATTTTAGCGTCGCGTGGCACCATTGCCCAGCGAGGAGGCATGCGATGGCGCACACCCCGGGGACTACCCCCGCCGCGGGAGAACTGGACGGGCAGCCGGCCGCGGACAAGGGACGCCGGCGCGGCACGACGGGCGGCAGTGGCGGCGCGGGCTCTGCCCGTGGTGACGCCCCCATCTCACCTCCTGTCGTGCTCGATGGCATCTCGATGCAGATCATCGAACAGCTTCAACAGGACGGCCGCAGGTCGTATGCGGCGATCGGCAAGGCTGTCGGCCTGTCCGAGGCCGCTGTGCGGCAGCGCGTCCAGCGCCTGCTCGAGGCGGGCGTGATGCAGATCGTGGCGGTGACCGATCCCCTCACCCTCGGATTCCGCAGGCAATCCTTGATCGGCATCAAGTGTGAAGGCGATCCGGCACGCGTCGCCGACCATCTGGCAGGTATGGAGGAGATCGACTACGTCGTCATCACCGCCGGCTCATTCGACCTGCTCGTCGAGGCCGTGTGCGAGGACGACGACCACCTGCTGGAAATCTTGAGCCGGGTGCGGATGGTCCCCTCGGTAACGAGCACCGAAACCTTCGTGTACCTCAAACTCCGCAAGCAGACCTATTCCTGGGGGACCAGATGACACAGCCGCCTGGCGACCAGCCGGCCCGCAGCCAGACTGGCAGTCAGACCGGCAGTCAGACGATCGCTTCCGCCGCCGCCTTGCAGGAAGCGGCCAAGCGGAATCTGTGGCTGCACTTCACCCGGATGTCCGCCTATGAGGGCGGCGACATCCCCCTGATCGTCCGCGGCTCCGGGCCCTACGTGTTCGACCAGCACGGCAAGCGGTATCTGGACGGCCTGTCCGGGCTGTTCGTCACCCAGATCGGGCACGGCCGCAAGGAGGTCGCCGAGGCCGCCGCGCGGCAGGCGTCCGAGCTCGCGTACTTCCCGCTGTGGTCCTACGCGCACCCACGGGCCATCGAACTCGCGCAGCGGCTCGCCGAGCGCGCGCCCGCCGGGCTCGACCGGGTGTTCTTCACCACGAGCGGGTCAGAGGCGGTCGAGTCCGCGTGGAAGCTGGCCAAGCAGTACTTCAAGGTGATCGGTGAGCCCGGCCGCTACAAGGTCATCAGCCGTGACATCGCCTATCACGGCACCTCCATGGGCGCGCTCGCGATCACCGGCCTCAGCGGGATCAAGGCGCCATTCGAGCCGCTGCCGCCTGGCGGGGTCCGGGTGCCGAACACCAACTTCTACCGCGCGCCCGACTTCGTGGCGGGCGACCTGACCGAGTTCGGCCGCTGGGCGGCCGATGAGATCGAGCGGGCGATCCTGCGCGAGGGCCCCGAGTCTGTCGCGGCCGTCTTCCTCGAGCCTGTGCAGAACTCCGGCGGCTGCTTCCCGCCGCCGCCCGGGTACTTCCAGCGGGTCCGCGAGATCTGCGACCGTTACGGCGTGCTGCTGGTGTCGGACGAGGTGATCAGCGCCTTCGGCAGGCTGGGCCACTACTTCGGGTCCGAGCGGTATGGGTACACGCCGGACGTCATCACGTTCGCCAAGGGTGTGACGTCCGGTTACGCACCCCTCGGCGGGATGCTGGTGAGCGACCGGCTGATGGAACCGTTCAGCGAAGGAGCCGCCACGTTCCTGCACGGCGTCACGTTCGCCGGCCACCCGGTCTCAGCCGCTGTCGCCCTCGCCAACCTCGACGTGTTCGAGAAGGAAGGCCTGCTCGAGAACGTGCGGGCGAACGAAGGAGCGTTCCGCGCGACGCTGGAGAAGCTCCACGGCCTCCCGATCGTCGGCGATGTGCGCGGCGACGGCTACTTCTACGGCATCGAACTGGTCAAGGACAAGGCGACCAGGACGACGTTCGACGACGACGAATCCGAACGGCTGCTGCGCGGGTTCCTCTCGCAGGCGCTGTTCGACGCCGGCCTCGTGTGCCGTGCCGACGACCGCGGCGACCCGGTCGTGCAACTGGCACCACCACTGGTGTGCACGCAGGAGCACTTCGATGAGATTGAGCAGATCCTGCGGTCGGTGCTGACCGAAGCCTGGACACGGATCTGAGGTTCTGGGCGGCCCAGAACCCACGGCCGCGGCGCGCGACCTGCGGCAGGCCCTTACTGCAATGTATTTGCAACTACGATGCATATGCGTTTGACTTGACGCACCGCAGTGATCTCGCATGATGCCCAACGGATGGCAGGTGACCTCCGCACATGCCCGGCAAGGTGCTCGTGGCAGAGCCGAGGTCGCGCCTGCACCGGATCAGGTACGCGCTGACCGGGCCGGAGTGGGCGCGGGCGGGCGGAATGGCCGCGGCCGTCGTCGGCCTCCACGTGGTCGGCTGGGTTACCTTGATCGCCTTCGTGGTGCCTGGGCACTACAGCCTGGGCGCCAAGACCTTCGGCATCGGCATCGGGGTGACGGCCTACACCCTCGGCATGCGGCACGCCTTCGACGCGGACCACATCTCGGCGATCGACAACACCACACGCAAACTGATGGACGACGGCCAGCGTCCGCTCTCGGTCGGGTTCTTCTTCTCGCTCGGCCACTCCAGCATCGTGTTCGCGCTGGCGTTCCTGCTCTCCTTCGGGGTCAAGGCCCTGGTCGGCCCGGTCAGGAACGGCAACTCCTCACTGCACCAGGTCACCAGTGTCATCGGCACGGGTGTGTCGGGCACGTTCCTTTACATCATCGCGGTGATCAACCTGGTCATCCTGGCCGGGATTCTCAAGGTCTTCCGTGAGATGCGCCGCGGCGCGTACGACGAGGCCGCGCTGGAACACCATCTGGGTAGCCGCGGTTTCATGAACCGCATGTTCGGCCGGGTGATGCGGTCGATCAGGCAGCCATGGCAGATGTACCCGGTCGGCCTGCTCTTCGGTCTCGGCTTCGATACCGCCACCGAGGTCGCGCTGCTCGTGCTCGCGGGCACCGGCGCGGCGAGCGGGCTGCCGTGGTATGCGATCTTGTGCCTGCCCGTGCTCTTCGCCGCCGGGATGAGCCTGCTCGACACGGTGGACGGCTCGTTCATGAACTTCGCCTACGGCTGGGCGTTCTCCAAGCCGGTCCGCAAGGTCTACTACAACATCACGATCACCGGGTTGTCGGTGGCCGTGGCGCTGCTTATCGGCACGGTCGAGATCCTGGGCCTGATCGCCTCCGAGTACAACCTCGGCGGATCGTTCTGGACCTGGGTGGCCGGGCTGAACATCAACACGCTGGGCTTCATCATCGTGGGCCTGTTCGTGCTCACCTGGATGGCCGCGCTGATCATCTGGCGGGTCGGCCGGATCGAGGAGCGCTGGACCGCCGGGATGCGCTCGGCCGGCCACGACCTGCCCGACACTGCGGAGTAGAGCGGTCGTCGGCGGCGGCCCGGGTGTGTGCACGGCCGGGGCACCCGGCATGAGACCGTACTTGGGTGCGGGGCCCCAAGCTGCCTGACGGCGCGACGCTGCTCACCGCGGCCTGCTATGCCCTGTCGGCGGCGGTGTGCTGTGTGCTTGCGAGCAGCGGGCACGCGCCGTTCGGTGACCTGCGCATCTACCGGTCCGGCGGCGCCGCGCTGAGCAGCGGCGCCCCGCTCTACCACCTGCGGTTCGCCTGGAATCTCGGTTTCACCTACCCGCCGTTCGCCGCGCTGGTCTTCGCCGTGCTCGCGGCCATGCCGTGGCCCGCGGCGCCGCCGCTCGTCACCGGGATCAGCGTCATCCTGCTCCCGGTGACGCTGTGGCTGGCGCTGCGCCTGCCGCGCGGGGGGGCCGCGCCGCGGTGCGGCGGCCGCCGCACCGCCAGGCTCGCACTCGCCGCCGCGGCGGCCGCGGTGTGGCTGGAACCGGTCCGCACCAATCTGGCGTACGGCCAGATCAATCTCCTGATCACGGCGCTCATCCTGTACGACCTGAGCCGGGACGACTCGGCCAGGCTGAAGGGAGCGGCCATCGGCCTCGCGGCCGGGCTGAAGCTGACCCCGGCGATCTTCGCGGTGTACCTGGTCGCGACCCGCCGCTACCGCGCAGCGGCCGTCTGCGCCGCCGCGTTTGGCGTCACGGTGGCGGCTGGGTTCGCCGCCGCCCCATCGGATTCCCTCGCGTTCTGGGCCGGCACCTTCGCCAACCCGGCGCGCGTCGGCAGGATCGAGAACGCCGCCAATCAGAGCCTGCGGGGTGCCCTCGCCCGGGTGCTTCACACGACGAACGTGGAGCCGCTCTGGCTCGCCGCGGCCGTCATCGTAGGGCTGGCGGGCATGGGGCTCGCCGTGGCGGCCGCGCGCCGCGGTGACGAAAGGGCCGGGTTCTCGCTGTGCGTGGTCACGGCCCTGCTCGTTTCGCCGATCTCGTGGTCGCACCACTGGGTGCTCGCCGTCCCCGCGCTGCTGCTGCTGGGCGTCAGCGCCTGGCGCAGGCGGTCCGGCTGGGCGATCGTGGCGAGCACCGGGGTCGCGGTGCTCGCCGCCATCGGCTGGTCCAGGATCATCTGGCAGGTGCCGATCGGGCAGGGCAGGCACGCTGAACTGCATCTGAATCCCGTGCAGCTCATCTACGCGGACGCGTATGTGCTCGCCGGGCTGGCCGTGCTCGCGGTCGCGGCCGCGGTCGCGGTTAAGGCCGCGGCCGCGGCGGGGGGAACGACGGCACGGGGAGGGCACGGCGTCGAAGCCGTCCGGGAAACCGACCGGGATCAAGGAGCGCCCGCATGGCCGAGGTGACACGGATAGCGATGTGGTCGCCGCCGCGCACGATTTCGACGGCGCTGATGCGGTCGTGGGAGAACCGCCCTGACACCGTCGTGGCGGACGAGCCGCTCTACGCCTTCTATCTCGCGAACACCACGGTCAGCCATCCGGGGCGCGACGCGGTCATCGCCAGCCAGCCGACGCAATGGCGCGCGGTCGTCGACGGGCTCACCACGGCCCCGGTCGCCGGAGACCCGGCCATCTTCTACCAGAAGCACATGGCTCACCATCTGCTGCCGTCGGTGGACAGGTCCGCGCTGAAGCCGCTGCGGCACGCGTTCCTCATCCGCGATCCCCGCGAGATTCTCACCTCATACGCGAAGGTGCGGTCCCAGCCGGACCTGGACGACCTCGGCCTGCGGCAGCAGGTAGAGATCTTCCAGGCGTTCGGCGGCCCGGTGGTGGATTCGCGCGACATTCTCGACCATCCGGAGCGCACGCTGCGGGCGCTTTGCGAAGCGCTCGATATCCCGTTCGACGAGGCCATGCTCTCGTGGCCACCTGGGCCGCGGGCGAGCGACGGCGTCTGGGCGCGTTACTGGTACGACAGCGTCTGGCGCTCGACCGGGTTCATGCGCTACCGCCCACCGACCGGGCCGCTGCCACCGCCGCTGGCTCCGCTGGCCAGCCGCTGCATGCCCTTCTACGCACAGATGCGTGCGCAGCGCATCACGCCATAGCGGGGAGTAAACCGTGCTGCAGACCTTCGACGAGCGTAACCGTGACCTCATCGTCAATGTGGGCGGCGGCTGACCCATCGCGACGAGGCCGGGGTCAGCCCCTTCGACTCCGCCGTCCAGGGCGGTGACGCGGTCTGGGAGGGCTTGCGCCTGGCGGGCGGGAGGATCTTCCGGCTCACCGAGCATCTCGCCAGGCTGCGCAGGTCCGCCGCGGCGCTCGCGTTCACGTCGGTCCCGCCGGACGAGGAGATCATCGATCAGATCCGGCGCACCCTGCGGGCAAATGCGATGACCGACGACGTGCACATCCGGCTCACTCTCACCCGTGGCGTGAAGATCACCAGTGGCATGGATCCCCGGCTGAACCAGGCCAGCCCGACCCTGATCGTCCTGGCCGAGTTCAAGTCGCCGGTGTACGACCGGGCCGGCATCACGCTGATCACCTCGAGTGTGCGCCGGTCCGCTCCCGACTCACTCGACCCGAAGATCCACCACAACAACCTCCTGACGTCGATCCTCGCCAAGATCGAGGCGAACGTCGCGGGCGCCGATGACGCCCTCATGCTCGACCACCGCGGCTTCGTGGCGGAGACCAACGCCACGCACGTCTTCCTGGTGTCGGCGGGGCGGCTCGGCACACCGACGACCGTGTCCTGCCCGGAGGGAATCACCCGGGCGGCGGTACTCGAACTCGCCGCCGCGGACGGCATCGGGTGCGATGTCGGTGACTACAGCCTGCCCCAGCTTTGGTGCGCCGACGAACTCTTCGTCACCGGCACGATGGGCGGCGTGGTCCCGGTGATCTCGCTCGACGGGCGGGCTCCCCGCGCTGGCGCCGCTGGCCCGGTGACCAAGCGACTGGCGGGCCGGTACGCCGACCTGACCGCCCGCGACGGCACTCCCGTCTGACCGCCGCGCCGGGCGAGGTCACGTGGCTGACTCGCTGACGGCGGATTCCGCCCCACGCGTCTCGCCTGTCCCGGCCGGGGAAGGACCCCGCCCAACCGGGTGAGCGCGGGTCCGCGGCAGTTCTGACGTGTGAATCTTTCCTGCGGGCGGCGACCATCCTTCGCACCGCTGTCCGGTGCCGCGGGCCGCGCCGCGCCACCGCGAGAAGATCTATGCTGAACGGCTGCGCGGGGGTTTCGCCTGATGAGGACGGTTGCCCCCCGCCTGTTCCCCGATACACGGGCGCTGGCGCGCCGGGCACAGGCGCAGCCGCCGGCCCCGCTCCCGCGCACGGGTCCGACGTTACGTCTGTACCAGCAGGCGCGGCGTGCCTATCTTCGCGGTGCGTTCCCAGCGCCGCCAGGCGGCGGCTCAGGAGGCCGCCATGGCGCCGCTGGGCCGGGCGTCGTCCCCACGCGACGCACCAGACCCGTGCCGGAGCCGTTAGGGATCGTTCGTGGTCCCCCGGAGCCACCTGAGAGTCCCCAAGGAGGACCCGCATGAGACCCACTTTCTTAGGTGCAGCCGGGCGCGCACGCCCGCGCCGCATCGTCGCCGCGGCCATCGCCGCCGCGTTCGGCTTCGCGATGTTCACCGTCGCGGCCACCCAGGCCAGCGCGGCAACGAGCTGCTCGGCCAGCTACGCCACGGCGAGCCAGTGGCAGGGCGGGTTCGTGGCCAACCTGACCGTCACCAACACCGGCACCACCTCCATCACCGGGTGGACGGTCACGTTCACCTATCCCGGTGACCAGAAGATTACGAACGCCTGGAACACCTCGTTCACCCAAAGCGGCGAGAACATCACCGCGACGAACCTGAGCTACAACGGGACCATCGCCGCCGGCGGCAATACCACCTTTGGCTGGCAGGGCACCTGGACCAATAGCGACGCGGTACCCACCAGCATCACCTGCAACGGCAGCGGTGGCAGTGGCGGTGGCGGCACGCCCACGGTCAGCCTGACGAGCCCGGCCTCGGGCGCGACGTTCACGGCCCCCGCGACCATCGCGCTCAGCGCGACAGCCAGTGAAACCGGCGGATCCATCGCCCAGGTCCAGTTCCTCAACGGCTCGACCGTGATCGGCACCGTGACCACCAGCCCTTACAACTTCACCTGGACGAGCGTGGCGGCCGGCTCCTACTCGCTGACGGCGAGGGCGACCGACGCGGCGGGTAACACGGCAACCTCGGCGGCGGTGCCCATCACCGTCAACACCGCCACGACACCCGGCATCGTGGCGACCCCGACGACGCTGTCTGTGACGCAGGGCACGACGGGCACGTTCGGCGTGACGCTGTCCAGGGCACCGACCGCCAATGTGACCGTCGCCGTGAGCCGCACCTCCGGCAACACCGGCCTGTCGGTCACCGGGGGAAGCTCACTCACGTTCACCTCGAGCAACTGGAACACCGCGCAGAACGTGACCATCACAGCCAACTCCGCTGGCACCGGATCGGCCGTGTTCACCGCGAGCGCGACCGGTTACACCTCGGCCACCGTCACCGCGACCGAGATCGTCAGCTGCGGCAGCAGTTGCGGCCACGTCGCCGACCCGTTCACCGGCGCGACCCAATACCTCAACCCCAACTACGTCAGTGAGGTCAACGCCCAGGTGTCCGCGGACGGCGGCAACGCGGCGGAGGCCGCGGTGGCGAAGTACCAGACCGGCATCTGGATGGACCACATCGGGGCGATCGCGGGCGACAGCACGCACCTCGGCCTGCAGGCCCAGCTTGACAACGCGGAGACAGAGATCCAGGGCAGCACGCCGATGGTGTTCGAGGTCGTCATCTACGACCTGCCCGGCCGTGACTGCGCCGCCCTCGCGTCCAACGGCGAGATCCCGGCCACCGCGGCGGGACTCACCCAGTACGAGACTCAGTACATCAACCCCATCGCGTCGATCCTGGCCATGCCCAAGTACAGCAACCTGCGGATCGTGGCGATCATCGAGCCGGACTCGCTGCCCAACGTCGTGACGAACCAGAGCAAGTCGGCTTGTGCGACCTCGACGCCGTTCTACGAGCAGGGCATCACGTTCGCGCTGAACGCGCTGCACGCCATCCCCAACGTCTACAACTACCTCGACATCGCGCATTCGGCGTGGCTCGGCTGGCCGAGCAACATGAGCGCGACGCCCGCCGTGTACAACACGGTGGTCCAGGCCACCACGGCCAAGTACGCCAGCATCGACGGATTCATCAGCGACACAGCCAACTACACCCCGACGCAGGAGCCGTTCCTGCCCAACCCGACGCTCAACGTCGGCGGTAACCCGCTGGACTCGGTGACCTTCTACCAGTTCAACCCGACCTTCGACGAGCTCACCTACGACACCCAGATGTACAACACGCTGGTGTCGGCCGGGTTCCCGTCCAGCAAGAGGTTCCTGATCGACACCTCGCGCAACGGTTGGGGCGGCCCGCTACGGCCCACCGCAGTCAACAGCAGCCCCACCACCGCCGCCGCCTACGTGGCCGCTAACAAGATCGACCAGCGGCCGTTCCGGGGTGACTGGTGCAACCAGAACAACGCGGGCATCGGTGCCAGGCCGACGGACGAGCCGCTCGGAACCAGCAGCCCTGTCATGGCGTTCGTGTGGATCAAGCCGCCGGGTGAGTCCGACGGCGACTACCCGAGTGGCAGCCACACCCACGGTGACCCGCACTGCGACCCCAGCGGCACCAATACCGACGGCAACGGAGGCACCTATTCGACCGGATCGATCCCCGGATTCGACGTTCCCGCGGGCCAGTGGTTCGCCGCCGAATTCCAGATGCTGGTCAAGAACGCCTTCCCGACCCTTCCGTGAGCGCGTGAACCTGCCGGTTTCCGGGGCCGCCCCCGGGCCAGCACTGACCGCGCGCTCGCCGGCTCGATAAGGCCGGGTGCGGTCCCCGCCGTCTCGCTGCGGCGGGGACCGCACCCGCATGCTTCGTCCCCTGCCCGAATCCCCGTGTCCCGATGCGTGCACCCGCACGCCCCCCGTGCCGGTGCACGCATCGGCCCCTGCCCACCGCGTGGGCTCAAACGGCATCTGGAACGGCCCGATGGATCAGGCTCGATCACACCGATGAAGATCTGGGGCGTGACCGCCGTGCGGGTGCCGCTGAACGAGGCGTGCTGGAACGCTGAGTCCTACGTGAACTCCGCGTACGCGGGCACCACCTACCAGCAGGCGGTGGAGCAGTACGTGAGCCTGCTGAACGACAACGGGATCGTGGCCATCCTCGACCTGCACTGGACCGACGGCCTGTACACCGGCACCTCGGCGGGCTGCTCGTCGGCACAGGCCACGTGCCAGAAGCCGATGCCCGATGCCCGATGCCACCCAGTCGGTGCCGTTCTGGACGTCGGTGGCCGCGCTCAAGGGCAATGACGCTGTCATCTTCGATCTGTTCAACGAGCCCTACCCGTCGCGCGCGGACAACTTCAACGAGACCGAGGGCTGGCAGTGCTGGCGCAGCGGCGGGAGTTCCTGTGTCGGCATCTCTTACACCGTGGCGGGCATGCGGCAACTGGTGACCGTGGTCCGCTCGGCTGGGGCCAACAACGTGATCATGCTCGGCGGGCTCGAGTACTCCAACGATCTGACCCAGTGGGTCCAGTACGAGCCAACCGACCCGGATGGCAACCTCGTCGCCTCCTGGCACTCCTACAACTTCAACATGTGCAGCACACAGTCCTGCTGGACCAGCCAGATCGCGCCAGTGATCGCCAAGGTGCCGGTGATCGCGGGCGAGATCCGCGAGAACGACTGCGCCGATGGCTACGTCAATCCGCTGATGAGCTGGCTGGATTCGCAGAGCACCGGCTACCTGGCATGGACCTGGAACAACTGGGACTGCTCACAGGGGCCCGCGCTCATCACGGGTTACTCCGGCACGCCTACCGCATACGGCGCCGGATACAAGTCGCACCTGCAATCGCTGGCCGCGGGATAGGCATTTCGGCGAGCGTGATCAATGGCCCGCTGGGCGCCATATCGGCCGCCCTGCGGGCCATCGATCATGCTCCAGGCCATGAAACAGCCCCGGCAGCGCCCGGCTTTCATGATCGCGGTAACTTTTCGGCGATATGCGCGGAGAAGTTACCGCGATCATGAAAGCGCCGTGTGCGGGGCGATGGTACATATTGACGGCCGCGCAATTTGGCGCCCAGCGGGCCATTGTCCGCGGTCGAGATCATGGAATTCGCCCGGGCCTGACCCGCGGCCCGCATGACGGTAAGAAGATGAAAGGTACACCTCTGTTCCATTGGATCGCGGCACGCTGAAAGCCGTTCGCCGGTGGCCGCAGGGACGGCCGGCGGGCGCGGCGCACGGCCTCGCCGCGCGGGTCCTGCCTGGTCAGGCAGACAGGACAGGCTGAACCCCGATTCCAGGGCCGGCCGCACGGCGGCTCACGCGCCGCGGCGCGGCCCGGGTCAGCATGTACGTGATGCGCGGGCCCGCGGCCCTTCTTCACAGCGCGCCGTGGCCTGCTTACAGTCCACGGCACCGTGAGAGCCATCTCACCGCCCGGGTTTCCTGCGGGGGGCTCGTCCCCCCGGGCTGGCACAGCCTCGCGACCGCACGGGCGATCCCGGGCCCCTCGTGCAACCGCTCCGTTAGGAGGCCCCGCATGCGCGTCAGAGCCCGAAGATCCCGTTTCCGGGCATGCCATCCACGGCCGCCGTTAAGACTGTATTGCCCCGGGGGGCGACCCCCCGGGATCCCAACACCAGGGACTTTGGGCGTTAGTGCTTGACTGGGGTGTTCGTATCTTCGGGTTCTGTATCGGTCTTCGTGTCTGGTTTATGGCGGCGGGTGGGCTGTTGCGGGCATGGTGGCGGCCCGATGACGCTCGGGTGGGCGTGCGGTTCCACGGGCCGCAGCCCTGGGCGCGGGGGCGGTTCCTCCTTCCTGGCCGCTGTTTCTGCTGATCAGCGGCTATGTGACGCTGGCGGCCGGCTGGAACCGGGTGATCTTCACCGGCCCGCGGTGCGTGGTCTTGGTGACCCGGGTGTGACCGAAGGCCGGCCGGGACTTCTGTTTCCGTTCGGAGTACCGCTGCCGGCCGGTGCGGTTCAGGGTGTGCAGCGCGGTCTGGCCGGCGGCCTGGGCCAGGGCGGCGAGCGCGGCCAGGCTGGTGGTCGCGGTGACCAGCGACTGGCGCATCGACGCTGCGGCGTCGCGGCGCATGGTGGTGAAGGAGACCTGGTCAGTGTCGGCCGGGCGGCGTGGCGGCGGGCGGTGATGGCGGCCGCGGACTGGGTGGCGGCCGCGGCGCCTGGCGCGGACCAGCTGGGTGGCGGCCAGCCACGCCCATAGTTCCTGGTAGACGAGTTCCGGTTCGCCGGAGCGCAGGCACGGGGTGGTGGCCGGGCCGGCCCCGGTCACGGTGGTCTTGTTCTCCCCGATCGTGGTCTCCGAGGCGGACCAGCGCATCGGGTAGGCGGCCCGCAGCGCCTCGGCGTCAGCCGCCTCATGGTCGAGCAGGGTGGTCGCGATCGTGTAGGTCTCGGACACCTCGCCGCCGCTGCCGGGCAGCACCACGTTGTGCTCGGCGACCCGCAGCGGCAGCCGGTCGGTGACCCGGTGACGGTCCGGCTCGTCCAGGTAGGTCAGCCGGGACCCGTCCGGCAGCCACCCGTCCTCGGTGACCGGGAGGTTGATCCCGGCCCGCACCCGCATGATCAGGTGCCCGCCGGCGTCCAGGATCGCGGTGATCAGGTGATAGCCCAGGAAGTTCCGGTCCATCAGGAATACGCGCCCGGCGAACAGTTCCGGGTGCTCGCGCACCAGGCGGGCCACCAGCGTCTGCTCCCCGGCATCGGTGGCATCGGCTGCCGCGCCGAGCACCGCCCGCCCGGCGCGGGCGGTCACCAGCAGGCACCGCAGGTGCGGGAACGGCCCGCCCGGCACGGCCTTGGCGGCCTGGCTCTTCCCGGCCTGGCCGTTCCACGGGGTGTCCTTGCTGGCCCCGGTGCAGGAGAAGACCGCCAGGTTATCCGGCGTGGCCGGCAGGTCCAGCTCGAAGCCGTCCATCGAGCACAGCGGCCGCCCGACGATCATCACCGACCCGGCCGCGCCGTCCGGTACCAGGGGACCGGCGACCCGCCAGAACAGCTGCTCCACCGGCCAGGTCCCCAGCCGGCGCCGCCATATGGTGATCGTCTTATGCGTGGGGACCTGCCACCTCCTGGCCCACGGCAGCCGGGGAAGCAGCCCGGTCAGGACCCGGATCACCTCCGGGTAGTCAGCATCAGGCAGCAAGGTCATCGCGACCACGATCCGCATGATGAACGGCAGCGACATCAGGCGCCGCCGTTCCGGTGGCGCCACCAGCCCGGCGGCGACCGCCTGATCGCACAGTTCCTCGATCACCCCGTCGCCCAGCACGGTTTCCAGCATTCCCAGCCGCACCTGATCCGGCAGCCACCCGTCCGCCTGCACCGCCCCCGACCGGCGGACCTTCACCGGCACCGTGATCACCGGGACGGCGAACGTCATCACCTGCCCCGACGACACCGGTCCCGCCCGGCCGGCCGCCACCAGCGCGCTGTCCTGGCGGCCGCCCGAGGGATCGGCCAGGTCACCGGCCCCGGCCGCGATGACCCACGGCGGGCACGGCCCGCCCAGCGCCCCCGCCACCAGCCCCCCGGCCCGCCACGCGCCGGAATCCGGCACCGGGGTTGCGGACACAGCGCACGACAGGTAAGAACACACCCAGGGCTCCTGTTCAGGGCAAAGGAATCGACACCCATACCCCTATCAGGAGCCTCCTTCATGATCAAATCGGCCGGGGACGCCGCCTCGGGCCCCGAAACGCCCAGGTCACAGCCGTAAAGCCTTAAGTCCGTGGTGTTGCCCCGGGATCCCCCCGCACCAAAGGACGGCCGCATCCACGGCCGCCGTTAAGACTGTATTGCCCCGGGGGGCGACCCCCCGGGATCCCCCCGCACCAAAGGACGGCCACATCCACGGCCGCCGTTAAGACTGTATTGCCCCGGGGGGCGACCCCCCGGGATCCCCCCGCACCAAAGGACGGCCACATCCACGGCCGCCGTTAAGACTGTATTGCCCCGGGGGGCGACCCCCCGGGATCCCCCCGCACCAAAGGACGGCCGCATCCACGGCCGCCGTTAAGGATCATGCTGAACCGCACCGAGACGAGAGCCGTGGGTGTCCCCGTCGTCCCCGTTTCCGCGATGCTCACCCCCGCGAGCGCGACGTTCCAGCAGTGGCGGCAGGCGCGATCACGGGCGTAGCGCGGGCACTCGCCGCGGCTCGGAGCCGGTGACGCCCCGTCCGCGTGTGACAAGATTGACATGTAAGTTACACGGCCATCCTGCCGCTTCACGCACGTCCCCGCAGTCCGGCAGATGGGACATAACGATGTGGGCAATAGCCCTTGACATACACGCGGGGTGACAAGAATCTCCGTTCAAATGTTTCATTTCGGTTAACTGTTGTTCTCGTTAACCGGACGCGACACTCCTGAGTATCAGCCCCGTGGGCCGCGGTACGTCTCGTCGCGGACGGCCCGTAGAGGCCAGCTCTCGAACCCGCTAGGAGGGCAACGTGCCGGGCACAGAAACTACATTGTCGCCGCCCACTCTCGCTGATGTCGCGCAAGCTGCTGGCGTCTCGTCCGCCACCGCGTCGCGCGTCCTCAACGGATCACCACGGGTCCGTCCGACTACACGACGTCAGGTCGAGGAGGCGATGGTCCGCCTCGGCTATGTACGCAATCGCGCCGCCAGGTCCGCCGGACCGAGGCGGACCGGTGTCATCGCCCTCGTCGTATGCGAGGCCGAGAGCAAGCTTTTCTCCGATGCGTTCTTCTCCCGCATTCTCCGCGGGGTCAGGAGAGAGCTAACCCACGGTGAGCAGCACTACGGTGAGCAGCAACTTGTTCTGCTCACCGCCCAAGCCGCGGTCGAATACCGCGCGGCAGCCCGCTACCTGCGCAGCGGGCATGTCGACGGCGCGATGTTCGTGAGCATGCATGGCCGGCATCCCATCGACCTGGCAGCCATCGGCATACCGATCGTCTTCGTCGGCCGCCCGGTGTCAGGCGCGGGCACACTGTCCTACGTCGACGCGGACAACCGGGCCGGCGGCGCGCAGGCGGCCAGGCACCTGATCGCGAGCGGGCGCAAGGTAATCGCCACGATCGCCGGGCCTCCTGACATGGCGCCGGGGGTGGACAGGCTCCGCGGTTACCGCGATGCCATGGCGAACGCCAGGATGAACGACGCCGGCCTGATCGTCTACGGCGACTTCAGCCAGGTCTCCGGCGAGCATGCGCTGTACCGGCTGCTCGACAGGCGGCCCGACATCGAGGCGGTCTTCGCCGCCTCCGATCTGATGGCTGCCGGTGTGCTCCGTGCCCTGCACCGGACGGGGCGCAGGGTGCCGGATGACGTGGCCGTGGTCGGCTTCGACGACTCGCCGCTGGCGCGGCACACGATGCCGCAGCTCACCACCATCCGCCAGCCGATCGAGGAGATGGGCGCACGGATGGTGAACGAACTCGTCTCGCTGGTGAGCGGAGCCGAACGGGGACCGAGATGTACGGTCTTCGGCACCGAGCTTGTCCTCCGCGCCTCTGCCTGACGGCCCGCCCGGCAGCATCTGGAGCCCGGCATATCCGATGCCGATGACCAGGACACAGGCGTAAGCGAATGGTGAGCCGAACACCGGCGTGGCCACAAGCGCGGCCGAGCCGACGAGGAACAGTGTGGCGGCGCGACCATCGCACCCCGCTTCTCCACCCGCCGCGAGATGCCTTTCCACGGCGGCATCGTGACCAGAATCGGACCCACGAGGCAGACGAACAGCGGCGTCACGGCGTTCGGGTCGT
Source organism: uncultured Actinomycetota bacterium (assembly GCA_963851085.1). Classification (GTDB taxonomy): domain Bacteria; phylum Actinomycetota; class Actinomycetes; order Streptosporangiales; family Streptosporangiaceae; genus DATFVJ01. The sequence goes on along the minus strand of CAWKNX010000003.1, from coordinate 249,690 downwards.
GCAGGATGTAGGTCGCGAAGTACGGCGCGGCCGCCAGCATCAGGCCTGCGGCGAGCATCTGCGCGCAGCTGAACCAGAGCAGCAGGCGGAACGTCCTGTTGGCGCGGATCACGGCGAGCTGCGCGCGCAGCGAGGGCTCGGCTTGCCCGTGGGCGCCGCGGCCGCCCTGCGGCGCCTTCCGGGTGCCGGCGAACGTTGCCACCATCGAGACCGCGAGCACGGCCGCCATGACCAAACCCATCACCCGGTAACCCGCCACGCCGCCCACGGCGCTCGCGATACCGGGCGCAAGGCGCCGGACACCAGGATGGCGACGCCGAGGAAAACCATCCGCCAGGTCAGCAGCGCCGACTGCTCGTGGTAGTCACTGGTCATCTCGGCGGGCATCGCCTTGTAAGGCACCTCGAAAAGCGCGTAACCGGTCGAGGCGAGCAAGAAGGCCACACCGACATAAGGCCCGGCGCACACTCCGGTCAGCGGCAGGCCGATGAACGTCAGCGCGAAACACATGGGCAGCGTGGCCGTGCCGGCGAGCAGCCACGGGCGGCGCGGTCCGTGCTGTGATCGGGTGGCGTCGGACAGCCTGCCGACCAAGGGATTGATGAACAGATCCCACGCCTTTGGCACGAACACGGCCGGCCCGGCGATCACCGCGCGAACCCCGAGCACGTCTGTCAGGTAGTAAAGCAGCAGCGGGCCCGGGACCGTGCTGAAGGTACCGGTGCAGAATGAGCCGGGGCCGTACCCGAACCGCACCGGCCGCGGCACCGGGTTCGCAGACATACCCCATTAGACCGCAGACAAGTGGCTGCAAGTGGTCTGTAAGGGGGTCCTTTGAGCGAACGGCGTCCAGGTGGGTGCATCGCAAGGCTCTGCCGGTCTTCGAGGAGAGCTTCGTGGTTCCTACGCGCGACGACGACAACGCCGCCGCGAGGTGCCTGCCTGGGCGTTGTCGTGGACTGCAGAGTCAAAGAAGACTCCTCTTACAGACCACTAGATAGCCTGAGCAGGCATCAGACTCACAAAGAGATGAGCCGGCCAGACGCGGGCGCGGACGTGAAGTAGGCCAATACGAGAAGATTGACTTGACAATCGATTCCGCACGGATAATCTTTCCATTGCTGGTTTAACAATATTGGACAACCAAGCACAGCCGGACGTCAGGAGAGAGCAATGGCTCAGAAAGTACAGGTGTCGGTCATCTGTGACCTGCCTCACACTGGCGAGGCCGAAGGTCAGGAGACTGTCGTCTTCTCATTCGATGGCACCGCCTATGAGATCGACGCGTGCACCGAGCATGCCAAGGAGCTGCGTGACAAGATCAGCCCGTTCGTTGAGCATGCACGGCGTGCATCGGCGCCGGGCCGCGCGCGCAAGCGCCAGCCGCAGGCAAGCGCGGGGCGTCAGCAAAGTGCCCAGATCCGCGAGTGGGCGAAGAGCCGCGGTCTCAAAGTGAACGAGCGTGGCCGTATCCCCGCCTCTATCGTGGCGGAGTATGAGTCTGCACGCTGAAACGGCACTCGCCGGGGCTCTGGTAAGAACCTGAGCCCCGGCGGTATGTGCTCCTGCAGTTAGCCGTTCCACAATGTGGAAGCAACAAGCCTGCGTGAGCCGTTACGCAGGCTTTTCCCATGCTCTCGCGGGGTCATGACATTCTGGCGGCCGGTTCTCCTCACATGAACCACCGGGTGATGCGGCCGGCAAGATTCCGGTCCGGGCGTTTGCTGCTACACCGGTGTGACGTTAGCCGGACTGGGTCGCGAATGGCTGCCCAGGCCAGAACGGCCACTCCTCGAAGGAGGCGCAGCGCCCGTCGTCGGCGAACCGGATGACCCAAAGGTCGAGATACTCCTGCGTGACCGGATCGCCGTAGTGGACAGCCACCCTGACGACCGCGGTATCACCGTCGACCGCGACGATGCCGGCGGTCATCTCGAAGACCTCGTCGGGGCCGTCGCGCTCCGCCTCCCACATGCGCTCGATCGCAGCGAGCCCACGGCTCGGCTCGTCGTAGGGCCCCTGGGCGTAGACGGCGGCTGGGGTGAAGATCCCTTCCAGCGCGGCCGTCCCAGGTGCCCGCCAGGCGTGTTCGTACGCCGCGACCCAGCCCGCGACCCGGTCTCTATCCACGGCCGCGCGCACCGCCGCGATGTGCCCGTTGCCGCAATGGCGACGCTCCTGGCGGATGCCAGCGAGACAGCAGGGAGTCCATGATCAAAGCCTACCCAGCAACCGGTGAGCTGTTACCGGGCAGCCGGCCGCCATGGAGCGGAAGCCGCGCCGGCCCCGTGGGCGGCGCCCAGGGCGCGGAGCCCACGGGAGCGGCGCCATCCGGACGCTATGCCCCGGAAGCGGCGCACTCGGCGCAATGCCGGGGAGCGGCGCCATCCTGCGCTGTGCCCTCGGGTGCCGGCGCGGCAGTGGACCGCAGCTACCCAAGCGGCCGCACGTAGCCGTTGGCGACGAGCCACATGACGTTGAGCCCGGCCGGATTGTTCGGGACAAGCGCGGGGTCGAGCTGGTACTGCCAGCCGTGACCTGGCTGGCCGAACCAGGGCGCGATCGGCCCGGACTCCACGGTGAAGCTCTTGATAACCCGGTACCTGTGATAGTCACACGCAGCCGCGGGAATGCCATCGAGGCTCTGCGGCGGAATCGACCTCGCGCTGTAGGGAATGCCCTCTGGGCTGAGGAACGTCCCGTATTCACTGCCGAAACGATCGATGTCCTGACCCGGGAACAGGCGCGTCCTTCCCTGCTCGGCGCGGCCGTTCGGGCCGACCACGTAACCATCGTCAGGCGGATAGAGCCACCCGCCCTGACCGGCATTGGCGGCCGGGTTCCAGAAGGTGGCGAGGAACCGCCCCGCGCTCAGGCTGCCGGTACGCAGGTATCCGGAGAGCTCCGCACCTACGTTGCCGGTGGCAGGGAGCCGCGCCGGTCCGAGCCGTGGGTCGCCGTGGAAGTACGCGGCGGAGCACTCCCCGAGCAGCGCCTGCTTCCGGGCTTTTGCCCGATGCTGGGCCGCGGCGCCAGCCGGATGAGGCGTATGCGGCCGCGAAACGCCCCAGGCCGATGCCGTGCGCACGAACGGCATCGCGCCAATGAGCATGAGCATGGCAGCTCCGGCCAGAGACAACGCCAAGATCTTCCTAAGTGTCACTTATCCCCCCAGACTTGGAATGTTCTCTCACGCTGTGATCACGCTAAGTAATAATCAAATTACATTATGCGACTGGCCCAGGGGGGCCAATGACGCAGCCCGACGCCGCGAGCACGCTGCCATGGCGATTCGATGACCTTCGTGCGCTCTTCATCAACTGCACACTCAAGCGCTCACCAGAACGCAGCCACACCGAGGGACTGATCGACTGGCCCGCATGCTGAAGGACGTGGGCGGCATCCCCGCACACGGCAACCAGCGCTCGCGATGGGGCGCGGGCTGTCGCTTCGACTTCGACGACCCCGACTAGAGATAGCGCCGCGACGGCCAGGATCGATGGCCCGCGGGGGCGCTGCCACAGCAGCAATGGCGTGGCTCTTGCGGAGGCACTGAGGTGGTTGGGGTGGCTGGTCGGTCTGGGGGGCTTAGTCCCGTGATGGTCCGGGCTGGCGCGCGCGCTGCCATGGACGTGACCTGGCCGTTGCGATAGCAACGGCCAGGTCACATCGATCAAGCTCGGCCCGACCGCTTTCCCGGGAATGCGTGCTGTGGTGCCCGACGTCCCGGCAACGGAGCCGCACCCATGGGCCATTGCTGTCGCTACGAATCACCCTTCGCAGCCCGAAGTTGATCTTGAAGCAGACCAGATGGTACGCATTGATAGTCGTGCGATAGCGCCCTCACGGGCCATTCATCAACGCGAACCCAGGCAAACCGGCGATCTCCTCGGGTTCCTGGATCACCGTGCCTTGACCCGCTCATCCGGGTGAGCGCATTCTTCGGCCTGGGGCCGCTTTGGGCGCCCCCAGGCCGAAGAATGCGCGAGCGACAGGTGAGGTTCATCTGAGATGTCCGACTCAGCAACGGTCAGCGACGGGGTAACGGTTCTCACAAGCGTCGACCTTCAGGCGATCGAGTGGGTACCGCTGCACGGCGACGGCCGCATCGCCAACAAGGTTCTCTGGAAATCAGAATCCGGCGACATGATCGTCGGTTTGATGCGGCTGCAGCCCGGCGCCGAAAACGCGGGTCATATGCAACCCGCCGCGGCACAGCACGCCTGGATCATCGAGGGGCAAGCGCGCGTCGCGGGACATGAGGTGAGCTCTGGCTCCTACGCGTTCGTGCCACCTGGCGCGGATCACCATACCGTGACCATCGGTTCACAGCCCTGCACCATATTCTACGTTTACCAGCCTTTCGCGCCTGGCCACGCCCAGCACGCTGAAGGCTGAAATCCAGCTCGAGGCGCAGAGCCGATTCCCGGTGGCTGGGTCAGCTCAATGGCCGGTCGGCGTCGGCCACCGCGGTTATTCCTTGCAGCTGGCCGACGTCGGTTACCCGCAGGACGGCCGTGCCCGCCTCATCGGAGGCGGCCAGGTCGACCTCGGCGCTGATCCCCCAGTCGTGGTCGCCCGCCGGGTCATCGAAGATCTGGCGGATCACCCAGCGGTCCGGCCGCATGTCGATGAGCAGCAGCGCAGGCCCGCGCGCGTCGGGCCCGGTGCCGATCTCGTCATGCTCGTCAAAGTAGGGCTCAATCGCATCCGCCCACGCCTGCGCATCCCAGCCGGCCTCGGCGTCGAGCGCCCCGAGGTCGTCATAGCGCCGCAGCGCCGCGAGCTGCACCCGGCGGAACAGGGCATTGCGCACAAGCACACGGAAGGCCCGGATGTTCGAGGTGACCGCGGGCGGCCGGTCGGCCTGGCGGTCTCTGCTGGTCTCGGCTGTGTCGGACGGATTACGCAGCCGTTCCCATTCGTCGATCAGGCTGGAGTCCACCTGGCGGACGAGTTCGCCGAGCCATTCGATTAGGTCGATGAGCTCGTCGGTCTTCCCCTCGTCAGGCACGGTCTGCCGCAGCGCCTTGTACGCGTCGGCCAGGTACCGCAGGACCAGGCCCTCGGAGCGGGACAGGCCGTAGTAGCCGATGTACTCGACGAAAGTCATCGCCCGCTCGTACATGTCGCGGGCCACCGACTTGGGCGCTAGCTCGTGGTCGGCGACCCACGGGTGGCCACGCCGGTAGATCTCGTAGGCGGCGTCGAGCAACTCGGCGAGCGGCTTCGGATACGTGACAGAATCGAGCAGATCCAGCCGGGTCTCGTAGTCGATCCCGTCTGCCTTCATCTGCGCGACCGCCTCACCGCGCGCCTTGAACTGCTGCGCGGAAAGGACCTGCCGCGGGTTGTCCAGGGTGGCCTCGATGACAGAAAGCACGTCGAGGGCGTAACCGGGCGCTGCGCGGTCGAGCAGTTCGATCGCGGCCAGGGCGAACGGCGACAGCGGCTGATTGAGGGCGAAGTCGAACTGCAGGTCCACGGTGAGCCGTACCCAGCGGCCCTCCCCGTCTGGCTCGGCCAGGCGCTCGACCACGCCGCCCGCGAGCAGCGCGCGGTAGATCGCGATCGCATGGCTGATGTGCCGCCGCTGCGCGGCGCGGTCCTCGTGGTTGTCGGTCAGCAGGTGCCGCATCGCGGCGAACGCGTTGCCCGGCCGGGCTATCACGTTGAGCAGCATGGCGTGGCTGACCGTGAAGCTCGACGTCAGCGGCTCGGGCTCGGCGGCCACCAGGCGCTCGAAGGTGGGCTTGCCCCAGGAGACGAATCGTTCAGGCGGTTTCTTGCGGATGACCTTGCGCCGTTTCTTCTGATCGTCGCCCGCCTTGGCGAGCGCCCGCTCGTTTTCCACGACGTGCTCGGGCGCCTGGACGACCACGCTGCCGACCGTGTCGTAGCCTGCCCGCCCAGCGCGCCCGGCGATCTGGTGGAACTCACGTGCCTGCAGAAGGCGGCTGCGTGTTCCGTCGTATTTGGACAGGGCGGTGAACACGACCGTGCGGATCGGCACGTTGATTCCCACCCCGAGGGTGTCGGTGCCGCAGATCACCTTCAGCAGGCCTGCCTGCGCCAGGGTCTCCACCAACCGCCGGTACCTGGGCAGCATGCCCGCGTGGTGCACGCCGATGCCGTGCCGCACCAGCCGCGACAGGGTACGGCCAAAACCGGCCGTGAAGCGGAAATTGCCGATCATGTCGGCGATGGCGTCCTTCTCCGCACGGCTGCACACGTTGATGCTCATCAGTGCCTGGGCCTGCTCGATCGCCGCCGCCTGGGTGAAGTGGACCACGTACACCGGTGCCTGGCCGGTCGCGAGCAGTTCGGCGAGGGTCTCGTGCAGTGGTGTCGTGACATAGGAGAAGCGCAGTGGCACCGGGCGCTCGGCGGAACGGACCACCGCAGTCGGGCGGCCGGTGCGGCGGGTCAAGTCTTCGGAGAACCTCGTGACGTCCCCGAGGGTCGCCGACATCAGCAGGAACTGCGCTCGCGGCAATTCGATCAACGGGACCTGCCACGCCCAGCCACGGTCGGGATCGGCGTAGAAGTGGAACTCGTCCATCACGACCTGGCCGACATCCGCCTGAGCACCGTCCCGCAACGCGATGTTGGCCAGGATCTCCGCGGTGCAGCAGATGATCGGGGCGTCCGCGTTGACGCTCGCGTCGCCCGTCATCATGCCGACGTTCGACGGGCCGAACGTGTCACAGAGCGCGAAGAACTTCTCCGATACCAGCGCCTTGATCGGTGCGGTATAGAAGGTGCGACGGTCAGCTGCCATCGCCGCGAAATGCGCACCCGCGGCCACCAGGCTCTTGCCGGACCCTGTCGGCGTGCCAAGGATCACATTCGCGCCCGAGACGATCTCGATGAGCGCTTCCTCTTGATGCGGGTAGAGAGCGAAGCCCTGCTGTTTCGCCCAGCCAGCGAAGGCGTCGAATACAGAGTCCGGGTCTGGTGCCGCTGGCAGCAGGGCGGTAAGCGTCATGGCTGCTCCATCGTGCCCCCATCCGCCCGCCACCGCCAAAACGCGGCCCGCCGCGGCCACGAGCCCTCCGCAGGTGACGCACCGGCCAAGGCCAGCCGCCCGGTACTGCCTGGTGGCTCTGGGCAACTCCCATACGGCTGCCGCGATTGGCCACTGCCATACGGCTGCCACGATCATTCGCGTGGCGCCTTTCACCCCCGCATCGCCCGCTCCACCCGGGAGGAGGCCGGCGCCACCCGACGGCGCCCGCCCCCACCCACAAGACCTGCCACCACCCGACCGCGCCGCCCCCACCCGCAAGGCGCCCGCCCCACCCGCGAGGCGCCCGCTCCACCCGCGAGGCGCCCGCTCCACCCGCGTGGCGCCCGCTCCACCCGCGTGGCCGGCGCCGCCAACGGCGCTGCGGCCCGCCGCATGGTCTGGGCCGCCCCGCGGCGGGCCCGAAATGGTTGTCTCAGCTAATGGGCGAAGTGTTAGAGTCTGAGGCGGCTTCTGCCATCTGAAACCGGGAGGCCAGGCGTGGGGGCGCGCACGGGTAAGGCCGGGTGGCTGGTCCCGTCGGCCGTCGCGGCCCTCATCGTGGCAGGCGCCGCCGCCGGCGCCGGTCCGCTGATCACCTCCACCAGGGGCGGTCCACCGCAGGGCCCGCCCGGCGTTCACAGCGTGCCGAAGCCGGTGGTGAGCCAGCGGGCGCTGCCGCTGCCAACCGGGTCCGCAGCCCATCCCGAGCCCACGAGCGCCGCCGTGGGAGCGAGCGCCATCGACGCGATCTGGGCGGTCCTGACCGCGGCGTTGCTCGCGCTGCTCCTCGTCATCGCGGTCGCCGCCATCATCCGCCAGCTCCGTATCGTGGGGCGCACTCGGTCCGCCGACGAGGAGCCCGTGGAGGGCGCAAGCGGCACCCGTGCGGGGGACGAAGCTGTCCGCCGCCAGCTTCGCTCTGACGTCGAGGCCGCCCTCGCCGATCTTGACGAATCAGCCGATCCGCGCGAGGCCGTGCTCGCCTGCTGGCTCCGCCTCGAAGCGGCGGTGGCCCGCACGGGGACCGCCCGCGCACCTGCGGAGACCTCGGCCGAGCTCGCCCGGCGGGTGCTGACCGCGTACGCGGTCGAGCGGTCGCCGCTTGATCGCCTGCACCGGCTGTATCAGGTGGCGCGCTACTCGACGGCCCCGGTGCCGACACAGGCCAGGGAGGAAGCGCGTGCCGCACTCGACGGGGTGCGCCGTGACATCGAGCGCGGACTCGCGCCCGCCACCACATCGTCCGGGCCCACGTGATGAGGGCGAGTGGTGTCACGAACAACGCCGCCGCCACGAACAGAGCCCGCGCCACGAACAGAGCCCGCGCCACGAACAGAGCCCGCGCCACGAACAGAGCCCGCGCCACGAACAGAGCCCGCGCCAAAAAGGCCATGAACAGAGCCCGCGCCCATCCGCAAGGCCGCGCCATCAACCCAACCCCGCTCCCCCACCGACACGGCGCCACCAGCACGACCACACCCCTGATCAGGGCGGCTCCCGTGAGCACGGCGGTTCCCCTGAGCACGGCCTCGCCTGGCAAGGCCGGGCCGTGAACAGAGCCCTGCTCCGCGAGGTAGCTGCGGGTGTGCTGCAGACGGCAGTCTTGTCCGTGCTCACGCTGGCCGCGACGAGCTATGTCGGTCACGAGCTGGCGCCGTACGGAACCGTCGGCCTCGTGGCGGTGCTCGTACTCACGGGCCACGTCTACCGACGGCTGCGCCAGCCGACGCCGCTGCCACCTGCGCCACCGCAGAATCCGGGGTTCGACCGGCCGTTCGCGCGGTTCGCTGTCGTCCGCGAGCGGCTGCGCTGGGGCGTCACGTCGCCGACGCATTTCGCGGCGGCGCTGCGTCCGATGCTCATCGAACTCGCCGACGACCGGCTGCGCCGCAGACACGGCATCGACCGCCGCCGCCAGCCGGAAAAGGCCCGGGCACTGCTCGGTGAACCACTGTGGCGGCTGATGACCGAGACGGCGGGTGATGCCGCGGCACCGCCGACGGTCGCGACATTGGATGCACTTGTGCGAAGGATCGAGGAGCTGTGACGGAACAGATGACGCTGGCCGAGGCCGGTGCGCGCTGCACCGACGTGCTTGACCGGGTCGGCCAGGCGGTCGTCGGCAAACGAGAGCAGTTGCGGCTGGTGCTCGCCGCGGTTCTGGCTGGCGGGCACGTGCTGCTCGAAGATCTGCCTGGGCTCGGCAAGACGCTGACCGCGCGGTCGTTCGCGCAGACACTCGGCATAGATTTCCGCCGCCTGCAATTCACCCCCGACCTGCTTCCGGCCGACGTGACAGGCTCGTTCATCTATGACCAGCGCCGATCCGAGTTCGACTTCCGTCCCGGGCCACTGTTTACGAATCTGCTGCTCGCCGACGAGGTGAACCGTACGCCGCCGCGCACCCAGGCCGCGCTCCTGGAGGCGATGCAAGAGCGGCAAGTGACCGTGGAGGGCGTCACCCGCCGCCTCGAACCGCCGTTCGTCGTGCTCGCGACGGCGAACCCGATCGAGTACGAGGGCACATACCAGCTGCCTGAAGCCCAGCTCGACCGGTTCTTGCTCCGAGTATCGTTCGGCTACCTGGAGCCTGAGCAAGAGTGGGAGGTACTCTCCCGCCGCATCGAGCGCCGCCAAGAGGAGCTCAGGCTGGAACCGGTTACGGACGCCGCCGGGCTGCTCGCGATGCAGGCGTCGGTCGAGCGTGTGCCGGTGGAAGCCAGCGTCGGCCGGTACATGGTTGATCTTGCCGCGGCGACCCGCAGCAGGCCGGAAGTTCTCGTCGGCGCCTCGCCGCGCGGCGCGCTCGCCCTGATGCTCTGTTCACGCGCGCTAGCGGTCATCAACGGCAGGGATTTCGTCACCCCGGACGACGTGAAGACGGTCGCGGTGGCCGCGCTCGGCCATCGGCTGACCCTGCGCCCAGAGACGTACCTGCGACGGACGAGCAGTGACGACATCGTGCGCGCCACCTTGGACGAGGTTCCCGTTCCGACCACCGTCGCGCTCCCGGACTATGCCGCGATGGGCCCCGGCTTTGGCACCGGAAGCCCCCGCTCCGGCGCTGGCGACGCCGGTCACCGCGCCGGGGGCAGGCCCTGAGCCCGACCGCAGCGGCGAGCCGCTGCGCCCTCCTCGCCGTCGGCCTCGTGGCTGCCGGGCTCGCATTCGGCCGGGCCGACGTGGTCGCGCTCGCCGCGCCGTTCGTCATCGGCCTTGTGCTCGCAGCGGGCAGCGAGCGCGGCGGGCTGTCAGGGACGACGCTGCACCTGTCGGCGACGCGGATCCGCGAAGACGAGGTGATCGAGGCGACCATCACCCTCATGGCCGGTGCCGACCTGGACGCGGTGGCGGTCATGGTGGCCGCGCCGACGTTCCGTGCGGCCGGAGGGCCGCCGCTGCGGGTGACCTCCGTCACCGCAGGCGCGCAGACCGCCGTGCGGCTGCGGCTGCGGGCAGCCCACTGGGGAAAACAGCAAGTTGGGCCCGTCGTCGTGCGTGTCCACGGCCCGCAGCTGCTGAGCCAGAGCAGCGCGCTGCTTGCCGTGGATCAGGTGCCGGTCACGGTGATGCCGGCCATCGAATCGTTCCAGGCAGGCGAGGCGATGCCGCGGGCGCTCGTCTACGCCGGCGGACACCGCTCACGGATTGTCGGGCCGGGGGCCGAGTTCGCTGGCACGCGGGCCTTCGCCCCGGGCGACCGGCCCCGCCGGATCAACTGGCGCACCACCCTGCGCACGGGTGAGCTTCATGTCAACGCGACGTTCACCGACCGCGCCGCCGAAGTGCTTGTCCTCATCGACTCGCTGCACGACGCCGGTGCGCCTGGATCGGCCATCCTCGATGTCGCGGTGCGGCTCGCGGCAGGCATCACCGAGCATTACCTGGCCGCGGGCGACACGGTCGGGCTGGTCGAGTACGGAGGGAAGAACCGCACGCTCGAGCCGGGCAGCCGGGCGCCGCCAGCTCGCGAGGGCGCGCGAATGGCTGCTCGATGTCAGCCCGCCGAGGTCGGCCGCCGCCCCCGCGGCGGCGGGATGGCTGGCCAGTTTGCGTACCGCCCGCGCGCTTGTCATCGCGCTCACTCCGCTGCTTGACGAGGAGTCTGCGGCCCATCTCGCGGTGCTGCGCCGCCGCGGCGCCGCCGTCCTCGCCGTCGACACCCTGCCTGACGACGCGCTGCCCGACACCGGCGACCGGCCTGCGGAAATCGCGCGACGGCTCTGGCTGCTTGAGCGGCAGATGCTCATCGCGCGGCTCGGCGACCTGGGCGTTCCTGTCGTGCGGTGGGGTGGCCCTGGCAGCCTGGACGCAGTGCTGCATGATCTCGCGCGCATGGCGGCCGCCCCAAGGCCGGCGCTGCGATGAGGTTTCCCACACCCCGCGCGCTTGGGCTGTCGCGTGCCGCCCTGGGTCTCCGGCTTGCTGGTTTTGGCCTGGTCCTGGTTACCGGCGCCGCAGTGACCGCCGCCAATCCGGCTCCGGCGGTGGCAGCCCTGGCCACGCTGGCCGCGTTCGGCGGCGCCATAAGTGCGCTCGCCCCCGGCTGGCCATGCACGACCGCCACGCTTGGCCTGCTCGCCGCCGCCTACGCCGTCGCTTCCGCGCCGGCCGGACCCGGCGAACGGCTGACCGGCGCACTGGGCCTCGGGGCGGTCCTGTGGTTCATCCACGTGCTGTACGCCCTGGCCACCGCCGTCCCGGTACAGGCAGGCGCCGAACGTCCGCTGTTCAGCCGGCAGATGCGGCGTCTCCGCGTGAATCTGGGCCTGGCCTTGCCTGTGCTCGCGATGACCGTCTTGCTCGGCGAGCATGCACCCCGATGGCTGTGGCTGCGGGCGCTCGGCGTGCTGGCTGCGCTCGGCATCGCCGCCACCCCCCTGCTTCTCCCCCGCCGCCGCTGACCGGCCTGGGGGTCTTACAGAACCTCCCGGCCGACCCGCCGGCCTGGGCTTGGCCTGGCTGCGTTCTCGCCCCTCGACGCGGGATCCACGCCCGCTTCGGGTTGCGGCCTGGCCATGCTCGCCCAGATGACCCACCCCGGTGGCGCGAGTTTGATCGTTGGCCCGTCGAGGGCACGATGGCGCGGCTGTCAACGCGCACTATCGAGTCCACCTCGAGACCATTTGCTGTGGATGTCCCGTTACGGGTCGCCCGCGACCCGTAACGGGACATCCACCGTCACCGGCGCTGGGCGGTGCCGGGCAAGCCGGGCGGCGCATCGCCTCGCCGTGACGATCAGGCCGGCGGATCAGCGGATCAGGCCCGGGTTCCGGCATAGGCACTTACCGCTTACAGCTGTCACGGCGGCGCAGGGCCGGCCCGGTCGCGCGCAGCCGGGTGCGGCACTGCCCCGCTCCAGGCGGACGCCGCCAGGAATGTGCAGCCACGCGCGGGTACGGGTCTGCTTCACCGTGACGTCGATCGAGCGGAAGCCGGCCGGATCGATCAGGCCGCCGCCGTGCCGGATGACGGTTCGATGGAGGTAGCTGGACACGACCAGCGCGAGTTCCGCGCCGGTCGCGGCCAGGGAGTCTTTCGCCGCAGGGGCTTCAAGCAGCCGGAACAGGTGCACGACCGCCTCTCCGGCCAGACCGTTGGAGTCGCGGTGGACCTGGCCGGCGTGGACGGCCATCCGGAGCTGTATCGCCGCGGCCGGGCAGGAGAGCCGGTTGTGACAGCGGACCCCGGCACGGATCAGGTCGATCAGCGGATGGATGAGCGTCGCGGTCGGAACGTGCGGGCTGACGACCACGAGGACGCCGTCACCGCGGTCCTCGTGGTGGCAGCTGCGCCAGCCGATGCCCGCGTCGCCGAAGGCCTGCGGCAAGATCCGGTAGAGCGCGTCGCGCATGTACAACTGGACCAGATCGTCGCGGGCCGGGTCGCCGAAATTCGCGATGTCCACCGCGAGCAGGTCCCGGTGGAACGACCGCGGGGCTGAGTAACGGCGTGGCTCGTATGAGCAACTCACGTAGGTTCCCTTCGGAGGCGATAGCGGGGGTACGGCAGCGCGCGCCGCGGTCCCTTCGGCCTGCTGGTGTGTCACTGCTCAGGGATACGCGCACGGGCGACGGGACGCGCGTGGTCCCGATGACTCAGGACGAATCCGCATGATGCCGCCTGGCCCAGACTCCTTCGCCGCGCAGCCGGGCCCGCGCCCCGACCTTGTCCTGGCACGTCCCTTGTCATCCGCGAGCGTCCGCATTTTCGCCGCGCCATCCGCGCGCCGCCGGACGAGCCAGGACGGCTCCGGCAGATCCAGGCGCGCTCCGGCAGGTCCTGGCACATGCCGGATGATCTGGCAAACGCGGGCGTCGTGAACCGGGCCAACGTGTAGACGGGGGATGGACGAATTGCCACATAACAGCACAGCAAAGAGCAATCGCCGCCCGCAGGGCACCCGCGTGAAGGTCCGGTCACAGGCTGCCTTCGCGCGTGCGGCGCGCTGCCGCACGCATCACGCACGCCTCTGCCCATGCGCCCGCGGTCCCGTGCGCCCACAACGCCTTGATGTGCTTCTGCACGTCCTTGCGCCTGCGCACACGCACCTGCCGTTGCGCACGCATATGCAATTGCATCTGCATTCCCCTCCGGCGCGGGATTTGCCGCCCGCGATAAGAGGATCGGGCGTGCGCTGAATCTGGGATCACAGCTTCTCACTGAGCTACGAATGAGCAGCTCAGACGGTACAGGAAAGATCAGTAACTCACGCATTTCTGGCGCTAGACCGGCATGTCGGATTTCATCGTATGAGTCGTGACACGCTACGCTCTTCGCTCACGCGGGTCTCACAGGAAACTTCAGAGACCGCAGCACCACACGGTTTGTTAAGCACAGCTGCACGCTGGTGCTGGCCTTGACGAGAAGCACAGGAGTGCTCGCGCACTTCCGGGCGAGGCCGTGCCTGCCTTTTCGTTTTGGTCAGCTATGAATAGCGATCTCTGCTGAACGTCATAGTACAAATTGGGCAATCAGGAAATACATGTCGTAAAAGCTCAAGACTGGCCTTGCGGCAGCACAGCATCGCCTGCTGCCGGACACAGCCTGGGTACAGCCCGGGTACACAGCCCGCCGGGCACGGACGATACGCCGCAGGGCCTGGCGATAACGCACCCTGCCGTGAACCCTCCTGGAAGGAGAGAGCACATGCCTGACTACGTGACTCTCGCGCAGCCGGGGCAGACTGCGCCCGCCGGCTTGCAGCTCCGCGCACCAAGCTCCCGCGGCCCGAGCCGTGTACACCGAGCGAGCGCACACGCCACACCTCGCACCACGACGCACCCCGCAGCCTGCGGCCCGCACCACGACGCACCCCGCAGCCCGCACCACCACGCACCCCGCAGCCCGCACCACCACGCACCCCGCAGCCCGCACCACCACGCACCCCGCAGCCCGCGCGAAGACCTGCCCTGCGAGCGAACACCCAGCGACCCGCGCAAACGTTCACCCCGCAAGCCGCACAAGAAGCCCGAGGCCGGATGGCGCATGCGCCACCGCAGCCACGTCACCGGCACCACCGGGCACAAACACGGAAGAACCAGGGAAGATGAACGGCGATCGCGCTGCGGTGTGCCAGAGATTCGCTGAGCGGCTCCGCAGGCTCCGCAGGGATGCCGGCCAGCCCTCCCTGTCCACGCTACGCCGCTTGTCAGAGCGGCTCGCAGCGCCCGCGATCGGGCCGCGCGTGGTGCTCACCGAGAGCACCACGCACGACATCCTCACCGGCCACCGCCGCCGGCTGCCAGGCTGGCCCTGGGTGGCCGCCTACGTACGGGCCTGTCGTGCCGCCAGGGAGCAGACCGGGCTCGACTCCACCGCGCTTGGTGGCATCGAACATTGGCATCAGCTCTGGACCGCCGCATATGACGCCTTCCAGGCGCGTGACAATCCCAATCCTGGCCGCGACCACGGCCCCGGCCCCGGCCCCGAGGCAGCTCAGGCCGTGCAGGCCGCAGCCGTCTCCCCCGCCATGGAGCAGGCGAACCTGGTGACAGCATTCCCTCCGCCACCGCTGTCACCGCCGCCATCACCGACATCAACGCCGCCACCACCCGCTCCGTCCCAGCCACTGTCACCGCGGCCTGCGGCGTCAGCATCGGCACCGCCACTACCGCCACCGCCACCGTCACCGCTGTCACCGCTGTCACCGCCAGCGCCGCGGAACCGGACGCACCCCAGCGACGACTCACCCGATTACGTCAGCGAGTTCGGTCCCACCGCGCAGCGCACGGAAACCCTGAACCGCTACCTGCGCAGTTTCGGGCGGCCCGGTGGCCGACTTCTCGGGATGGCCGAGGGAGGCGATGCGGACGCTGCGTACCGCTTGGGCGTTCTGCTCTCCTGCGACGGTCATCCACGAGAAGGCCTCGCCTGGCTCGAGCAGGCGGCGCGCGGGGGAATCGGCGACGCGGCCCGCCTGTGTCAGCACCGTGGCCGCGGCGTCGCCGCAGACGCCGCTTACCAGCTCGGCATGGCCAGCGAACTGGAAGGCGACACAGAGGCAGCGCTCGTCTACTACCAGCGCGCCGCCAACTGCGACCATGCGGAGGCCGCCTACAGAACCGGCACCAACCTGACGAGCGCCGGCGACCCCTGGACGGCGGGTTACTGGCTCGGGAAGGCCGCCAGCCTCGGCCACCCGGATGCCGAGCAGCATCTCGACGACATCTTCGACCAGGTCCGCGGCGACATGAACACCCCGCCGTAGCCCGGCCCCAGCGGCTACAGCCACACCGGCGGGTACCCGACGACAGCGCTGGGCACAGGAACCACACCGCACCCGCCAGCCCCAGGCACCAGCCGCCGCATCCCGCGGCACCGCACCGCCGGCCCGGCGAGGGCCGCGGGCGCGGGCAAGGGGGCCGCACGCGGGCCCAAGCGGAGCGGCTTTCCCATGATCGTGGTGGATCATGGATCATGCACATGCCAAGACCTAAAACCACCACGATCATGGGCGAGGGCGCCGTGTGCGGGGTCGGACCCGGCTGGCCACGGCCGCTGGCGGGTTGGCGGGGATTCATATTCGGCTGATGGAGCGTTTTTCGACCTTGCGCCTGGTCGCACGGGACTGGACAGCCGATCCATCGCCGTCTGCCGTAGGCTGGGCATGAGCCACCTGGGGCGGACAGACCGCTACTTCGGCACCATTCTCGAACTCTTCCGCATCGAACGTGACGCCGCCGGACGCGGTAAAGGCACTGCCGGGCTGCCGCCGGTGCCCGGCGATACGTAGGCGCGGCCGGTCGGTACGCAGCGCCCGCCCAACCGTGCTCGGCGCCGCGCGCCGTCAGCCGCAGGCTTGTCGCGGGCGGTCGCCTCGCGGCGCTGGGTGCGGTGACCACTAACGTTCACCGGGTTGCGCAAGGCCGCTGCCAGCGCGGATGGTCGACGCCGATCCTGCCAAGGCATGTGGACACCGCGCGAGCCCTCCTCGTGGCCGACGTCCGCCAGTGCGGCGGCGCGAGGAAGCACGGGCCGCACCCGCCCGCCGCACATGCTCGACAGGAAGGAGCATGCGCCCACTTCGAGGCGCGGATCGCCGGTCAAGGGGCGGCGCAGCCACGTGAGCGGCGCAGCGTTAGCGCCACAGCGTTAGCGCCACAGCGTTAGCGGCACGGGCATTGTCGCACCGCGTGGCGGCAGGGCACGAAGCGTGGAACATAGCGGATTCCCGCGCATTAGCGGAACGCCTGCGCGGCGCGGCCTTTCGCAAGCTCATCCCGCCGGGGTGATGCACGCTGCCCCTCGCCGCTGTTGATTTGGACGCCAGGGAAAGCGACGCCGCACTGTGAAGGGGCCATTATGGGAGGCAACGACGCTCGTCACATGGACCCAAGGTGCACCGGTGGGCTCGCTGTCGCACCTGGTCGCGTGGAACCTGGGCCGGCCGCATCCCGCCCCGCCGGGCAGCGGCCTGGCCGCTGGGGAAGATCCCGCTTGTCGCGGCGATCATCGTCGCGGGATTCCTCGCGGCCGGATGTGGGCAAAGCGGCGGCGGCGCCATCAAGAGCGCCATCGCGAGCATCTCCGCCAGCCGTCCACCCGCGTCGAGCGCCACCGCACCGGCAGTGCCGTCTGGGACCGGCGCCGCGCAGCCGACTACCGCGCCCGCCGTGCCCGTCGCGCCATCGACCGCACAGGCGGTCACGAACCCGCCGTCCGCGGTTACCTCGGCCACCGTGCTCCCGGCGGCTGGCACCGAACCTACTTCCCCCCTCCTGTGGCTGTGGCTCGGTCTGGGCGCGCTGGTCTTCATCGGCTTGATCGCCTGGATCTCGCACGCGAGCAGCCGGCGTAAGGCGGCCAGGTCCGGCTGGCAGTCCCAGGTCATCGACGCCTATGCGAAGGGCGCTGCCCTCCAGGATGCGATGAGCACCGCGGAGGCGCCAGGTGCGGTGGTCGGCCCGGACGCCGGAGCGCGGTGGTCCGACATCCAGCGCCGCGCGGACGACCTCAACCAGACGCTCTATGCGATGCGCGAGGCCGCCCCGGGCGAAGAGGCCCACGCGGCCGTCGTGGACGTGCTCACCTCATTGCAAGCGGTGCGCTCCGCCATGGACGCCGAACGTGTTCCCGGCGGCGCGGGCGGTGCCCAGGCTGAGGTGGTCCGGCAACGCCTGCTCGCGTTCGAGATGTCCTTGCGTGCCCTCCGGTCGCCCGACGACCGTCAGCTGTGAGACGCGGCCACGCCGTCTCCCGCCAGCAGCCGCTCAGGCCTGGACGTCCGCGGGTGGCGGCGCCGCGACCTCCGCGGCCCCGTACTGCCCAATGCGCCTCCAGAGCACGGCGGCGACAACGATCAGCAGGAGGCCCACGGCCGCCGCGACTATCGGGATCGTCACGCCGAGCGTCTGGATGGTGCTGGCGCCGTTCTTCGCGTCGGTGGCCGCTGCCTGCACACTCGCCTGGCTGCCCCGGTAGCTGTCGACGAGGACGGGAAGCACAGAGATGATCTTCGCGCCTGGCGCGGCGATGCCCGCCATCTGCTCCTCGCTGGTGCTGACGTCGACGACGATCCCGGTGTCCGGCGCGACCCAGTACGTACTTGTCGCCGCATAGGTGTAGCCGAGCGGCACCTGACTTAGCTGCGGGAACGCCTTCGCGAGGCTCGTGAGCAGGCTCGCAGGGACCAGGCCGGCCTTACCTGCCGCCTGGAGCACGCTGACCGGCAGCGCAGTCGGGAGCCCACGCAGAACCTGCGGGTTCTTGATTGGCGTGGCTGGGATATTCGCCTGATACACATAGGTGTTCACCCCGCCGCGGCTCTCCTGCCGCAGGTATTTCAGCTGGGTCGTCGTATGGGTGAAGTCAACCCACCCGGTGTAGTTCTGTTGCTTGGCGCCGATCGGCCAGTTAACCGTGAGTCCGCTGGCGGCGGTGACGCTCCAACTGCTCGGGTGACTGGTTGTCGCTTCGAGGCTGCGCCGGTCCACCGCGTACTGCGAGGTGACGGCGCCGATCTGCTGCGCCGACGTAGCGGCCGTTCTCGTGTCCCGCACGAGCGCCGTGTTCCCCGCCGTCTGCACCACCTTGACCTGGCGTTTCAGCGTCTCGGGAAGGCCCAGCCTTATCGCCGCCGCGAAGTTACCCCGCTGCAGCGCGACCGGATTCACCAGGCTGCGGATCTGGCCGTCATAGGTACGCGTGGTGTCGGAGCCACTCGGCAGGCGCGCAATGAACTGCGGCGTTATCCAGAACGCGAGCAGAGCGGCGGCGACAATGAACACAGCCCCCGTGACGGCGCACGCGATCGCGGTAGTGCGCATAACAAACCCCCATCCGGGCGCCGCGCAGGCTTCCCCCGTGTTCCGCCTGAGTAACGCGGCGCGCCGCTGTCTACGGTGGATCTTGCCCAGTTTCAGCTCTCCTTTGCAGATGAGCATCGGTGTCGGCCCGTGGGCGCCTGCCCCGAGCCTGGGCAGGCCTGTGTGCATGGCTACCCGCGGAGTCGTGATGGATCAAGGTCTCGCGCCTAGCGGCTATGGCTGCGTGCGGTTTTCTCCGGCGTGACCGACGAGGCCGTGCGCCTTGTCCGCAGCCCACGCGGCGATCTGGGTGCGCGAGGTGAATCCAAGTTTGGCAAGGATGTTGGCGACGTGCCTGGCTGCCGTCGCCGGGCTGATGAAAAGCTCCTCCGCGATCGCCCTGTTGCTGCGGCCAGCGGCGACAAGCGCGACGATCTCGCGCTCACGCGGCGTCAGCGTGCCCGGCGGTATCGCCGCTGCCGCCTTGTACCCCGCCGCGCCCACGGTGGCCGGACCAGCGCCGCCATCGCCCGCGGCGGTGCCAACGGTGCCGTCCGGGCCGGCTGAACCGGTTACGCCCCGCGGGCCGTCCAGGGCCAGCGCGACCGCGGCGTCACCAGTCATCGCCAGGCCCTCCGCCCACAACCTCCCGGTGACAGCTTCCCCGAGGCTGCGGGCCGGTGCCAGGTACCGTTCTGCCCGCGCGCCGGACAGCGGCGGAAGACCCGCCGCGTCGCGCAGCGCCGACGCCGCGGCGGCGAGCTTGACTGCCCGCTCCGGCCGGCCCTCCTGGATTGCCAGTGCGGCGAACGCCTCGAGCCCTCTGGCCACGCCGATACGTGCCCCGGTGGAGTGGCTCAGCCGGATGCTTCCTGCGAGATGTTCGCGCGCCATGCCGATCTCGCCCCAGTCCAGGGCCACCCGGCCAAGTCCCGCCAGGCAGCGCGCGATCTCGGGCCTGGAATCGATCTCGCGCAGGATGGGCAGCGCCTCCAGATAGCTGCCGTGCGCGTCGCCAGGGTCGCCGCGCAGCCTGGCCAGGTCACCGAGGCCGAGCAAGGTACGTGCGGCACCCCATTGATGGTCGATACGGCGCATGACACCAATCGAGGCCTCGGCGAACTGCTGCGCCTCCCGCAGCCTGCCGCGCAATCCGGCGATCGCGGCCCGGGTGCCGAGGGCGTATCCCTCGTTCCACCCGTCGCCGGCCGGCCGGGCGATCGACAGCGTTTCTTCCGCGAGGGACGCCGCCTCGTCCGTTCTGCCCATGTGCAGCGCGACCTCGCTGAGCAGGTTGAGTCCGGCCGCGGTCCAGAAACCATCCCCGGCGACGCGGCACAGCTCCAGCCCCTCCTGCGCCCAGGACCGCGCCCTGGCCGGATCGCTGGACAGGGCGAGCTGCGCGCGCCCCACCAAGGCGGGTCCCCGGACACCCGCGGGGACACCAGGCGCGTCGAGCGTGAGGAAGGCGTTCACCCATTCGCCACCCTCGGCGAATGAACCCCGCACGAGCCAGCATGGCCGGACCCCGGTGCAGATCCGCAGTCCCGTCTCCGCGTCGCCCTCCGCCAGGCAGCGGCTCAGCACCTGCCAGACGTTGCCCGCGTCAATGTCATACCTGCGGAATACGTCGACCCTGGCCGACCACGGTGCCGGGAGCTGCGCCATCCCGATCGCCAGGTTGTGCTCCACCACGCCGAGCGTGTAGTCACGCAGCCTGAGCTGGAAAATGCCGGACTCACCCGCGTCGGCCAGCCGGGCCGCCGCGTACTCACGGATCGTGTCAAGCAGCCGGTAACGTGCCTGGCCGAGTACTTCAGGCTCGACCACGACCAATGACTTGTCCGCCAGCGCGGCGATCAGGTCGAGCATGTCCTCGGCTGGAAGATCGCCGTCGGAGCACACCTGCTCGGCCATCTCCAGCGAGAAGCCCGCGAAGACCGACAGCCGCCGCAGCAGCAGTTGCTCACGAGTGGTGAGCAGCTCGTGGCTCCAGTCGATGGTGGCGCGCAGCGTCCGTTGCCGTGGCGGCGCTGTCCGGTCGCCGCTGGTGAGCAGGCCGAAGCGGTCAACCAGCCGCGCGGCAATCTGCTCCACGGACAGCACACGGACCCAGGCAGCGGCAAGCTCGATCGCCAGCGGCATGCCATCGAGCGCACGGCAGAGCGCAGCCGCGGGTGCGGCGTTGGCCGGGCCGATGGCAAATCCGGGCAGGGACGCCGCGGCCCGGTCGGCAAACAGCCGGATCGCCTCGTAGCGGTACGGCTCCGCGGGTGAGGAGGCTGTGTCAGCGGGCGGGACGGACAGTGGCTGCACCTGCCAGACGGTCTCTGCCGCGACGCGCAGCGGCTCGCGTGTCGTCGTGATCAGCCGCAGCCCTGGCGAGCTGGCGAGCAGCCGCTCGCACACGCGCGCGCAGGCATCGATCAGATGCTCGCAATTGTCGAGCGCCAAGAGCAGGCGGCGCGGCTTGAGCGCGTCGGCGAGGGTCTCAAGCAGCGGCCTGCCACGTTCCTCGTCGACGCCAACAACCGATGCCACCCGTGAGACGACGAGATCGGGCTGCTGGAGATCAGCGAGCTCGATAAACCACACACCGTCGGCGAATTCGTCTGCGAGCGCGGCGAGGATCCGCAGCGCCAGCCGTGTCTTACCGATGCCGCCCGGCCCGCAGAGGGTCAGCGCCCGTGTGACAGCCAAGAACCGGCGCAGCTCGTCGAGTTCATGCTCACGGCCGATGAAGCTATTCGGTTCTTCGGGTAGATTCGTGCGAATCTGTTCTACCGTCATTTTTCGTTAGCCCGCCGTATCGCCGCCCCCACGCTAGTGCAGTGTCTCACCTTTGGTGACGATTTGCCCAAATGCTCCGGCGCTGCTTGGCTTCGACGGCCCGCGCCCGGCCGGGATAATCGTGGGCATCAGTCCTGCCCGGCCGAGCCGCCAGCGACCTCGTAGGACCACAGTTCACTGCGCACACCGACCGGGGCGGGCGATTCGCCGCCGCTTCGTTCGGCCGCAGAGCGGTGGCCGTGCCCGAACGCGGGTGAGCGCAGCCATGCATCGAAGGCGGCTTCGTCCCGCCACCGGGTCACTACCAGCCAGGTAGTGCGTTCGTCGGTCGGCTTGAGCAGCTCGAAGCCTTCGAAGCCGTCCTGACTGTCGACCGCACCTGCCCGGGCGGCGAAGCGGCGGGCAAGCTCGTCCCCGCTGTCGGCAGGCACTGTAATCGCATTGATCCTCACGACGGTCATATGCTCGATGATGCCAGCCCGACGCTGTCGGCGGAGCCCTGCAGCGCCGTTGTGCGCAACAATGAACGGCGGCGCATGCACCCGGTGACGCCCGGCGCGGACCTCCCACTGGCCACACCGAGGCTGACATGGCCGCCCTCGGCCGGGTACCGTCCCCGGCATGCCGGTCAAACTCGTGGTCTTGCACACCCAGCCTGACGACCCAGAGGCCTTCGACCAGCACTACCTGGGCACCCACGTGCCGCTTGTGAGCAAGCTTCCCGGCTTGCAGCGCGCCGAGAGCGGCCGCTTCGTGACGGCGCTCGACGTCGGCGCAGCTGCGGTCGGCGGCGGTCAGCGGCGGTCAGCGGCGGTCGCCGACGGCGAGCAGGTGCGCGGTGGCTCCAGCCACCGCTGGGTCGCGATCCATGACGGCCAGGACATCGAGGATGAGCTGGCGCTGCGTGGGATCGGACAACCGGTCACCGATGCCCGGCGCCCAGTGCAGTGGGCCCTCGACCGGCACCACGTCACGCAGGCTCAGCCCGGCATCAGTGATTTCGCCAGCGATGCCGTCACGGTCATGGAAATAGGCCGTGGTGAAAAACTCCGGCTCGCGGCCGGGGTTACGGTGCTGGCCGGTACGCAGGCCTTGGGCCATCAGCGCGGCGAACCCGGGCTCGTCGATGAAGTCGCGGAAGAAGCCGTCGATCGCGCTCGCATATCGGGAGATCGCGGCCGCCGCGACCACACCGCCCGGACGCGTGACACGCCGCGCCTCGGTCAGGGCACGAAGGCGGTCGGCTCGTGTGGTCAGGTGGTAGAGCGGGCCGAGCAGCAGCACCGCGTCGTAGCTTGCGTCGGCCTCGGCCAGATTCCGGGCATCGCCGAGCGCGGCGGAGAACCCGCCGGTTGCCTCCGCTTGCTCGACGTGCAACGGCACAGGATCGACCAGGTGCACCTGGTAACCCCGCCCAGCAAGCCAGGATGCGTACACTCCGCTCGCGCCGCCGACATCGAGCACACGGGCAGGCGGGGGCGGAAGGAACCGTTCGAGCAGGACCTGGGTCCGCAGTAGCTCAAGCGAGGGCTGGGCAGAAAGGCGGGCGTGCTCGCGGCCTTCCCGGTAGTGGGCGAGGATCTCGGCGTCCAACTCCACGGGCTGAACGCTAACCCGTCAGCCACCGGATCGGCATCACGATTTCCGGCCACGGGCGGCCCGGGTACTGAAGCCCATGATCGCGGTATTTTTTCCGCGGTATCCGCGGAAAAAATACCGCGATCATGAAGCCCCGGCTTTCGCGGCCACGCTCCCGGGCGTACCGGGCCCCAGCGTCTAACGCCGCTGCGGCCCAGCCCGGCCGAATGCCGTGAGCACACCCACCGGCGACCCCGCTGATCTCCGGCACAGAAAACATCGGCGGCACGCAACCGTGGATGTGCATTGCGGGTCGCCCGCGACCCGCAATGCACATCCACGGTCCGGTAGGACCAGGCCGGGGCGGGCATCCGCGAGCACCCGGGCGAGCACGGGGCAAACAGGGGCAAGCACGGTCCGCACGGCTCTCATGGACGCGCAAATCGGGGCGTGTCATCCGCGCGCCGTTCCCCGGATTGCGGAAGAGTGCGTGTCGCCGCCGGGCGAATGGCAGCTAACCGCACGGGGCATGGCATGATTAGGAGCGATGAGTAAGTCAAATTCTCCCCGCTTCCCTGTCACCATCACGCGTCTTCCGGTCACGCGCTGCGAGATCTGCAAGCGCACCCTCGCGTACCGGCCCGGCCAAGCCAGTTCCGTCTTGACCGAGCACTACCGCCGTGCGCATCCCGAAGCCCTCAGCGTCTCTTCCCAGTAACCGCTCCGGGCAGGAACCGTCGCGCGCCCGGGCCCTGGCGTCCGGACCCTGGGCGCCTGGGTCGGACGGCCGCGCGCCGCCTTGCGCGCAGGGCCAGCGCGATGCGCTGTGGCCTGCGTGCGGCACGGCCGCGTCGGGCTGACCCCTGAGGATGCAGCGTGCCCTATTTGCCTCGTCTGGCGGCGCTGGCCGCGGTGTGGGCGGTCGTGGTCATCAGCCCCGGCCCCGACTTCGTGGTAACGATCTCGCGGGCCGCGCGTTCACGCCGGGCGGGTCTGGCCGCCGCGGCCGGGATCGTGGTGGGCACGACGATCTGGGCGTCGATGAGCGCCATGGGACTGGCCGCGGTGTTCGCGCACTACCGGTGGATCGCGCAGGTGGTGCGCTGGCTCGGCGTCGGCTACCTGGCGTGGCTGGGTATCCACATGATCGTCCACGCCCGCCTGCCGCTGCCCGATGCCCGGCCCGATGCCCGGCCCGATGCCCGGCCCGATCCCGGCCGGTCCCCGGTAGGACCGGCATGGCGGGCCGGGCTTCTCGCGGACCTGGGTAATCCCAAGGCCGCCGTCTTCTGGAGCAGCCTGTTCGCGGCGGTCCTGCCCTTGGATACCCCATTGTGGGCGCGAGCGGCCGCGATCGGGCTTGTCGTGGCCATCGCCGCGGTCTGGTACTCGATCGCCGCATGCGTGTTCTCGCTGGCTCCCGTCACCAGGGGCTACCAGCGGGCCAAGAGGTGGACCGACCGCGTCACCGGTGGCGTCCTGATCGCCTTGGCCGGCCTGCTCGCCGCCGAGCGCTGAACCGCGGCCACCCCGGCAGGCCACCCAGGAAAGGTTCTCGCCGCTCCAGTCGGGATCGATGGCGTTCACGGTAGCGATCCCTGCCATGAGGCCCGCGCGGACGCACTCACTCGCGCGTTCCCGCTGACAGCATTTTGCGTAAGTAGGCCGCCGACTCCTGGTAGCCGATAGCGCGGTAGAACGGGGCCGCCCGCCGGGTGGCGAGGGCGATCAGCTTGCAGCCACGCGCGGCAGACCGGCGCTCGAACTCTTCCATCAGGGCGCGGCCGATTCCCGCCCGGCGATGACCGCTTTCGACCATGAGTTCCTCGACCCAGGCCACGCGCCCGTTCGCGAAAAAGGTCTCGTGGTCGAATCCGAGCAGATATCCGCGCAACCGGTCACCCTGCGCCGCGACAAGCAGGCAGGCGTCGCCAGCCGTGCGGAGCGCGCTGAACGCGGCATCGAAAGCCGCACGCGAAAACGGGAACGACGTCGCGAGTTCTGCCGCCAGACGCGACAGCGCGCTCGCGTCGCCGCGGGCAGCCTCCCTGACCACAATCGGAGCGACAGCCACGGGCTCATTTTGGCCGCCCGATGGCGTCGCCGGGAGCAGGCACGTTCGGCCCGCCGAATGGGCCCGTGCCGCGAGGTGGGTGGCTGGGTGGCTGGGTGGCTGGCCGGGTCGGTGGATCTACCGCGCAGCCGTTCGGGATCATTGTCCTGACCCGAATCGGCCGATGCCCACCCAGCAGCGAGCTGCCACTACCACAGGCGGGGGGATCCGTGGGGTGGAGCCCCCCCGGGGCAATACAGTCTTAGGCTGCGCTGCGCGTGTCCCGCCCGCCCGGCTCCGCACCCGTGGCCTGGCACCCACGGGCGGGGCGGGCAGGCGGCACTGGCCATAGACTCGGCGAACGTGACAGGTGAAACGCGGCAGGATGTGGCAGGTCCGGGCCTTGCGGCGCCGGTGGCGAAACAGATACCGGCCCGGCGCAGCCATCACGGTGACACGGTGATCGACCCGTATGCGTGGCTGGCTGATCCGTCCGACGCCGCTACCGTCGCCTACCTGACGGCCGAGAACGCCTACACAGACGCGGCGACCGCGCACCTCGCGGGGCTGCGCGAGACGATTTTCGCCGAGATCAAGGGGCGCACGAAAGAGACGGATCTGTCGGTTCCTGTCCGCGAGGGCGGATGGTGGTACTACTCACGGACGGTCGAGGGCCAGCAGTACCCCATACGCTGCCGCACTGCTGCGGCGCCGGGCGAGAAGCTCCCGCCGCAGCCGGGCAGCGGCGAGCCGCTGCCCGGCGAAGAGGTGCTGCTCGACGGCAACGAGGCCGCCGCCGGATCAGCGTTCTTCGCCGTCGGCACGTTCGACGTCAGCCCCGGCGGTGGGCTGCTCGCTTACTCGACCGATTTCACCGGCGACGAGCGCTACACGCTCCGTGTCAAGGATCTGGTGACCGGTGAACTGCTCGCCGACGAGATCCCGAACGTGTTCTACGGCGGCGCGTGGTCGGCGGACGCCGCTGCCTTCTTCTACGTCACCGTCGACGAGGCGTGGCGTCCCTACCGGGTGTGGCGGCACACCATGGGCACCGCGGCCGCGGCCGACGTGGTCGTGTACGAGGAGGCTGACCGGCGGTTTTCTGTCTCGGTCGAGCTGACCCGCAGCCACCGCTACCTCTTGATCACCTCCCACAGCGCGGTGACGAGCGAGGCGCGGTTCATAGACGCGGCCGACCCCGCCGGTGAGTTCACCGTGGTGGCACCGCGCCGTCAGGGCATCGAGTACCGGGTCGGCCACCAAAGGCTCGCCGGGGGCGGGGACCGCCTGATCGTCCTGCACAATGACGGCGCGGAGAACTTCGAGCTCGCCACCGCAGAACCGGCCGAGCCGGCCGCCTGGACACCCCTGATCGCCCATCGCGCGGATACCCGCCTGCTCGGCGCCGACGCGTTCGCCGATCACATCGTCGTGCATTTCCGCCGCGACGGCCTGACCGGCCTGAGGATCATCGACGCCGCCGGGGCCGCGCGGGACGTCACCTTCACAGAAACGCTCTACACCGCCGCCCCGGCGGCCAACCCAGAATACGAGAGTGACACCTACCGGCTGCGGTACACCTCACTGGTCACCCCGCAGTCGGTGTATCAGTGTGATCTCGCTACCGCAGCGCTGACCCTGCTCAAGCGCACCCCCGTCCGCACGCTGCCGGGTCAGGCACCGTATGACCCGGACGCGTTCGCGCAGCGCCGCGAGTGGGCGGTCGCACCTGACGGCACCAGGGTGCCGATCTCGCTCGTCTGCCACAGGGACACCCCGCGTGACGGCAGCGCGCCCTGCGTGCTCTACGGCTACGGCAGCTACGAGGCGAGCATCGATCCGGCGTTCTCCATACCCCGGCTGTCCCTGCTCGACCGCGGATTCGTGATGGCGATCGCCCATGTGCGCGGCGGTGGTGAGCTGGGGCGGCGCTGGTACGAAGACGGCAAGCTGCTGGCCAAGCGCAACACGTTCACCGATTTCGTCGCGGCAGCGGAGCACCTCGCGGCGGAGGGCTGGACCTCGCCCGCCAGGCTCTTCGCACGTGGCGGGTCGGCGGGCGGGCTGCTTGTCGGCGCCGCCGTCAACCTCGCACCCACGGCATTCGGCGGCATCGTCGCCCAGGTGCCCTTCGTCGACGCGCTGACCACGATGCTCAACCCGGACCTGCCGCTGACCGTCGCCGAGTGGGAAGAATGGGGCGATCCGCTGCACGACCCGGCCAGCTACGCGTACATGAAGAGTTACACCCCCTATGAGAACGTCACCGCTTCGCGCTACCCGCCGGTACTCGCCATGGCCAGCTTGAACGACACCCGCGTGCTCTACCACGAACCCGCCAAGTGGATCGCCAGGCTCCGCGGGCAGGCACGCGGTGGGCCATTCCTGCTGAAGACCCAGATGGACGCGGGACACGCCGGTCCGAGCGGACGTTACGCGGCATGGAACGAGGAAGCCCTCGTCACCGCGTGGATCATCGACACCCTCGGCGACGCCGGCCGCGACCCCTCATCGACGGCCTGAGCGCTGCCCGCGCCGGCCGACAAGTGGCCAGGCCGGCGGTTGCCCGGCCAGCCTTCCTACCAGTTCTCCTGCTGCGCGCGGGCCTCGTAGAGGAGAACCGCGGCCGAGACGGAAACATTGAGCGAGTCGGCGGAACCGAGCATGGGCACGAACACACGCTTGGCCTCCGGCTGGTACCACGCCTTCGGGATGCCGTACCGCTCGGCGCCGAGCACGAACGCGGTGCGCCGGCCGCCGTAGCGGAACGTGCGGTAGTTCCTGGCCTCGTCGGTATCCGCCAGGTAAATGTCAAAACGGCAGTCGCGAAGCCAGCCGGCCGCGTCTTCCGGCCGCTCGAATTCGATGATCGGCACGGTCAGCACCATGCCCTGGCTCGCCCGGAAGACTTTCGGATGGGTGAGGCGGGTCCGGCGGTTCGTCAGCACGATGCAGTCGGTGCGGCAGGCGTCGGCGGTGCGGATCAGCGTGCCGAGGTTGCCAGGGATCTCCATGCCGTCGGCCACCATGACCAGCGCCGACGGCCCGAATTCGACGTCGTCAGGTGTCCACTGCCTTAGCCGCGCGAGTGACAGCAGCCCGTCCGGCTTGTCCCGCTCCGAGATGCGCTCAAGTGTCTTGGCGGAAACCTGGTAAGCGGAGCGGGACACCGCCGCGACCTGTTCGGCACGCATCCGCGCCTCGTCTCCGTAGGCGGCCTCCGGGCACCAGAAGAAAGCATCTATCGACGTGCCGTTCTTGAGCAGGAGGTTGTGCGCCCAGAGCCCTTCAGCGATGAACAACCTGTGCGGATTAGGCGCTGAATTCTTCTGGATGGACATAACTTGGCGGATCCGGGGGTGGCCCACACCAATCTGCTGGAGGTTCATACCTGGCTTTCAGTGATCCACGTGATCTGCGCAGGCCACTACTGTAACCGTGGGCCGCGGCCAGCCGCCGGGTGCCGCGATCGGCCGTGTGGGCACCATCGGGCAGCATTGGCTGCGGCGCCCGGATGCAGGCGCCGGGAGACGGGATGCGATGACCGAGACGATCAGCAGCGCCGCCAACCCGCTGGTGAAGCGGATCAGGCTGCTCGCCGACCGCAAGCACAGGCGCAGGGAGGGTGCCTTCGTCGTCGAGGGGATTCAGCCGGTCTGGCGGGCGGTCGAGGCCGGCTGGCAGATCGAGGCTCTGATCGTCACCCCGGAACTGCTCGCCGGGTCCGCGGCGGCGAAAATGGTCGCCGAGCAGGAGGCGAGGGGTGTCCGGGTCGCCCTCGTCAGCCGGGAACTGTTCCTGCGACTGTCTGACCGGGACGGCCCGTCAGGGCTCGCCGCGATCGTCCGGGGCCAGCCGGGCGGCGTGGGCGACCTCCTCGTGCGGCCAGACTCGGTCTTCGCGGCGCTGCACAGGGTCGGTAACCCGGGCAACCTCGGCACCATCATCAGGACCGTCGACGCGGTCGGCGGTGCCGGCGTGATCCTGGTCGGGGACGCCGCCGACCCGTTCGCGCCGGCGGCGGTGAAGGCGAGCATGGGGTCGGTCTTCGCCGTCGGCGTGGCGCACATGCCGGACGCCGGCGCGTTCTTCCGCTGGGCCGGGGCGAGCGGCGTCCAGGTGCTCGCCGCGTCCGGCTCAGCGGGCCGCGAGCACTGGAGCACCGGCTACCACCGCCCGCTTGCGGTGCTGCTCGGCAGCGAAGGCAACGGGTTGCCCGCGGACATACAGGCTCGCGCGGATATGCGGGTCCGGATCCCGATGACGGGGACGGCCGAGTCGCTCAACCTGGCCGTCGCCGCGGCGGTGCTGCTCTACGAGGTGCGGCGGCACGCGATCGGCAAGGGCAAGGGCGACGGCTGACAGGCGCGGTCCGTGTTCTGCTTGCCGGTGCAACACGCCCCACGAGTCCAAATGATTGGCGCCGTGCATCAGATGAGACAGCGGCGTTGTCCGCCGTGCGCCTACGCTATCGGCTGCCTACGGTTTCACTGAGGGTGTGTACGGTGGTCACCCGGAGCGCAAGATGATCGCCGCATACCTCGCGCGCACGTGTGGTGCCGCGGACTGGATATGGCTGGACGAGCACCTTCAGTCCTGCACCCGCTGCTATCGGATTCTCGCCGCGGAAAGATTCCGTGGCCGCCCCGAATTCGCGGTCTCCGCTGTTCCTACGCCGGCGAGGGTCCGCGAACGCCGCGCGGTCCGGATCAGGTTCTACCCGGCTCAGGTGCTTCGCCGCCTGGCCCGCTACCGGGCTGGCCCCTGACCGCCTAAGATCGCGCTGTGACGGGTACCATGCGGGCGATCGACTTTCACGTACATCTGCCAACTGCCGATTGGCTGGACGGCAGCATGGCGGGCTACGTCGAGGCGGCCGAGGCGTATTTCCGCTCGCCGGTGCAACGGGCCTCTTTGGACCAGTTGGCAACGAGATACCGCACATTGCAGGCGAGGGCGGTGCTGCTGGCCTGGGATGCCGAGACGGCGACCGGACGCCCGCGGGTCCCCAACGAGACCGTCGCCGCCGCCTGCCGCGACTATCCCGACGTGTTCATCGGAATCGGCAGCGTGGACCCGCGCAAGGGAGACGCCGCCGTCGCCGAGGTGTCAAACATCGCCGGGCTCGGGCTGCGCGGGGTGAAGTTCCACCCGTCGCTGCAGGCGTTCGCTCCAGACGACACCTCCTACTGGCCGATCTTCGCCGCCTGCGAGCGGCATGGCCTGCTCGCGCTGTTCCATACGGGAACCAGCGGAATCGGCGCGGGCCGGCCCGGTGGCCAGGGCATCGGACTCGATTACGCCCGGCCGATCAGGCTCGACGCCGTCGCCGCCGCCCACCCGGAACTGACCGTGGTGGCCGCGCATTTCGGCTGGCCGTGGCACATGGAGCTCGTCGCCATGGCCCTGCACAAATCCAACGTTTACATCGACATCTCCGGCTGGTCACCCCGCCGTATCCCGGCGGAACTGATCAGCGAGCTGCGGGGACGGCTGGCCACACGGTTCGTGTGGGGCAGCGACTTTCCCTTCCTGGCTCCCGAACGATGCCTGGCCGAGCTCGAAGGCCTTGGCCTGCCGGCTGACGTGCTTGGCCAGGTGCTGGAGGCGAACGCGGCCCGGATCCTCGGACTGGCCTGACGCGTGGGAGGCCCAGCGGAGCGGGGGCCCGCGGCCCTCCCCCACGCTGGTCACCCGCCGGAATCAAGCACTCCCCTGCGTGCGGGTCGGGGCGCCGGCCGCACGCGCGCCCGGCTTTGGCAGGCTTGGGGTATGGCAGAGACCCTGACCCTGATGGCGGTGCACGCCCATCCGGACGATGAGGCGTCAAGCACCGGAGGTGTGCTGGCTACCTATTCCGGGCATGGAGTCCGGACCATCGTCGTGACCTGCACGAACGGTGAGTTCGGGGATGCGATAGGGGGTGTCAAGCCTGGCGAGGACGGACACGATTCGCAGGAGGTCGCGCAGCTGCGGCTGGCCGAGCTGCGCGAGGCCTGCAAGATCCTCGGGGTCACCGACCTCGAGCTGCTCGGGTACCACGACTCCGGCATGCCCGACTGGGACTACAAGGACCGGCCGGAGGCGTTCTGCAACGTCCCCACGGCCGACGTGGCCGCCCGGATCGCCGGCCTGATCGAGCGGTACCGGCCGCAGGTCGTGATCACATATGACGACAAGGGCCCCTACCAGCACCCCGACCACGTACACGCGAGCGAGGCGGCCGCGGCCGCGGTGGCCGCCACCGGCATCCCGGCCAAGTTCTACCTCACCGCGATGCGCGGCAGCGACTGGCAGAAGGTATGGCAGGCGCTGCGCGAACTCGGCGCGGACGTGCCGGACGCCCGGAACATCAGCCCGCAGATGCGGCAGCAGATGGCCGAGACCGAGCAGCGCATCACCACCACGATCGATATCCGGCCGGTACTTGGCCGCAAGCGCGACGCACTGTTCGCGCACGCCAGCCAGATCCAGCGAGTCATGGTTCAGCAAGCTCCCTCCGGAGATCGCGGAGGCCGCCTTCGGCCGGGAGTACTTCATCAAGGCCAGCGACTCAACCGGCGCACCGGTACCCGAGGACGACTTGTTCGCCGGGCTCCGCTGACCGCACGGCACACATCACCGCTGACCCGCGCTTGCCCGGCGGCGGCCCGGGTCCGGCGGCGCCGGGGACGCGGCCGGGGGCCGGCGGCCGCGCCTGGCCTGCCGGGCCGATCGCTCGCCGCGACGCGCTGAGCCGGCGGCGCTGGCTCTTGTCGTCATCACAGGCAGGCGTATACGGCGTCGATCAGGGCCCGGTTACGTGGGTTCTGCCAGCGCGGGCCCATTTGGTTGGTGACGTAGCCGAAGGCGACTTCGGCCTCGGGGTCGCAGAAGCCGACAGAGCCACCCGCGCCGAAGTGCCCGTAGGCGCCCGGGTTAGGACCCAGCGGCCGTTCGGGCTGGGTGAGCTGGAAGCCGAGGCCGAACCTGGACGGCCGGTGCAGGATGCGGTCGGGCCCGTACACCTGCTCGGTTGTGGCGGCGGCCAGCGCGCCCGCGTCGGCCACGCGCACGCCGCCGATCGCGCCGCCCGCGGCCAGCGCCGTATAGACGCGCGTCACACCGCGGGCGCTGCCGTGCGCGTTGGCCGAGGGCAGTTCCGCTTCGCGCCACGCCGCCGAGTTGACCACTCCGGCGCCGGACAGGCCGCCCGGGTTGAAGTACGCGTTGTGCTTCATGAGCTGGTCCTCGCCGAGGTCCGGCCGGTCGTCCTCGGGCGGCGGCGGGCCGGGCCAGCCGAACTCCGTAACCCGGCCGTGATCGGCTGCTCGCAGCCCGATGTGCACATCGGCTCCGAGCGGACCCGCGATCTCCTCGCGAAGTAGTGTGCCCACGGAATGGCCAGTGGCCCGCCGCAGCACCTCGCCGACGAGGAACCCGAACGTGTTGACGTGGTAACCGTGGGCCGTACCCGGCTGCCACCACGGCCGCTGCGCGGCCAGTGCCCCGGTCATCACGGCCCAGTCGAACATCGCCCCCGGGGGCAGCCGGCGGCGCAGCGCCGGAAGCCCGGCCTGGTGCGTGATGAGCTGGCGTACCGTTACCGCCTCCTTGCCGGACGCGCCGAACTCCGGCCAGTACTGCGTGACCAGGGCGTCGATGTCGAGCCGCCCATCCCCGGCCAGCCGCGCCGCCAGCAGGGCGGTCAGCCCCTTACCGACGGAGAAGACGTTCACCAGCGTGTCCGGCCCCCAGGAGGTCTCACGCCGGGCGTCCGCCCAGCCGCCCCACAGGTCGGCGACGACGCGGCCGCCGACCGTCACGCAGATCGCGGCGCCCGCCTCGCCCCGCTCGGCGAAATTCCCTGCGAAGGCCCTGCGGACGGAGCCGAAGCCACCGTCACATGTCCCGTCGATCACGGAGCACATTCTCCTCGTGCGGATCTGCCCGGATTCACGCCGGGCCGTCGCCGCGGGCCGTTGCCCCAGGCCGTCGCAGCTTCTGCACCGCTGTGTCCCTGCACTTTGATTGAACTTGCTGGACGATGCCGGGCATCGCCGGAAATAGTGGTAATTCGATCGTAGGGTTCGGAAATCCCAACCGGTGATGCAGACAAGGAGCGTCCATGATGGCCAGCCGCCGCTCGTTAGCCGCAGTCGCTATCGCGCTCGCCTTCACCCTGACGAGCCTGGGCATCGGCGCGCCTGCGCTCGCCGCAGGCAGCGGGCCCGCACCTGACGGCGGGCGATGCTTGCCAGGCGCCCGCACGCTCTCCCACTTCGGTGACCATGTCTACCCGGACACAGGCAACGGCGGTTACACGAGCCTGCACACCGATGTGCACCTGGTCTACAACGCCACCACGAACATGTTCCTGCCTGGTAACCACGTCGCCCTCACCGACCGTGCCACGCAGTGCCTCTCCAGCTTCAGCCTCGATTTCGAGCGGAGGTCTGCCGCCAATGTCTCGGCGGGCCCGGACATGACCGTCCACTCCGTCACCGTGAACGGCAGACCGGCCACCTTCACGTTCGTCCAGCCGACCTACCCTGGCGACCCGCGCGGGCAGAATGACCCCAACCCGATGGCCCACGAGGCCGCACAGCTCAGCCCGGTCGGTGGCCCGGACCACAACCCGCTGCCACCGGCCTGCTCGCCGGAGCTGACCGCTACCGACCCGGCCCAGCAGAACGCGCAGAACGGCACGCAGTGCCCAGCCAACAAGCTGGTGATAACGCCGTCCTTCCCGATCAGGGACGGATCGACATTCACGGTCGCCGTCAGCTACACGGGCAGGCCGGGAGTGCACACTGACGGAGACGGCACCACCGAAGGATGGTTCAGGGCGGACCAGCCGGCGGGCGACGGCGGCTTCGTCACCACCGAACCGGTCGGCACCGAGGACTGGATGCCGCTCAACGACCACCCGAGCGCCAAGCCGACGTATGACTTCTACGACACCGTCAACGCAGGCAAGACCGTGCTCGCCAACGGCGTGCTGGCAGCCAGGAGGCGGCATCGCCCGGACGCCCGATTCCCTGGCGGCTCGGTGACCTGGCACTGGCACTCACCCGCACCGGTCGCCAGTTACCTGGTCGAGGACAGCGTCGGCAGCTACGACCTGACGCAGCGGACCGCCCGTAACGGCATCAAGTTCTACGAGGCGCAGGCAAGCTCGCTCAGCGCGGCGCGGAAGAAGAAGAATCTCGCGATCATGAACCAGCAGGAGGACATCACCAGGTTCCAGAGCATGTTCAACGGGCCGTACCCGTTCACCTCGGACGGCGTTGTCGTCGGCCGGCCGTCGGCCAGCTTCGAGGAGGAGATGCAGACCATGATCACCTTCGCGGGCGGCGAGATCGACCTCGACACCTTCAACCACGAGAACATGCACCAGTGGTGGGGCGACCACGTGACGGAGGCCAGCTACAACCTGACCTTCTTCAAGGAAGGCCTCGCGACACTCGGCGAGTATCTCTTCGCGGCCCGCACCGCGGAGACCGCCGCTGGCGGACCGCACTCCCCCGCCGGCCGGCGCGCGTTCGACCAGAGCCTCATCAAGCAGTTCGACGCGAACTACAAGAGCAAGGGCACGTTCTGGACGGCGGCGCCGTCGGACCCGACACCGTTCGGCCTGTTCGACGGCGACGCCACCTACACCCGCCCGGGCAGCGCCTACATCGCCCTGCGCCAGATCCTTGGCGCCGCGAGATTCACCAAGGCCCTCCAGCAGATCCAGCGGCGTTACGGCGGCCGGGACATCACCGAGGCGCAACTAGAGGCCGGCTTCCACCGGTGGCTCCCGAACCACAGCGCGGCGTGCGGCACGAGGCTCCACCAGTTCTTCACCCAGTGGTTCGACACCGCGTACGCGCCGGGCGGCGGTGCGGGCCGGC
This sequence comes from uncultured Actinomycetota bacterium, assembly GCA_963851085.1. Lineage (GTDB taxonomy): Bacteria > Actinomycetota > Actinomycetes > Streptosporangiales > Streptosporangiaceae > DATFVJ01. Next base: position 214,635 of record CAWKNX010000003.1, on the reverse strand, counting down.
CCCGGATCACCGGGCCTGGCCTGGCCGGGCCGGGCTTCTACGGTAAGGGCGGCTGCACAAGGTAAGCCGCGCTGACCACGGGGCGGCATTTCCGGCGAGGAGACCAGCGGCCGCCGGCGAGGTCGCGGTCACGGTGCTGGAGACCCAGCTCACCGTACGGATAGTCGGTGGCGTGGGGGTCGCTCGCCGCGTTGAGCGCCGCGGTTCCCCCCGCGGTCAGATGCAGGTCAGCCGCCCGCAGGTTGATCTCGAGCTGCCCGGCTGTGCGGGCACCGAGAATTTGTCGAGGCTGCAGTGCCCGGGGGCACAGGGGCGCTCACCGGGCCGTGGTCTCCGCGAGCCTACGGCGAAGGTAGCGGCGTTCGGTATCGGTCGCGGTAAGCTCCAGCGCCTGGCGGTAGGCGACCGCGGCCTCCGCGGTGCGGTCCAGGCGGCGCAGCAGGTCAGCCCGGGTCGCCGGCAACAGGTGATACCCGGCCAGCTCGCCCGACGCCGCCAACGCCTCCAGCAGCACAAGGCCGGCGGACGGCCCGTCAGCCATCCCTACCGCCACCGCCCGGTTCAGCTCCACCACCGGTGACGGCGCCAGCCGCGCGAGCCGTCCATACAGCGCGGCGATCTGGGCCCAGTCGGTGTCGGCCGCATCGGCCGCGGTGGCGTGACAGGCGGCGATCGCGGCCTGCACCTGATACGGGCCGGGCCGGGCGCGCAGCAACGCACCTTCCAGCAGCGCCACACCCTCGGTGATCTCAGCGGTGTCCCACCGGCCACGGTCCTGTTTCTCCAGAGTCACCAGGTCACCGGCGTCGTCGAGACGGGTGGCGCGGCGGGCGTCGTGCAGCAGCATCAGCGCGAGCAGGCCCGCCGCCTCGGGTTCGTCGGGCATCAGCAGCGCCAGCACCCGGGCCAGCCGGATCGCCTCCGCGCTCAGGTTGCGCCGCAGCAGGCCCGCGCCCGCCGTCGCCGAGTAACCCTCGTTGAAAAGCAGATACAGCACAGCCAGCACAGCCGGCGTGCGCTCGGGCAACAGGTGCGCGGGGGGCACCCGGTATGCGATCCCGGCGTGCCGGATCTTGTGCTTGGCCCGGACCAGGCGCTTGGCCATCGTCTGCTCGCCGACCAGGAACGCCCTGGCGATCTCGGCCGTGGTCAGCCCGGCCAGGGTTCGCAGCGTGAGCGCGACCCGGGATTCCAGGGCCAGCGCAGGGTGGCAGCAGGTGAACATCAGCCGAAGCCGGTCGTCCGGCACGCCGCTGTCGCCGTCATTGCCGCCCACCGGGTCCGGTTCATATGACATGGCCGCGACCTCCCGCAATTTGACGGCGCCAACCGCCGCGCGGCGCAGCCGGTCGGTGGCACGATTGCGCGCGGCGGTGGTCAGCCACGCACCGGGCCGGCGCGGAACGCCGTCACGCGGCCAGCGCTGGAGGGCCAGCGCGAAGGCATCCTGCGCACACTCCTCGGCGAGGTCCCAATCACCGGTCACCCGGATCAAGGTCGCCACGACCTTGCCCCACTCGTCACGAAAGGCCTGCGTGACCGCGGCCTCGACCTCGGTCGTCATGGCTGAAAGCGCCCTCCTCATCGTGCCGGTCCAGTCATACGACGAACGGAAACGCCAGGAACGGACACCCACATGGCAGGGTCGACCCGTGCCCTACGCGTGCACCTGCGGCTGCCGCCCGGCCCATGGTGCGGCCTGCTCGACCTGGCTCGCCACCTGGATCAGCAGGTCCTCCCGGCCGTAAGCCGCTACGAGCTGCACACCGACCGGCAGGCCGTCAGGTGTCCAGTGCAACGGCAGGCTCACGGCCGGCTGGCCGGTCATGTTGAACTGCGAGGTGTAGGGGATGAAGCTGACGATTCGCCTCCCCTCGGCCTGCGGTCCCTGCGCGGTGAACCAGCCCAGTTCGGGCGGGGGTGCGCCCAGGGTGGGCGTTACCAGCAGGTCGTAGCCGTCCCACCAGGACGCCATCCGCCGCGCCCACATCGCGATCCACGCCCGGCTCCGCAAATAGGCCACAGCCCCAAGCTCGGCGCCGGACCGCCGGTAGCCGGCGTTGCGCGGCTCGATCTCGTCCTCGCTGATCGGGCGGCCGAGAAGCCGCTCGAACGCCTGGAACGTCGCCTCGGTGTCGGCGGCGATGATGGTGCCGAAGTGCCGGACGAACTCCTGCTCGAACATCGCCTCGGGCGCGGACTCCGCCACGTGGTGGCCGAGCGACCGAAGCAGCCGTGCGGCGGCGGCCACCGCGGCGCGGCACTGCGGATCATCGAGATAGCCCTCGCCGCCCGGCCGGTCAAGTACCCCGACCCGCAGCCGGCCCGGGTCCGCGCCGACCTCCTCGCTCAGCGGCCGGCGCAGCGGCGGAGCATAGTACGGCTCGCCCGGCACCCAGTTACGGATCACGTCCAGGACACCAGCCACGTCACGAACGGTTCGGGTCACCACACCGTCGATCGTGCCGCCAGCCCAGCCCTCGCCAACTAGCGGGCCCTGGCTGACCCGCCCCCGGGTCGGCTTGAACCCCACCAGCCCGCACGCACTGGCCGGGATGCGGATAGACCCACCGCCATCGCTGCCATGCGCTACCGGCACCATGCCGCTGGCCACTGCCGCCGCCGACCCGCCCGAGGATCCGCCGGCAGACCGGCCGGGATCCCATGGATTGCGGGCGGCAGGGAAGCTCCGCGCCTCGGTGGTCACCGAGGTGCCAAGCTCTGGCACGTTCGTGCGGCCGAGCGGGACGAAACCCGCCGCACGGAACCCCTCCGCCAGGTAAGACGTAACCGGCCAGGCCAGATCACGCATGGGCCCGACGCCGAACGCCGTCACCTCACCCGCGACCGTGCAGCCCAGATCCTTGAGGAGGATCGGCACGCCACGAAACGGCCCGTCGGGCAGCTCGCTCGCGGCCTCCTCCCTGGCCTGCTCGAACCTGGCCCGGATCACAGCATCCAGCCGCGGGTTCACCGCCTCGATCCGGCCGATGGCCGCCTCCACCAGATCCGTGGCGCTGACTTCGCCACGGCGAACAAGCTCCGCCTGCGCGGTAGCGTCCAGCCACGTCGTCTCGATCACACCCGCACGCTACCCGCACGCCCTCCACCGCAAGCCGCGCTCCCCGGGTACGCCCCAATGCGCCGCGCCGGTCGCGTGGGCGGCCAAGCACGCACGAAGGGTGCTCGGCCAGCGGCGAGCGTCCCCGGCCTGCTGATGCGCAACCACACCGCCACGGTCGAATACCAGCCCCTCGGTGTCGTCGGCGTGATCGGCCCATGGAACTACCCGGTGTTCACCCCGCTCGGTTCCATCGCCTACGCCCTGCGAGCAAGGCACACATCCCGGCGGCAGAGCCGTTGATCGACTCCCGGATGCCCGGGTACCACTCACCCGGACTTCACTTCCTTGTGGGACGAGGCAACGGGCGCCATTTTGGCTGATCTGCGCGCGGCGACTCGCGCGTGCCCGCTCCGCGACGAGATCACGGTGCTGGCGCACAACGGACGGATCGCCCTCACCAGCCACGACGGGGACATCCGTCGGCGTGACAGCCACGACCGCAGCCACCGGCGTCTGACGACGGGGGCGCATCTGCCGTTCGGGAGTTGATGGTGAAGGAAAGCGCTGCGATGCCTGGAGTTCACTGGCGCTTTTGGTGCGGCTGACTGCTGGGGCCTGGGAGTGAGGCGGGATCGCCGTCGCCGTGCCTGTCCTTTACTGCGCCGGCGGGGAGTGTCAGCCTGGATGGGTGATGCCGGCGATCAGGTATTGCACCGCGCCTGCGGGCCGGATCGCCTACTCGACGGTGGGCGCCGGTCCGCCGCTGTTGTGCGATTCGGGCTGGGTTACCCATCTGCGTGGGCAGCTGGGGCTGTTCTGCTTCGGCAGCTTCGTCGAGCGTCTGGCCGAGCGGTTTACCGTCATCCGGTACGACAAGCCCGGGTGCGGCCTGTCGGACCGGGCCGGGATTGACCTGTCGTTCGGCGGGCAGGTGGCCGCGGCGCTGGCGGTCGCCGATGCGGTGCGCGCCGACCGCTTCTCCCTGTTTGGCGCGTCGCAGGGCGGTCAGCTTGCGGCCGCGATAGCGGCAAGGTATCCGGATCGGGTCGAGGCGCTTGTGCTGTACGGAATGTGCGCCAGCGGCGGCGATCTGGCGCCTGCGGAGGTCAGGAACTCGATCGTGTCGCTGGTGCGGGCCCACTGGGGCCTTGGGTCGAAGGTGCTGACCGGCATCTTCGTCCCCGACCCCACCGCCGAGGAACTCGAGGCGCTCTTGCGGTTTCAGCGGGCGAGCGCCTCGGCCGCTGTGGCCGCCCGGCTCCTGGAGGTCTACTACGACACCGACATCAGGGCACTGCTCCCGGCGATCCGGGCACGGACGGCGGTACTGCACCGTGAGGCGGACACGGCCACACGTTTCGAGCTGGGGCGAGAGGCCGCCACGCTTATCCCCGGGGCGTCGCTGATCCCGCTGCCGGGTTCTAGCCACCTCTTTTACCACGGCGACTGGGGCGGGGTTCTGGAGGCGATGCTCGGCTTCCTGTGCGAGGCCGCGGGCGCGGGGCCGCGGCTCACCGGCCGTGAGCTCGAGGTGGCCGGGCTGGTCGCCGAAGGGCTGACCAACCATTCCATCGCGGTGCGCTTGTCGGTGGCGCCGCGGACGGCGGAGGCGCATGTCGAGAACATCCGGCGCAAGCTGCAGGTGCGGTCGCGTGCCCAGATCGCGGCGTGGGTGACCGAGCATCGGCTCCGCCCCTGAGCGCCTCGGTAGTTCGCCCGATGCGCGCGGCGGGCGAGACCGCGGCGGCCGAGGGAAAACCGGCGGATTGCAGGTAGTTCACCCGATTGCCGCCCGAGGCTGAGCGATCTTAGCGTCAAGGCATGTCGCACATCACGAAGCCGGCCCGCCCCCTGGCGGCCGTCCGGCGCCCATCGCTGGCACGCATTTCTGCGCTGCTCAATCTGTGGTACGCGGCAGCGGTGTACCTGTTCTTCCTCGCAGTGCTCGGCTATGCGGTGGGCTTCTTCGCCGGCCGTGGCGTGCCCAAGGGCATCGACCAGGGGACGCGTTCCGCCTGGCCGCTGGCAGTGGCGTTTGACTCGGGATTGCTGTTGCTGTTCGCCGTCCAGCACACCGTGATGGCCCGCCCGTGGTTCAAGCGCCGCTGGGCCCGCATCGTGCCCGCGCCCGCCGAGCGGACGACGTTCGTGCTGTGCGCCAGCCTGGTGCTGGCACTGCTGTTCTGGCTGTGGCGGCCGGTTCGCGGGACCGCCTGGAACCTGGCCGGACCGGGCGCCGGCGCGCTCCTTGCCGTGTACGCGGCCGGCTGGGCGGTGGCCCTCAGCTCCACCTTCCTGATTAACCATTTCGACCTGTTCGGGCTGCGGCAGGCATACCTGCATGCGCGTGGCGTCCGTTACCGGCCGCCGCCATTCACTGAGCGCGGCCTTTACCGGCGCATCCGGCATCCCCTTATGGCTGGATTCGTGGTCGTCTTCTGGGCGGCACCCACGATGACGATCGGCCACCTGCTGTTCGCAGCCACCGCGACCGGCTACATCCTGGCCGGCATCGCATTCGAGGAACGTGACCTGACGCTGTCCCTCGGCCAGACCTACACCTCTTACCGGGCCCGGGTGCCCGCGCTGATCCCCCGTCCTTCGGCCCGGTCTCAGCGGAGCACAGAAAACGGACGGGAGAAGACGACATGACCAGCAGGACAGTGAGCAGCCCGGCTGGCTCGGAGGGCACGGGAGGCCGCGTGGCCGGATCAGCCCGGGTGGGCATGTTCGCGCCCTCCGGCCTGCTGGAGCAGGGCCCGGAGGCTGCCAGGGCATTCCTGGCGCGGGCCGCCGAGGCGGGCATCGACCATGTCTGCTGCGGAGACCACGTGAGCTTTGCCGGTGCAGGGTTCGACGGGCTCGTGCAGGCCACCGCGCTGGCGCTGCTCCATCCCACACTGCCCATCTACAGCGGCGTGTACCTGCTGCCGCTGCGCCATGGCTCGGCATCTGGAACTCGCCCCGCCGTTTCGCCGACGCCGCCGAGATCGCGGCAAAAGAGGCCACCCGCATCGGCAGGCCCGACCCGCCGGCCCGGCACGGAATGCAGGTGTGGTGCGGGCTGGCGGACTCGAAACAGACGGCCCGCGCCTGCCTTGCCCCGGCGATGCAGGCCTTCTACCAGCTCCCGTTCGAGCGCTACTGCCCCTACGGCACCGCCGACGACGTCGCCGAGTTCCTCGCACCCTACGCCGATGCGGGCTGCACGGAATTCAACCTCATCCCGCAGTCACCCGACCACGACATGTCCATTGCCGGCACGGCAGCGGTGAAGAGACTACTGGCACGCACATGACAGAGTCCCTCATTATCTCGCACCGCTTCTGCGGCCCCCCGGACAGCGGCAACGGCGGCTACACGTGCGGGCTCATCGCCGCTTATCTCGATGGCCCCGCAGAGATCACGCTGCGCCGACCACCTCCCCTAACGACACCCATGGCTATCGAGCGTGCCGGCGAGGGCTCCGTTCGCGTGCTCGACGGCCGCACCCTGGTAGCCGAGGGCACTTGTGTGCCGGGCAGCCTGGCAATGGAAGTTCCCGACCCGGTCTCGATCCGGGAGGCCCGCGCCGCCCGCACCAGATCCCGCCTGCGGGCCCACCCCGAAGAACATCCCTTTCCGACCTGCTTCGTGTGCGGGCCGGACCGCAGGCCAGGGGACGGACTGCGCATCCTGGCCGCCGGTCACGGGCCGCGGCCTATCGGCCGATATCTGGTATCCCCACGAGACGCTCGCGGACGCAGACGGCAACATCCGGCCCGAATTCGTGTGGGCAGCGCTCGACTGCACCGGAGGCATCGGCGCGCTTGACGGCACCGCCCCCAATGGCCCGCCATTCGTGCTGGGCCGGCTCGCGGCCCGTCAAATCGCCCCGGTCAAGGCGAGCGAGCCACATATCGTGGCCGGCTGGCGCCTGACCGAAGATGGCCGCAAGGTGCTAGCGGGCTCCGCTCTGTTCACAGCCACCGGACAGACGGTTGGCCTCGCACGCGCCACCTGGATTCGCCTAAGGTGATCCCCGCCGGACTGTTGAATGGCTGATCCGGCGACGGCAGGGCCAGGCTCCCGTGCGGACCTCCTGGCCTCAGCACCGGCCCTCAGCCAGTCAGCGGCCGACCCCGATTACAGTAGCCGGGAAGGGCGAGGCGGAAGTTTCGCGACGATGACCAAGGCGGTGAAGGGCAGCGGCGGTGCACAGTGACGGCGTGATCGAGAACCCGAGGTCGGGAGAGCAGGTCGAGTTCGTGTCCGAGACGTCCGAAGCCCTGACCATGCTCACGACATGGACGCGGCCCGGTCACCGTGCGATCGAGCATGTCCACCCGAACATGCAGGAGCGATTCGAGGTGCTCGAGGGCCGGGCCGCGTTTCGCATCGACGGCGTCGAGGTCGTGGCCGCAGCCGGTGCGGTCGTTGTTGCTCCACCGGGGAGTCGTCACCTTGCCTGGAATCCGACCGGCGCACCAGTGCGGCTGAAGATCGAGATGCGCCCGGGTCTGCGATGGGCGGAGTTCACCCGCCGGTTCTTTCGAGGCGACGATACGATGCAGCTCCTCAGCGAGTACAGCGCCGAGATCATCATCCCGTCGCGATAAGCCACCGCGATCTGGGCATGGAAGACTCACCTCTATGACGACGCTCAAGGGATTGCGGGATGACGTCCACCGCCGCACGCTCGCCATAGCCCAGGAACGCCCCGGGACCGGCCCCGGATGGCGATGGGCCGGCGTGGGGGCCGGAGGCGGTGCTGGGCCGGTGGCTGTGGCCGGGGTGGCCGGCCGGAGCGGGCCTGCCCGGTGAACCGCATGGGTTCCCCAGTGCTGGCCTCGGCGGCCGAGGTGGTCGCGCTCGCCGAACATGTCGTGAGCGAGGGAACCCGCGCCCTTGCTGCAGCCGGTGGTCCCGAGATCCGCCAGGTGCTCGGGTACGACCTCGCCCACGCAGCAGCGGCCACCGTGGCCGCACGCTCGATGCTCGGCTACGGCGCGAAAGGCGACGTCGAGCTCCAGCTCACGTGTGTGTTCGTCGCCGACGTCGTCAGTGACCTGGCCGCTCGGATCGCCGGACGGGAAGCCGATTGGGGGCTCAGTCCCGGATGGATGACACCAGCGGCGCACTTCCTCCAGACATACCGTCGGCCTGGGCGCCTGGCGGAGTTGTGCGGCGAGGCCGGGCCGCGACACTTCGATGAGGACTTCCAGCTGGTTCGGGAAACCTTCCACCGTTTCGCCGAGGAGTGTGTGCGCCGACACGCCGAGCGAGTGCACCGGCACAATACCGACATCCCTGAGGAGATCATCGAGGGCCTCGCGGAGATCGGTGGATTCGGTATGTCGGTCCCAGAAGAGTACGGCGGCTACGCGTCCGGCAGCGAGAGCGACTACCTCGGGATGGTGGTCGCCACCGAAGAGCTCAGCTGGGGTTCGCTCGGCATTGGCGGGTCCCTCGTCACGCGTCCTGAGATCTTGACCCGGGCACTGGTCCGGGGTGGGACCGAAGCCCAAAAGCGCGACTGGCTGCCTCGAGTCGCCAGTGGCGAGGTCATGGTGGCGGTCGCGGTGACCGAACCAGACCATGGTTCCGACGTTGCCGCGCTCACCACCTCGGCCTCGCGAACCGACGGCGGGTGGCTGGTGAACGGCGTGAAGACATGGTGCACGTTCGCGGCGCGGGCCGAAGTGCTCATGCTGCTCGCCCGGACCGATCCCGACGTCTCCAAGGGGTATCGGGGGCTGTCGGTCTTCATCGTCGAGAAGCCGCGGTGCGAGGGCGCGGGCTTTGTCTTGACCCAGGACGGCGCTGCCAGCGCCCGGGCCGGAGCACCGGGAAGGCTCGTCGGACGGCCGATCGACACCATCGGTTACCGGGGCATGCACTCCTACGAGCTGGCGTTTGAGAACTGGTTCGTGCCGGCGGACCACCTCATTGGCGAAGCGAACGGCGAGGGCCGCGGCTTCTACCTGCAGATGCAGGGATTCGAGAACGGACGGCTCCAGACCGCGGCGCGTGCCCTCGGGGTGATGCAGGCCGCCTACGAGGCTGCCGCCGCGTACGCGGCCAACCGGGTCGCATTTGGCTCACCCATCCTCGGCTTCGAGCTCACCCGAGCAAAGCTCACCCGGATGGCCGTGATCATTCAGGGGACACGGCAATTCGCGTGTCGCGTCGCGCGACTGATGGCCCAGGGGAAAGGATCACTCGAAGCTTCCATGGTGAAGGCTTACGCCTGCCGCGCTGCGGAGTGGGTCACCCGCGAGGCGATGCAGATCCACGGGGGCATGGGCTACGCCGAGGAATACCCGGTCAGCCGCTTGTTCGTCGACGCACGGGTGCTGTCGATCTTCGAAGGCGCAGACGAGACGCTGGCGCTGAAGGTGATCGCCCGGCGCTTGGTCGAAGGACTCGATGGAAGCAGCACAGAAGTCGCCGGCTGACGGCCCAGTTCGGAGCCCGCGGGTTCCCCCGGGTACCTGTGATCACGCGGCGCACAAGCGCGGGGGCGGCGAGGCTGCTGACCGTGGGGCCGCCGGGCACTGTGGCCGCGGTACTGCCGGGCGCCCTGGGAGCCGGCGGCCGCGGCGTACCCTTGCGCTGGAGGACCCGAGGAGGAGGGGAGCAATGCCCGCGTATGTGATCGCCGACATCGACGTCCACGACCCGGAGACCTACCGCGAGTACACGGCGCTCGTTCCCGGGACACTTGAGCCGTTCGGCGGGCGATTCATCGTCCGCGGCGGCGACCACGAACCGCTGGAGGGCGACTGGCGGCCGCGGCGGCTCGTCATCCTCGAGTTCCCGAGCGCTGACCACGCGCGGCGCTGGTACGCGTCGGACAGCTACGTCAAGGCGCTGGCGATCCGCCACCGCGCCTCCACGGGCAACCTCGTGCTGGTCGAGGGAACGGCGTAGGGCCGATCTCGCCGGCGGGCGCCGCGCCGGGACACGCCCGGGCTCACGTCAGTTCCGCTCCCGTGCTTGCACCGGCGATGAAGCGATCGGGCCGGTAAGGCGCGATCTCGGCGGCGGCCGTTCCGCTGACCAGTTCGGCGGTGACGAGCTGTGCCAGGTGCGCCCCGAGGGTCACCCCACTGTGCGTCACCACCACGTAGAGCCCGCCGATACCGGGCAGCCAGCCAACGATGGACCGGCCGTCCGCAGGCATCGGGCGGACGCACACGCGGTAACCGACAACACCGGCATCATCCAGCCCGCCGACCGCCCGGCGCGCCCGGTGCAGCAACTCGTGCGCCCACCGCCGCAGTTCGGGTTCCGGCGTATGCAGATCCACCATCGCGTCCGGCGCTTCCAGATGAACCAGCCCGCCCGAATGGGGCCGCAGGCACACCTGCGGCGTGTGCACCACGCGCACGGGGCCGGGCGGGGTCACCGGCCCCACCCGCACTGCCAGCCCTGGCGCTGTCGCCCCGGGCGTGGCCCACGGAACCAGCGGCACCGGGCATGCCGCGCCGGCCAGCGCGGCGAGCCCCGGAACCCAGCGCCCGGCGCAGCACACCACCGCATCCGCCGGTATCACCTCGCCAGCAGCGGTCCGCACGGCCCGCACCGCGCCGCCGGACACGTCCAGACCCACCACGCGTCCGGGCTCACCGGTCAGCAACGTGGCCCCGTGCTGAGCCGCCCGCCCCGCCAACTGCCCGATCAGCGGCTCGGTGAGCAGATAGCCCTCGTCAGGGAACCACGCGAAAGCAGGCACCGGCGTGGGCAGCCGCAGCGACGGCTCAAGCCCGGCCGCCTCGGCGGCGTCCACCAGGCGCGCCGGGTAACCCCACCCCGCCAGCCGGCGTACCCGTGCCCCGAGTTGCGCGCGCCCGGCACCGGTCGGCGCCCACTCGATGTTTCCGGCGGGCCGGTACCACGCCGCCCCGCCCAGGCTCGCGGAAAGCCCCGCCCACGCCCGCATCCCGGCGTGATTGAGGTTGTGGTAAGCGTGCGGCTTCTTGTCATTCGCGTTCAGCCAGGCGAAGCTCGACCGGGTGGCGGCGTGGCCAGGCTGGGCCTGCTCCACAAGCGTCACCCCGATGCCCGCCTCGGCCAGCCGGGCCGCTAGGCACGTACCGAGCAGCCCGGCACCGATCACCACGCACCGGCGCGGCCTTAGCGCGTTCTCACCAGGCATCCATTCGCCCTTCGCCGCTGCGGCAACGAAAGGGCGAACCCTTTGCCCGCATCGCCGTCCGCGTAGCTAACAATCTCGGCGCCGAGGAGATGCTCGCAGCCGTCGCGCCGCCCAGGATATGAGCCAACGACTCACCCGCGATATCCGGGAGCTTCAGTGGCTGATCGTCACCATGCAGGGTGCACCGGTAGCGAGCGCGCCTGCGCCAGATGCGCGGCGGCACCTCCCTGATCGGGCTCGGCAAGTACCCGCGTGCGGTTAGTTTCTCCGTATGGCCGCAGAAGAGGTGGAGCTCGAGGTCGGGAACCGGACGGTGCGGATCTCCAATCCCGACCGGGTGTACTTCCCGGCCCGCGGCGAGACCAAGCTCGACCTCGCCCGCTACTACCTGTCGGTCGGCGACGGCATCGTGCGCGCGCTGCGCGATCGGCCGTGCATGTTGCATCGCTTCCCGTCCGGAGTGTCGGGCGAGAAGGTGCACCAAAAGCGGGTACCGCACGGTGCGCCCGCGTGGCTGGAGACGGTTCGGGTGGACTTCCCGCGCTACGGCCGGCACGCCTACGAACTGTGCGTCACCGAACTGGCCAGCGTGGTGTGGGCCGTCCAGATGTCCACCGTGGAGTTCCATCCGTGGAACTCGCGGCGGGCTGACACCGAACGGCCGGACGAGTGGCGCATCGACCTGGATCCCATGCCCGATTGCGGGTTCGCCGTCGTGCGCAGGGTCGCCCACCTCGTGCACGAGATACTCGGCGAACTTGGCGCGGTCGGCTGGCCGAAGACCTCCGGCGGCAACGGGCTGCACATCTACGTCCGGATCGAGCCACGGTGGGGATTCACCGACGTCCGGCGGGCCGCGTACGCGTTCGCCCGTGAGGTCGAACGCCGCGCGCCCGGTGAGGTGACGACCGTCTGGTGGCGCAAGGACCGTGACCCGGCCAAGCTGTTCGTCGACTACAACCAGAACGCCCGCGACCACACGATCGCCAGCGCCTACTCGGTGCGCGGTGTGCCGGAGGCGACCGTGTCCACCCCGATCACCTGGGACGAGATCGACGACGTCGAGCCACGCGAATGCACCATCGCCACCGTGCCCGCCAGGTTCGCCAAGCTCGGCGACCTGCACAAGGGCATCGACGACAACCCTTACTCGCTGGACACCCTGCTTGAGTGGGCGGCGCGTGACGACCTGGAGTTGCCATGACCCGCTCAGGCCAGGCTGCTCGAGTCCGTCTCCGGCGGCAGGCCCAGCGCCCGCCCGGCGATCTGACCACGCAGTGCTGAGCGCCCCATGTCCGAGTACCACTGATCGAAATCGCCTGCGCCTGCTGCCACGTTGCGCATCCTGCCATGCCACCTGCTGTTGTCCGTATTCTGCCGTGTATAGGCGATACTCCTGGAAAGGGGTAATTACACCCTGGAGGGTCTGTGGTGGGCCGCCTGCTTCGCCGCACGCGCAAGCGCGACGACGATCTTCACGAGCGGTTCGTGGTGAGCGAGACCGCCGCGGGCCGGTCCATGTCGTACCCGGATGTGACGATCACCTGGCCACCCGCGGCAGATTCGCCGCCCAGGCCCGCGCGGCACGCTACGCGGCTGATCGCCCCGGCCGCGGCCGCGGCGCTCGTCGCGGCGACCACTGTCGTCATCACCGTGCTCGGCCAGGGCGGCCTGCACGCCCGGTCACGGCCCTCCGCACCGCTCCTGGCGCCCGCTCCGCCACCGCCTGCGCTGGTGATCAACGTCGTCCGGGCCGGATGCGACATCTTCGTCGTCAAGAACGTCAGCGACTACATCGTGCTCCAGGCCAGGGACAAGCCGGTGCCAACAGGCGCCACGCTGCCGTTCAACGAGGTCCCTCTTGACGTGCAGATCAGCAGCCCCGCCTGCGCGGACGTCTACGTTCACGGGCGTCGTCAGCGCGACGGCTCAGGCGGTTCGCCCTGGACCTTCGCGGTACCGAGGTGAGACATCCCTACTCGACGAGGTCGCTCGCCGCGGGGCCGAAGACCGCCAGGTGATCGATCACCTGGATCGGGTCACCTGACCAGTCGAGTGCGGCAAGCTGCGCCCGGCTGCGGCGGCCCATCCGCCACCGCAGCGCCTCGAACCGGCTGGTGGTGAGCCGGAGCTCTGTCCCGTCGCCCGGTCCCAGCCTGAACTCGGCATCCTCCACCAGCACGCGCAGCGGCACCGGCGGACGCAACCCGGTGAGCAGCAGTTGCGCGCAATGCCATACCCCCGCGGCGTCCCTGGCCCCGGGCCGGCCGACAGCTCCCCGGATGTCGTGCTCGTGGCTGACGACGTCGATCACCGCGGGCCACACCTGGAATTGGCCGACGCGGCGCTCGAACTGCGGCGCGATCTCTGCCCACATGGCGATGATCCCGGCCAGGTCCCTGCGGCTGAACCTGGCTACCTGGGCGGCGGTCTGCGCGTCATCCGGCGGGCCGGTCAGCCTGCCTGCCAGCGAATCGTCGGCGATCGCCGTCAGATGAGCCACCACGTCCCGTACCGACCAATCCGGGCACGCGGGCACGCGCGCCTCCTGCGCGGCCGCACCGACCTCGGACAGCAGCGAAATCACGCGCTCCCGCGCGTCGCGATACAGCCGCGAGAGATCCGGATCCGCTGCGTCAACGCGCACGAGGGCACTTTACGGTCTCCACGGCCGTAAGACCATCCCGCCTCGCGGACGTGGCGGGAACGGCGGGAACGGCGGGAACGGCGGGAACGGCGGGCGCGGCAGGAGCGGGCGCGGGAGCCGACAGCCGCCGTGTCGGCGGCACCGATGCCAAATCGCCATCGACCCGGCCTGTCCTGTCGGCAGTCCACGTACTGGGGCAGGCTTGGGTCATGACCGGGCGGTTTATGGGGGCGGGCATTGACGTGTGTGGGTGGTGTGGGTTGTGCTCATGGTGAGAACGCGGGAGCAGCCGTGAGCAAGCACGACGAAGGTGCCATGGCCGCTGGCCCGGTGAGCAGGAGGGTTGTGCTCGCCGGGCTCGGCGGCGCGGCGGCAGCGGCCCTGCTTTCCTGCGCGGCGCCTGCCCGCCTGCGCGCCGCGGCGGGCAGCGGGCCGGGCGGTTACGTCCCCGATGGCGTCGCCGGGCTCGCGGCCGCGCTGCCACTCGCCGCGGTGGGGCTGCTCGGCAGCGCGTTCCGGGCGAACCAGGCGCGCAATACGGACTACCTGCTGTTCGTGGACCCGGACCGGATGCTGCACACGTTCAGGCTCAACGTCGGCCTGCCGTCCTCGGCCCGGCCGTGCGGCGGGTGGGAGACGCCGGGATCGGAGGTGCGCGGCCACTGCACGGGGCACTTGATGTCCGGGCTCGCCCTCACCTACGCCAATACGGGGAATCAGCAAGCGGCGGACAAGGGCCGCTACATCGTCGGCGAGCTCGCGCTGTGCCAGGCGCGAGCGCAGGGCGCAGGATTCCACAGCGGTTACCTGTCGGCGTTCCCCGAGAGTTTCTTCGACAGGCTCGAGGCCGGGCGGCGCGTCTGGTCGCCGTACTACATGATCCACAAGATCATGGCGGGTCTCATCGACCAGCATGAACTGGCTGGCAACTCACAGGCCCTGGACATGGCGGCCAGGCTGGGTGACTGGGTGGGCTGGCGCACGTCCCGCCTTTCCTACCCGCATATGCAGCGTGTCCTGGAGACGGAGCACGGCGGCCTCGCCGAGTCACTGGCGAACCTCTTCAGGCTCACCGGGGACGCGAGCTACCTGCGGACCGCGAAGCGCTTCTACCACGCCCGCGTCTTCGATCCGCTCGCGAGCGGCCAGGACAAGCTCGCCGGCCTGCACGCCAACACCAATATCCCGAAGATGATCTCCTGCGTCCGGATCTGGGAGGAGACGGGCGACCAGCGCTACCACGACATCGCCGCGAACTTCTGGCGGATCGTCACCGGGCACCATTCCTACGTCATCGGCGGCACGAGCAACTACGAGCACTGGCACGCGCCCGATGTGGTCGCGGGTCAGCTCAGCAACCGCACCTGCGAGAACTGCTGCAGCTACAACATGCTCAAGCTCACCAGGCTGCTCCACTTCCACCAGCCGCAACGGATGGATCTGCTCGACTACTACGAGCGGGCGCTGTTCAACCAGATGCTCGGCGAGCAGGACCCGCGATCCGCGCACGGATTCAACATCTACTACACCGGCCTGTCGCCGGGCGCGTTCAAGCAGCAGCCGTCCTTCATGGGCCGCAACCCCGACGTCTACTCCACCGACTACGGCAACTTCTCCTGCGACGATGGCACCGGGATGGAGACCCAGGCGAAGTTCGCCGACACCGTCTACTCCCGCGATGCGCAGGGGCTGTCCGTCAACCTGTTCATCCCGTCCGAAGTGACCTGGGCAGCTGGCCCGATGAAGATCCGGCAGATCACCGGATTCCCCGACGAGCCCCGCACCCATCTCGAGGTCGCCTCCGGGCAGGCCACGATGGCGCTGCGGGTGCGCATCCCGTCGTGGGTGGCGGGCACGGCGCACGCCTGGCTGAACGGGGCGCGGATGCACACGCGGGCTGCGCCGGGAAGCTGGCTGGTCATCGAGCGGGCCTGGCAAACCGGCGATAGCGTGGATGTGGCCCTGCCGATGCAGGTCACCCTGAACCCCACCCCCGACGATCCCGCCGTGCAAGCCGTGACCTACGGCCCGATCGTGCTGAGCGGCGCCTACGGTGACCGCCAGGGGTTGCCGGTACCGTGGCTCAACACCGGGTCACTCGCGCAGGCCTCCGGGCCGCCACTGATGTTCCAGGCCGAGGCGCGCGGCGGGCCGGTCACACTCACCCCGATCGCGCGGACGCACCACCAGCACTACAACGTGTACTGGCGCACCTGAGCACGCCGCATGCGGCGCCGCGGAGCCAGCAGGGAGACCGCATTGCCCGACCGACACCAGCCCGCGGCATCCGTTTCCGGCGGGCACCGCCCGAGTCTGCGACCCGACTGCGAACGCTGCTTCGGGCTGTGCTGTGTCGCGCCGGCCTTCTCGGCCTCGGCGGACTTCGCCATCGACAAAGACGCCGGGCAGGCGTGCCCAAACCTGCGGCCGGACTTCCGCTGCTCCATTCACGATCGCCTCAGGCAGCGGGGCTTCTCGGGCTGCGCCGTCTACGACTGCTTCGGCGCCGGCCAGCAGGTCGCCCAGGTCACGTTCGGCGGACAGGACTGGCGGCAGACGCCGGCCATCGCGGCGCAGATGTTCCAGGTGTTCGCCATCGTGCGGCAGCTCCATGAGCTGCTCTGGTACCTGAGTGCAGCACTGACGCTGCGACCGGCCCGCTCGCTGCACGCTGAGCTGAACCTCGCGCTCGGCAAGACAGAACGCCTGACTCACTACAGTCCAGCTGCGCTCGTGGAGCTGGACGTGAGTGCCCACCGGCGAGACGTCAATACCTTGCTGCTACGCGCGAGCGAACTGGCGCGAGCCGGAACCGGGCTCCGCCAGGCCGACCTCAGGGGCGCCGACCTCACCGGGAAAGATCTCAGCGGCGCCGATCTGAGGGGGGCCAGCCTCAGAGGCGCGTACCTCGTCGGAGCCGATCTCAGCGGCGCTGACCTGACCGCGGCCGACCTCACCGGAGCTGACCTCAGAGGCGCCGACCTGAGCGGCGCCGACCTCACAGAAAGCATCTTCCTGACCCAGTCGCAGCTCGACGCGGCCAAGGGCGACCCCGGCACCAGGTTGCCGCCGTCGCTCGCTCGGCCGGCGCACTGGCCGGTTTCCGCCACGCCCGGGCATCCGTGACAGACGACGCAGGGAGCCGCCGCGCCGCCAAGGCTCTAGGTCTTCCGCGCCACGCCGACCCACCCGGGCAGCGGCCTGGTGTCGACGCCTGGGCCGGGGCGCCACTGAGTCGTGGACACCAGGCCCGGCTCTACCAGCTCCAGGCCGTCGAACAGCCGCGCGACCTCCGCGCGGCCGCGGAAGGTGATCTGCCCGGCCAGCGACCGGTTCATCAGCGCCGCTCCTTCGGCCATCGCGTCAGCGTGAATGTCGGCGGCCGGATGGGAGATCACCAGATAGCTGCCGGGCGCGGCAGCGTCCATCAGCCTGGCCACGATCCCGCGCGGATCATCCTTGTCCGGGATGCAGTGCAGGATCCCCACCAGCAATACTGCCACCGGCCGGGTGAAGTCCAGCATCCGTGCCGCCCGGGCCAGGATCGTGGCGGTGTCGCGCAGGTCGGCGTCGATGAAATCGGTGGCGCCCGCCGGATCGCTGGTCAGCAGCGCGCGAGCGTGCAGGAGCACCATCGGATCGTTGTCAACGTAGACGACCCGCGAGTCCGGGGCCGCCCGCTGCGCGACCTCGTGCGTGTTGCCCGCGGTGGGGATGCCGGTGCCGATATCGAGGAATTGGCGGATGCCCGCGTCGGTGGCCAGGTAGTGCACCGCCCGGGTGAGGAACGCGCGGTTGCTGCGCACCCCGGCGATCACCGCGGGATCGGCCGCGATGAACTGCTCGGCCAGCGCGCGGTCGGCGGCGAAGTTGTCCTTCCCGCCCAGCCAGTAGTTATATACCCGGGCGATGTGCGCCACGCTGGTGTCCAGCCCCGGCGGCGGCTTCCTGGTCCGGATTCCGCCCTCGTCCCGTTCGCCCGACATCGATCCGCCTTCCCCCGGCCTGACACCGGATCGCAGCCAGCGTCCCGCATTAGCGCATCAGCCGCAGACCGCGCTCCGGGCCCCGCAGCCCGGAGCGGGAGCGCGTCGGTTCCTCGTCACGCCCGTACTGTTGGGATGGTGTACGACCATGATCCTGAAGAAGTGAACGGCCCGGTTGCCCGAACAGCACGCCCTGCTGCTCAGCTTCATCCGCGCGTATGCACTCGGCCTGGATCCCGGCCAAGCTGACGAGTCCGGGCAGCGCTGACCCGCGGGCGCGGGATAACACCCAAGATCCCGAACGGCTGCGCGGTGCTGGGTTCCTCGGTGCGGAGAACGGACTCGCCGAGCCTGTTCCTTGACCTCATGCGCACTTGAGCCTGCACACTAGGTCGGCGATGCACCTGTTGCCGCCGAAATACCGGCAAGCCCTCGCCAATCGCCCGTTCCGGCTGTTCGCGCTGGGCTACGGCGTCTCCAGCCTGGGCGACGGAATGAGCGCGCTGGCCGTTGCCTGGCTCGCGATCGAGATCAGCTCACCCCGGGACCGGGGCCTCGCCGTCGGAGCCGCCGTCGCCGCCTACACCCTGCCCGGCGCCGTCGGCTTTCTCCTGCAGCGGATCCTGGGGCGCTTCGACGCGCGCCGGCTGCTCAAGCTCGACTGCGGCCTGCGCGGGGCCGGTCTCGGGACGATCGCGCTGCTGGGCTATCTCGGCCAGCTCCGGATCGGCACGTACGTCGCGCTGCTCGCTGTCTCCGCGCTGCTCGCCTCCTGGGGCACCGCGGCACGGTACACCCTGGTCGCGGAGACGCTCCCTGAGCCGGTGCGGCTCAGCGGAAACGCCCTCCTCGGGACAGCGCTGAATGTCGCTTTCGTCGCCGGGCCCGCCATGGCAGGCATCATCACCGCCGCGGCCAGCGCGGCGGCCGTGCTCGCCGTCGATGCGCTGAGCTGGCTGCTATTCGCCGCCTGCCTCATGCTCGCGC
The DNA here is from genome assembly GCA_963851085.1 of uncultured Actinomycetota bacterium. Lineage (GTDB taxonomy): Bacteria > Actinomycetota > Actinomycetes > Streptosporangiales > Streptosporangiaceae > DATFVJ01. The sequence continues at coordinate 195,811 of CAWKNX010000003.1, read as the reverse complement.
ACGCACCGACCGCGGCCACGGCCGCCGGGCCCCGCACCGCGGGCGGAGATACCCGCTCCGGGTGGCGCATCATTTCCGCCAGCCCGACCCTGCTCGGCCTGCTCGTCCTCACGCTCCCGTTCTTCTTCTTCTACGGGCCGGTCGAGGTTGCGCTGCCGATCTTCGTGAAGCAGAACCTCCACCAGACCGCGGCGGTCCTCGGCGCCTTCTGGACCTGTTTCGGCGCGGGCGCACTCACCGGAAGCTTCGCCTTCGGCGTCATCCGGCGGCCGCCGCTGTTCCCGCTCGCGCTGGCGATCATCCTCGGCTGGGGCGCGGCCCTGTCGGTCATACCCTTCTCGGGTGCGCCAGCCGGAATCGCGGCCTTCGCGCTCGGCGGGTTCATCTGGGCGCCCTACCCGGTACTCCTCACCACCGTCCTGCAGCAGCAGGCGAGCGGCCGCGACCTCACCGCGCTGTCGGCAGCGTGGACATCGACGACGATGCTCGCCACACCACTCGGCACCGCTGCCGGTGGCCCGCTTGTCACCGCGGTCGGGGCGCCAAGGACCTTGCTGATCTCCGCCCTGGCCACGGTGGCGATCGTGCCGGTCGCAGCCGTGATCCGGCGCCGCTGACCCGGCCCGGCTCAACTGGTGCTGTGCTCGAAGGGCGCTGGCGGCGAAGCGACTGGTGGCTCACACTGGTCCTGTGCGCGCCCGCATTGCGGCTTTGCTCGACGGCGCCGGCTGGTTCGTCGGCCTGGCGGCCGTGCTGTTCGTGTTCACGCTGATCATGGTGCTAGGCGAGCTCCAGTCACCGGACGTCGTGCTCTGGACCGGCCACCGCGTGACCGGGACCGAACAGGGCGGGATCGTCTACTACCGCTGGCAGGGCCAGAACTATTCGATCGACGCGCCGGGAAACGGATCGTCGAAGGCCGTGAACGTCTATCTCGACCCGGGCAACCCCGAGCACGCCCTGGCCGACAACGTGTACAACCGGGTGGCGATCGGCTCACTGGTCGGCGTGCCGTTCGCCGGCGGCCTGGTACTGCTGGCCGCCGGCCTCACCCGCGGGTACCGGTGGAAGCGCCGGCAGTTGCGCGAGGTCGTGGGCTCGGACGGCTACGGCCACGGCCTGGACCCGGAGTTCGTCGCCCGGCGCCTGCGGGAAATGCGCCGCAACGGCAGAACTGGTCAATAGCCGGCATCCGCCGTCGGCGAGGACCGGCGTGGGGAAGGCGCGGGGAAGGCGCGGGGAAGGCGCGGGCCTGCTAGGGCGGAGGCGGCTCCGCGTGCCCGACGATCCGCTGCGCGTTCCCCGCACCCGCCACCGCGGCGTAGATGACCTGGCTGCGGGCCAGGTAGCGCCGCCGCAGGCGGGCGTAGGAGTCGCCGGCGTTCTGCAACCGCCCCAGTATCCGCCGGGACAGCGGCACGTAGGCGTACTGGCCCATGGCGCCGACCGCGTCGAAGCGGACCCGGGTGAATAGGTACTGCTGATGCTCGCCGTAAAGGAAAACCCCATCCACCGGGGCGCCGCGGTCGAAGCCAAACACATGCAGCCGCACGCACCCGGGGCACGGGGCCCACGGCGGGTACCCAAGGGCTAACTCCAGCGGCCGACGCCGTGCTATCGCGGAGAACTCGCTCATTCGGTCCTCGCTCCTATCCGGTCTTCAGCAGGTGCCAGGCTGACGTGGCCTCAGCAGCACTGAATGGCGCAGCAGGGCCAGCCGGGGCCGATCAGCCGTACGCGGTGCGAAACACCAGCGCGCCCGCCGGCCGCAGCATCGGGCACAGCGAGCAGCCGGTCGCGTACCGCCAGCCACATCGGGTTAACATATTCGACCACAAACAGCTCTCTCCGTCACACGGAATCCGATGCCATCTGGTTCAGCACGCAGAGCGCTCGCCCGGCCCTGTCACCGCCAGCCCAGCCAAGATCGTTGGCCTCCAGGGGGCGCTATAGCGCCCCCCAACGGGCCATCCATCAACCCAGATAACCTGCTGACGCGGCCGATAGCTCAGCCCGCGGCCCGGTGAAGCTCGTGGATCTCGTCGTTGATGTCGGCTGCCATCCGGTCGAGGTCCGGAACGAGTTCGCGGCAGGCGAGCAGGCCGAAAAAGACGGTGTTGCGGTAGCTCAGAGCGGTGATGTTGAGCCCTTGGCCGTCGGCTATCGCCGAGAGAGGGTAGTAGGCGATCAGCTCGGCGCCGCCGTAGTACAGCGGGACGTCGGGGCCGGGCACGTTCGAGATGATCACGTTGAACAGGCTGACGCGCTCGACCACGCGCAGCCTGGCGGCGAGCCGCGCGGCCTGGCCGGCGAGCGCCGGCAGGGCAAACTGGGTGACGTCGGCGAGTAAGCTCGCCGGAATCGCCCCATGCTGCTCCTTCGCCACGCGGGTCGCCTGGTGCACTGCGCGGAGGCGATCCAGCGGGTCGGCGAGGTGGGTCGGCAGCGCGGTCAGCATGGCGGAGACCCGGTTGCCCAGCGCGCCCTGCTCGGCCTTGGTCCGCACGGAGACAGGGACCGCGGCGATCAGGGGCGTGTCGGGCAGTGCCTCGTGGTCCAGCAGCCAGCGTCGCAGCGCGGCGGTGGACAGGGCAAGCACGACGTCGTTGACGGTGACCCCCAGCGCGTTCTTGACCGCCTTGATGGTGTCGAGCGGAACGTCGCAGAAGGCCCACCGCCGGTGCTGGGTGATGGGACGGTTGAACGGAGTGCGGGGGGCGCGCAGTCCCGGCCGCGACAGCACGACGTCGGTGTCTCGGCGCACTAGCCAGTTCACCACCGGCAACTGCGGCGCGGTCGTCGAGATCAGCGTCGGGATGGCGCGCAGCAGGCCCGTCGTGACCCGCGCCGCGCGCAGCGGATGCCCCGGGAGTGAGATCGCGCTGCGGACAAGCAGCGCGAGCGGATCCGGCGGCTGCTCGTCGGCCGGGAGCGGCGGGACGGCGGAAAGGTCGCGCCCGTCGGGGGACAGATCGAGGACCGCTGCGAGGATGTCGTTGCCCGACACCCCGTCGATCGCCGAATGGTGGACCTTCGTGTAAATGGCGGCCCGGCCGCCCTCGAGCCCCCAGATCAGGTAGATCTCCCACAGTGGCCGCGTCTTGTCCAGGGGGCGGGCGTGTAGCCGCGCCACCTGCTCCCTGAGCTGGTGCGCGTTGCCTGGCTCAGGCAGGGCAAGCTCGCGGACGTGGAACTCGATGTCGAAGTCGGGATCCTCGATCCAGTACGGGAAGTCGAGCCCGAGCGGCACCTCGACCAGCCGGCGCCGGAATGGCGGGACGAGCGGCAGGCGGGATTCGATGAGCTTGGTGAAGCGCTCCAGGGTCAGCGGCTCGGGTGCGGTGGATGGGTCGAGGACGCACAGGCTGCCGACGTGGCCCTGGACGGTCCGTGTCTCCATGGCCAGAAACGCAGAGTCAAGGCCAGTCAGCTGCTGCATGCCGCACTCCCTGTCAGGTGATGGCGATGATACCTAGCGGCCACGGGGTGTGGCGCGTGATGCACCTCATCGCGCAGTTCTCCGCTTTTCGGCGCCAGCATGCGCGAGTGACGTGCCGTTTCCTGGCGGGACACGAGGAACGGGAGCACCGGTGTCGTCGTGGTGACGCGGACGGTGCGCCGGAGGCTGGCGTGCCAGTGCGCCCTTGCCGCGCGCGGAGGGCTCATCGGATGACGCGTAGCCAGAGGTTCGTCGCAAGCGGCGCGTGGGTCAGGCTGAGCCGTTCGAGCTTGACGTTGGTCCCGCCTGGGCGGTCGAACAGCCGGACGCCGTCGCCGAGCAGGACCGGTGCGATGCACACGAGGATCTCGTCGAGCACACCCGCGTCGAGGCACTGCCGGGCGGTGCTGGCGCCCAGGACGTTGACGTATTTGTCACCGGCGGCGGCCTTGGCCGCGGCGACGCCGCTGTCGAGGTCACCGACGAAGGTGACACCCGGCACCGGAATGTCCGGGGCGCGGTGGGTAAGCACGAACTGCGGTCCGGTCCACCCCCCGCCAAACGGCTTGCCTTCCTTGGCCGTGCCCTTGTGCGGATCGTCGCCGCGGAAGGTGCGGTTGCCGACGAGAAGCGCGCCGATCTTGCCGATCACATCGTCAACCGTCGGGTTGGGCCCGATGTGCTCGGTCAGCCAGGACATGTCACCACCAGGGCCGGCGATGAAGCCGTCCAGCGACATCGTGGCCGAATACAGCACCTTGCCCATGACCTACCTCCGTCGAGATCAGTCTGGTTGACCCGCGTTGAGACGGCGGATCGCGCACAAACTCATCGGTGCGCCGGTGGCAACGCCAGGGCCAGGGTCGAACACCGGGAACAGGCCGGGTTGTGGAAGGCGACGTCCCGTCTACCGGCGGGACGTGCCCGGATGGTGGCCTCGCCCGCCACGCGCCCGGCGGAAGCCGCCGCGATACGTCGCCGGGCTCACTGCGGCTCAGCGTTATCTGCGCGTGAAGATATCTTCCGCCGCGTCCAATGACGAGTACGCCCGAAGCACGCTCGCGGTCGCCTCCGCAGCTGCAACGACGACACGCTGAACTGGCCATTCGGCAGAAACTTCCCCTCCCGTCGCGACCACTTCCAATATCGCCTGGGCATCGGGGCTACCGTCAATTCGAGGGTACCGGTCATGGCCATCACGGTGCTCTTGCGCGACTTGGAGGGCGTCCTCGATCCACCGTCGGGCCCTCCTGCGGGCCGCCGGCTCCATTCGCGGATCTTCGCCAGTGAGGTCAGGGAGGTCCGCAGCCATCTCACCAGCGGCGACCGAGGCAACCTGCGCGATCATAGCGAGTGCACGCTGACGAATGACACCGTCATCACTGGACTCTTCGGAAAGAACGAGGGCCGCGTATTCAGCCGGTCTGGCGAGTAGCTCTGTCACCAGTTGGCGCGGCGCGGACACGTACCCTTCCGCACCGCGTCGCGGATTTATTTCCGTCTGTGTCAATGCAGCCGAAAGACCGACGGCTGCCATGACACCTCTGATGCGCGCTGTTTGACCTTGGCCGTCGGCGAGGGCTGCTTCGAGTGCCCGGTGCATATCGTCATACGCGTCACCCGGATCCGCGTCGTACTCGTCCGGCTGACCACCGCCATGGTAACGGTCAGTTACCGCGAGCGCCATCGCAAACTCAATCATGGAGGATCGCGCCTCGGCGGGCATACGCTGAGCAGCTATGGCCTCTTGTACCGGCCCCGTTCCCGCCATCAGTAGCGCGTGATAGGCGATTTGGTGGAATGACGAGACATCTTGTCCAACCTCTCCCACGAGCTGCCCGCCCTCATCGGTGTCGAGAAGCTCTGGTCGGCGTATCGCGAGCCACACCGCTGCGTGAGCCGCTGCCGCGGCCTGTATCTCGTCGCGGTCCCGATCGATAGCCGCCTGGAGCCGGTCAGCCTCCGACTCTGCCAGGATCGAGACGACCTCGTCACCTCCCAGTGCGTTCAGAAGCTGCCACGGCCCGGTGACGTGGGCGAGCGGAGACGCGAGCGTGGCCAAGGCCCTCAAGCCCGCCCAAAGCAGCTCTCGTAGTTGGCCTTCGCTTCGGCGATCCGTCTGATCAGGTGGCTCATCGGGCGGAACTTTGTTCCAGCCGAGTTCGTGGTCATCCATGAACCTCTCGACAAGCACGTGCCCGCGCATCTTGTCGTCGGTCCAGCCGTCCGTGGCGACTTCACGTCCGGTCTCTCGCGCTCGCCGCAGCAGGTCTGCGGCGAGTCCGGGATCGCCTGCGCCTCTCACAATGAGTCTCGCGCCCGCGTCGGCCGTCGCTTCGAGGCGCGCCGCTCCGATCAACAGGGTGCCAAGTGCGCTCGTCAGCTCACGTCCCCACGGATCGTCGATGGCACCGGCAACGACGTCCTGCGCATCAGTTCTTGGTCTGTTATCTCGTACAGGATTCCAAAGTGATCGCATCGCAAGAGCTAGAAGATATTGTGCTGCCAATGACCGGAGTTCGTCATCGAGAAGCTCAGCCTCTGGCCAGCATGGTGCCAGCTCCTGGTCAGCGATCGGTGGCAGCCAATTGTCTGCGTCGTAGGGTTTATCGAGCCTGGAGATGCTTACCTTTTCGACGGAGTATGCGAGTAGCCCCGGGCTCCAGGTGGTCAGGTGGTGCGCGAGAGCAGCGACTGCCAGTGCGGTCTGTTCAAGATCGCCATCCTCAAGAACCACAACGATGATCGCTCCGCCCGGATACCCAAGGACCCGGTAGTCAAGGAGGGACTCGCCGTCCTCCTCGGCAGTCTCAGGGTCAGCATCATCGTCCGCGCTTGTGACTCTCGGCGCCTGCCATCCCGCCTCAACTGCTGCCGCCACCGCGTCCGTTACCTGGGATACCCCATCCTCGCCGGGATGCGGGCCTGAGATCTTGATCTCGCCCAAGAATGGCATCGAGTCCCTCCCACAGTGATTCAGCAGTTTGGCTGACCTCAGTCCGGTGCGATGGGCCGGTTCGTGTCGCCCCTCCCACACTGACAGTTAGATCCCCAAACGGCCGAGCCGTCACCGTGACTGGGGCAGCTTGACCTGACCCCGCTTGGCGGCCGGCGCGGAGGGCGGTGGCACGACGGGCCCGATGTCCCCGTCCGGCGCCAGGTCCAGGTCAACGATCACCGGCGCGTGGTCGCTCGGCCCGGTGCCCTTGCGGGCATACCGGTCTACCCATGCCGCCCGCACCCGGCTGGCCACCGGTGCGGTGGCCAGTACCAGGTCGATCCGCATCCCCAGATCCTGGTGGAACATTCCGGCCCGGTAATCCCAGTAAGTGAACACCCGCTCGGATGGCCAGCGATCCCGCACGACGTCCCGCAGACCGAGCGCCAGCAGCTTGGCCAGGGCCTCCCGCTCCAGCGGTGTGACATGAGTCTGGCCGACGTAGGCGGCTGGGTCGAAGACGTCGGCATCGGCCGGTGCGATATTCATGTCCCCGCAGACGACCGCGGCCTCAGGGCCGGTGGCGACCATCTCTTGCAGCGTCGCCAGCCAGGCGAGCTTGTAGCGATAATGGTCGGAATCGGGCACCCGCCCGTTCGGTACGTACACCGAATGCGTCCGGATCCCGCCGCAGGTCGCCGACACCGCACGCGCCTCCGGATACGGGAAGCCGGGCGCGCCGGGGATTCCGGCCACGACGTCATCCAGCCCCATCCGGGAAAGGATGGCGACCCCATTCCACCGCGCTTCGCCGTGGTGGGCGACCGCGTAGCCGCGGCGTGCGAGCTCCTCGCCGAGCAGTTCGCTGAACGCGTCGTCGGCAAGCTTGGTCTCTTGCAGGCAGACCACATCGGGCTGCCGCTGGTCCAGCCACGGCAGCAGCCGCGGCATCCGCTGCTTGACTGAGTTCACATTCCAGGTCGCTATCCGCACCCGGCCTACGGTAGCCGTCGCCACGACATTGTTCACTCGCCCAACCGGCGCAGGGGGCGACGTGGACGTGACGATGTGGGAGGGCGCGTCGTCCGGCTTGCTCGCTGACCACATGGCCGGCAGGCTCGCTCAGCTCACCCAGCTCGGCGAGCTCAGGGCGGCCGGCGTCCTCACCGAAGCTGAGTTCGAGGCGCAGAAGGCCCGCATCTTAACGGCTGATCGCCTCCGCGCCCGCGTAACCGGCCTGAAGCTGCCCCAAGAGTGCGTCGCCGCGCCACCACGGCTGGGCCGACATCGGGTGTCACGGTGCACGCACGCCCGGTGCCCGGACGACGGCGGCGCCGAGTTCGGCCATGCGCAGGTCGCCGATCGGCGTGCCGGTGCCACGGTTGCACACCATCGCCAGCGCGAGGTCACGCTGCGGGTCGGCCCACCCGCCCGACCCGCCGAACCCGAAGTGGCCGAACCCGCCGCGCACTGTGCCGCGCGTCGTGAACGCGGCGTGGTAGCCGAGCCGCCACCCCATCGGCAGGACGAGGACGAGGTCGGGCCCGCGGGAGTGCACCACGGCAATCCGTTGCACGGTCTGCGGCGAAAGCAGCCGCACGCCGCCGACCTCCCCGCCGCCTGCCAGCATCGCATACAGCTTCGCCAGCGACCGGGCGGTGAAGAACCCGTTCGCCGCCGGGATTTCGGCGTCCATCACCTCCGGCCCCCACAGCACGTCCTCGATGCCGCGCGGCAACAGTGCGTTGACGAACCGGCGCGGGCTGACCGGCAGCCCCAGCAGCGCAGGGATCCGGCCGACCGGGCCACCCATCACCGCACCCGGCTGCAAGCCCAGCCGGCGGCCCAGCGGGGCGGCCATCGGAGCCAGCGGCGCGATCCGGCCGCGCTGCTCGGGCGGGCACCCGACATACAGCCCGTCGAGGTCGAGCGGGCGGGCGAGCTCCTCATCGACGAACTGCGCGATCGGCCGCCCCGACACCCGGCGGACCAGTTCCCCGGCCAGCCAGCCGTAGGTCAGCGCGTGGTAGCCGTGCCGGCTGCCCGGCTCGTACGCCGGCTCGGCGCGCTCAAGCGCCGCCACCATGTACTCCCAGTCGAGCATCCGCTGCGCGCGGTCGACCAGCGTGCGCATCCGGTGCAGGCCAGCCGAATGGGTGAGCACCTGGCGCACCGTGATGTGCTCCTTGCCGCCCTGGGCGAACTGCGGCCAGTACGCCGCGACCGGCGCGTCGTAGTCGATCTGCCCCCGGTCGGCGAGCAGGTGCAGTGCCGTGGAGACGACCCCCTTCGTCGTGCTGAAGCACATCGCCAGCGTGTCGCGCTGCCATGGCTCATCCTCGGTACGCCACCCGCCCCACAGGTCGACAACGAGCTCACCGCGGTAATAGACCCCGACGGCCGCGCCGCCCGTCGTACGCCGCAACTGCCGCCGGAACACAAGCGCGACATCCTCAAAGCCGGCCCGCACCAAACCGTCCATGCGACCCACTCTGCCATCGGCGGCGTAGGCAACCGACCATCAGGAGGCGTCGGCGGCTTTGCGGAGGCGTTCGGCCAGAGCGTGCAGGACGGGGATGAGCTCGGGTGGGTCGAGGACTTGGAAGTCGAAGCCCTTGACGGCGATGTGGACGGCGAGTTCGTCGAGGGAGTTGGATCCGGTGTGGAGGATGCAGGTGTGCTGGTCGATGGCTTCCAGCCGGCCCGCTGCGGGGGAGGTGTGCGGGGCGACGTCCTCGAGGGGAGCGTGGATGAGGATGCGTGCCTGGTAGCGGTAGGGGGCGGAGGAGATGGATTGCGAGACGTATGCCGCCACGTCACCGGTGGGCGGCGGACGTGGCGTGAAGCGGGCACCGGGTGGGCTCAGCGGCCCCTTGATTCGGTCGAGGCGGAAGGTTCGCCAGTCGCCGCGATCGGTGTCCCAGGCCAGCAGGTACCAGCGGCGTGGGGTGTGGACCAGGCGATGCGGCTCGACATTGCGGGTGGTGGCCCCGTCCCGGCCGAGATAACACAGGCGCAGCCGCCGCTGGTCCCGGCAGGCCACGGCGATGGCGGTCAGCAGGTCGGGGTCCACGGTGTCAGGCGAGGATCCCGGTCCGGTCAGTGGGACCGTTGTGGTGTGGAAGGCGGTGATCTTGTGTCGGAGCCGGGACGGCAGCATCTGCTGGAGCTTGGTCAGCGCGCGTAGCGAGGTCTCCTCCAGCCCGGCCACGCTGCCGGTCGCAGCCGTGTGCAGGCTGATCGCCACCGCTACCGCCTCCTCATCGTCCAGCAACAGCGGCGGCAGGGCGGCGCCGATGCCGAGCCGGTAACCACCCGCTGCGCCCGGTGACGCGTCCACCGGATAACCCAGGTCACGCAGCCGGTCGATGTCGCGCCGCACGGTCCGCAGGCCGACGCCGAGCCGCTCGGCGAGCTCGGTGCCCCGCCAGTCGCGCCGGGACTGGAGGAGGGACAACAGGCGGAGCAGGCGGGCCGAGGTCTCCAGCATGTTTTCATTCTTCCAGCCAATTGGTGCCAGAACCTGACATCAATTATCTCTACCTTCAGACGCATGACCAACAACGCCATCGCCTCGCCGCAGCAGACTGCCACCCACACCGCCGCCGATGCCGGTATCCGGCCGTACCGCATCGACGTCCCGCAGGCCGACATCGACGACCTCCGCGACCGGCTGGCCCGGACCCACTGGACCCGCGACCTGCCCGGCGCCGGCTGGGAGCGTGGCGTCCCCACTGCCTACCTGCGTGAGCTTGCCGCCTACTGGGCCACGGAGTACGACTGGCGCGCCCACGAGGCCGCGCTCAACGCCCACCCCCAGTTCAGCACCACGATCGACGGAGCCGACGTGCACTTCCTGCACGTGCGATCCGCCGAACCGGACGCCACACCGCTGATGCTGCTCCACGGCTGGCCGGGCTCGATCGTGGAGTTCCTCGACATGATCGGCCCGCTCACCGACCCGGCCAGCCGCGGCGGCGACCCGGCCGACGCCTTCCACCTGGTGATCCCGTCGCTGCCCGGCTACGGATTCTCCGGACCGCTGACCGAGACCGGCTGGACCGACAGCCGAACCGCCGCCGCGCTGGCCGGCCTGATGGCGCGGCTCGGCTACGACCGTTACGGCGTGCAGGGCGGGGACGTGGGCGCCTTCATCGCCCCGCTGATGGGCCGTGCGGCCCCGGACCGGGTCATCGGCGTCCACGTCAACGCGCTGGTCACCTTCCCGTCCGGCGATCCGGCCGACATGGCCGCGATGACCGAGGCTGAACGCGGCCGGCTCGCCGCGATGAAGGAGTGGCAGCAGCGCTCCGGGGCATACATGCAGATCCAGGGCACGCGGCCGCAGACCATCGGGCAGTCGCTGGTCGACTCCCCGGCCGGGCTGCTCGCCTGGATCGTCGAGAAGTTCCAGGAGTGGACCGACCCGGCCGCCAAACTGCCCGAAGACGCCGTCGACCGCGACCGGATCCTCACCGACGTCAGCATCTACTGGTTCACCGCCACCGCCGGCTCGGCCGCCCACACCTACTACGAGCGGTTCAACGACCCGGGCATGTGGATGCCCAAGGAGCGCTCCACCGTACCGACCGCAGTGGCGGTCTTCACCACCGACATCTCCATCCGCCCGTTCGCCGACAAGGCCAACAACGTCGTCCGCTGGTCGGAGTTCGACCGCGGCGGCCACTTCGCCGCCCTCGAAGCTCCCGACCTCCTCACCACCGATGTACGGGAATTCTTCCGCACCCTCACCTGACCGGCCCCGGATTGACCTCCCACAGGTGCAGCGCGTAGCCCACCGGCAACCGTCAAGACGGGCACGGCGGATCCGGACTGTGCCACGCCGCGCAGCCGTTCGGGATCCTGGTTGTCTTGTCGGTCCTGACGGGGAGCGCCGGCCGGACGTGACTCCGCCGGGCGGCCGGATGGACCGGAGGTGGCGATAGGCCCCCGTGAGGTCGTCGGCGCAGCGGCCCCTCAGCCGAGGCGGTCAACCAGTTCCTGGTGCAGGTCCCAGAGCCGGGTGGGCAGGTGCCTGTGGAAGGTGCGGAAGAACTCGGGGATGTGCTCCGCCTCCAGATGCCAGGCCTCGGTGTCCACCGTGAGCAGCAGAGCCAGGTCAGCCCAGCTGAGGTCCAGGCCGTCGAGGTCCAGCGAGCCCGGCGCCGGGAGATAGCCGATCGGGGTCGCCGTGGCCTTGGCGTCGCCGGACAGCCGCTGAATGATCCACTTCAGCACACGGCTGTTCTCGCCGAAGCCGGGCCAGACGAACCTGCCGCCGGCGTCCTTGCGGAACCAGTTGACGTAGAACAGCCGCGGCAGCTTGCCGGGGTCGGCCGTCCGGCCGATCTTCAGCCAGTACGCGAAGTAGTCGCCCATGTTGTAGCCGCAGAACGGCAGCATCGCGAACGGGTCGTGGCGCAGCTCGCCCACCTTGCCCTCGGCCGCAGCGGTCTTCTCGGAGGCGATGTTGGCCCCGAGGAACACTCCGTGGTCCCAGTCGAAGGACTCGATCACCAGCGGCACGGTGCTGGCGCGCCTGCCGCCGAACAGGATCGCCGAGATCGGCACGCCCGCGGGGTCATCCCACTCCGGCGCGATGATCGGGCACTGGCTGGCCGGGGTGGTGAACCGGGAGTTGGGGTGCGCCGCGGGCTCGGGCGAGTCCGGGGTCCAGTCCCGGCCCTTCCAGTCGATCAGGTGCGCGGGCGGCTCTTCGGTCAGGCCCTCCCACCACACGTCGCCGTCGTCGGTCAGGGCGACGTTGGTGAAGATGCTGTTGCCCCACATGGTCGCGACCGCGTTGGCGTTGGTCTTCATGCCGGTGCCGGGGGCGACGCCGAAGAACCCGGCCTCCGGGTTGATCGCATACAGCCTGCCGTCCGCGCCGAACCGCATCCAGGCGATGTCATCGCCGATGGCCTCGACCTTCCAGCCGGGGATGGTGGGCTGCAGCATGGCCAGGTTGGTCTTGCCACACGCCGAGGGGAAGGCCGCCGCGATGTACCTCGTCTCCCCCTCCGGCGGGGTGATCTTGAGGATGAGCATGTGCTCGGCCAGCCAGCCCTCGTCCCGCGCCATCACCGAGGCAATCCGCAGCGCGTAGCACTTCTTGCCGAGCAGCGCATTCCCGCCGTATCCAGAGCCGTAGGACCAGATCTCCCGCGTCTCGGGGAACTGCGAGATGTACTTGGTCCGGTTGCACGGCCACGGCACGTCCACCTGGCCGGGCTGCAGCGGGGCGCCGACCGAGTGGACGGCACGGACGAACGACCCGGTCGCCTCGATCGAGCGCAGCGCAGGCGTTCCCATCCTGGTCATGATCCGCATCGACACGGCCACGTAGGGCGAGTCAGTGATCTCCACCCCGAGCTGGGAGATGCTGCCGCCAAGCGGGCCCATACAGAATGGGATCACGTACATGGTGCGGCCGCGCATGCAGCCGTCGAAGACCTCCGCGAAAGTCTCGCGCATCTCGCCGGGCGCGATCCAGTTGTTGGTCGGGCCCGCGTCGTCTTCTTTCTCCGAGCAGATGAACGTGCGGTCCTCGACGCGTGCCACGTCACTAGGGTCGGAAGCGCAGTAGAAGCTGTTCGGGCGCAGCTTCGGGTTCAGCCGCGTGAAGGTTCCGCTCTCGACGAGCAGGCTGGTCAGCCGCTCCCATTCGTCCTCCGAACCGTCACACCAGACAACGTCGTCAGGCTTGGTCAGCGCCGAGATATCGCGGACCCACTCGGCCAGCTCGGGGAGGCTTGTTTCTGTTTGGTCATCAACAAGGTCTGCGCTGAACATTGCTATCTCCTGCCTAGGACCTACCGGCGCAGCAAGCGATCGCGCCCGTAGTCAAGACCTGGCCGACGGTTACGGCTAAAGGTCCCTACAATTAACTATTGCTTCCGGTTCAATGCGGCCAGGACAGGGCCAAAGGCCCCGGATCCCTGGGACCTGGGTCGTTGTGTCCCCGGGGGCCGGCGAGCGGAAGAGCCCGGGGGTCGAGAGCACCGGTGTGTCTGCCCGGCCCCGATCCCGCACCCTCAAACGTAACCGCCGTGGCGTCGACGGCTCATGGTGGCTCTGTGTTCGCCACGTAGAGCAACAGATCGGCGTGGCACGGCTCGCCGGTCGGGCACCAGCACGCGAGATCCCGGTCGGCGAGTTCCGCGCTGGCTGTGGCCAGCAGGCCGGGCTCGGTGAGGACGTGCTCGTAGTACAGGCGGACCGCTTCGTCCCGGCCGTGGACCGCGGCCGGGTACGGGTTGCCCCACCGTGACGGGCGAGACACCACGACCGCGCCTGGTGGCTTGCGCCAGCCACGGGTACGGCGTAGCTGGATGCGTCGGGGTGATGTCATCTGCCACGCGCCCGCCCGGAGCGGCCCGCGTGCACCGGGCGGCAAGCGCGCCCCGCTGCGACGATCTGAGGCTCCATGCCATGAAGTTACTCAAGAGTCACTTCGTGCGACTCCCCCTGCAGGGGGAGGGAAAGGGGGATCCGGGCGGAAGTTCCCGAAAGTTCCTTGCCCTGATCGCTCAGGCAGCTCTTCACACAGGGCGCTGCGCGGGCGCTGCGCGGTTTGCTGCGTGCGGGCCGAACCGGCTTCCCCGTGCCGTCTGCAGCTGGGCCCTGCTTAAATCGTGTTGTCCGCCGTGTTCAGGAGCCACCCGTTGAAGCGCGTCCCATTGGGCCGGAGCATTGGCGAAGTCATCGTGTTGCCGCTAAGGGCGAGGATGCCGAGACCCCACGGGCTCGTGACCAGGACTTCCCCGGCGCCGTCGGCGAATCTGCCGTCATCGACGAAGTGGTTGTCGGCCGTGTTCAGCAGCCAGCCGCCGAAGCGGGTGCCGTTCGGCTGCAGCATCAGGGCGTTCATCGTGTTCCCGGCCAGCTTGAGGACCCCGACGCCCCACGGGCTCGAGACGAACAGTTCGGCGGCGCCGTCGTCGTTGTAGTCGGCCGCCGGGCCGAAGTGGTTGTCGGCCGTGTTCAGCAGCCAGCCGCCGAAACGGGTGCCGTTCGGCTGCAGCATCAGGGCGTTCATCGTGTTCCCGGCCAGCTTGAGGACCCCGATCCCCCACGGGCTCGAGACGAACAGCTCGGCGGCGCCGTCGTCGTTGTAGTCCGCCGCCGGGCCGAACTGGTTGTCGGCCGTGTTCAGCAGCCAGCCGCCGAAACGGGTGCCGTTCGGCTGCAGCATCAGGGCGTTCATCGTGTTCCCGGCCAGCTTGAGGACCCCGATCCCCCACGGGCTCGTGACCAGCATTTCGGCCCGTCCGTCGCCGTCGTAATCAGCCGTCGGCCCGAACTGGTTGACCGCGGTCTGCACGTTCCACCCGCCGAACCGCGTCCCGTTTGGCTGGACCATCGGGGCGGTCAGCCCGCCCCCGGCCAGCTTGAGCAGGCCGACGCCGTGGACGTCGGAGACGAAGAGCTCGACGGCGCGGTCTCCGTCGAAGTCACCGGCCGGGCCGAACTGATTCGTAGCGGTGTTCAGGGTCCAGGCGCCGATCGCCGTGCCATTGGCGGCCATCCAGGTCGAGGTCAGTGTGCCGCCGGCCAGCTTGAGGAAGCCGATTCCCCACGGGCTGGTGACCAGGATCTCGGCGCGGCCGTCACCATCGAAGTCAGCAACAGGGCCGAAGTGGTTGTCGGCGGTGTTGAGCAGCCACCCGCCGAAGCGCGTGCCGTTCGGGGCCAGCATCAAGGCGGTCATCGTCCCGCCCTCCTCCTTGAGGATGCCAATGCCCCACGGGCTCGAGACGACGATCTCGTCCTGGCCGTCGCCGTCAAGGTCACCGACACGTTGCGGCAAGCGGCGGTAGGGCCCGAGCGGGAACGGGTTATCCGGGTTACTGCCGGGGATAGTCGCTGTGCCGGGGAAGTAAGTGTCCAGGAGTCCCTTGAACGGCTGGAAAGGGTCGCCCGGATCGCCGGTCAGGTTCTTGTAGACGCCAGAGAGCTCGGAGGCGGCGGCGGCGATAATGCTCTTGATGCTGTAACCGAGCTGGGTGTGCAGGTAGTAGATGAACAGGATCGCGCAGCCGGTCTTGGCGTCGATGCCGTGGTCGAGCACGTCAATGTTGTTGACGTAGTCGGCGCGCGGGGTGCTCATCCAGCTGTTGGCCAGCGCGAAGCCCGGCTCGGTGACGCCGAGGCCGCTGGCGATCAGGAACTGCCCGGCCAGGAAGCGCGACAGCCCTTCGCCGGCGCTGCCCTCATTACCCGCCCCGAACCAGCCCTTGTTCTGGGCCTGCATGAACATCTCGGTCACCTCGGACACCAGCAGGTAGCGGACGACCGCGATCGACGAGCCGTTGCCGGGCTTGAGCGTAATCGGAGGGCCCCAGCCGGCGCTGGCGTACGGACCAGGCGCGATCTGGACCGTGACCGGGATGCCGACGTTAAGGGCGATGTCGTCGAACCAGCCTGACATCAGGGCGTAGTCGCGCTCGCAGACAGCGATCAGGGCGTTGGCCCGATCCATCCCGTCGGCCTGCGAGAGGCTGTCGTCATACTGGATCTGGTAATGGGCGGTCTTGCCGCCGTTCGTCAGGCCGGCCGTCGTGTACGTCATGGTCCCTCCCCGATACGGCAACCCCCACGTCCACCGCGGCGGCGCCACGCCACACAAAACAAGACCTCATCACCAGCCCGCTGCGGTGAGCCCACCGCTGAGCTCGCCCGTTCAAGTTCAGCCGTGGCCGCCGCCATCGCGGACCGCCCAAAGCGGGGGGCCCGATGCCAGGCCCCGTTCAAGCGCCACGGCGACACCCCACTGCTCACGGATCTGGCCTCCTGCATTGATAGAGCCGGATCGGTGCGGCCAGATACACCTGGCGTGAAGCACCCGCAATATGCGGCGCGACCCGCGGGTCAGTGTCACCGTGCTCGACTCGTCGGACCCGGAGAACTACGCCGAGTTGCGCGGCCGGGTGTCGATGACGCCTGACGTCGGCCGGCGGGTCGATACTCAGCTGTCCTGGAAGTACGACGGCAAGGCTGTCCTGGAAGTACGACGGCAAGGACCCTGGTGAGGACCGGCCTGGCGCCGTCCGCGTGGTGGTGCGGATGGTGGTGGAGAAGGCCACCGGGTACGCCGCGTAAACCCGCCGAAGACCGTGGGGCGGAATCTAGCTGGCGGCCGCTGCCGGTCACCGGCGGGTGCGGGCAGAGTCAGCACGTGGGGCAGCCCTGATCTGGATGGCCGTGCCTTGGCCGGCACCGAGGCGACGTCCGCCAATCAGGCGACTCGGGTGCGTCAAGCACCATCAACGATCGGGACGGAGGGTTGCGCCCATCGGGAGGATGGGCAGGTGGTGGGGGCTGGCTAAGCGATGTAAAGTGCGGACGTCAGGGGTCCTTGCCACGTACGCGGAGGGTGTCATGGCTGCCCGGAAGTGGAGTGATCTCAGCGTGCGCAGCCGTCGGCTGATCATTGCCGCGGCAGCTGCCGAAGGCATCCTCAAAACGGCGGCACTTATCGACATCAAGCGTCGGCCAGCGAGCCAGATCCGAGGCTCGAAATGGATATGGGCTCCGGTGGTGGTAGTTGTCAACTCTTTCGGGGCGGCGCCACTCGCATACTTCGTCTTCGGGCGGCGACGGCAACCACGGTCCCAGCCCGACTGATTTGAGTAGCAGCAAGCGCGCGGACCGGAGTCGCTCACGCGAGGAGTTCCGCGAACTCCTCGCTCACGCGAGGAGTTCGCGGACGCGTGGGATGACTGGCGTGCCGTAAAGCTCGATGAAACGGAATACGCTCCGGCAGCCAGCAGCTTTCCGCCGGAAGCCCGGAGGCCATTCACTTCCCGGGCGCTGTGTTCCCGCCCTCACGGGGGGTGTTGCCAGGCGATGGCCGGGCGGCGATGCTCGGTAGATGCATGTGACACGCACGGCAGCCGAGATCGCGGCGGATGTGCGGGCAGGCCGGGCGCGCGCGGTTGAGGTAGTCGGCGAGCACCTCGAGAGGATCGGTGAGGTCGATCCCGGCCTGGGGGCTTTCCAGCTGGTTCGCGCTGAGTCGGCGCTTGCCGAGGCGGCCGCCGTGGACGCGCGGCCGGATCGGCCCGGGCTGCGGCTGGCCGGGGTTCCGGTCGCGGTCAAAGACAATGTCCCGGTCGCTGGTGAGCCGATGCGCGTGGGCAGCCTCGCCAGCCCGTCTGCGCCGCAGGGTCGCGATCACCCGGTCGTGGCGCGGCTGCGGGCGGCGGGCGCGGTTGTGGTCGGGCTGACCCGGCTGCCCGAGCTGGCCATCTGGCCGCTCACCGACGGAGCTTCCGGGCCGACCCGTAACCCGTGGGACCCGAGCCGGACCTGTGGCGGATCCTCTGGTGGCAGTGCGTGTGCGGTGGCGTCGGCCCAGGTGCCGCTCGCACACGGCAACGACGGTCTCGGCTCGATCCGGATCCCCGCGGCGGCCTGCGGCCTGGTCGGTCTCAAGCCCGGTCTTGGGCTGGTCCCGGCGGAGCTGGGCGCCGACGACTGGAGCTCGATGGGCGAGAACGGGCAGATCGCGACCACCGTCGCGGACGCCGCGCTCGGCCTGTCGGTGATGGCGGACGACCCGGCGCTGGCCCGGGTGGATCCCCGGCCCGCGGGCGTGCGAATCGCGCTGACCACCGCCTCGCTGGTGCCGGGCACGCCGATCGACCGGCACTGGTCGGGTGCCGCCTGGGATGTCGCTGAGCTGCTGCGGGGTCAGGGCCACCAGGTGGTACAGGCGCAGCCGCCGGTTCCGTTGTGGATGTGGCGCTCGTTTCAGGCCCGCTGGTTCGCCGGCGCCGAGGACGGCGCGGCCGCGCTTGGGCTGGACCGCTCGGCGATGCAGCGGCGCACCCGTGGGCACGCCCGGCTGGGACGGATCGTGCGCAGGCTCGGCTGGGTCCGGCTGGAGCACACCGAGCGCTGGCGCGACGTGCTGGCCCCGTTCTTTGCCCGCCATGACGTCGTGCTCGCGCCGACCCTCGCGGCACCGCCGCCAGCGACCATCCCATGGGCCGAGCGGGGCTGGTTCGCGAACTACTGGGCCGCCCGCTACACCGGGTTCATGGCCAGCCCGTGGAACCTCGCGGGCTGGCCGTCGATGGCCGTCCCCGCCGGCGTCCACCCCACCGGAACGCCCATGTCGGTGCAGCTCAGCTCCACCTCGGGCAACGAGGCTTTGCTGATCGCGCTAGCGGGCCAGATCGAGGCCCTGCAGCCGTGGGCCAGGCACGCACCGTCCCGGGCCCCGGCCGCATCTGACCAGGCCACCCAGGCCTGACCGCCATGCTGGAGTCAGCGCGAGCCCCACTTCCAGGGAAAGCAGTCGGCGGTGCGCCCTCTTGGCGTGACGGCCGAGTGGAACAGCGTTCGTCTTCTCGCCACCCACCTGACCCGCTGACAGCGGGCCTTTTCCCGCAACGCTCACCACCCCGGCTCTTAACCGGCGCAGCTTGCGGTGGTTTGGGCTCCCCGCCCGCACGCCCGGAGGGCCAAACCTCCATCACTGGCACAGCACGGTTCGTGCCGACGACCTTCTACATCGCCTTCACTCTCCTTTCAGGACACACCCCATATCGGCTCGGAGCGCGCGCAGGCCCGGGGTTCTGGCCGAATTCCTCGTCGGCCGCGAACCAGGCGAACGGCACCCCGGCGTCCAGTGCCCGCTCGATCATGACCGCTGCCTGCTGCGCCTCGGCACGCGCGATATTCGAACGGCTGGGGGACGCCCGCCGATGTGAGGCTGTGCGGTTGAACCGATCGCGCCCGCCGCACGTGAGGGGTAGTGGAGGACTGTACCCGCTGGCCGCTGCCGGGCGCTCTCACCGCATCCAGCCAGCACCGTCCGGCTGCCGCGTGAGGCGGCCAGGGGAGGTTGTTTGCGGTGAGAAAGACGATGGCCGTCGTGGCGGCGGCAGGGTCGGTACTGCTAGGCGTGGCCGCGGCCAGCCCGGCGCTGGCGGCGAGCAAACCGCCGCCGATCCAGCTGCTGTGCTCGCAAACCCTAATGGGCGCGACCCTGGTCAACGGTGTCTGCGTGCTGCCCGGCACCATCGCCGGGGTCGCGATGACTACATCCAGCCCCTGTCGGTCAGCAACCCGAACGCGGGGGACACCTTCAAAGTGATCTCCGGCACCGTCCCGCCCGGCCTGAGCGTGCTGGCGAAATACGGGTCGGGCACGATTGTCTTTGGTGATGCCACCCAGCCTGGGACGTTCGTGTTCAAGGTGAAGGCGACCAGCCCGCAGGGCGCGACGGCCACCCAGGCCTACAGCATCACGGTCACCCAAGAGCCACCGGACATGTTGCTGTGCGATCCCGGCGACAACGGCGGGACACTCGTCAACGGGGTGTGCGTGCTCCCCGATGCCAGCCTCGGCCAAGGCTACGAGGGATTCATCATCACCAGCCACGAGTCGGGCGGCACGTTCGCGATCGTCTCCGGCAGCCTCCCGCCGGGCCTGACCATGCCGGCGTCCTACGGCGCGGCAGGGACCATCGTCGCCGGCACGCCCACCCAGCAAGGCACCTTCACCTTCACGGTCAAGGGCACCGACGGGCAGGGAGAGCCGCTGCAGCAGGCCTACAGCATCACGGTCGGCCCGCCGCCGCCGCTGACGGTCGTCCTTCCCGCCAGCGGACCCACACTGGACCCGGGGATCGTCGCAGTGTCCTACGCGCAGAACTTCTTCCTCAGCGGCGGCGTGGCGCCCTACACCTGGTCGGTGGCATCCGGGACGCTCCCGCCCGGTCTGGCGCTGACAACGACCGATGCGCCGTCCGATAACAACAACCAGTTGGCCGGCACTCCCACCACCGCGGGAACTTTCACGTTCACGATGAAAGTGACCGACGGCGCCAGCCACCAGGCCACTCAGCAGTTCAGCCTCACGATCCAGCCGTGAGCACACGTTGTAAGCCGTCTCTTGCCCCGGAACGGCAGCCCAGGTAAACCCCGGCCGTGGCCCGGAGAGCGCGGGCCACGGCCGGTCCGTTGCGTGTCTGTCCCATCACACCGATCAGCGGCACACCCGTCGGCACCGGACACACGGCACCCAAAGTGCCGCAACCGTCGCCCGACGTCGCCAGCCAAGAAGAGCCAGGCCGCCGTCATCCACACCGCGGACGGGACGCCACCGGGTCGCCTTCGCCGCCGCCTCCGAATGGGTGGGCCGGCTGAGTGGGGTGCAAACGGCCGTGCCTGCCGCGCAGTGCCAGCACAGCCTCCGGGACAGCCAGGCACAAGCACCGGGCCGCCAGCGCGGCAGAAAGACCCAATCTGTGTGGCGACAGCCATCAATCGATCGCGTCCACTGGGGCTACAGAACGGCGGCTCCGCGTGCTTGCCCCACCGGCGGCTCGGCCACGCTCGGTGACCTGCTGGCAGACGGTAACCCGGGCTCAGGCGGGCGGAGCCACCCGGACGTCGCGGGCCGGTGTACCGGCCGCGACCCGGGGGCTGCGCGGCGTCCGGGAGGGCGCTCGCTGCCGATGCGTCAGGTGATGACCCTGACGTTTTCCGCCTGGGTCCCTTCTGGCCTTGGGTGATGTCGAACTCGACCTTCTGCCCTTCCTCCAGGCTGCGGTAGCCGCCACCCGTGATCGCGCTGAAGTGCACGAACACGTCCGGGCCGCCCTCCGCTGCTCCAATGGGAACCGGCCGGCAGCCGGGTTGGAGACGAAGCCGTCGAAGACCGCGCCCTCGCGCCGGGGCCTGAGCGGGAAGAGCAGCTCGCGAAGACCTGCCATCACCCTGCGCCTCTTCGGAGGTCGGCCGATGCCCCTTGGGTACCCCCATCATCGGGAGAACGCCGTGGGCGTCAGCTTCTTGAAGATCCAGAAGAGCGCCGGCACCGTAGGCCAGGCGGGACACCGGGGCGGACACCTTGCTCACGGTGACCCCGCCTCCCAGGCGGCAGTTCGCCAGCGTCTGCAGCTATTGTGCCTGGAGCGGGATGGAACCTGCACGGCAATGGTGTGGTGGCCACGACGATGACGACAGATGCAGCCGGAGAGCCGGCCTCGTCTGCTGGCACGGGCAAGGCTGGCTGGGCGCGGAAGCTGGGCGGGTGGCTGACCCGGTTGTGGTTCCGGGCCCCGGATGGCAGGATGTACCAGCGCAGATGGGCCGACGCACTTGTGGCCGCGGCCGGGCTCGGCGTGGTGGTCGTGTGCGGGGTGCTCGTAGCGAATCGGCTGGTCGTGGGCACAGATGTGGCCCTTTTCCGCCGGATCAATCACTGGCCAGGGTGGCTGTATCCGCCAATGTGGACAGTCCAGTTGTCGGGAGTGATCGGGGCTCTTCCCCTGGTGGCCGCCGCGGCCGCGCTCTTGAGGAGGCTGCGTTTGGCCGCTGCCCTGGCGGTAGCGACACTGCTGAAGGTATCGCTGGAGGCCGTGGCCAAGATGTTCGTGCAGCGGGGCCGGCCCGCGGAGACAGTATCGGAGGTGATCTTGCGTGGCAAGGCCGCTGCCCACGGGCTGAGCTTTCCCTCCGGTCACGCCATGGTGATCTTTGCGATCGCCGCGCTGGTGGCCCCCTACTTGAAGAGCTGGTGGAAGGTACTGCCCTGGGCCCTGGCTGCCGCGGTCTGCCTGTCGCGTGTGTACCTCGGTGCGCACTTCCCATTGGACGTCGCCGCGGGGGCGGGTCTGGGCGTGTTTATCGGGGGCGGGCTGAACCTCGTGTTCGGCGTGCCCAGCGCCAGCCCCAGCACTCCCCGCGCGGAGTTCCGGTAAGTTCAACCCCTCCCCGCCGCGGGCGGCCGACGTACTGACCTGCACCCGGCTCCCCTCGATCTCGCCCGGCTCATCGAGAGCCTCTATGATGTCTTCCCCGGTGGCTGCGTGAGCTACAGCTTCAACCTCGGCCGGCAGGAGTACGCCCTGATCAGGCAATTCGAGAGCGCTGTCGGCCTGTACTGCAGGCAGCAGCCCCGGCTCACCCTGAAGAAGAAGCTCGGCCCATGACGCGACTCACCGGTACCCGCGGTCCGCAGCGGCCCACCATGCCACACCGTCGCAGCGGGCCAGGAAGACCCAGAAGAGCTCTCCCATGGGCTTGCTGGACGACCCCCGGGTCAGGCTCGGCCTGGGCACGGCAGCGACACTGGTCACCGCACTGTCGGCGCGCCGGAACCGCGTGGGGCCGCTGCGAGGCCAAAGCGTTCCGGGCCGTCAACGGCCTGCCCGACTCGCTCTACATTCCCGCCTAGGTCATCATGCAGCTGGGCACGCTCGGCGCCGCGCCCGCGGCGGCCGGTGCGGCGCTGCTGGCTCAGGACCGCGCACTTGCCGGGCGCCTGCTGGCGGGCGGCACGGGCACCTGGGCCCTGTCCAAGCTGGTCAAGCAGATGGTCGCGCTGATGACTGCTGACCGTCAGCCCACGAGAGCGGCCAGGGTGCCGAACGAGTGGCCGAGGGCCCGCAGCTCGCCGATGACGCGCACCAGGCGATGACCCGGTGGCGCAGTGTGCCCACCGCGACGCCGGCGGCCGCGGCCACGACGGCCACCTGTACCAGGCCTGTCAGCAGCCGGCTGGCAGGGTGGTATCCGGGTCACGTTACGGCGGTCCGCCCGGGTCCCGATCAGCCATCTGCTGGCCAGTGCCTGACTGCGACCGTCCCGGCCAGAACCAGCCGCTGGTGGCGGGAGGATGACACGCCAGGATGACGGTAACGAGATGACGGCAGGAGCGGCCCGGCTGGCTTCTCTTCCGTCCCCAGGGCCCCGGGACGGGCGTGGCGGCTGTCAGCTGATCGCCTGGATGGCTTTCACGGCCCTGGTGGGTCCGGCCCGTTTTCATGCTGGTCTCGCCTTCTTGCCTCACGTTCGGGCACAGGGACGCCAGCTGGTTGTTCGGCCCTGGCGGGTTGCCGGCCCGGCCGCAGCTGCTGGGCCTGGCCTACCACCAAGGCGGTCACCAGGGCGCATGACGTTCCGAGAAAGATTCCGGCGGCAGCGTCGGACAGCCAGTGCGCACCCAGGTAAGCGCGCGAGAGTCCCATCAGGATCGAGAACACCACAGCGGCCGCTGCCCACCAGGCGCGGCGCCTCCCGGCGGGAACCAGAGCGATGACCGCGGCGACGGCAGTGACCGATGCGGCAACTGCGTGCCCGGAGGGAAACGACGCGCCGCTGGTCGCCACAAGCGGCCCAGGCGGCCGGGCCCGGCCGTAGATCCCTTTCAACAGGCCGATCAGCACCTCCGACATGACCATGGCGGCGGCGAAAGCGGCCAGATGCCACCACCAGCGCCGGAGCGCAAGGAGGCCGGCGATCGCGATCCGCACCGGCAGCGTGACGTATTCGTGCCCGAGGACGTTGAAGACCTTGGCGATCGCGGTGAGCGGCAGTCGCCCGGCCGGAGATCATCAGCCGCAGCCACGCGTCGTCCAGCCGCTGGATGCTGGCCAGCGTCCCGTGGTCACCGGCCGCCGCGAAGGCGCAGGCCGTGAGCGCCGCCACCACGGCGGTGATGGCCACGTCCCGCCCGGGGGCGGCCACAAGTGCGGGCTCTGCCCTTCCCGGCGCTCCAGGCCGGCTCATCCCGGGCATGCGGCACCTCGCCCGCACAGGGCAAGCCCTTCGCTGCGCCGGACAAAAGCAACGAGCGCAGACCGGGGCTGGAATGAGAGGGCGCTGTCGGCGGCGCCGGCCAGTACCGGGGATGCGCCTGGCGCGAAGCTGAACCGGTAGGTGACACAACCGCCGGGCAAGGTGTAGAAGCGAAGGCCGGAGAACCGCGGCAGCAGGCTGAGCGGATGCTCGAATCGCCGCATGCCGGGCTGGTCGGAGGGGATCTGCTGGGCGCCCGAGGTGTCGCAGGCCGCAGTCAGGGTCACGGTGATGGCCGCCGGTCCCGCGCGATCGGAGTCCAGCCACAGGCGGACCTCTCCGCTGGAGATGTCCGCACCGCCAATACTCCAGCCCGAGGGGAGCGCGGCGACGCAGGGCAGCATGGCCGCCGACGGGACCGCCTGGGCGCTGAGGATCATCGAGTGGCCGGTGCCGCAACTGGGGGGAGCGGCGCCCAGATTTCCGACCGGGAAGAAGATCTGCACGCCGATGAACAAGGCCGCGGCGGTGACGGCGAGCATCGCGGCCGCCAGGGCGACCCGCCGGATACTCCAGCGTTGCAGCACGATCGGCGGCCGCTGCGGGGCGAGGGCGCGGAATTCGCCGAGCAGGTCACGGGGGTCGCGTTTCATGAACGTGCGCAGCTGCGTCGGGCTGGCGACCCCGCGGGTGGCGGCAAACGCCTCAGCGAGCTCGTCCGCCGTGAAGTAACGCAGTGCACGCTGGTAGACCCTTTCCGGGTCGCTGCGGCACGCGAGCACCAGCATCATGTTGCCCAGGTCGACCGCTTGCCGCCACGGCGATGGCCGCACCTGGACAAATGCCACATCGATCAGCAGCAACTCCCCGAAGCGGACCATGAGGTTGCCCGGTTTGATGTCGCGGTGGGCGATCCCGGCGTCCCACAGCTTGCGGATCAGCAGCAGCCCCTGGTCGATCACGTCGTCGTCGATGACGGCCTCGCCGATTTCGACAGCATCCTTGAAGAACTCGGTGACCAGCAGGTACTCACGCTCGGGCGTAATCTCGACAATGCCGTCGGGCTTGGCGGTGCGGACCCCGATGTCTTGCAGCAGGCGCAGGGCATAGTCCTCGTAGGTGACCAGGCGCCGCACCGTCTTGAAGGGAGACTCGTCTTCCAGGGAGCCGTACAGGATGGTGCGCCACAGCTTGTACCAGCGGTCGGCGCGGACGTGGCCCTTGGTGTAGAGCTTGGCGAACAGGAACTGCTCCGGGCCACCCTCGACCCGCAGCCGCAGCGGGGTGGAGCCCGCGGACGACTCCAGACCGACCGGCTTGATCTCGACCACTGTGAGCCCGAGCTGGTCGCGCACGGCCTGGCGGATCGCCTCCCCCCGCCGGCCCGTCACATCAACGTGCGCGGTGCGGCCGCGCCGGTAGACGACGGGGAACACCTCGTTCGGGGTGAAGAAACGGAACGCGGTGACCGCGATCGCCACGGCCAACGCCGCGCTGAGCAGCACATCGCCGGGGTGATCGACACCCAGGTACATGCGCGCGAGACCGAACACGGCGACCACGGCGGCCACCGCCGCCTTGGTCCAGGAGCGGGCGCGGCCCGGCACGGCCAGGCAGTAGACAATGCCCATCAGGAAGATCGTGAGGACCGAAACCGGGGGCGACCCCGCCGCATACCCGGCCCAGCTGGTGATGATCGGCACGCCGTACGGACGGGGGCTAGACAGCACATTGTAGATCAGCGTCCCGACAATAGCCAGGAACAACACGCTGCCCATGAAGACCAGCAAATGCCGCCAGCGCCGGAAGACCATAGTCAGGACGACCACCGACGCGCCGAGCACGGCGACCCAGCCGGTGCCCGCCGCCTTGATCGCGTTGGCCACATCGGTCAGCCACGGCGTGCGTATCCCCGCCAGCTGGCGCAGCATCCAGGTGCTGGCCCGATCTTCAATCCGGAGCCACGGCGTGTGCTGCGCGGCCACGAACGCACCGGCCAGGCCGATAGCCGCAAGGAGCAGCCACGCGGTCGTGGTGACGGTGACCGGGTGCGGCAGCGGCGGCGGCGCACCGGTCGGGCGGCGCTGACGGCGGCCCTTGCCGACAGCCGGGCCGTCCCCGGCTGCCACGCGCCCGATGTCGTCACTCAACGCACCTCACCCCCCTGCCGGGATCAGCCCATGTGCGCGCAGCCAGCTGCCGGCCAGCATCCGGGGGTTCTGCCCCGCCAGCTCGACCCGCGCGTCGAGAGCACGCAGGGTGCCGGTGTCCAGCAGGGCCGACACCCTGTTGAGCACGGCGAGCAGGTTGGGGCCGTAGCGGGCGATGACATCGCGGCGGACCAGGGGAGTGATGTTCTCGGCCGGCTGCAGCAGGCGATCGTCGGCCAGGACGACGAGATGCCGTGCCGGGATGCCCGGATCGGTGGTGAACAGCAGCGCGACGCCGACGTACCCGGCCGCCAGGGCCTGCCGGGTCAGCGGCCCCCCGACGTCGAGCGGGGTGAACGCCTTGAAGCGCAGCCCGTAGACCCGTTTCAGCCCGGGCAGGCAGTAGGCGCGGCCCGGGCACTCGGGCGGCCCGCCGAACGCCAGGCCCGGCGCCACCTTGGCGAGGTCAGCGATCGACCGCAGCCCATAGCGGGCCGCGGTCGCAGCACTGACCACGATCGCGTTGGCGTCCTGTGCAGGAGCCGGGCGCGCCGCCACCAGCCCGCGACCCGCCACCGACCCCGCAAGTGCCCTGTTGGCCGCCCCGGCATTGGACGTGGCGGACAGCCGTCCCAAGCTGAAAAATTCCAGCGCCGACCCCGCGTACTCCGGCACCAGCTGGACCAGGCCGTCCACCAGTGCCGGATCCACCACCTCACGGGTGCCCAGGTTCGCCAGGATCCGCACCGGGAACTTGCCCGCGGCGAGCGCTTGCCCGTAGAGCTCGGCGAGCAGGACACTCTCGGGGAAGTCGAACGACCCGACCGAGATGACCGTGCCGTGCCGGGCGGCCTGATCCCCAGCAGTGGGCGAGACGTGGCCGCCTGAGGACGTGCAGGCCGCCAGCGTGACCGCCAGCCCGGCGCAGGCCGTTATGAGCACAGCGCGCGGTTTCATATGTACTCCCGCCGTAGCAGGGTGCGCCAGGACAGCCAGCCCGGCGCCACGGGAAGCCAGTAGGTGGCCAGCCGGTACAGCAGCACGGCGGAAACGGCGGGTCCTGCCTGCATGCCGACCCCGGTCAGGCCCGCGACCAGGGCCGCCTCGATAGCGCCCAGGCCGCCCGGGCTGGGGGCGGCGGCCGCGATCGCAGCGGCACCCAGGTACACAGCGCCGACGAGGATGACACCCGGCCGCGACGCCGTCCGGGCCGATGACCGCGGCGGCGCTGCCGACCGCCCTGCCGGCCCCGATCATGGCTGCCAACGAGGCCAACAGCTCGGCGACGTCAAGCGCCATCTGGCGCTGGGTAGCGCCCAGTTCGGAAAAGCTGAAGTCGACGATCCAGGGCTGGCCAGCCCGGTCCACCACGATGTTGGCCGCCCGCAGCGACCGGTGCGCGATCCTCGCCCGGTGCAGCCTATCCACCTGTTTCCACAGCTCCCGGAGCATGGTGTCGCTGATGCCTTGCCCGGGGATCTGGTCGAGGGAGCTGCCGTTCACGCGTTCCATCGCCAGGAGCGCAGACCCATCGGCGGTCTTGATCACCTGGCGGACAGGCGGCACCGCCACCCCGGCCCGCTCTGCCATGACCGCGGCGAGCGCCTGGTGCTCGACGGCCTGGATGAGCGAGGCGGCGGGGCGGGCATCGCCGATGTCGCGCAGCCGGATGAACCGGTAGGCGCGGTACAGCAGGTCGGCGTCCCGCTGATCCGATCCGAGGACCTTGATGAACAACGGCCCCCCGTCCTCGGCGGCCGCAAAGAACGGCCGCGAGCCCTTCGCCTCGACAGCGGCCGGCTCGACGCGGGCGACCGGCAGGCCCGCCGAGGCAAGTGCCGCCGCGATCCCGTCGGGGCCGATACGCCGGTCAGGCACACCGAACAGGACCAGCACACCAGCGCCGACCGTAACCCCGGCGGCGAACGCCACGACCACTTCCACCGGCGAGGCCGTGCCGGTGATCAGCCGCGCAACGGCGGCAAGCCACAGTGCGGCCCAGGCGATGCGCCGCCACGGACGGCTGAGCCACGGCGCGGCCGCAACCGTGCCAGCCACGGCGGCGGCAAGAACCGCCGGACCCGCCAGCGACGCGCCGGTAAGCCACGACCAATGGCCGCCACCGGCCGTGAGAGCGCGTGGACGCTCACCGCCCGCCAGCTGAACGATCCCGGCAACCACGGCGCCGGCTAATACGGCTACACCCGCCAGGCTGGCCAGCAGCCGGAACCGGCGGTAACGCAACGTGACAACCACCGCGGCGACGGCCGCGACGACGAACAGCACCTGCACCGCCCCAGCCAGCACCCGGCCCGGCAGGGTGGAAGGCGCAACAGCAGTCACAGCAGCAGCGCTGGCACCCACATAAGTGGCATGGGCGGCAACGGTAACCGCCAGCGCCCCGGCGAGCACAAGCCCAGCGATGATCAAGCGGATCACATCGCCCGGATGCCGATAGCGGGCCGCTGGCAGAAACCGGCCCCCGGGCGTCGCGGCCACCGCGGATAGCCCGACGCGGGTTCCGGGTGACTTCGTCAAGTCTTTCCCGCGGTCCAACGGTGATGCATCTTCACGGTCTCCTTCCCGTCATCGGCGGGGATGGCCAGCACGCCGGCCCCACGCGAGACCAGCCGGACCAGATCCGGATGATCAAGATCCACGCAAACCACTGCGGAAACGGAAACGGATCGCGGTCCTGGGCAACACACGGACGTCCCCGTACTGCATTCGAAGCCCGCCCACCGAGATAGCCGTCCGACAGCCTCTGTTTGCCGTCCTGCCTCAACGGCAATGCCGTCGACGCGCGGGCAACACGGCCGAAGGTCCCCGGACAACGGGACGGTCGGCATGTCGTGCGCTCTGACGCTGGCGCCGAGACTGACAGCCTGGCAGCTATGCGGCTGACGGTGCGGCAGCGCAATCGATGGCAGCGCACTGGTTGTCCCAGGCTTGTGATCAGCGATGACGGCCCTGGGGCTGGTGGGCCGCGCGCGTGAGCGACAGGTGGCTCGCCGGAAGGGACGTTCAGCACTGCCTGCGCCGCCGGCGGTTGCGCAACGCCGCAGGTGTCAGGCCCTTGGGCGGCACGTCTCCACGACGGCGACCGCGCCGGCCCTGCCCAACGGCGGCCGCGCAGGACCCGGCGGCGACACCGCCAGCTCGCACAGCGGGTTCACAAGCCGCAGCCTTTCTCCACCTCATCACCATATGGCCTGCACCCGGCCTGCACCGGTGGCCGCTTACCGTGGTGACATGGTGGACCAGGGCAGACCGAGCGACGACGACCTCTTCACGACCGAGACGGCGGGTCTGCCGGAGGTGGCACGCCCGGGGGTGATCCGGCTGCGCGACGGGGGCCGGCTCGACCTGCGGATCGGCCCGGTGCGCAAGAACATCGACGGTGCCGAGCTGCGCATGCTCGGCTACAACGGGTCGATCCCCGGCCCGGTCCTGCATGTCGATCAGGGGTCGCAGATCACCGTGCAGGTGCGGAACGACGGCGACGTCGAGGCGACCGTGCACTGGCACGGGCTGCGGCTGGAGAACCGTTACGACGGGGTCCCGCACGAGACCCAGGCGCCGATCCCGATCGGCGCGACGTTCACCTACCAGCTCCAGTTCCCCGACCCCGGGTTGTACTGGTACCACCCGCACATCCGCGAAGACGTCGGCCTGGAGATGGGCCTGTACGGCACGATCGTCGTCGAGCCCGCCGACCCGTCGTACTGGCCTGCCGCCGACCGGCAGCTGACCCTCACGCTGGATGACCTGCTGGTCGAGGACGGGCACATCGCGCCCTTTAGCCGGTCCGGGCCCACGTTTGTCGCGATGGGCCGGTACGGCAACGTGATGCTGATCAACGGCGAGACCCAGTTCTCCGGCCAGGCGGCGGCGGGCGAGGTTGTGCGCCTGTATGTCGTGAACACCGCGAACACGCGGATCTTCAACTTCGCCATCCGCGGCGCACGCGCCAAGCTGGTCGGCGGTGACAGCGGCCGGTACGAACGCGAGACGTTCACCGGCGAGGTGCTGCTCGCGCCGTCCGAGCGCGCCGTCATTGACGTGCTGTTCGACACCCCCGGGCAGGTACGGCTGGAGCACCGCACCCCCGATCACACCTACGACCTCGGCGCCTTCACCGTCACCGACGGCGCCCCCGGCGATGCCGCTGGGTCGTTCGAGGTGCTGCGCACCGACCCCGACCTGAGCGCCGAACACAACTTGATCGGCCACGACATCCAGCGGCCGCCCGACAAGGTGCTCGCGTTCTACTCCTTGATGCCCTTGCTGTACGGGGCAGACGACAGCCCAGCGTCCGCCTACGCCTGCCCGATGCACCCCGAGGTCACCGCCGCCGAACCAGGAACCTGCCCCAAGTGCGGGATGAAGCTGGTGGCCGCGCCGGCGGCTCCGGTGTCCTACGCCTGCCCGATGCACCGCGACGTCACCGCCACCGAACCAGGACTCTGCCCGCAGTGCGGGATGAAGCTGCTGGCCTCCGACGCTCCCCCGCCGCCAGCTGCCGGGCCCGGCCCGGGCGTCGCGCACAGCGGGCACGACCACGGCGACGGCCTGGAGTGGGAGGACCTGATGCCCGAAATCAACCGCGCATCAGACCCCAGCAACATGATCTGGCAGCTCATCGACCGGGAGACCGGGGCGGAGAACGGGGACATCAGCTGGTCGTTCACCGTCGGTGACCGGGTGAAAATCCGGCTGGTCAACGAGATGGACTCCGACCACCCGATGCACCACCCGTTCCACATCCACGGCGCCGGCCGCTTCCTCATCCTGTCCCGCGACGGGCAGCCGGAGCCGAACCTGGTGTGGAAAGACACCGTGCTGCTGCGCGCGGGAGAAACCGTGGACATCCTGCTGGACGTCTCCAACCCCGGGCTGTGGATGGCACACTGCCACATCGCCGAGCACAACCAAAGCGGCATGATGTTCAGCTTCAACGTCGCCCGCCGCCCGGAGCCGGCCCGATGACTCCCGCGTCCGCGGGCCCGGCCCTGGACGTGCTGGTGATCGGCGGCGGCCAGGCCGGCCTGGTCATGGGCTACCACCTGACGAAGCTCGGATTGTCCTGCCAGATCGTGGACGCCGGCGCCGAGATCGGCGAGACGTGGCGCTCACGATGGGATTCGCTGCAGCTGTTCACGTCAGGCCGGTACGACAACCTGCCCGGCCTGCCTTTCCCGGCGGCGCCGGACACCTACCCGGGCAAGGACGACGTCGCGAACTACCTCCAGGCCTACGCGGCAAAGTCCGGGCTGCCGGTCCGGCTCAACACGAAGGTGACCTCGCTCACCAGAAGCGACGGCGGCTACGTGGCCAAGGCGGGCGGCGAGGCGCTGGAGGCCCGGCAGGTGGTGGTCGCCACGGGGCCTTTCCAGGTGCCGTTCGTCCCGCCGATCGCCGACGGGCTCGGCCCCGGCGTGCACCAGATCCACAGCGCACACTACCGGCACCCGCAGAGCGTCCTGCCCGGGAAGGTCCTGGTCGTCGGCGCCGCGAACTCCGGATGCCAGATCGCCCAGGAACTCTCCGCGACTCACCGCGTGGAGCTCTCAGCCGGCCAGCGGATCCCGGCGATCCCCCAGCGGCCGCTGGGCCGCGACGTGTGGAGCTGGGCGACCGCGCTGCGGCTGGACAAGGTGACTTCGGACTCGCGGCTGGGAAAGCGGCTGGCCGGGCGGGATCAGGTGATCGGGCCCGGGCCGCGGCGGCTCGCCCGCCGCCACGGCATCCGGATCCGGCCCCGGGCGGCGAGCGCGGCCGGACGGACCGTGACCTTCGCCGACGGCAGCGCCGCGGACTTCGACGTCGTGGTGTGGGCCACCGGATTCACGGCGGACCACTCGTGGATCGACATCCACGAGGTGAAGGACGACCAAGGACGCGTCCTGCACCAACGGGGCGTGACGCCCTCACCTGGCCTGTACATGCTCGGCCTCACCTGGCAGCACACCCGCGGCTCCGCGCTGCTCGGCTGGGTCGGGAGTGACGCGGCGTTCCTGGCCGGGCAGATCGCCCGCCGGTGAACAGATGCAGAGCAGCCGCATTTCACCTGACGAGGTCAAGATGTGCGCAGGGTCCGCCGCGCGGGCTACCGCGTGCCTGCCGTAACCGCCGCAGCTGGCGCCGAGCGCGAAGGCCGGGTTATCCGCCGGCCGCGGGAGCACGCTCGGCTGCCTGGCCGCGGAGGGGTGGCCATGAGCGCGGCCCAAACGCGGCAGGCCCCGTCATGACCACGGCCGGCCTCGCCCGCCGCCGTCCCACCGGACTGCGCCGCCTTGGCCGCGCTCTGCGCGGCCCGGGACTGTCGGGGGTTTCCCTGGCCGGCGCCGCGGCCGCCGGGGCGTTCGCATCGAGGAGGCAGACATACCCGCGCCCAAGGCAGGACGCCGCGGCGCAGCGGCGGCCAGCGGCGGCGGCGGCGGCAGCAGCAGCAGCAGCAGCAGCAGCAGCTCCGGCGGATCGCATCGTCGTGGCGGTGGTGCTGGGTGCCCGCGGCTCGGTCGGGACCGATGCGCTCGCGCCTTATGGGGTCTTCTCCCGGTCGCCGGCGTTTCCTGGTGTACACGGCGTCCGCGGGCCGGGCAGCGGTCGTGCTCTCCGGCGGCCTGGTCCTCGCGCCCGACCACCCCTCGGCCCACCTCCGGCTGGCCTGGCCGCCCATGGCCATGGCGGCCCACCGCCTTGTTCACCCTCACCTTCGCAGCGGCGACCGGTGCCGCGTTCCTCCCGGCCGCCGCCAGGCGGCGCCGGCCATGACGCACACACCTACCCCGCATGGGGAGCAGTCCATACGTGTACCCATCCTGTGGGGATTGGCATTCGGCGCACTCCAGGCCGCGTCGCCGCTCGCCCTCCGGTGGCTCGACCAGGCAACCGTCCAGGCCCTCCTGCTAGCCATGATCGCAGCGGTGTACATCGGGTTCGCGGTGGCAGACGGAAGGCCCAAGGTGATCGCCGTCGAGAGCACCGTCACTGGCGCCTTCGTCCTGCTTGCCGCGGCGGCCGTCACCGGATCGGCCTGGCTCCTCGTCCTTGGCTACACCGGCCATGGCCTGAAGGACTTCTGGCAGGAGCGCCGCCACTACGTTGCCAACACACGGTGGTGGCCGCCGTTCTGCGCCGCCGTCGACTGGCTCGTCGCCGTGGTTCTCGCCATCGAGATCATCGCAGGAGCCGGATTTCATCACTAGCTAACGGGGCTTCGCCCCAGCAGCATCCCCACGTAAATTCCGGACACCAGCAATCCGAGCTGACCGCCCGGGGAACTCACCGTCTGAGCCGCGCTGCCGGGTCGGGGTCACCGCGGTCAATGGGCCGGTTCCGATGGCCGCGTGGATACGGCTTCGGGGGCACGGGTGAGCGAGTACTGGCTCCGGCGGTGGAACATCAGCCCGAGCATCGCCACGATCGTCAATGCGCAATACGCCCCGCACGGTGCGCTCTTGGTCACGTGGAACCAGACCAGGCACAGGAACGGGACGGCAGGTACCACCATGGCCGCCGCCATCTCACAGGAGTTCCTGCGTCCCATGCCCCGGAACAGCATCCAGGCGACCATCGGGATGGTCATGCCGGCCGCCATCGCCAGCAAGGCCTGCGCCGGGTACTGCAGGGTCACCTGGTCCCAAGTCTTGAGCCCCACGACGGACACAAAGATGGCGCCGGTGGCGATCATCCCTACCATCATCGCCGCGAGCATCTGCAGGAAATGCCGCCAGAAGGATGGCAGGTGTCGTTGGTGATGTGCTTCAGGCGCGTGACGAAGGTTCGCCGGATCACCCGATTTGTTGACAGAGATCGGATCATCCCTGACGATGTGTGACATCACGCCACCCCCTTGATTCTCGTTCTCCCGACAGTCCGGCCCCAGGACGGTCACCATCGCGGTTACCCTTCGCCGGTGCTCGACGCCTGGTTTATCCAGTCCGGATCTGATTGCGGCAAACGCTCGTTGCGAAGGTTCGGCCGAGACAGGGCCATACGTCCCGGCGCGGGGTCCCTGGGCCAGCCGGTCCGCGGAGTGCCCAGGAGGAGCCGGGTGTCGCCTCACTCGACCGCGAAGTGCTAGCAGGGCAAGGCCCAGCCGCACGAGCCGGTGAGGCGGCCTGATGCGCCTGCGCGTGGCGCGGTCTGGACTGGCGAAGGGTTGCCGGGCTCGATATGCACGACGAGCCTGCAGGGCAGAGCGAAAGAATCTCGCCTCTTGGGTGAACCGGTTGCCGCCAGAACGCAATAGAGAAGCGATGGACGACGATGAGCTGATCGCCGCGGTGGCGGGCGGTGACGACGCTGCGTTGCGGGAGCTGTTCTCGCGGCATGCGCCGTGGCTGGCTGCCCGCCTGCGGGCGGTGCTGCCCGCCGCCGAGGTAGAGGACGTGTTGCAGGAGACTTTCCTGGCGGTGTGGCAGGGGGCCGGTGACTACCGGCCGGCCAGGCCGGGAGGCGCGGCCGGGGGCTGGCTGTGGGGGATCGCGCGTCGGCAGTCCGCGCTGCTGCTGCGCCGCCGCAGGCCCGCCGCCGCGGTGCTGCCTGCCGTGCTCGCGGCAGACGGGCAGCATGCCAGCGATCCGGCGGAAGCCGCCCTGGCACGGGCCGATCTGGACCAGGCCGTCGCGGCGCTGGGCCCGGCCGGAGGCCCAGAACGCGAGGTCTGGCGGCTGCTCTACCTGGAGGACCGGCCGGTAGCCGAGGTGGCTGAGCTGATGGGGATTCCGGAGGGAACGGTGAAGAGCCGTGCCCACCGGGCCCGGCAGCTGATGCGGGCGGCGCTGCGCCGCGACGAGCCGGTGCAGGAGGGAGGCGGGCAATGACCGGCGGACCTGACATGAGCGAAGACATTACCGGGCGGCTCCCGGGGCCGGGCGACGTGGACCTGGGCCGGGTGTGGCTCGGGGTGGCCGCGGAGGTGTGGCGCCGCCGCCCGGGGACGCTGGAGCGCCTGGCGGGCCGGCTGCTGCGTTCGCCGGGCCTGGCGAGGGCGCTGGTGACTACGCCGTCGCTGCTGGTCGGGTGGATCATCGCCACCGCGGTGGTGCTGCTCGCCGGGGTGCTGGCCACTTTGGGCACCGGGACGCCGTATGTTGCTCTGCTCGCGCCCGCGGTCGCGGCGGCGGGCATCGCGTATGCCTACGGGCCGGGCATCGACCCGGCCTGGGAGCTGTCCCGCAGCATGGCGGTCAGCGACCGGATGGTGCTGCTGGTGCGGGCGCTTGGGGTGTTCGGGCTGAACGCGGTGCTCGGGCTGGCGGGCTCGGCCGCGTCGGGGGCCGCGGCCGCGGTCACGTTTGGCTGGCTGGTGCCGATGACCGCGGTCTGCGCGCTGGCGCTGGCCGCGGCGACAGTGACCCGGTCGCCGACCGTGGGCGTGGCGGCGGGCATGGCCGGCTGGGTGATCACGGTACTGTCCGGCGCGGCCGCTGGCGGGCGGCTCACTGCGGCGGTCACCGACTCGTCCCTGGCCCTTCCCTACCTGGTGTTCGCCGCCTGCTGCTGCGTGATCGTGCTGTATGCGACCCGGATCCCGAGAGGAACATCATGAACGTCGAGATAGCCGACCTGACCCGGCGGTTCGGTCGCACCCGGGCGGTGGACGAGGTGAGCCTGAAGGCCGGGCCTGGGGTGTTCGGGCTGCTGGGGCCGAACGGTGCGGGCAAGACGTCGCTGCTGCGGATGATGGCCACGGTCCTGCCGCCGTCATCGGGCAGGCTGCGGCTGCTCGGCCGCGACCCCGGCTCCTTTGGCCCGCGGCGGAAGATCCGGCGCCGGCTTGGCTACCTGCCGCAGAACCTGGGCTACTACCCGGGCTTCACGGTCGCGGAGTTCGTGGAGTACTTCGCGCTGCTCAAGGACATGCCGCCGGGCCGGGTGCCGGCCGCGGTGGCGGCCGCTATCGAGCACGTGGGCCTGGGGGACAGGGCCCGGGCCAAGTTGCGCACCCTGTCCGGCGGGATGCTGCGGCGGGTGGGGATCGCGCAGGCGATCGTGAACGAGCCGGAGCTGCTGCTGCTGGACGAGCCGACCGCCGGGCTGGACCCGGAGCAGCGGGTGGCGTTCCGTGCCCTGCTCCGTGACCTCGGCCAGCGCGCCACCGTCATCGTCTCCACGCATCTGGTCGAGGACGTTGGAGCGGCGTGCACCGAGGTCGCGCTGATGGACGCCGGGAAGATCGTCTTCCACGGCACCCCGGACGAGCTGACCGCCCGCGGCGAAGGCAGCGGCGCGGCGGGCGATGCGCCGCTGGAGCGCGGCTACAGCGCGGTGCTTGCGGCGGCGCGATCGATCCCGGCGGCGCGGTCATGACCGCCGTGACCGGCGCCCCGGTGCGGCCGCGCGCCCGGCGCGCGGCCCCGCTGAGCGCGGCCCGGCTGCTGCGGATTGAGCTGCGCCGCAACGCGATGCCGTGGATCCTGCCGCTGATCGCCGCGCTGTTCTGGTTCGACTCCTACCGGCCCAGCACGGCCATGCCGCCATTGTGGATATGGCGCACGTTCTGGAACATGGGCCAGGGTCACACGATCATCGACTTCGGGCCGTTCGTGGCGGGCGTGGCGGCCTGGATGGGGTCGCGGGACGGCCGGCGCGGCACGACCGACCTGGTGACGGCCGCCGCCCGGCCCCGTTACGCCGCCCAGCTTGCCACCTGGGCCGCGACCGCTATCTGGGCGGTGGGGGCCTACCTGGTCTTCGTGGGCGTGATGTTCGGGGTCTACGCACACCAGGGCATGCAGGGCTCGCCGCCGTGGTGGTGGGTGGCGGTCGGCGCGACGGCCGTGATCGCCTTCAGCGCGGCGGGGTTTGCCGTTGGCGCATTCTTCCCCAGCCGGTTCGCCGCGCCACTGGCCGCATTCGGCGCCTTCCTGGCCATGGCGAT
Organism: uncultured Actinomycetota bacterium; assembly: GCA_963851085.1. Classification (GTDB taxonomy): domain Bacteria; phylum Actinomycetota; class Actinomycetes; order Streptosporangiales; family Streptosporangiaceae; genus DATFVJ01. Next base: position 158,856 of record CAWKNX010000003.1, on the reverse strand, counting down.
GTCGTCGCAGACCGGGTTCAGCCACACCAGCGGGTGGGCGCTGATCCTGCCGACCAACTCCAACGGCAACTACCAGCCCATGTCCGGGATCTTCTACCCCTACCTGCCGGATCTGCCGATCGCCCGGGTGATGTTCCTGGCCGGGATCGCGGTCGCGGCACTCGGCCTGCCCGGCCTGCCCGCCCGGGTCGGCGGTACATCACTGCGGCGGGCCGCCGTGGTGGTCACGCTGGCCGGGGTGGCGGCGGCCGGGACCGCCGCTGGCCTCGCCGATACCGCCCGGCTGGGGCCGCATGGCATGGTCATCCCCGCGCTGCACGACGCGGCCAATGACCGGCCGATCCGCTACACCCCGGTCTGCGGCCGCGCCGCCGGGGTTCCGGTGTGCCTGAACCCGGCTTATCGCCGCTACCTGCCGGACGTGACGGCCGCGCTGCGTCCGGTGCTCGCCGAGATGGCCGGCCTGCCGGGCGCGCCGGCCCGCGTCACCCAGGTGGCCGGGAGCTACTCGAGGGGCGAGGGTGGCGGCGGCCAGGCGATGACGATCAGCGGGCGGCCGCCAGTGCTCCGCATGGTGCTCGACGCGCTGAGCACGCTGCCGGGCTCGGTCGGCTTTACGGACGGCCGCGAGACCGCGCCACAGTTCGCTGACCAGCTGCGGGTGCTGTTCGTGCATGCGTTCGTGGGCGCGGGCACCGGTGCCGGCACTTCGGCGCAGCAGGCGGTTCAGGCGGCCCTGCTGCAGGGCGCTGGCGTGCCGTTCGCCGCGCAGCCCAAGGCGCTGGCCGTTGCCGGGCTGCTGGGGCCGGCGCCCGGGCACGTGTCGGGGTCTGGGCCGGGGCCAGCGAGCGGGCCAATCTATGCCGCTGCCAGTCGGTTTGCCGCGCTGCCGACCACCGCCCGGCACGCCTGGCTCGCCGCCCACCTGGCCGCGCTGCGGGTCGGCCAGCTCACCCTGGCGCAGCTGCCATGACCACCGCCGGGGTACGCGGATCACTGCCGGGAGCAGCGCAGGCCCCGGCGGCACGGGTGGCGCCCGCCTGGCTGCGGCTGGCGGGCCTGTACCTGGTAAGCCGCCGGGTCCCGGCCGCCCTCGGGCTCCTGGCGGGGCTGGGCGCGCTACTGTGGGCCGCGCTGCACTGGCACTGGAACATCGCCGGCGGCCCAGCCGCCCAGCAGGTGGTGCCGCTGGTGATCGAGACCGGGGCCGCCGCCGTCATCGCGGTCACGACCTATGGGCCGTTCGGCGAGCCGGAACGCGCCACCGGCCGATGGCTCCCCTGGCTGCGGATGGGCGCCGCGGTGCTGCTCACCGCGGCCGCGGCCGGCGCGCTGGCCGCCGGGGCCACCGGCGGGTACCTGCCGGGCGGCACCCTGGCCATGCTCCGCAACCTGGCCGGCATGACCGGCACCGGCCTGCTGGCCGCGGCCGCGGCGGGCGGCGCGTTCGGGTGGGCCGGCCCGATGGCCTACCTGCTGGTCACCGAGGGCGCGCTCGCGGCGGGCTGGACCACGCCGTGGATCTGGCCCGCCCGGCCGCCGCACGACCTCGGCGGGGCACTCTGCGCTGGCGGCGTGTTCGCGGCCGGGATCGTGGCCGTTACGGTCCTCGGCGCCCGTGACTCTAGCCGCCGCTCCGCCCCCGAGTGAGTACCGGAACCGACATGATCAGGTTCAGCGTGCCCGCACGGCCGGGTGTCGCGCGACACCCTAGGCTGGGGGTCGCAGCCGCGGGCGTGGCCGTGACCGGAATGCTGGTCGCGGCCGGCGGGTGCAACCCGGCCGCCCACCCCGCCGCCGGACCGGCGACACCCAATCCGCCCTTCGGCTGGACCGCGGACTGCGATTCGGTGACGACCTGTTACACGCCGCGTCAACTCCAGGTGGCCTACGGGATCAAGCCGCTGCTGGATCACGGGATCAACGGCCACGGCGAGACCGTCGTGCTGCCCGAGCTCGGCTATCAGCGGCCCTCCCCGCCCGAGGTGAGCGACCTCCGCCAGGATCTGGCGCGATTCGATCAGCTCTTCGGCCTGCCCGCCGCCCCGCTGAGCGTTGTGACCAGCCTCGCCCCGGCAGCCTCCCCCTGGCTGGCCAACGGGGAGGAGGTACTGGACGCCGCGATGGCCCACGCTGTGGCTCCCGGCGCTGCGATCACCGTGGTGCTGCTCAAGCCGACGGCCCTGGACAACCCGCCGAACGCGGTCGCTGCCGCCGTTGCCGCGATCCGGCTCGGCCTCTCCCAGGGCAGCGTCATCTCGATCAGCGCCGCCGGCCAGGCCGGAGGAGAGCATTGCGACACCCGCGCCGAGGTCGGCCAGCTGAACTCGGCGCTGCAAGCTGCCGCCGTCCATCACGTCACGGTGGTCGCCGCCTCGGGCGACGTCGGAGCGGCCGGCGAGCCGTGCCATGTGATCGAGGGCCTGACCGGCGGCAGCTTCCCCCCGGTCACGGAGGTCAGCCTGCCGGCCTCGGACCCGCTGGTGCTCGCGGTCGGCGGCACCAGCCTCACTGCCAGCCACAAGACGGGCGCATACACTGGCGAGACCGCGTGGTGCCTGCCCTACGGCACCCCGGGAACGCAGTTCCAGGGCTCGGGTGGCGGCTTCAGCCGCCTGTTCACCCGGCCCGGCTACCAGGACGGCGTCGCCGGCATCGGCGCCTGGCGCGGAGCCCGACCTGTCCGGGCTGCCAACGGGCCATTACAAGAGCTTCACTTACGTGATCGCGGCGGTCGCAGGCGTCGCGATATGTAAGACACTCGCTGCGGCGGTGAACCGCTGCCTGCCTAACGCTGGCGAGGTTAGCCCGCGGAGCCGTTAGGCATAATGATCGTCTTCCTACGGCGTCCGGCTCGCGGTCATCTGGTCAGTCGGCGTCAGGGCGGCGACACGCTCCTGGCTGAGTTCGTGCCGTGCCGGGTCCGGCTTGTGTGCCAGCCTGCTTGGCCACCACATCCACCGGCCGATGTCCAGGTTCAGCGCCGTGACGAGCACGGACCGCACGATGATCGTGTCGAGCAGGACGCCGAACGCGACCGCGAACCCCAGTTCGGTCAGGAACGTGGACGGGATCGTGGCCAGGACGGCGAACGTGCCAGCGAGCACGAAGCCGGCTGAGGTGATCACCCCGCCGGTCGCGGCAAGCCCGACGAGCGCGCCGCGCCGGGCGTCGCGCCTGTTCGCCTCCTCCCGCACCCGCGTCATCAGGAAGATGTTGTAGTCGATGCCGAGCGCGACCAGGAACACGAACACGAACAGCGGGAACGCGGTGTCGGCCCCGCCGAACCCGAACACGTGGTTGAAGAAGAAGGCGCTGAAGCCGAGGGCGGCAGCGAACGAGAGCACCACCGTGGCGGTCAGGACCAACGGCGCCGCCAGCGACCGCAGCAGCAGCCCGAGGATGATGAACACCACGACGAGAATGAGCGGGATGATGACATTGCGGTCGTGCGCGGATGCGCGCGCCACGTCCAGGTTGATCGCTGTGGTGCCGCCGACCAGGGCGTCGGCACCGGGAACCGCGTGGACCGCGGACCGCACCCGGTCGATCGTGTCGTACGCCGCCTGGCTGTCCGGCGGCGAGGTCAGCGTTCCCTCGAGGTAGACGTGGCCCGCCCGGGCCACCGGTGGCGTCACGCTGGCGATTCCCGGGGTGGCGGCGAAGGCGGACCGCAGTGCGGCCGCGCTTTCATTGCCGATGACGACAACGGGCTGGCCCGCGCCGGCCGGGAAGTGCCGGGCGAGCACGGTTTCGCCGATCACCGAATCGGGATGCCCGCGGAAGGATTGCGCGTTGGTCAGACCACTGGCCTTCAGGCCGGTCAACCCCAGCGCCATGACGCCCAGCACCACGGCAGTGGTGATCCATACCTTCCGCGGCCGCGGGGCGATGCGCCAGCCGACCCGCGCCCACAGCCCGCGGGCAGTCGGCTCGGCCGTGCCGTAACTCGGCCGGTACGGCCAGAAGACCCCGCGGGGGAAGGTCACCAGCAGGGCCGGCAGCAGGGTGAGCATGGCGAGCATGCCGACCGCGACGCCGATGGCAAGCACCGGACCCAGGCTCTTCGTCGACTGCAGATCTGCGGCGAGCAGCGTCAGCAGCGCGAGGATGACGGTGCTTCCGCTCGCGATGATCGCCGGGCCCGCGCGCCGCAGCGCCTCGGCCATCGCCGCGTGGCGGCGGTCGTGGCGGCGCAGTTCCTCCCGGTAGCGCGCGACGATCAGCAGCGCATAATCCGTGCTAGCGCCGAAGACCAGCACATACAGGATGCCGGCGCTCTGCGCGTTGACCGTCAGGCCGGCGTGCGCCGCGAGCAGGTAGATCACCGCCTCGGCGGTGATCAGCGCCACTCCGGACGAGACCACCGGCAGCAGCCACAGCACCGGGCTCCGGTACGTGATCAGCAAGATCACGATGACGACCGCCAGGGTCGCGTATAGCAGCGTGCTGTCGATGCCGTTGAATACCTTGCTGTTGTCGGCCGCGTACCCGAGCGGCCCGGTGAGGTGGGAGGTCAGGCCGTTCGCGTTCAACGCCGTGATCACGCGGATCGAGTCCGCGGCCTTCGCCGCGCCGTTCCAGCCGTTGTTGCCCAGGTTGACCTGGATGATGGTCTGGATGGCCTTGCCGTCGGCCGATGGGATCGGGCCTGCCACCTGGCCTGGGCCGACGCCGGGGAGGGCGGCGAAATTCTTGGCGTCGGCGGCGGCCTTCGCCCGGTCCGCGGCGGTGAGACCCGAGGCGCGCTGGTAGACAACGACCGCGGGGAAGATGTTGGGCGACTGGAAGTGCGCCTGCACGTTGAGAACCTTGGTCGACTCGGCGCCCGCGGGCAGCCAGGCGCTGGCGTCGTTCTTCTCCGCACCCATGAGCTTGCTTGACAGCGGGATGGCCACGACGAGCACGACCACCCAGAAGCCCACAACGATCCACTTGGTCCAGCTCCCGGCCGGAATCTCTGCGATCCTTCGTGCTCTGCTCATCGATTCCTCCGATCCACCCGCAGCCGGTCACCACGTAGAACACTCTTACGCAACCACTAGCCCCGACGTCGCGCAAGGTCCGGCAGGTCGTGCTGGGCTTGTGATCCGTGCACCCGCAGCTCAGCTTGGGGGCCGCCTTCACGCCGTACCGAATCGGTGACCTGGGCCGATACCACTTCACCCGCCGTGGCACCTGCTTGTTTCGCCGCTTACCGATGCCCGGCGCGAACGCTCCCGGCGAGATCTGACGGCCGCTCGCCGCCCGCTTCTCGCAGCGCCACGTCGAACTGGCCGTCCAGCACCAGGACTTACCGGTCGGCACCAGCAAACGCAGATCACCCACTCGTGAGCGGCCGCGCCGACCATGTCGGCGTGCCTGGTCCGGCGCCCATATCGGCGGGACTGCGCCCCCGCGCCTGCGGAACGTCCTCAACACGGAACGACAGCGAACGCATCGGGGCTATGAGAGCACGTCTGTTCACGACAGCACGTCTGATCAAGAAACGCCGCCCCTGGCACATTGGACTAGTGCCGCGGCCATTATGCGTGGACGCCGTCGGTGATACTGCTGGGGCATGAAGGCGGTTGTGTACGCGCGGTACGGACCACCCGAGGTGTTGCGGCTCGACGACATCGAGCGGCCTCGCCCCAGCGACGACCAAGTCCTGATCAAGGTGCGTGCAGTCTCCGTCAACGCATCCGACTGGGAGACGCTGCGAGGCAAGCCATTGTATGCGCGCATCGGCGGGCCCGTGCGGCCACGCTTCAGGATCTTGGGATCCGACGTCGCCGGGCGGGTCGAGGCCATCGGCCCGGCTGTCTCGCGGTTCCGGCCCGGCGACGAGGTCTTCGGTGACAACCTCGCCCTGATGGGCGGCTTCGCCGAGTACGTGTGCGCGCGGGAGCAGGCGTTGGCTGCCAAGCCGGCCGGCTTGTCCTTCGAGGACGCGGCGGCCATCCCACAGGCAGGCGTCCTCGCCCTGCAGGGGATACGGCGCAAAGGACGCGTCCAGCCCGGGCAGAAGGTGCTGGTCAACGGCGCCGGCGGGGGTGCGGGCATGTTCGCCGTGCAGCTGGCCAAGCTGGCCGGCGCCCAGGTGACCGGAGTCGATAACGCCGGCAAGCTCGATTTCGTGCGCTCGCTCGGCGCGGACCAGGTCGTCGACTACACCCGCACGGACTTCACCAGGACCAGTGAACAGTACGACCTCGTGCTCGATCTGGCCGCGCATCGTTCTGCGTTCGACTACCGGCGCGCCCTAGCGGCGAACGGGCGCTACCTCTACGTCGGCGGGTCCGTCTCGACGCTGCTGCAGGTGCTCCTCGTGGGACCGCTGATCGGACGCAAGGCGGGCAAGAAGATACGCCTCCTAGTCCTTCAACCCAACCCGCAGGACCTGGTTACCGTCGCCGAACTTTGCCGAGCGGGCACCATCGTGCCGGTCATCGACCGGCTGTTCTCACTCAGCGAGGTCCCGCACGCACTACGACACCTGGGCGAAGGGCGGGCCAAGGGCAAGCTGGTCATCACAGTCGACTGACGTCGAGCAGGATGATCACACCCCCGCTGACCAAATCGTACCGAAGGAGCAGTGCACGGCACTGACCCCATGCAATCCGCCGGCGCGAGGGGCAACGCACTATGCGGCATGACAGGATGCGTCTGGCAGTGCGGGTGACCGCCCCGGGCCGCGCCGCGCCGTATCTGCAGCCCGATGCCGGATGCCGAGGCGGCGGGCGTCGGCCTTGCCTGCGACCCGCGCACCCAGGCCTACGCGGCCCGGCGCACCGCCGAGGGCAAGACCAGGAAAGAGATCATGCGCTGCCTCAAGCGGTACATCGCCCGTGAGATCTACAAGGCCCTGGTTACCCAGGCCCGGATCCACCATGGTGTCTCACTCCAGTTGCTCAGCAACCGGTGTGCTCTCCAGCGGGCCGTCCAGCCGTCCCATGCCGCCGAACTCTACTGGGCGGCCGGTTCCTCGCTGCCGTGACCCGGGCTGAGGTAGATGGCCTCGCGAACGGCGTGGACGGCGAACGTCGCCGCGGCGGCTGCCGCGGCCACCCGGGCCACGCCCGGCCGCTGCTGCCAGCAGGCCAGCAGTGCGGCCCCGGCGGCGCTGCCGGACACCGGCACCTCGGTGCGGAGCAGGAGCCGGGGCAGCGGGCGGAGCCGGGCGGGCGCGCCGGTCAGCGTCATCTGGGCGTCCCGGGCGAACAGCGCCCCGCAGCCGGCTGCCACCAGCAGGCTGCCGCCGCGGCCGAGCCGCCGCAGCGCAAGCGGCGCGAGCGCCGCCCCGGCCACGCTCGCGGCCAGCAGCGCCGCGCCCGCCCGGCCCTGGCCGGGCGGCTGGCTGCCGTCCCCGTCCGCAGCCGCGGCGGGTGCGGGGCCGGGCTGCTCCCCGGCTCCGGAGCCCGCCGCGTGCTGCGAGGACTCCAGGTACCGCTTGAGCCCTGCCCACGTCGCTCGTTCCTGCCGTCCGCCCACCCGGGCGAGGACCGGTGCCAGCAGCCGCAGCGGCCAGGTGAACCGGGCGTCCCATGACCACCGCAGCCGCGTGCCAGCGCCAGCCGGCTCGAACGTGAGCGTCCCGCTGAACTCGGCCTGAGCCATCCTCGTGGTCGAGGCCAGCCGGGATGGCCGCTGGAAGCCGGTGTACTCGATGGCCATCTCGGCGAGCCGGCCCCGGGACCTGACCGCCGAGCGGAACTGGGTGCCCTTCCCGACCGGCCCCGGCGTGACCTTCGCGGATCGCACCATGTGCGGGTTGTAGGCCGGCTCGTTCCGCTGGTCGGCGACGAAGTCGAAGACCACGTCCGCTGGTGCGTCGATGACGATCTCGCCGGTGATCCTGGTCATGCCAGGCCTCACACCGGCTCGACGGGATGCCGGATGATCGTCCGCAGCTTCTCCGGCGCGCTGCGGCGCGGGTCGCCCAGGTAGATCTCGTGGTGGCGGCCGCGGGGGCGGTAGCCTGCTTCCGCGATGGCCTCGTGCAGTGCCGCGATCGACGGCGCTTCGGCGGCGTACGGCCCGATGTGCAGCAGCTGAGCGCACCGGCCCTCCGCCCACCGGATGTACTCCAGGCGGGCCAGGCCGGGCAGGTCCTTCTTGCCGGCCGCTTCCGCCGTGGCGGCGGCGATCAGCTCCGCGTCGATCGGGTCCGGCTGCATGATCAGCGCCTGCCACCGCCAGCTGCCGCGATCGCTGCCGGCCATGGTGACCTCGCCCCGCGCCACCGCGGCGACGATGTCCTGCTGGGCCGGGTCGTCCACCCACCACAGCCCTTCCAGCGGCATGACCCGCGGCGCCTCGCCGGTGAGCCTCTTCAGCCGGAAGTGCGCGCCGTAGCTCACGCTGTACAGCGCCTGCACCGCCTCGGTGAACTCGGCGCCGCCGGGCTCACCGGTCCCGGTCACCGCCACGAACCCGAACTCGGGGACATCCACGATGTCCACCGCACCCTTGCGTACCTTGAGCAGCGACTCGTAGCTGATCGCGATAGCGGTCATACCATCATGGTTGCCACCGCCCGGCCGGCGCGGAAAGAGCCGAAGGTCCGTAACCAGCGGGCACCAGGAATCCGGAGACGGCCGACTGGCCCGGTCCCGGTTCCGGCCCTCGTGCCGGTGGTGCGACCGGGGTCAGCAGATGGCACGCTGTGGCATGATGCCGTGCCGGGTTACGGAGGGCGGGGGCGGAGCGCCCGAGCCGCGCGGGGACTGCTGATGGCCGGGTGGTGTCGCGCCGGTGTGCCGGCCCGCTGTGCGCAGGATCGGTCCTGTGGCTCTACCGGGAGTGGGCTCCCGGCCCTTATAGAGGAAGGACGGCGCGCTGCAGGTGCGGCGGGCGTCCATCGATGATGGGGTGAGGTTGCCATGCTGGAAGAGGAAGCCCGCGAGTACCATTCGGCCGGGCGGCCCGGGAAGATCGCGGTGGCGATCACCAAGCCGTGCGTGACCCAGCACGACCTCGCCCTGGCCTATACCCCGGGGGTGGCTGTCCCGGTGCGGGACATCGAGCGGGACCCGCTGGAGGTGTTCCGCTACACCGCCCGCGGGAATCTGGTGGCCGTGGTCACCAACGGCACCGCGGTCCTGGGCCTGGGCAACGTCGGGCCGCTGGCCGGCAAGCCGGTGATGGAGGGCAAAGCGCTGCTGTTCAAGCGGTTCGCCGACGTCGACGTGTTCGACATCGAGCTCGACGCCGCCGGCCCGGACGACGTGGTGCGGATCGTCAAGGCACTCGAGCCGACCTTCGGCGGCATCAACCTCGAGGACATCGCCGCGCCGCAGTGCTTCGAGATCGAGGAGCGGCTGTCCGCGGCGATGGACATCCCGGTCTTCCACGACGATCAGCACGGGACGGCGGTCATCAGCGGCGCCGCGTTGCTCAACGCGCTCGAGCTCACCGGCAGGGACATCGGCGAGGCCCGGATGGCGGTCAGCGGCGCCGGGGCGGCGGCGATCGCCTGCTGCGAGTTCTTCGTCACCTTGGGGATGCGGCGGGAGAACATCGTGCTCGCCGACACCAGGGGCGTTGTCTACCGTGGCCGCACCGAGGGGATGAACCCCTACAAGGCGCGCTTCGCCACCGGCCACCCGGCGCGCACTCTGGCCGAGGCCATGGACGGTGCCGACGTCTTCCTCGGGGTGTCGGCCGGCGGCACGGTGACGGCGGACATGGTCTTGTCGATGGCCGATGCGCCGATCGTCTTCGCGCTGGCCAACCCCGATCCCGAGATCAGCTACCCCGAGGCCCGGGCGGCCCGCGGCGACGTGCTGATGGCGACCGGGCGGTCGGACTACCCGAACCAGGTCAACAACGTGCTCGGCTTTCCGTTCATCTTCCGCGGTGCGCTCGATGTGCGGGCCCGGGCGATCGACGAGCCCATGATGGCCGCCGCCGCGCGGGCACTCGCCGGCCTGACCAAGGAAGACGTGCCCGACTCGGTGCTGCGCGCGTACGGCGCCGACCGCCTGGCGTTCGGCCCGGAGTACCTCATCCCCAAGCCGCTGGACCCGCGGGTGCCGCTTCGGGTTGCGCCGGCGGTGGCCGCGGCCGCGATGGCGTCGGGCGCCGCGCGCAACCCTGTCGACCTCGCCGTCTACACCGAGCAGCTGGCGAACCGGCTGACCCGGGGCCGGGAGGTCATGAGCGTTGTGGCCCACAAGGCGCAGACCGCGCCCAAGCGCGTGGTGTTCCCCGAGGGCGAGGAGCGCAAGATCATCCTCGCGGCAGCCAGGATCCAGCGGGAACACATCGGGGTGCCGATCCTGCTTGGGCGCGAAGACGTCATCCGCTCAGCGATGAACGAGCTAGGGGTCACCGCCCCGATCGAGATCGCCGGCCCGGCGGCATCCGGGCGGGCCGGCGCTTACGCCGCGGCGCTGCATGCACGGCGGCAACGGAAGGGAATCACACTGCGCGAGGCGTCTGCGCTGCTCCGCCAGCCGAACTACTTCGGCGCCATGATGGTGCAGGCAGGCGACGCCGACGCCTTCGTCGCCGGCCTGACCTACCACTACCCCGATGTCATCCGGCCGGCGCTGGAGGTGATCGGGCCGGCGCCCGGCGTCGCGCGGGTGGCCGGGCTGTACGTGATGATCACCGGCGACGGGCGTGCCGTCGTCCTCACCGACCCCACGGTGAACTTCGATCCCACGGCCGAGGAACTGGCCGGCATCGCCGTCATGGCCGCCGAGCGGGCCCGCAGCTTCGGGCTCGAACCACGGGTGGCGCTGCTGTCCTTCTCCAACTTCGGCTCCACCAGCCACCCCCGTTCGGCGAAGATGGCCGCCGCCGCCAAACTGGTGAAATCGCGGCACCCCGAGCTGATGGCCGACGGCGAAATGATGGCCGACGTCGCGCTGTCGCCCGCGCTCCGTGCGGACGACTACCCATTCTCGGACCTGGCGGGCGAGGCCAACGTGCTGGTCTTCCCGAGCCTCGAAGCGGCGAACGTGGCGTACAAGCTGCTGCAGCAACTCGGCGGAGCCGTTGCGATCGGGCCGATCCTGGTCGGCATGAACAAACCGGTGCACGTGCTGAGCCGCGGCGCCGAAGTGACCGACATCGCCAACATGGCCGCGATCGCGGTCATCGACGCCCAGGACGCCCAGCCAGCCGCCAACCAAGATTGAGCCCGCGCGTACCGACGCCGCGGCCGGGGATATCACCCGCGCCGACCGGGGCGATCCCCGCCGCCGCGAACCGCCAGTAGCGCAGCAGCCGCGTAAACCCGTTGCGCACCGTGACCGGCCGTGGATTGTTACGCCCGCCGCGCACTGGATCGAGCAGAGCCTCCTTCAGGTCGACGCGGTGAAGGCGGCCAGCTTCTGGATGCGCCTCACGATGTCCTCGTGGACGGCATCCACCGGCCGGGCGCCGTCGACGGTAAACATCCATTCCCTGCCTGCGTAGTACCGAAGCAGTGGCACCGTCTTTTCCTGGTACACGTGCAAACGGTGCTCGATCACAGCCTCGGAGTCGTCTGAGCCTCGGCCGCGGGCCAGCAGCCGCCGAACCAGTTCCTCGCGGGGGACGTGAAGGTGAATCGCGGCCTGCACCTCAGCCCCGAGCGGCCGGACCACGGCGTAGGACGCCTTCGCCTGTTCGACGGTCCGCGGGAATCCGTCGAGGACATAGCCACTGGCCGCGGCCACGACGGGTTTGCGCAGCATGTCCATGACAACCCCGTCCGGGACCAAGTCGCCGCTGTCGACGTAGGACTTCACCATCAGCCCCAGCGAGGTCTGGTCCCTGACGTGCTGGCGCAGCAGGGCGCCGCTGGAGATGTGCGCGATGCCGAACCGTGCGGCGAGCCGCTCGGCCTGTGTTCCCTTTCCGGCGCCGGGAGCGCCGATCAGCAGAAGTCGCATCTGATCACTCGCGACACGACTGCGCGCTCCGCCATTGTCAAACCCGCCGTCCGGAAGTCCACAGTCACGACACCATCATCCGCGATGACCAGCCGAAACCAAGATCATCGATCGCGCGGTCACCACATACTTCGCATTACAGCGAATGTACCCTCATCCGCCGGTCGGTCCCACGGCTTGAGCGCGCGCACAGATCTGGTCGAAACCGCGGACCGGGCGCCTGGCTGGTGGCGGCCCGTCAGGCGGCGGCAGCCAAGGCCATGCCCGGCCAGCCACGCTCCCTTTGCGCCGGGACTTTGCCACCTGCTCCGGCCGTGTCACACCCGCGCAGCCGTTAAGAAAAATGATCCTGAACGGCTGACGCGAGGTGGCACGCACGCAAGCACGGACCCAACCATCCGGGCTGCGCGCGTCGGGCCGGGTAACACGGCTGGTCAAGCTGCCACAGCCGCATGGGCCAGCCATAGGTTGATTCGGTCAACATTGACCAACGCGGGCGGGTGGTTTCATCACTCAACCGCGGCGTAAGCATGTTCTGTAGCTGGCACGCGGGCAACTAGGGTTAAGGAACTGCCGCTCAGATGCCCGGTACTGCCCCGGCCCCCTTCCGGCCTGGTTCAGGTGATGAACAGTGCTATCGCGGCATACTGGCAGGCCGCGGCGGCGCAGACGCAGGCGTGGAAGACCTCGTGGTAGCCGAACACCGACGGGTAGGGGTCGGGCCGGCGACGATGGTAGAAAATCGCCCCGGCCGTGTAGAGCAGGCCACCCGCGAGCATCAGCGCTCCCGGCGCGGCACCGGCATGGAGCCACACCCCCGGCAGCGCAAGGCCGGCGACCCAGCCCAGCCCGACGAATGTCGCGCCGACCAGCAGTTCGGGTGCGCTCATCCACGCCAGGTGGATCGCGGCCGCCGCGAGGGTCAGTGCCCACAGCACGATCAGGCAGACCAGCCCGAAGGAGCCGCGCGCAGCGAGCAGGAAGGCGGGAGTTGCCGTGCCGGCGATGAGGAAGAAGATCATCGCATGGTCCAGGCGCTGCAGGCGCCGGCGCCACCCAGCGGTCCAGTTCCCGCGGTGATACAGCGCGCTGATCCCGAACAATGCGCTCACGCTGGCCGCGTAGATCGCGGTCGCCGCGATCCGCGTGACTCCGTGCGCGCGGGCCAGCAGCAGGGTGCCGCCCACCAGCGACGCCTCGAACCACAGCAGGTGCAGCCAGCCGCGCAGGACCGGCTTTGTGTACCAGACATCGCGCCGGGCATCATAGAACGTGTCCGCCGCCGGCGATAGCGCTGGCGCAGCTGGCGTGGAGTCCCTGACCGTCACCGTCGACCTCCCCCTCGTGCCGGGACCTGGCCGCCGCCGATGCCGCCGACGTCCGCCACCCAGTCTCACGCACATCTGGTCGTGCGCCAGCCGCCGCCGGCACGGGCGCCCGGCCGGCGTGACAGCCGCGACCGACGTCCTGCCAGTAACGCTCATCGGCACGAGTTAGGTTCAAGCGCGCCCCATCGGCCTGCCCGGGGACGCCGATACCTTGATCGCGATTACTCAAGCGGGCCCTCAAGCGGGCCCGGTACCGGCACGGCTGCGGCGACCCGGCCGCGTGTACCTCCGGCCGCGCGTACCTCCGGCCGCCACCGCCGGCCCTGCCCGCCGAGCTGCAGAAAGCATCGGCACCTTAACGGCTGCGCGGTGGACTGCCGCAAGCGTGGCCGTCGCTGCCCTGAGGTGAAACAGCCCCGCCGGGCTGGCTGACCTGGTGGGCCGGACGCATCACTATGCGAACCGCGATCTTCGTTTGAAGGTGACCCGCTGCCGGTGCGTCTACGCAGGTCACGGGCCAAGAAAGCAGTGCGATGAACCCGTAGCTGCGGCCGCCCGGGTACATCAAGATGGATCTCTTTCCCACGTTCGACCTGCGAGTGGTACTGTGACCACATGAGTGGGACGTATCAGGTCGTCATGGGCGACCGGGGGCGGCTGGTTATCCCCGCCGACCTGAGGGAGCGGGCAGGGCTTGCGGAGGGCACCGCGCTCATCCTGCTGGAGACTCCGACGGGACTGGTGCTCCTGACCCGTCCGCAGCTCCGGGAACTCGTGCGGGCAGATCTCGCTGGCCTGGATCTGGTGGGTGAACTCCTCTCCGAGCGCCGTGCGGAGGCCGCCGCCGAAGACGCGGCGTGAACGTCTTCGATGCATCTGCGCTGCTCACCTTCGTGCAGGGCGAGCAGGGGGCAGCTCAAGTCGAACAGGCGCTCCAGGACGGCGGCGCCTGTGGCGCTGCCAACTGGTCGGAGGTCGCACAGAAGATACGCGCGCATGGCCGGAACTGGGACCTGTCCCGATCGCTGCTGGTCAGCTATGGCGTCCAGGTCGAGGCCGTGACGGTCACCGATGCTGAATGGGCGGCCCGGAGATGGGCACCGGGAGAAGGACTATCCCTCGCCGATCGGCTGTGCATGGCACTCGGCGACCGACTGGATGCCGACGTCTGGACGGCCGACCAAGCCTGGGGAACCAGCGGGCGGATACGACAGGTCCGCTGACAATGGAATGGCCTTGCTCCGTTCGACCGCAGCGCCGGGCCCATCCTGAGCTACCTGGTCGAGCAAGGGTTTATCGACCGGGACGGGGAACTGCTGTTCATCGGTCCTGAAGCTGAGCTGCGGTTCGGGCGCCGGCATTTCATGGGCATGACGGCAGTGTTCACAGCCCCGCCGCCGTTCACTGTGCTCACCGGGCCGGCGGGAGATCGGGCGCACCGACCCGATGCTGCTCACCGAGAAGACCGAAGGCCCGCGACTGCTCCTGCTCGGCGGGCGAAGCTGGAAGGTGACGTGGATCGACTGGAAACGCCGACGTTGTTATGTCGAACCCGCCGCAGGTGGCGGCAAGGCCCGCTGGCTGACGCCCGGATCGCCGGAGCAAGCTTCGCGCTCACCCGCGCCGCCCGCGATGTGCTGCTCGGCGCAGACCCTCCTGAGGAGGTTCACGTGAGCCTCAGTCGATGAGCGATCGAAGGAAGGTGCGTGTTTGGCTGTCGGCTGAGTAGATGACCGTTCCGATCATTCCACGCGTCAGCAGAACCTTGTAGACATTCCTGACGAGCCGGTTGAATTCGTGATCGGCCACCCCGGTGCGGCTACGGAAGTTGGGATCCTTGTTCGCTTCACGGACCGCAACCCAGCGGCCGGACCGCCACACCAGGTCGGGGCCGATGATGACGCCATTCCAGTCGTATTCGAATCCTTGCGCGGTGTAGATGCATCCGACCTGACCGAAGCCGGCCGGGTCGCTCGCCCAGAGCGAAGCGGGCGGCGCACCGCCCACGGCCCGGTCACCCTTTAGGTTCCAGGGCCGTGACCAGCCGCCGATGACGACGTCAGGGACCAGCGATCCGTCCTTGCGTGGATCACTCCACGGCCAGCAAAATCCGGCCGCCATTCGCGCCCCGTAGCCAGCCTCGAACTGCGTCCTGAGCTGCCGCTCGAAATCCAGCGGGGTCTCCGCGAGACGTAATTCGAACGCGGGGTCGCCGCACCAGGGAAGCGGCCCGCCCGGGGTGAGTCCCAGTAGCCGGTTGACCCAGTCCAGGTAGGCTTCGCTGCCGCCGCAACGGAAGTGCGCGTCCAGAGAGATCTTCTGGACCGCGAGCCCCATACCGCTCGCGTGCGTCTCGATGTCGGCGACTGTTCCTAGCTCGCCCGGACGCACGACTTGGTTCTCGTCGAGCAAGAACACCGGTACCCGGGCGGCGGCGATGAGTTCGTCGATCTGCGGCCGGCCGGTGCGGAACTTGGCTCGGGTGTACCGATCCGCCGAGGTTTCCCTAATGCGGTGGGCCTCGTCGAGAATGAGGACGTCCAAGCCGTTTCTTTCCGCGTCGATGAACTGATTGAAGTACTTGAACAGGCTCTGGGTCCGTGTGGATCCTTTGCCGACTACCTTCCGCAGTGTCTGGGTGAAGGACCGGGAGCCCGTCGCGTGCACAACGGTCCTGCCTCGGCGGGCAAGCTCTCCGAGCAGTGACAGCGCGATGACGCTCTTGCCGCTGCCTGGGCCACCGGTCACGATCACGACGGTCTTGGAGTCGCCTGCTCGGGCGGATTCGGTGGCGTGCGTGACCAGGTTGAAAGCCAGTCTCTGCTCATCGAGCAGGACGAACTGTTCCCGCTCGCGGATCTCCGCGGCTGCCACCGTCAGCAACTGCCGGCTAGGGGCGACGTGTGAGCCAAGCAGCAGGTCCGCGTACGGCGCACCCTCGGCGTTGGCGGCCAGGTGGGCGCGGAGAAAGTCGATGAACTCCGCCCGCCGTTCCCCCGTGAACAACAGTGCCTGCTGGCTCTCGGCATGCTCACGCAACTGCGCGACGCCCTGTTCCGTGGCATTGTGCAGATAGGCCACCCCGGAAACTGTCGCCCCGTCCTGCAGCGCGGGAAGGTAATCGACGAGATACTCGCAGTACCCGTGAACCTGGTCGAGCGGATGCAGCCGCGGGCGATGGCCATATCCGTCGATCAGGACCATTGTGGGGTCGTCCTCGTATAGCTCCGCGCCGCTCCATTGTTTGAGTTCCACGATCACGTACGAGGGTGTGCCGCGAGCAGGATGGCGGCCGGCCAGGATCGCGTCGACCCGCCGGCTGGTTAGCGGAAGCCGGTACTCCAGCAGGACCTCAACGCCGCTTAACCCGGCATCCGCCAAGTCCTGTGCCAGCACGGGAAGGCTGCGGTCCCAGGAGCGAGTCTCACCCGGGGAAGGCCGGATGCCGTACTGGTAGAGCATTTGCTCAAGCATGAACTCGGCGACACTTCCGCTGTGGGCAAGCGCGGCCAGACCTGCGGCCGAACGCCGGACGAAAGCCATGAACCGGGCCCCCACGCATCACGCGCTGCATCGCGCGGGTGGGGGCGTGTCCGGATCAGCCGCACTTCAGGCGGATGACGCGAAAGCCCGTCGGGCCGCAATGGAAGAACACTACCGGCCGGGCGGATCGGGTCGGTGGGTTACCCGTGGGATGATCCGAGCGTGTCCGAACTCCAGGCCCTCCGGGACCGCATGCGGCAATTCACCGAAGATCGGGACTGGGGTCAGTTCCACGATCCCAAGTCATTGCTGCTCGCTCTCGTTGGAGAAGTCGGCGAACTGAGCGAGCTCTTCCAGTGGCTACCAGCCGAGGAAGCCCAGATCCTCGCCGGCCGTGACCCTTTGAGGGCTCGCGTCGGCGAGGAAATGGCCGATGTGCTCCTCTATCTCATCCGCCTTGCCGATGTCCTCGGCATCGACCTCGCCGTCGCCGCAGCCGCCAAGTTTGCCGATTCGGAGCGCCGTTTCCCCCCCGAGACAGTGGCTGGACAAGCACCGTCGAAGGCATGAGATCCAGTTCCGCTGGAGTGCCGCTTCCGAGACTCCTCATGAACAGGTCTCGGCCGACCGCACCAGCGACACAGGGGATCGCCCGATGTGGTGCCGCGGGTCCTGCTGGATCGAGCGCATCTTGATCCTCTTCCCGAACCGCGACCGGGCGCGGCTAGCATCGACGATCATCTCGCGACGGTCCATCCGAGCAGCCTTCGCGCTCACACCCAGCCACAACAGCCTGCCCGGGGATAATCGTCGGCTCGGTGAAGAACACCGCAAGGTCGAGGTGTTGTGCCCGGACCTGGCCGGCGACGTCGTCCCAGGCGGCCCGTGCCTCCGCGGCCGACACTGCGGTGGTCTTGGCGGATTGCCAGCTCGCCGGGAACGACTCCAACCCGTCAGGCAAGCGCACGTAGTGAGACACTCCGTACCCCCACGACTCCAGCCGCTCGGCGTTGACATCGGTTACGGCGCTGCCCTGCACGCTGCACGTCCCACCGAGCATTCAAGCTCATCCAGGCCGCCCAAGACCGCTGGCGCGCGGCCAGCGCACCCGAACTCGTCGCGCTCGTCCGCGCCGGCGCCGGGCGTTCACCCAGATGGAACAGCGCCGGCGGCGCTACGCTGCTGTGCCGTGCAGGAGACGCGCCTCGACACTGCCCGGATCCGGGCGGCTCGCCGGGTGATCGACCCGATTTTTCTCGACACTCCGCTGTACCGCTGCGAGGCGCTGGAGCCCGGCCTCGGGTGCACGGTGAGCATCAAGCTCGAAACGGCGAACCCGGTCCGCAGCTTCAAGGCCCGCGGCACCGAGGTCGTCGCGAGCCTGCTCCGGCTGGTCGAAGACAGCCTGGACATCGAGACCTGCGAGGGCGCGGCGACCATCGGCCTGGAACTGGTGGACACCGCGGGGTCGTTCGACGCCGTCCTGATTGCTCTCGGCGGCGGGGCGCTGGCCACCGGTGTGGGTCATGTGGTGAAGGCCTGGGCGCCCGAAGTCGAGGTGATCTGCATCCAGCCGCTGGGCGCACCGGCGATGACACACTCGTGGCGCCAACGGCGCGTCGTCACCACCGGCCCGGCCGACACCATCGCTGACGGCGTCGCCGGCCGGCGTCCCATCCCGGCCGTCCTGGACGACCTCCTCCTGGTCGCTGACGACGCCGTCCTGGTCCAGGAGGCGTCGATCATCGCCGGCATGCGGATGCTCCTCGACCACGCTGGCCTCGTCGTCGAACCGTCGGCCGCGCTCGGCATCGCGGCGATCCTCGAAGACCGTGACCGCTTCGCCGGCCGGCACGTAATCACCATCGTGTGCGGCAGCAACGTCGACGTAGACGCCTATCACCGCTGGGTCGGTGCGGCTCCCATCCACAGGTCTTGACAATTGCTCATGCACTCGCCGACATGTTCACTCGCCATCTTGAGGCGTGGCCGCGGCGCTGCGGAGATCAGCGGCCAATCTTAGCCATTCATCCCGGCGCATCCCTGCCGATTCGGTGCGGCAGCACCATGGTGGCAGCGGGCGACAGGTCGCGCACCGGTCAGCCCGTTCGGGATGCTCTGAGTTCGCCGGGCGATCGACCGTTGGCTGTGTCCACGGCGATCCCCTATTCTCGCCTGCTGGCGATTGCAAGACTCTGCTTGCTGAGCCGCAGCTGGCAGCTGGCCACGCACCGCGGCGGACTGGGCCGGGGCAGTCCCGACAGATGATCGGCTACGCGGCGGCTGCCCAGAGCGTGCGGAGACGGTCGCGCACGAGCTGGGCCGCGGCCGCGAGGGAACGTTTTGGATGGGTGGCGAGGTAGACGGTGCAGTCGGCCAGCGGCGGTCCGGACAGGGCGACGAGGGTTCGCTCTCGGAGCTCCGGGGTGGCGGCGGCGGCGGGCAGCACGGTCCAGCCGAGTCCAGCTGCGACACACTGCTTAGTGGCCTCGATGCTGCCGAAGCGGGTGCGGCGGGTAGCCGGCTGCCCGGCGGCGAGCATGCGGCGGGCCGCGTCGTCGCTGTAGCTGCAGCCCTCCTCCAGCAGCAGGGCATCCCCTGCGGCCAGGTCTGCCCAGGTCCAGGACCGCTGAGCGCCGGCCGCAGTTGGTGCCGCAAGCAGCACCAGGTCCTCGGCGCCGATCGGTTCGAGGAGCACGTCGCTGGCGGCCAGCGTCGGCTCGAGCAGCAGGGCAAGATCAGTAGCTGCACTCCGGACCGCGTCGAGAGCGGCGGCGGTGCCGCCAGGAATAAGGGACAACCGCACGTCTGGCGCCTCAGCACGTAGCGCGGTGACGAGAGCAGGCAGCCGGTAGGCGCACAATGACTCCGGTGCGGTCAGCCGTACCGCCCGGGCGAGACGGCCAGCGCCGGCGGGGACTTCGGCGCACATCCGGGATTCCAGGTCCAGCAACTGCTCGGCGTATGGCATGAGGCGCTCGCCGGCGTCGGTGAGGACCGCGCCGGCCGGAAGCCGGTCGAGCAGGCGCCCGCCCAGGCACCGCTCGAGAGTCTGGACGTGCCCGGTGACCGTGGACTGGACATAGCCCAGCTCCCGCGCCGCTGCGGTGAAGCTGCGGGTACGCGCGACAGCGACGAACGTCCGCAGCAGCTCGGTATCCATCCCTTGGCCCTTTCCGATTCCCGATGGCGGCTATCATCCATCATCGTTGGACACGATGGATCGCTCGCACCATCCTGGTCGGTGGAGGTACCGATGACCAGGATCGACGACACGACTCCACCGCCCCGGGCGGTTCCCAGTTCAGCCGTGCTGCGCTATGCGGCGTTCACCGACCACGGCAGGGGCGGCAACCCCGCCGGGGTGGTGCTGGACGCCGCAGGCCTGGACGACGCCGCGCGCCTCGCGATGGCTGCCCGGGTCGGCTATTCCGAGACAGCCTTCATCGAGGCGGCAGGCGGCGACGGGCAGTACCGGATCCGGTACTTCAGCCCCAAGTCGGAGGTGGCTTTCTGCGGTCACGCCACAATCGCGACCGCGGTCGCGATCGCCGAACGCGACGGCCCGGGCCTCCTGCACTTCGACACCCTCGCCGGCCGGGTCGCCGTCCGGACCAGCGCAGACCCAGCAGGGTTGACCGCGACGCTGACCAGCGTTCGCACCCGCACCCGCCCTGCGCAGACCGCGGAACTGGACGCGACGCTGACCGCGCTGCGCTGGGCGGCCGAGGACCTCGACCCGCGTTATCCCGCTCACGTCGCCTACGCCGGCAACGACCACCTGATCCTCGCCGTGCGCGGCCGGGCCCGCCTGGCCGCCCTGGACTACGACTACCCAGCCCTTGAGAAGCTGATGGCCGGGCAAGGCTGGACCACCGTGCACCTGGTGTGGGCCGAAAGCCCGGCGCTCTTTCACGCCCGCGACCCCTTCCCTCCCGGCGGCGTGGTCGAAGACCCCGCCACCGGGGCCGCGGCCGCCGCCTTCGGCGGATACCTGCGCTCCCTCGCCCTGGTCGACGTCCCGGCCCGCGTCACGATCCTGCAAGGCGCAGACATGGGGCGCCCAAGCCGCCTGCTCGTCGACCTCGCCGCCGACGACGAGCGCGTCCAGGTAACCGGCACCGCGGACCCGATCCCAGCAGGCTGAACCGAGCCCGGCAGACAACATCCAGCGGCCCGCCCGCCCACTGGATGGCTGAGAGCGCCGAGGTGCGCCCCAGCGGCAGATAAGTGCGTTTCCTTGGCCGTCGCCGTCCCGCCGCGGATGCGTCTACTGGTTTCGGCCGTGGGTTCATCTTGCTCGACCCGGAGGGGTTGGAGAAGGGTGTGGATCGTCAGGATGCCGATTGCCGCGCCTTCGCCGAGTCCCACGGCTACTCCGTGGTGGAGGTGTTCCGGGAGAACGACACTTCGGCGTTCAAGCAGCGCACGATCACGCTGCCGAGTGGTGGGAAGGTGCGCCCGGGTGGTGCGGCCGAGGTTCCGGGCGATGCTGCACTTGCTGGCCAGCGGTGGCGCGGAGGTGATGGTCGCCTATGACCTGGACCGCGCGGTGCGCGACCCGCGTGACCTGGAGGACTTGATCGACCCGAAGGTGCTGTACGGGTTCCGGGTGCTGTCCACCACCGGGAGCCTGTGCCTGGAGAACGGCTCGGACATCGCGATGGCCCGTGTGCTGGTCGCGATGGCGAACAAGTCGTCCGCGGACACCGCCCGTCGCGTTGCCCGCGCCTCCAAACAGCAAGCCATCGAGGGCCGCTGGCATGGCGGGCGTGCCCCCTACGGGTACCGGATGGGCGACTCCACGCTCTACGTCGTGCCGGAGCAGGCGGCGCTGGTACGGGAGTTATTTCAGGCTATCTTGCGCCGGTAGGCCACCATGGCGAGCGCATAGGCGACGACGAGGATGCCGACGCACCAGGCGAGGGCGACCCAGATGTCATTGCCGACCGGCTGCTGCTCGAACAGGGCCCTGATCGTGTTGACGATCGAGGTGACCGGCTGGTTTTCCGCGAAGGCACGCACGGGACCCGGCATCGTGGCAGTGGGCACGAATGCCGAGCTGACGAACGGCAGGAAGATGATCGGGTACGAGAAGGCGACCGCCCCGTCCGCGGATTTCGCCGACAATCCGGCGATCACTGCGATCCAGGTCAGTGCGAGCGTGAACAGCACGAGGATGCCGGCCACGGCGAGCCACGCCAGCACCCCTGCCGACGAGCGGAAGCCTATGAGGAGTGCCACCAGGACGATGACCACCACGGAGATCGCGTTGGACACCAGCGAGGTCAGAACATGCCCCCACAGCACCGACGAGCGGGCGATCGGCATCGAGTGGAACCTCTCGAAGATGCCGCTCTGCAGGTCGTTGAACAGGCGGAAGGCGGTATAGGAGATGCCGCTGGCGATCGCGATGAGCAGGATGCCGGGCATCAGGTAGTTCACATAGTTGTCGGTGCCTGCTTGGATGGCGCCGCCGAACACGTAGACGAACAGCAGCATGAAGGCGATCGGCATGATCATCACAGTGACGATGGTGTCCATGCTGCGCGTGACGTGTCGCAGGGAACGCCCGAGCATCACGCTCGTGTCGCTGAAGAAGTGTGTGTTCATCGTTGCTCCTTCTTGTCGCTTCCGACGATCGCCAGGAAGATCTCCTCCAGGGTGGGCTGCCGTTCCACGTATTCGACTTTCGCGGGCGGGAGCAGCTTCCTCAGCTCCTCCAAAGTGCCGGACACGATGATCGTGCCTTCGTGCAGGATCGCGATCCGGTCAGCGAGCTTCTCGGCCTCGTCGAGGTACTGGGTCGTCAGGAACACGGTCGTGCCGCTATCAGCGAGGTTCTGGATCACCTGCCACACCTCAATGCGGGCCTCCGGGTCGAGGCCGGTGGTCGGCTCGTCGAGGAAAATGATCCGCGAGTTGCCGATGAGGCTCATGGCGATGTCGAGGCGACGGCGCATGCCGCCTGAGTAGGTCGACACCCGGCGCCGGGCCGCATCGGCGAGGCCGAATCGTCCGAGCAGATCGTCTGCCACCTTGCCCGCGCTCGTCACGTGCCGCAGTTGGGCGATCATGATCAGGTTCTCCCGGCCGGTGAGGATCTCGTCCACCGCTGCGAATTGACCTGTCAGGCTGATCGACTCCCGCACCCGCGCCGGCTGCGACACGACATCGAATCCGTTGACACTCGCCGTGCCGCTGTCCGGTTTGAGCAGGGTGGTGAGGATCCTCACGATCGTGGTCTTGCCGGCGCCGTTGGAGCCGAGCAGCGCGAAGATGCTTCCGCGCGCCACGTCGAAGTCCACACCCTTGAGCACGTGCAGCTTCTCATAGGACTTCTGCAATCCGTGGACCTGCAATCCGTGGACCTGCATCGTCGCGTTCTTCGCTTCCATGCCTCTTGTCTCCTTATTCCACGGTCACGTTCGACAGGTCCGCACCCATGCCTTTGAGTCCGGCGTAGGTGAGTTTGTCCATCCGCGCCCCGTCGAAGGCCACCGTGCGGATGGCGGTGCGGTACTTCCTGCTCGAAGCACGGAAGGACACATCCCGCAGCGTCGCGTCCCGGAACGTAACGCCTTCGAGCGCCGCCCGGTCGAACCTCACAGAGACCAAGGCCGACCCGTCCAGGTGCAGGCCGCGCAGATCGGAGTAGGTGAAGTCCGCCCCGGTGAAGGTGCAGTTCTCGAAGACCGTGCGCCTCAGGTCGGTCATCCGGAGCTTGACGTCCATGAGCGCGACCTCGGCGAACCGGGTCTCGGTCAGTCCCGACTTGCTGAAGTCGGTGCGCACCAGGATGGAGCCACGAAAGCTGGCCCGTGCCAGCTCGATCGCCGACATCTTCGCATCGGTCAGATTGGCGCCGTCGAAGTTGGCGTCCGCCACATCGCTGCCCTTGAATGAGCTGCCGGTGAGATCGGCGTGCGAGAAATCGGAGCCGCGCAGCACGCTCGCCTCGAACTTCCCGCCCCGCACCTCGACGCCCGCGAAGTCGCTTCCCCCGAGCTCGCTCGCATCGAATCTCGTCACCAGTTGACGCTCGAGCGACCGGGAGAGGTTGGAAACCTCCTGCACTGTCTGCTCGATATCGCCGATACTGTCGATGGTCAACTCGAAGGCGGCCGCGTCATCCTTGCCCTCGGCCTTGAGCTCACGGAACCGCTCATGCAGGTCCGCAAGTAGGTCCGCTTTCAGCTCGCTGATGCTCTTCGCACCCTCGTAGGGCGCGAAGACGCCGTCCACGTATTTGTCTAGTTTGTCGTTCATCGATTCGTCTCCTCACAGCAATGTGTCGAGCACGCGCTTCGCGTATTCCCAGTTGCTCTTGTTGCGGGCATAGGTCGCCCTGCCCTTCTCCGTGATCCGGAAGTATTTGCGCCGGCCGCCCTGCGATTCATCGCCCCAGTACCACGTGATGTCGCCGTCCGCTTCCAAGCGCCGGACGCTGGAGTACATCGTGGCTTCCTTGAGCTCGTACTCGCTGTGCGAGCGCTCGACGATCAACTTGACGATCTCGTAGCCGTAGCAGTCGGATTCCGTCAGCAGCCGCAAGATCATCGTGTCGGTATTCCCACGCAGCAAATCGGATGTGATCTTGCTTGCGCTCATCTCACCACCTCCAACGAACAGTGTATGTCTTGGTACTGTGTCTGTCAAGGTAGTAGTTATGTCACAGTACCCGGATGCGTGTAGCAGCCTGCGAGCCACCCTGCCGCAGCTCTCTTGCCTCTCCTGCTGGCGCCCACCGAGCGGCGCCGTCCTCGACAGCCTCGACGTGGCCGCCCCGCCAACTTCACCGATCGCGCTGTCGACGACACCCGACTGCCTTTCTGGAGACTCGATCGTGAGCCACACACGGACATGCGCCACACCTCCACACTTCTGGCACCTCGTCGGTGCGGCCTGGGGCGCGGTGCGCACCTGCCCTGTGAGGGAGCCCGTTCGCGGTTCCGGGAGCGGGGCTGGTCGTGGTCGTGTCGATGCGGGTCATGTCGGCTGGGCGCGGCTATCGGTACCTGTTGAAGTCCGTCGCGGCCGACGACGGCGACCGCGACTTGGGCACTCCGCTGACCCGCTACTACGCGCACGAGGGTTCCCCTCCCAGCGTCTGGTACGGGTCCGGGCTGTCTGGTCTCGGTTCCGATGGCGCGGGTCGGATCAGCGCCGGGGATGAGGTGACCGAGGAGCACCTGGCGCGACTGCTCGGCAGTGGTGTCGATCCGGTCACCGGGGAGCGCCTGGGCCTTGCCGGCCTTGGGCGCGGTGGACGGTGGTGGCGTAGCCGAGCTCGACGTGCTGGCGCACGTAACCGGCGGGAGCACGACCAGGCGGTCGGGGTCGAGGAGCATCACGACGAGCACGCCGAGAATCCATCCGCGCGGGAGCTGCTGGAGCACGTCATGGCCGGCACCGGCGCCGACCCCACCGCCACCGAAACCCTCCGCCTGGCTGTCACCGAGCACGCCGGGTTGCTGGGCGAGAATGGGAGCACGGCGATTTGGCTGCGAGCGCGATGAAAACTATCTCAAGGAAGGGGGCCGAGGATGCCATTACCGTATCTGGCTGTAGTCGCCGAAGGCGACCTGCCGACCGGCGAACGCTGGGTTGTCAAGGCCGGAGGAACCGCCGAGGATTACTACACCTTGCTGGAGACCGTGCATCCCGACGGGCGCCGCGACGAGGGCGGCATGGGCGGTCCGCCGCTGTACACCGGACGTGATCTCAATATCTATACCGGAGGAGATGACTGGGGCCTTCGCCGGATCCTGGCCAGGGCCAGTCCCCGGGTGCGGTGGCTGCGCATGGAGCTGGCCTCCGGCGAAGTCCGTGACCTCCCGCCAGTGGGCACTGACCCAGCGCGCGCCCTGAACTTCTTCGCCGCCCTCCTCCCGCGGACCGTCCGCCCGACCTCTCTGATCGGACTCGACGCCCACGGACAGATTCTGGAACCGTGACCCCCGCGCCATCCGCGGCCTGATAGTCAGTTCACGGCCAACCAGCTTGCCAGGCTGAGCTGCGTTGGCCATGGCTTGGCCTGAACTAAGGCCAAGCCATGGCCAGCGTAGGATCAGCCGCTCCCCAGGCTGAGGCGAAGCGGCTCCTTGTACTCATCGAGATGTTTCTCGGTCTTCGGGAAACCGAGGCACAGCACGAAGGCGCCGTCCCCGAACTCGCTGGCCAGACGCTTCCAGTTCCGCACCAAATACTCGGTCGCAGCCCACGAACCCTCGGCGCGCGTTCCCAGGCAGAAGAACAGTGTGGTTCCCCGGTCCGGGTCGCGGCACTTCTCCACTATCGCCAAGTTGGTGTCGGCGAGGGCGACTTCACTCTTACCACCACCACGCAAGATGGTGATGTATCCCGAATTACCGGGTACCAGCCCGTAAGCGGGTGCCTGTTCCTCCCCAGCAAGAATCGCGGTCGGCAGCCGGGCCTGGAGATAGCGGGCGCGCACCGAGTTCCGGGCGCTGCTACCGACGACGATCAGATTGCGGTCCAGGT
This sequence comes from uncultured Actinomycetota bacterium, assembly GCA_963851085.1. Classification (GTDB taxonomy): domain Bacteria; phylum Actinomycetota; class Actinomycetes; order Streptosporangiales; family Streptosporangiaceae; genus DATFVJ01. The sequence continues at coordinate 132,674 of CAWKNX010000003.1, read as the reverse complement.
CGGCGTCTGCTGCTTTCAGCGGACTCACTGCGATTGCGCATTGCACCGGCCGATGCAGCCACAGAGCATCGACCAGCCCGCGAACCAAATCGGGCAAGCGCAGCGGAGCGGAGCCAAAGAGCCTGTCGACCGATTGGGCGGCCTGAAGCTCGTGCAGGCAGATCGCGTAACCCACCTGCCTGCCACTCCGGCTGAGCTGCGGGGTCCACAGGTTGGACAGGTAGACCGTGACGCTGCGAACGCGGCCGAAGCCGAAGAACCGGGAGAATCGTCGCACGACCACCGTGCTGACTGCCCAAAAGACAGCTCCCAGCGACAGCCAGAAGACAATGTTCGCCACCAGGTTGCTTGCGAGCCCGAGTAGGAAGCCCATGCCTCACCCGAGCGTGCCCGACTTGCCTTGTCAAGCTTTACACCCGCAAACCGCAGGCAATCGCTGCGCGCCTACGATGGCGACCGCGTGGCGCGACATCACCAAACCGCTCAGCGATAGTCAACGCCTTTCGCTGCTCGCCTCCTCGCCCTACCACATCCGCGGAGTGAACCTCCTGCGGCAGATAGTCATGCGGCGGCGCGTTGCGCTCGGCGGCATGTGCGGACGTGTCAGACGTCGGTACTGTGGTCCCTCGTCGCAGATCGGAGTCAGCTTGATGGTGACCAACCGTTCCGTGCCAGCGGATACCGTGCTGCCGCATATAACGTACCGGGATGTTGCCGAAGCGGCGGGCTGGCTGACCGCGGCGTTCGGTTTTGCCGAACATTACCGCTACGGGCCACCGGGTGCGCCTAGCGGAGCCCAGATGCATCTCGGTGACGCCTGGGTGATGCTAGACGCTGCAGACACCGGCCAGAAGACTCCGGCGGAACTTGGTTACGGCACGCAGTCCTTGACGGTGTTCGTGCAGGATGTCGGCGCGCATTACGAGAGAGCGAAGTCGGCCGGCGCCACGATCGTGGAAGACCTTCACGAGACCGCCTACGGTGAACGTCAGTATGGTGTCCACGACCTTGACGGTCACCACTGGCTCTTCTCCACGCATGCTCGCGACGTCAGCCCTCGTGAGTGGGGCGCGACAATAACCGGAAGCTGAAGCGCCTTTGCCGACACGTTCGCTTCACGAGCGGCATGAGCGATCGACTACAGACGGCTACGATGGCTCGTCGGTCACCATGTGAGGGCCGTCAGACTCGCGTAGACGGTCGAAGCCGGCGGCATTGCCAGCTCAGTGCGTTGCGTCCGTATCTGACGGCCTCCTGCTGGCGCAGGGGGCCGTCGCAATTACTGGCATGCGGCGACTTGGCGCCGCCCATCGCGGTATGCGCCTGCAGCTGAGTGCGCTGGGTGCTGCCTGCGTACCACAGCAGGCGAAATGCGCTCTGTGTCGTTAGAGCAGCCCGTGCCCGGTGCCATTGAAGCTGCCACCACTTCGGTATGGAGTTCCCCATGCGCACACCCACGGCCACCCCGCGGAAGATCCTGGCTAGGCTCAGCGCGTGAACGCCGGCCGGTCGCCCCTGTTCTGCGGCACCGCCCTGGCCGGGCGCATCGAGCGGGCCGAGGCGCAGCTCATCGCCCAGGCCAGCGAGGCAGCCCGCCGCCGCAGGGCAGACACGGCGGGCTTCGTGATCCCGATGGCCGGCGGCGTGGCGAGCTTCGCCGAAGCGGGCTCGCCGTTCAACAAGGTCGCGGGGCTCGGCTTCGGCGGCGTGCCGGGCGCGGCCGCCCTCGACGAGATCGAGCGGGCCTTCACCGCCTGCGGCGCCCCGGTGCAAATCGAGCTTGCCCACCTCGCCGACCCCGCGATCGGTGCCCTTTTGACCGAACGGGGGTATCGGCTCGTATCGTTCGAAAACGTGCTCGGCCGCGCCCTCACCGGCGAGCCCGAGCGAGTCACGCCCCCCGGGATCGAGGTCCGGCCGAGCGGCGACGACGAACTCGAAGCCTGGCTCGACGCCGTGGCAGATGGCGTCGCCCACCCCGACACGCACGGGGCGGGCTCGCACGAAGAGTCTCCCCGCGAGGGCATCGCGAGGGCCACGCGCGATCTCGCGGCGGCCGGCGTGATGCGCTACGCCGCGCTGCGCGACGGGGTCATCGCCGGCGGCGCCAGGTTCCGCATGGCCGACGGCGTCGCGCAGCTCACCGGCGCGGCGACCGCGCCCGCGCACCGCCGCCGGGGTATCCAGACCGCGCTGCTGTCGGCCCGGCTCGCCGACGCCGCGGCCGCCGGCTGCGACATCGCCGTCATCACCACCCAGCCGGGGTCCACATCGCAGCAGAACGCGCAGCGCCAGGGCTTCGACTTGCTCTATACCCGCGCCGTTCTGGTCAAGCAGCCCTGAGCCCCCCCGGCCCCCCGGCCCGCTGCCTAACCCCACCCGGCGTCATATCCCGCCACGTGCGCGCCGAACTCCGCCAGTACACCAACACCAGCCAGCAGGACACCGGCCGCATCACCAAGATCGCCGTCACCGAGATCATCCAAGCCGCCCAGGACCCGCGCTGACCTATCCTTCCGCTGGCCCGCAGCCCAACGCGATCGGGCACCTGGCAACCCAGCAAGCACACGCTGCGCACCGGCCGCTTTGCCACCAGCGGATCGCGACACAACCACCGGCAGAGCCCGGCACTAAGAACCAGACGATCCGCACGCGGCAGCCAACCCGGGACAGCGCATGCGCCAGGTCCTGGCTGCCTGGATCTGACCGTGCATGTCTGATGTAGTCGGGTACGGCGGCCCTTGCGCTTGCTGATGGGGGTAATAATTGTTGGCAGATCCTCCTGCCATGCCTGCGGATGCGAGGGAGCGAAATATCACCATGGAGATAGGCGCTGCCGCGTTGCAGCGTTACCTCAGACCACGACTGCGGGCCGGGCACCGAGGCCAGCGCGGGTGAAGAGCGTGCGGTCGCGAGTCGAAGGAGATCGAGATCGAGAATCCTTCGGCGTCTACGCCTGGCGTGTCAGCCAGGCGTTGCATGATTGGACCGCGAAGGTCGACATGAAAGCGTCGGTCATCCTCTCTGTTGAAACGGCAATATTTGGCGTCATCCTTCTCTTCGCCGGAAAAGGGAAGCCGTTGGGTCATTTGACCGGGTTCTCGGTGTGGATCTTCCGAATCGGAATTTTTCTCATAATACTCGCTATAGTAGCAGCAGGCGCGGCGATATTTCCGCAGTTGAACCGCCGTGAGGCAAGAATGAATTGGCGGCAGAACTACGTCTACTTTGGGCACTTGCGACATTGGGACCCAGCGGACCTGGTGGCAGTGTTTGACCGTAGCCACGATGGTCGGGCTAACTTAGTGGCAAGTACCGAAATCATAGCTCTTTCCAAGATAATCTGGCGGAAGCATACATTCATTCAATGGTCTATGTCGTTCGTGGCGCTCGGGAACCTTGCGATACTGATCACCTCTCTGCTCAAGTGATGCTGGCTGTCCATTAGGTGCGGGGCGGAGTTCTCAGCAGCCCCTGGAGATTGCAGCGATCTGACCCGCGAGCCGCACCACTCGACGTGCGCAAGTTCGCATCTGGCGTTGTTAGCTATCCCTGCGACTGGTCCAGTGCGACGCGCCGACATCGAGTATGCGGCCAGACCTCGAAGTCGAGGGTGCCGCTCGAGAAACCGATTGAGCGGCTGACCTGTGCCATCGCCAGCATCCTGGCGCGGTGATGGTTGGCTGGCCGGGCGCTGCTCAAGATTGTCTATCTGCTAGTTCGCCCGGTGCGCGCATGCGCAGCACCCCGGCGTCGGGACCCGGCGAAGGTGGCCCGCGAAGCCGGCCTGCGGGAGCAGCGACGAACCCAACGGGCCATAGTCCTCTGCAGGAACGAAGCGACCGCATCACATGGAAGGACGGAAGGCGGGGCCGTGGAGCTGGTCCGTGTCGACTTCACCCTGATCCCCGGCGAACACCTCTCCGGCGCCGTGATCACCGCCAGCCATCCCCGTCACCGCGCACGCATCACCGATGGCCCGGCCGGGAGAAGCACCCGGCCGCGGCCCAGCGGCACCAGCCCGTAACGCTGGGCCAGCAAGATCCTTAACGGCTGCGCGGAGTGGCACCACCTCCCGCACCGGCCCCATGCGGCCTGGGCTGCGCCGCCGTCCACCCCCCTTTTTCCGGGTGCTACCGGGCTGCAACCAGACAGCAAACCGGCAGGCTACCGGCGGATCCGAGATTGAGGACATGGCCACGAACAACCGGCCACCGACCTCAAGAAGGACACCATGAACCGCATCGCCACCCTCGCCGTCACGGCCGCCGCCACCTGCGCCACCCTCGCCGCCATCGCCGGCACCGCCTCAGCCGCCACCACCACCCCCGCCCCGGCAAAGACCACCACGACTGCTGCGGTGACGCCGGGCATCGGCGCGGCCCTGTGGGGCACCTCCAGCCGGATCACCGTCACCCCCGGCGCCACCAAAACCTTCTGGGTCGCCTTCTACAGCACCGGCCCCCAAGAGACCGCGACCATCAGCACCCAGGTCGCCAGCCCGGCCGCCCCGAACTCCGCCTTCGCCAAGACCGCCGCCAGCTACTACAGCCCGAGCGCCACCAGCATCACCCTGCCCGCCAAGCCCGCCACCCCGGTCACGCTGACCCACATCCCCAACGGCGCCGGCGGCTATGAGAACCTGACCACCCCCAACGCCTACGTCTTCGTCGCCGTCACCATCACCGTCCCAGCCGGCGCCCCCGCGTACACCTACACCTCCGGCGACGCCTACGAGAACGTCACCGGCCAGGTCCAGGTCGCCCCCGCCGCGGGGATCACCACCAGCCCCGGCGCCGGCATCGGCGTGGCCCTGTCCACCCACTGACCAACCCCCCAAGCGAGAAGCCGGGCCCGCGAGGCGAAGCGGGGGCCCGGCTTCTCCCCTTCCCCACGCCACCCATCCGCAACGCGACTCGCGCCAGATGATCTGCTCATCTGGCTACGGTGCGCTTGGCAGTTGAAGCCCGTGAACGGCAGCGAGGATCTCGGCTTGGACGAGGTAGATGAACGATCCGACGCACGCGCCATGCAGGAAGTTCACCGCGTTCCCGCCGTTGAGGACGTAGAAGTAGTGTCCGGTGGCCGTGTACCTGCTGATGTGCTGTTGGACTTGCTGGCGCGCGTACAGTCTGCTCGTTCGGCGTGGCATATGGGCGCCGCCGAGAGGGTGCCGTGCGAGGCACCGTAGTTCAGAGTGAGCGTGCCGACAGCAATCGGCAAGCTGTCGATGAGCCCCCCCGTAGGGAGTTCACCTTCGATGTCGGCGAGGACGGCTGCTGATCTGGGCACTGCGGTTCGTTGAGGACTTCTCCGATGACATCTTCGCGGGCTGGCGCGAGTATCAGCGGCTGAGCTCGCAGATCAAGGACGACTGCGAGCCTGATGCCGGCCAGTGTCTCAGGGCACTGATCGAATGCCATGTCGCCGAGGGACGCGCGCTGCCCGGCACCACCTACAAGGGCGGGAACTATATCGCCGACCGGTACCTGGCGGGACTGGCGAACGCCTCTCCCCGGCAGGTCAAGCACTTCGTCGATAAGTACGGAGCGGGGCTGGCAGTGAGCACGGAGGCGCCCTTGGGCACGGAGATCCGCGGACGCCTCCATGGACGGCCGTGGCGTCCGCACATCAACTTCCACGATGCCCCGATGCTCATGAACCGCCTGGCTGCCGCAGCCATGATCATTGTCCTTTACCTCAGCGGGATGAGGGTCGGAGAGAAACGGGCGGAATTGCAGCAGATGCAACATTCGGCTCGCTCGATCAACGGCGTCTCCGCAGGCCGGAGGGGAGTCCGTCGCGGATGCCGGAACGTGATCGGCGGATCTACCAGTACCGCTTGCGCTCGGCTAGCACCACCTCAACAATGTTGCATCTGATGTAACGGAGGTCGGAGTGGGCCGAGCGGCTGATCTGGAGGGTGCGGCGCACCTGGTTCTGGCGGACGGGGTCGTGCATCTGGACCCGGCGCCCGCGGTGTTCGAGGCGATGCTGGAGGGGTGGACGAGGCAGCAGCGGACCCGCTTCCTGAAGTGGGAGTCGACGATCAAGCCGCGGCTGTCACTGGTCCGCCGGTTCGCGGCGTTCACCGGCCAGTACCCGTGGGAGTGGCAGCCCGCCGAGGTGGAGGCGTTCTTCGACCACATCCGAGCGGAGAACCCGGCCTTCACGGTATCGGCGGGGCGGCAGTACCAGAACTCGCTGCGGATGTTCATGGATTTCATCTGCGATGCCCGCTACGGGTGGCTTTCCGCTTGCGTGGAGCGGTTCGGGCGGGCGCCGGCCCAGATCCTGCACGAGTGGAACTCGGTCGCCCACGTGACCGAGTTCGAGGGGCAGCCGGGTCGGCGCCCGCTGACCTATGAGGAGGTCCAGGCGCTGTTCGACGCCGCCGACGGCCGAGTGGAGGATAAGCGTGCCCGGGGCCGCAAGGGCGCGCTGACCGCGATGCGGGACTCGGCGCTGCTGAAGGCGTTTTATGCTTACGGCCTCCGGCGCCGGGAGATGGTCGGCCTGGACGTGGCCGACCTGCGTCGTAACCCCAAGATGCCAGACTTCGGCCGGTATGGCGCGCTGTTCGTCCGCTGGGGGAAGTCCTCCAACGGCAGCCCGCCCAAGCGCCGCACCGTGTTCACCGTCCCGGAGATGGACTGGGTGGTCGGCGTGCTCGACCACTACGTCACCGAGGTCCGGCCCCGGTTCGAGGTCGGCAGCCATCCGGCGCTGTGGGTGACCGAGCGGTGCGGCCGGCTGTCCAAGCGCAGCGCGAATGAGGCGTTCGAGAACGCGCGGGAGGCCGCCGGGCTCCCCCCCGAACTCGACTTGCATTCGCTGCGGCACAGCATGATCACTCACCTCGTGGAGTTCGACTACCCTGAACGATTCGTCCAGGACCAGGCAGGCCATGCGGTCGCGGCCACGACGGCGATCTACACGGGCGTGTCGGATGAATACCGCAACCGGCTGCTGAAGAGCAAGCTCACCGAACGTCACCCTGGGCTCTGGGAGGACGGCCAGTCGTGATCAAGAAAATGGGCATCCGGTGGAATCTGCGCAAGCTGATGGCCGCCTCTGACATGTTCCAGACCACCGACCTGGTGCCGCTGCTAGCCGAACGCGGCATCAACTTGTCGCGTGAGCAGGTGTTCCGGCTGGTCACCCAGCCGCCGCAGCGGCTGTCGATGGATACCCTCGCCGCGTTGTGCGACATCCTGGGCTGCGCCCCGAACGACCTGATCGAGGTCGAGACGGTGAACGCTGAGGTCCGCAAGGCCGTCGGGGAGACCGCGGACCCGGCTCCGGTGGTGCGCCGCACCTCGATCCGGAAACCCCAGGGGCTATGACCGCTCCGTCGACGGTGGCGCGGCTCGTCAGCCAGGCGGCACGGAGGGACGCCGCCATGACCGCGGCGATCACCCAGCTGGCCACGGCACTGTCGGCGCTGAGCACCGACGAGGCCAGGGCGGCGCTGGAGGCCGCGGTGCCGGTCCCGGTGCGGGGCGCGGCGCGGTTCCTGGAAGAGCTGGCCGGGCACATGGCTACTCACCCAGATGCGCTGACATCAGGCGATACTCATTGCCCACCGGTGCTGCTGCGCCTGACGCACGTGCTGCACGACGCCGGGCACCCGGTGGTCCGGCCCGGCTGCGCTCAGTGCGGCAAGGTGACGGTCGATCTGCGGCAGCTTCGGCCTGAAGGGCGGATCTGCGGAACCTGCGACGGCCGGTCACGCCGGTCTACCTGCTCTCGCTGCGGACAACAGGACGTACGCATCGCTGCCAGGAAGCCGGAGGGGAAGATCTGCTACCGCTGCTATCACCAAGATCCCGAGACCTTCAAGGAATGCAGCGGCTGCGGTCGCCTGGACAGACCGGTCTCCCGTCTGGAGGACGGCAGGGTGCTGTGCATCCGCTGCTGGAAACGCCACGCACACACGTGCGTCTCCTGCGGAAAGACAGCGATCGCCGCCCTGGTCGGCGACGACGGCGTCTACTGCCACCTGTGCTATAACCGGTCTCAGCGGCCTCGCCGGCTGTGCGGGCGCTGCGGTCGGCTCGGGCGGATCGCCCGCAACGCTCACGGCGACCAGCCCGACCTGTGCGACAGCTGCTACCGGGGACCGGAGATGACCTGCGTACGTTGCGGGCGGGTCCGCCCCTGCCAGCGAGTCAGTTCCCGGCGTGCTGCCCGGACGACACGAGGATCTCGAACGGGTCCCGTCCTGGCTCGAGCACCACCTGGTCGGCAAGCCAGCCGCGCACGCGAACCTGGTCCGCCCGTTCCTGCACTGGTTCCTGCTGCGGCGAGCCCGCAGCCGCGCGTCCGCGCGCCGCTACCCGGCCTCGGCCGGCCGTGACTTGCGCCGCCGGGTCCTGGTTGCCCTGGAGCTGCTGGCCTGGCTCGACGAGCAGAAAATCAGGCTGGAGGAGTTGCGCCAGGACGACATCGACCGCTGGCTGGACGAGGAGGACACCCAGCGCCGCAACCGCATCCGCTACTTCCTGGCATGGACCGCTGGCCGCGGGCTCACCCGCAAGCTCACCGTCCCGCTCATCCCGCGCCAGGAGCCGGCGGACCTGCTCGGCGACGACGACCGCTGGCAGCTGCTGCAACGGTGCCTCACCGATGACGCCCTGCCCGCCGGCATCCGGGCAGCTGGTGCCCTCATCTTGCTGTTCGGCCTCCAGGCTCAGCGGATCCGGCACCTCACCGCCGATCGCCTGATGCAGCAGGACGGCAGTACCTATCTATCCGCCGGCAAGCACCCGATCCTGCTCCCGCCCCGCCTCGGCGCCATCCTCAGGCAACTGGCCGCTCAGCCACCGACCCGGCTCATGATTTCCCACGGACCCCAAGCCCCGCGCTGGCTGTTCCCCGGCCGGGTCCCCGGACAGCCGATCGACAACCACAGCCTCACCAACCGGCTGAACCGCCACGGCATCAGCGCCCGGCCCGCCCGCAACGGAGCCCTCGCCGCCCTCGCCACTGACTTGCCCCCGCCATCCTCGCCGACTTGCTCGGCCTGCATGTCAACACCGCGGTCCGCTGGGCTACACACGCGCGGCGCGACTGGACCGACTACCTCGCCGCGCGCGTGGCAGATACCGGCAATCCATACCGGGACGAATAGCGCGGTCAGCGGCAAAAGCGAACATTCAGCTCAAGCGCGGCGATGTATGAACATACAGCGCGGTCGACTGTCCGCCTGGGCCGTAACCGGGACTGCCGTTCGGCCGACGAGGCAAAGAGCCCTTGATAACCGCCCGCCGACCCTCCGATCTGTGTGGCTGCCAGATCCTCGGTGCCCCATCAGTTCAGACATGCAGAACGGGTCAATTTGCGCGGCGGTGCCGTGCAAGTCAGCCAGCGGCATCCCGGCTGTCGGTGCCGGGCCGAGCGGATGGCCCGATCCCGCGAGTTGCTGGAGGCTGCTGCGGGTGGCGGCAGCCAGATGAGTCAGCTGGGCGTCCGCGGCCGGCGATGTCACGTGGCCGTCGGGGCGGGTGCATGCTGGGAAGGGGGGAACTTCTTCGCCCAGCCGCACGCGCCATCGGAACGATCGCCGAGGACCTTTTCGTGGCCGGCCTGTCACCATGAGCGGACAGGCTACACACGGTGGATGTCCCAGACCGCGGCGCTGACGTCCCTGACCGCCCTGGAGTACGGCATCGCCAACTTTGAGGTGCCGGCCGGTTCCTCGCCTCCAGCCGGCGAGCCACGCGTCGGCAATTCCATACGATCTGCACACGTTCCACATCCGGGTTTCACACCCGGGCCGTGTTCTGGCCCGGCGCGCTTAGGGGGGAGACTGCCTCGGGGAGGCCACCGTGGCCCGGAAGAGATGGCGCATGCCTGTCCAGGCTCTCCGGTAAAAGCAGGAGTTGCGATCCAGACTGCGTCACGCCGTAGTACCCGGCGCTGCCGCTGTAGGCGATCGAGCCATACCACGGGACGGCGGGGGGGTGCGGGTGGTTGGCAAGGGCAGGATCCGGGCGATCCTGGTAGTGCTGCTGCTGCTGGTCGCTGGAGCATCGGCGGAGGTGAACGGCCAGACCAGGGCATCGCCGGGGCGGGCGGCATCCGCGACGGATACTGGTGACACTACTTCCGGAGGGCTGGCCGCGGCACCGAGCGCGACCGGGTCGTTCGTCCACTCGGTGCCGATCCAGGTGCCCGCCTTCCATGGGCTGGAGCCACGCGTGTCGCTCGACTACGACTCGGCCACGGGCAACGGCGAGGCCGGGGTGGGGTGGCGGCTCACGGTCGGTTCCACCATCACCCGTTCCGGCCCGGACGGTGGGCTGCCCCGCTATGACGGCACCGACGTGTATGTGGTCGACGGCGAGGAACTGGTCTCATGCGCTCCGGACTGTGTCACCGGCGGGACACACGAGACGCGCAAGCAGTCCTACGACCGGTTCGTCTTCGACGGAAAGGCATGGACCCGCTGGTACCGCGACGGCACACGGCTGGTCTATGAGCCCGATTCTCCGGCCGGTGACGCCTACCAGTGGTCGCTGACCCGGGTGGCCGACACCCACGGCAACGCGGTGAGCTATGCGCAGGACTGCCCGAGCCACTGCTTGCCCAGCCAGGTAACCTACGCGGCTGGCACCAAGGAGTGCGGACAGAGCGGGCAGGACCCGTGCAAGGCCGGGGCGGTGGTGCGGTTCCACTACGAGATCCGCCCCGATGTCATCGCCTATCCGACCGGCAGGAGCACCCGCCAGGTCCGGCATCGGCTACGTACAATCGAGGTGCGGATGGACGGCCATCTGGTTACCGCGTACGCACTTGGCTACTTCATCAGCCGTTCGACCGGCAACTCGGTGCTGCGATCGCTGCGGCAGTTCCCCGCCGACGCCTCGGTGTCACCCGATGGGGCGGTCACCGCCGGGGCCACCGAACCGCTTCCGCCTGTCACGTTCAGCACCGCCTCCACCGAGCTGCCCGAGCCGGACTGGACCGCCGGCACCGTGCCGGCCGGGCTCGCGATGCCGTCACCGCCGGACAACGCGGACTTTCCCCGGGTGGCGACATCCATACCGGGCGACATCCTCACCGGCAAGGACGACGAGGAGACCGACCGCAGCCCGCTATACGGCGACTTCGACGGCGACCACCGGATCGACGCCGCCTCGTGGAACGTCCTCAAGACCGGCTGCTCACCCCTGTACGTCCGGCTTGCAGCCAGGCCGCAGGGTGATCCCGTCAAGACCTCCGGCCAAGGCTGCGGCCCGACCGGATACGCCATGGACCTCGACGGCGATGGTGCCGACGACATTCTCGCCATGTCCCGGACAGGTGGTCTCCGCAAACTGCTGTCGCACCGGGACGGCACCTTCACTGAGCAGCCCCTCAACGTGGCCGAACCCTGGTTCGGCGCCACGGTGCCGCGGCACTGCGCCTCCGGCGACGTGAACGGCGACCAGCTCGGTGACCTGGTGTGCGTCTACGGGAGCAGTTCAGCGCCGGAGCGCAGGCTGGGCGTCGCACGGTCCAGTCCGGACGGCGGGATGGTGGCCTGGCACAGCCCGCTGCCGGCCGCCGTGACTGCGGTCGGCGATACCCTCATCACCACCGGGGATGTGGACAACAGCGGTACCGGCGACATCATGCTCGCGGTCGGCCACCCTGGTACGTCGTTCGAGCTGCTCACCGGGTTCACCGAACCGGGCGGGACTGTCGGGTCGTGGCAGCTCACGGCCACCGGCTGGGCGGTCGGTCCCCAGACTGCGGACTGGAGCGTGACCGGCGCCGACTTCGACGGGGACGCGCGCACCGACTACGGCCTGCTCGCTGGATCGTCGGTACGGATCGGGCTGTCGGAGAAGGGCGCGCCGTCGCAGATCACTGTCGTCAAGCCGGTGGTCGCGGCCGGGACCGACGTCGCCGTCGGCGACGCCGACGGCGACGGGCGCGCCGACTTGTTGACCGGCGACCCTGCCCGGCTGCAGCGGTCCAACGGAGACGGCACCTTCGCGGACGCCGTACCGCTGAACACCGCGGCGGTCCCGGCCTGCCGCCGGGCCGATGCGGCTATCGCCGCTGCGGGGGACGTCAACGGGGATGGCCAGGCCGACCTGCTGTGCGCGACGACGGTCGTCGCGGGCGGATCGACCCGGTTCGACCTGTGGGCGCAGCCGACGCCGGTCGCGCCACCGGCCCCGCACCGCTGGGCGGTGTTGGACCACAATGGCGACGGGCGCCAAGACCTGTACGTCCTGCGGTTCGACAACCCCGGCTACCGGCTGTACACGGCGGCGGCCAAGGCGGGCGGCGGCTACGACCCAGTGGTGCAGACCCCGATCCCGCCGGTCACCGGGGGCCCGGCCCTGGACGATCCGGACGCGGGCGGCTGGCTCGCCATGGACGTCGGGGGACCGGAGGACGAGGCGGACGGGCGCAGCGACCTGGTGCGGGCAGGCCGCCGCGCCGACGGCGCGCTGCAGCTGACGACGATGCTGTCGACCGGTTCGGGGTGGACCATGCCCTGTACGGGATCGACCTGCGTGTCCGGCGCCGACGTGCCCGACGCCGGGGACGTGCGGGACTGGCGGCCGGCCAGGATCAACGGCGACGACCGCGGCGACCTCGTCCGGTTCCGGCCGCTCGGCCCGGGCGTACGGGTGGAGTATCTGCTCGCCCAGGGCGACGGAACCTGGCTGGCTGGCCACCGCGACCAGTTCACCGCGGCCACGACAGCCGACGGCGGACCGCTGGCCCGGGTGGACGTCGGCAGCTTCCGTACCGTCGATCTCAACCGCGACGGGCTCACCGACTTCGTGCACGTCGAGGTCGGTGGCGCGCCGTCGAGCAGCTACTCCATCGTCCGCAGCCTGCTGTCGACCGGGCCGGGCACCTGGCGCGAGGAGCAGCGGCGCCGTTTCCAGCCCATCGATGCGGCGGCCGCGCACGCGCTGAGCCCGGTGGACCTGGACGGCGACGGCATCGCCGACCTCGGCCGTGCCGTGGTCTCCGGCGGGTGCATGCTGGTGGAGGCCTACTTGCGCCAGGGGGGCGACTGGTCCACGCTGCGCACTGCCGGTGCCGCCGCACCCTGCACGTCGGCCGTCGGGCTGGAGGACCGGCGCAATCTGAGGCTGGGCGACGTTAACCACGACGGGCGCACGGACGTGTACCACCTGGCCCGGGTCGGGCTCGGCGCGACCGCTCGCACGACCGTGACGACCTTGCTCAACCCCGGGGACTGGAACCGGCCCTGGCACCGGCCGGTCAGCGAACCGTCGTTCCCGATCCCCAACCCCGACTCGTGGGCGTGGACCGGGATGGACACCGACTCCGATGGCGTCGATGAACTGGCCCACGTTGGCCCCGGATCGCTGCGGACGCTGCGTTTCGGCACGGCCGATGACCGGATCACCGGGATCGACAACGGCCGTGGCGCCACCACCTCGATCGGCTACCGGGCCCAGCCAGCCGCCCGGTCGTATCTCCCGGCGGGTACGCTGCCGATCGTGGTCGACCAGATCACCGTCACCGACACGGCGCACCAGCCTCTGGTGCGGGCGAACGTGAGCTTCACTTACGACGGTGCCCGCTGGTCAGTCCGTTACCGCAGGCTCGTCGGCTATAGCACCATCCGCGCCGACCAGGGCGGCGCCGTCGTCGTCACAGGCAACGACCTCGGTGAGGCCTGCGGCAGCAGGCAGGCCACCACCGCCATCCAGGACCCATCCGGCGCGGTGCTCACCCGTACGAGCACCGACTTCGCCCCGCCTGGCGGCACCGCCCCGTACAGCTGCCGCCCGGCGGCCACCGTCACAGCCGAATGCGAACGGGCCCCTGCCTGCCAGGAGAAACAGACCGAGTACCGATACGACGACTACGGCAACGTGAAGGAGATGGAGGAGTCCGGCGACGCGGGGCGGCGGCTCACCTACACCCCGGTCCGGCCCAACGTCACGAACTACGTGGTCGACCGGCCGTACAAGCGGGAACTGCTGGTGCCCAATCCCGCCGCGCCGTTGCGATGGGTGGTCCAGGAACGAACTCTGTACGGGTATGACGACCGGACCTGGGAGCATCCGCCGCTGGCCCGAGGTGATCTGACCCAGGTCACCCAGGTCACCGATCTGACCACCGGAGCGGCCGCGCGGACCTCATACCGTTATGACGACGCCGGAAACCTCATCTGGACCGCTGACCCGTCCGGGGTGGAAGCCTCGACCAATTATGACCTCCAGCGGTCCTTGTTCCCCATCTCCCGCTGCACCGTGGTGGGCTGCACGAGCACGGACTGGGACGAGACGCTCGGCGTCGCCGACGCGTTGACCGACCTCAACCAGCGGACCACGTACACGCGCCACGACGCCTACGGGCGGCTTGTCGCCACCGTCCCGCCGACAGGCGGCACCACCACGGTCCGCTACCTGAACACCGGCGTGGTCACCGGGGCCGACACCGTACGCCAGCGGGTCCGCACTGAAGTCGGCGATGGCAGCCCCGGCGACGGCGTGCACTGGCACGAGGAACTGATCGACGGCCTCGGCCGGGTCTACCGCACCCGTGACGAGGGCACCACCGCGGCCGACAGCGACGTGCTGGTCACCGACACCCGCTACGGCGACGCCTCGGATCGCCCGGCCGCCATCTCGCTGCCGCACTCCGAGGGCGAGACGCCCCGCTGGACCGTCTACGGCTACGATCCCGCACACCGCCCGGTCACCGTCACGCATCCTGGCGTGGCCGCCACGGGCACCTCCCGCAGCTATGGCGTCGGGGCGGTGCAGGAACGCGACGAACTCGGCCATGTCACTACCGTTCACCACGACGCGTTCGGGCGTACCGTACGGGTCGACGAGCACGTCACGCCGTGTCCCGGCTGCACTGCCGAGACGCAGACCACCGCGTACACTTACGACGCCGCGGACCGGCCGCTGACCATCACTGACGCGGCCGGGCTGGTCACCACGATCGTGCGTGACGCCGCCGGCCAGGAGACCTCGATCAGCGACCCGGACCGGGGGAACCGCACCCGCGTCTGGCGGCCGGACGGGAACCTGTCCACCGAGACCGACGCGGGCGGTGTGCACACCTGGACCTACGATGCGGCGGGCCGCCCGCAGACCAGGACTGACACCGGCCCTAGCGGCACCCAGAAGATCCGCTGGGACTACGACCGTGACCCCGCCACAGGGCAGCCGCATGGCGACAGCCTCGGGCGGCTCGTCCTGGCCACCTACTCCTCCGCCGGGAGCGGCAGCGCGGTGAGCGGTGCCGACCGGTTCTGGTACGACGCCCTCGGCCGGACCACCCGCGACCGGCACTGCGTCGACACCGTCTGCCAGGAGATGGGCTACTCCTACGACGACGCCGGCCGGCTGCAGTACCTGCACTACCCGGTGCCCGGCGATCCCGACGGCGAGAACGTCCGGTATACCTACGACGGTGCCGGGCGGCTCACATCCGTCGGCGGCTACCTCACCGGCATCGATTACAACGCCGCCGGGCAGCCGACGCAGCAGCGTTACGGCAACGGCCTGATCGAGCAGCGTACGTACGACCCGGACCGGCAGTGGCTCGATGGCCAGACGCTCGCGGCCACCCCCAAGCCGGTGCATCCGGTGTTCTCGGCGGCCTACCAGCACGATCAGACCGCGCGCGTCACCCACGCCACCACCACGAACGGTTCCTCCCCGGTTACGGAGTCGTTCGGCTATGACGAACTGGGCAGGCTGACCTCCTACACCACCAGCCACCCCCCGTCCGTGCAGCCGCTCAGGTTCGAGTACGACGAGCTCGGCCGGATGACCCGCTCGCCAGCCGGGGGAGTGCACTCCTATGACGACGCCTCCCACCCGCACGCCGTCACCTCCACCACCGCCGGTCACACCCGTACCTACGACACCGCGGGGAACCTGCGCAGCCTGACCGACCCGGGCGGACGGGCCCTGAAGATCGACTGGACTCCGACCGGGATGCCGCAGACCATCGCCGGAAACCAGGGCACGGCGACCATGGCGTACGGTGCGGACGGTCAGCGGGTCCGGCGCACCACCGCCACCGGCACCACCTACTACCTGGGCCGCTACCTGGAACAGGACGACACCGGGCTGACCCGCTACTACTGGGCGGGCGACCTGCTCATCGCCCGCCGCGACCCCGGCGGCAAGGTGTCCTACCTGCTGCAGGACCGGCTGCGCTCCACCCGGGTCGTCACCGATGAGACCCGGGCGGTGACCGGGCGGTACGACTACCAGCCGTACGGCGCGCAGAAACCGGGCAACCAGGTCGAGGCCACCGGTCGGCTCTGGCAGGGACAGCGGGCCGAACCCGACAGCGGTCTGGTGTACATGAACGCCCGTTTCTACGACCCCGAACTCGGCCAGTTCACCGCGCCGGACAGCATCGTCCCCGACCCCGGGAGTTCGCAGACCCTCGACCGGTACTCTTTCGGGGACAACGATCCGATAAACAAGATCGACCCCAGCGGCCACATGAGCATGCGCGTCGAACTCAAAAAGGAGCTGGACGCCGAAAGCGCGCGAGCGTTCCGTGGAATGTACAACCAGAGCTTCGGCTGTGGCGTGTTCGTCGTCTGCGTCCGCTACTCCTCCGGTATGACCGTGACGGAGGAATACACGGGGAAGTCGGGTCACTATAAAAAGAACGTGACCTACAGCGGAGGCCTCGACGCGGAAGGGAACTGGAATTTCGGGTCCCTGACCGATACGACCGATTACGGCCCCACAGGCGCGCCGACACCGCCACCGCTGCTCTCGGCCCCCGAGGGCGATCCAAGCGAGTGGGCACCGTGGCCGGGTGCGGTCAGTGATCCGCAAGAGTGGTCCGTATGGCCTGGGCCCTCACCGCCGCCACTCCTTGCGGCGGCGCGTCCTCGTCCGAAACACAGGGCCAAGCCGGTCGCCCCCGCCATCGCGTCCCCGCCGCAAGACGCCGCCGAGCCGGTGCTGTACAGCTGCTGCGCCGCTCCCGACCCTCCCTACCCGATGCCGAACCCTCCGGCATGATCAAGTACCTGCGGATTCTCTCCAAGGGGTGGGGCGCGGGACTCACCATCGACATCTCGTTCATTCAGCCCGTCACCTCCGGTGGCGGCGGCAGCATCGGCCTGAACGACCAGTACCTTTCGACGGGGCCGGACCAGGGCCTGCGGGCGTGGGGCTACCTGCCGGCACCCGACCCGTCCCACGGGCTGTCGATTGGGATCTCACTTCAAGGAAACATCGCCATCGGAAATGGCCCTTACTCCGGGTTGTTCGACAACTATGGCGGCAGTATTGGGCCGGTCGGTGCGAGCTATTTCGAATCCCCGGGGGTCCGCCAAACCTTTGACGGCTGGCAGGGGATATCCATCGGATGGTCCTGGGGGTTGCCGATACTCCCGCCGGTGAGCGGCTACGCGACGCGCACGGACTATCACGAACTGAGGCGATGAACCGATCGCCCAGGAATGTCTGCAGACCCGATGCGGCCGGTACGGCGCCTCGAGCTGCTTGATCTCCTCGTCGGAGAGCGTGACCAGTACCGCCGCTACGGCGTCGTTTAGGGGCCGCGCCAGGTCGCGCCGATGATGGGCGCGGTCACTTCGGGCCGGGACAGCGGGCCACGGCGGTCCGCCTTTCGTCCGCACAGCGCGCACGATGGAAGTGGGTACCTGTTGAGATCGTCACTCACGAGCGTTACGCAGCACCGTGGGTCGGCCGCGCCCGCCGGGCGCTGCAGGCGTGAGGCGGGCAGCGAGCCGGCCGGCGCGGGCGTGAGCCGCGCCTTGAAGTGGTACTGAAGGTTCTCACCGGGTGAAACACCGGTTGTCGTGGTTGTGCGAACGAAGGGGGCCCGTGCGCGTTGGCAAGCTCGCGGAAGTGTCGGACCGCCGGTTCATGCCGGGCGTTTAGGAAGGCATGCGCAGCGACGGCGAAGGACGCTCCCTCCGCCGAAGGAGTGGGGACTACGTCGACCGGCGGACTGGGCATCTGATGCACGCGGAGGTCATCGAAGGGCGAGTGGCCGATGCACTGGCCGCGCTGGTCGCCCAGCGTCGAGACCTCGACAGGAAGATCGCGATGCAGGTGGACTCGCTGGTCAAGTACGGGGCTGGCTGGCCGAAGATCGCCGCTGCCCTGGGTGTGACCCACCAGGTTTTCGGCATGAGCGGATCAGACCTGCGGTTGTCGGGCGCAGCGTCGCCAGCTCCGGTGCACCCAGGCTCGATAGCGCGAATGTGGGGATCGACGTCCGTGCCGAGGCATCACGGCTCTCGACCGGGAATAGCGCACACTCGGAATAAGTACCTTCCACCAGTAGGACTTGAGCTTCGGGCCGGATGCTGTCCGGAGCCGGTGGACGACGGTGAGGGGAGCGTCCGCTATGAGATTTACGGCAACGTGTTCAAAGGCGCCCGCGATGATGAGGGGAAGCTCGTTCCCGGAGGTAAGCCCCGGGACCTCCCGTGGACAGTGATCCCTCCCGTCGTCCACGCCATCCGCGTGCTGGAACGCCTGGCCGGGGGAATCTGGCTGTTCCCCCTGAAGACGTCATGGAACAGCTCTGGCTCAGGGCCGCCGAGAAGGACCGGCGATCTCCTGACCCCGCTCGGGGCCAGGAGACGCATCGAAGCCTTCATCACGTAGCGCGTCACCGCCTTGCAGGCGATCGTGAACCGGCACGACCGGACGAGGGTCGCGCTGGCCTGGCGGGATCCCGGCCCGGAGACCGAGGGTGACTGACGAGGAGGAGCGGTCGGCTATCACGGCGGCGATGCGCAGGCTGCTCGCGGGCAAGCCATTACAGTCATCCGGCAGCCTGGACGTCGTCACCCTCGCCGATGAGGCAGGACTGAAGCGCAACAAGCTCACCCACAAGCACAAAGACCTCAAGGACCTGTTCTACGCAGAGGTCAAGGCGCGCGACGGCATCCCCGCCAGCGAGATCAAGCTGCGCGAGGAGATCACTACCCTGAAGGCCAAGATCGAGAGCCTGCGGCAGGAACGCGACAGCTACCGGGCGGCGAGCGAGACATTCGCGCGGGCCGTGCACGTGCTCACCGTCGAGAACGACAATCTCCGCAAGGAACTGGATAAGCGCCGTTCTTCCGCTGTCACCGCGTTGCCGTCGCAGCGCTGAGCCGCCGCGAGATACCTGAAGTATCCGGACCACGGCGTGTTCTCCGGTATCCACAGGTCCCGGGCGTCTACGATCCCTGAATCGGTGCTAATTGCCGGGTCGCAGGAACCGCAGACGGCCGGGAGGCTGCGATGAGCCAGGGCAAGCTCGTGCGTGACAAGATCCCGCAGATCATCAGGTCCAAGGGCCTGGAACCCGTCATCTACACAGCCAGCACCGAGGAGTACGCCACCCGGCTGCGGGACAAGCTCCGCGAAGAGGTGGAAGAGTTCATCGCCTCCGATGACGACCCCGAGGAACTCGCCGACATCCTTGAGGTGCTGTATGCCCTCGCCGGGCAGGCAGGCACCGGCCAGCAGCAGCTGGAAAAGCTGCGCGCGGCCAAGGCCGAGGATCGAGGCGGGTTCGGTGACCGGATCATCTGGTCCGGCAACCGACCTGCCGCTGCCCTATAGCGAGTAAGGGACGCCGGAGGCGACTTCGTCCGCGAAAGCCTGCCACAGCAGGTTGAGCGGGTGGGACTGGCCGAAGACGCCGCGTTCGGCCCGCCGGGCGAAGGTGCCGGTGACCAGTTCCATCATGGGATCGAAATCGGGGCCAAGATCGACAAGCCGCAGGCCGGGCCCGCCGGGCAAGCGGCCCCCGACCGCAGCCTGGGCGATGCTGGCAGAGGTCAGCATGCATCCATAGGCCATCTTCGAGCGCATCAGCGCCAGCCCGTAATAGATGTCATCGATCGTCGCCACGATGGTCAGGCGGCTGCGGAAATCGCTGCCATACCAGCGGCGCAGGAAGTCCACGATCACCCCGCCGGCCGCCGGCACGATGAGCGGTATGCCGGGAAGGCGGCCCACGCTCACCGCCGGGACCGGCAGCTCGCGTTTCGGCAGGTTGGTGAGCAGGACCAGGCCCTCACGCCGCCATGGCAGGAACTCATAGTCGCCGGGAATGTCGTCGGCTCCGGCCACTGAAGCGAATCCCCCGCACAGCAGGTCGATCTCCTTCGCGTCCAGACGGGCAAAGGAATCCTTGGTGCGCACGTGCAGCACGTTCAGCTCGATCTCCCGGCCAGCGAACTCCTCGCAGACCCGCTGCCACACCCTGCCGACGAACGGCAAGGTGAACTCGGTGGTGCCGATCGCGACCGTCTTCCCGATCCGGCGGCGGGCGTCATTCACGCGCGCCTGCCAGTCCGCCAGCACGGCGCGGGCCTGTTCTGCGACGGCGGTCCCGGTGGGGGTGAGCAGGAACGGCTGGCCCCGGCCCTGCCTGATCGCCAGCAGTTCCCCGCACATCCGCTGGAAGCTGCGGTTGAGGGTATCGATCTGTTTTTGCACGCTGGACTGCTCCCGGCCCAGGATGCGCGCGGCGCCGTTCGCCGACCCTGCTTCCTGCACGACGACGAGAGTGCGGAGCTGATCGAAGGTGAACTCCAGCAGCATCGGCGGGCACGCCAGCAGCCCGTTCAGCGGGCCGCGCGGCTGCGAGCTGGGCGCGGGCTGCTGCAGTCACGCGCACCTGCACCTGATCCCGGTGCCCGATGTCGCCGCGATAACCGCTGCCTACCAGGCCACCGGCGGCCCCGGCCGCCGCCTGGACGACCTGGCCGATCTACCACAGGTCGTCGATGGTCCCTACCTGTATCTGTCGCCGCTGCCCGGCGAGCACCTGCTGTGGCCCTCGGCAGGCTTCGCCCGCCAGTACGTCCGGCGTGTCTGTGCCGCCCAGCACGGGGCCGCCGACCGGTTCGACTGGCGTGACCACCCCTTCGACGCCAACCAGGCCCTCACCGTCACCATGCTGCGCACGGCGGTCAGGGTGAGGGCGGCATGACGTCTGCGCCAGCCAGCGCGAGCGTGGCCGGGGCTGCTGCCTTGCTCAGCACGTACCTGCCTGGCCACCGCCACCTCCGACCTCGGCGACCGCCGTGTCTTCTGGGACATCGTCGACGGCAGCCGCAAATACGCCACCAGGAGACCGGAATGACACCCGCCGCCAGCACTCCTACCGGCCAGGTCGTCTACCTAGACCATCAGGCCACCACGCCAGTCGACCCGCGCGTCCTGGAAGCGATGCTGCCTTACCTGACCAGCGGCTACGGCAACCCCTCCAGCCCGCACGCCTACGGGCGCACGGCCGCCGGCGCCGTCCGCGCCGCCCGGCGGCAGCTCCGCGACCTGATCGGGGCCAGCGCAGATTCCGAGATCGTGTTCACCTCCGGCGCCACCGAAGCCGACCACCTCGCCATCACTGGCACCGTCCGCGCCCTCGGCGACGTCGGCAACCACATCGTCACCACCGCCATCGAGCACAAGGCCGTCCTCGCCGCCGGCCAGCACCTCACCGGGCAGGGCTTCCACGTGACCGTGATCCCGGCCAGCACCGACGGCCTGGTCCACCCCGCCGACATCGCGGCCGCCATCACCCCCGCCACGGTGCTCGTGTCGGTGATGCACGCCAACAACGAGATCGGAACCATCCAGCCCCTCGCCGAGATCGGCCAGATCACCCGCGACCGCGGCGTCCTGCTGCACACCGACGCTGCCCAGTCACTCGGATCGGTCGCTTTCAACGTCGACCACCTCAGCGTCGACCTTGCCTCCTTCTCCGGCCACAAGATCTACGGCCCTAAAGGAATCGGCGCGCTCTACATCCGGCGCAGCGCCGTCCGCCCGGAACCGCAGATCACCGGGGGCGGGCAAGAGTACGGCCTGCGCCCCGGCACCCTCAACGTCCCCGGGATCGCCGGAATCGGCGAAGCCGCCGCCATCCTCGCCAGCGAACGCAGCTCCGACGCCTGCCGCATCGCCAGCCTGCGGGATCAGCTCCCGGCCAGGCTCCGCGACACGCTCCCCGGAATCCGGGTCAACGGCTCACTGACCCGGCGGCTGCCCGGCAACCTGAACATCACCATCCCCGGCTCCGACGCCGACCAGCTCATCGAACAGCTACCCGGCCTGGCCATCTCCACCGGCTCGGCCTGCAACACCGGCCAGTCCGACCCCTCGCACGTCCTCAGCGCTGTCGGACTCGACCGTCAAGCCGCACGCGCCAGCATCCGGATCGGACTCGGAAGAGGCACAACGCCGCAAGACATCACCACCGCCGCCCAGCAGATTTCAGCAGCCGTCCAGGCAAACGTGATACCTCTCTGAGAGCGCCACCAGCAAGATCAAGTCGCGCAACATAGCGCCCAGCAACACGCGTACTTTCCGGGGAACTGGGTCTTCACCGTCCTCCCGGCCAGGCTCAGCAGCCACGCTAGAGGAGGGCAGACGTGATGGCCCCGCAGTCGCCGGGAACAGGCCGGCGTGTCGGCTGCGGGGTCAATGGCTCCGGCGCGAGGCCGAAGGCCTGCAGCGGGATCGCTAACGCGGCGGCGAACCGGCGCAGCACCACGATGTCGGTCAGCGGAGCGAGCCCGCGCTCGTAGAACCCTCCGGCTGATTCCCTGACGGTGCGCCATACCGAGTCAAGATCCGCCCGAGCCAAGCCTGGTGCGCCGGTCGTTCTTCGCGTGCAACTGGCCGGCCGGATGCGCTACGGCCGGATCGAGGCGTATCAGCAGTGGCGGACACGAGCCGGAGCCGCCGGCGCCGATCTCGCGTCACGGCCAGCACCTGACGCGGACCGCCTGCTTGGCGCGAAGCTGGCGCGGCACGGCGGAGCATCACGCCAAATGGCGGCCACTGACTGCGGACGAGCACGCCGCAGCCGTGCCGAGCTGCGCGAGCTGGCCGGTGGGCGATCGGACCTGCTGGCCGAGGAAGCGGGGCTGCTGATCGGCTTCTACGAGAACCACATCAACACAACGGGCCGCTCAAGCGCTGCGCCGCTGAGCCGCTCATCGCGGCCGGTGCCGACGAGAGTCTCGTACCAGGGTGGATCGAGGAAGGACGCACGCGGCGGCGTTGAGCAGTCTGCCGTTCGCAGCTCAGGAGGCCAGCCGACCCGCCGCCGGGCATCCTGTTGCCGAGCAAAGATCACAGTCAAGGGCGCTCGCAACGCTCGCGTCGCTGGCGCGATGGGCGCAAGCGCCCACCCTTGAGCAGTGATCTTCCTCGGCAAACCTCGGCGCCCATCAGGAGGACGGGACGAAAGTCGAGCCCTTTGAACCCTTTAGCGTCAACACCGTTCGCGGAATAATTGGGAACGAAGCTACATTCGTCGCCTCACGGAGGTGAGATGATTTTCTTGATCGTAGTCTGAGGCCTGATCATCGTGGCTGTCACCTTAGCCGCGTTGTACGACGATCGAGCACGGAGGCGTGGTCGGCGCACCGCAGCGTTATACGACGAAGTCCTCCAGAATCGGTTGGATGGAAGTCCAAGCTCGGCGCAGGCGAGCCTTTGAAAATCCGCTCCGTCTAGGCTGCGGACTAGACGCGTACCAAGCATGAGGTTGCTTGGTAGTCAGCGCTGCTAGGGGTGTTGGCGGCCCACCGTCTCCGGAGCCGTGAGCCTGAGGAGGCAACACCATGAAACTCTCAATCGTTTTCCTTGTCGTCTGGGTCCTGCTTGGCACGATGGCATTCGTTGGCGCGCTAGGCCTGGCCGGGTTCATCTCCACTAGCTGGACGATCATGTTCCTGCCGCTGGCCGCGATCGCTGCCGTGGTCCCGCTCTTCATTCAGCGGCACCACAGCCACATATCATGACTCGCCGTCCGTTACTAAGGACCCTCCGCTGAATTACGCGGATTTGTCCGAGCATGACAACCAGGCCGAGCCAGGGCGGCATCAAAGCACGCTTACGAAGCCAAGCAGAAGTCGCGAACTAACGACCGTAGCGGTTCGAATCCAAGCGAGAGCAGCCGCGCCCGCTACGTGCCCGTTAGGACAGTCGCCTACGGTGATTCACGGTCTCCCATGAATAACCGAAACGCAAGGCCGCCCAGCCCGGCGAGTTCGAGTTCGTCGTCGGAGGAGGTCACGCTCGCCACGTAGGCGCCGTTGCTGAGAACTTGGACCGCCCGGCTGTTCTAGCCGGACGAACCCATCACGCCGATGGCCCGGCGCATTGCTTTACTTCGCGGCTGCACTTGCAAGATCAGCTAGCTCCTGAAGACCCTCGATGAAGCCTTGCCTGTCGGACATGCCGGAGGGCAGCCGGGTCAGCGCGTCATGGACAAGATTGCCGCGGAGAAGCTCAAGTATCTGATGCTGAACTTTAGAATCAAAGTCTTCGAGGTTCACCAAACCGATGTTGGCGTCCCGGATCTCTTCGAGACTTTCAACGGCGGTACGGTCATCGACTGAAGACAGCAGAAACTCAAGTACCCAATGGTACAGCGAATTGTTCGCCGACCAGCGAACCTTTTTTGAGAGCCAGACGTCGCCCGCCATCACCCACCACCTACCGTGAAAACCCTAGGACCCAACGGCTCGATAAATTTCTCGACCTGTGCAATCTGCTCAGGACTGAACTGTGACACGTCTACTGGAACATAGTCAGCCTTACCAAGGTGATCTATGATCCTCTGCTGCAAGTTACCCCATTGGCTGTCGAAATACTTCGCTGGAAAGTTACCGACCGCATCGTAGGTCTTGCCGTCCGAGCCCTTCCAATCGGGCCCCTTAGCCTCTGAGGAGCGCTCAAGACTGACACCGGTCTCGTTCTCGATCCGCGCACCGGTCTGAGCCTCCGCAGGCCTGAACTGGCTGGTCGCCGGATCCGTGCCCAGGTCCTGCAGATGCTGCGGATCCTGCGCCGGACCGCCGCCGTCGCCCCCTCCCCCGCTGCTTTTCACCGGCTCGACGTTGTCGTCGCCGCCTGCGTGGCGGGCGAGATCTCCCATCGACGCCATCGCCAGACCCGTGCCGGCAACCACCCCGGCAGTTGACACCGCATTGAGCGGCACACCAGCGACCGCGCCGACGCCGGTGGCATCGAGCGCGACACCGGCCCCGTCGCCGAGGGCGCTCACGCCCGCCAGCAGTCCGCCTCCCACGACACCAAGACCGTCGAGCGGGTGGTGAATGGCGGCGTTCCCCAACGACGCCAGGCCATTGAGGACATCGGCACCGACATGCTCCGCATCGTGCCCAAGACCGTCGAAGAAGTGGCCGACCTGCGACCAGAACCCTGGCTTGGGTGGGGCCTTATCGCGAGCCTTGCCAACCGCAGCAGCAGCCGTGTCACCGGCGCTGCTCAACTGGCTGCGGGCAGAGCTCAACGTGTCAGATGCGGCCTGACGCTTCGATTCGGCCCACAGCCGGATCGCCTCGCCCGCCCGCTGTTGCGCCCAGTCAAGTACCGGGATATAGCCGTCCAGCGCAGCCGCGGCGTCCTGGAAGCACAGACCAGCCTCGACCCACTGCTGCGGGTGACCGCTGAACCGCTTACGGAAGGCGTCAGCAGCAGCACCGCTCCAGCCAGCGGTCGTATCGATCCTCGCCAGGCCCACCCCGGCCGCGTGCAACGCGTTTCCGTACGCATACATCGCCCCGGCAACGTTAGCGATCGCACCCGAGTCTCCCGGTATGAGCTGCCTGGGATCACTCGTCTCACCCAGTTCCATCACCATTGCCCGGCCGCCGGATCGACGCCACGAGCGCGCTGCAAAGTTTCCGCAATGTGCCCCGCTAAAGCGCCCTCGACTTGCCCATATGCCTGCGCGGACAAGGAAAGACGGCTGGCGATCTCTCTCGCGTCCTTGGCCAGATTCTCGACGCCGAGTTCCCAGCGGCTGGAGAAATCGGACACCACGCCTGCAAGGCCGTCGTGTCCGTAGTCCGCGCCCTTGCCGCCGATGTCGCTGATCTTCTCGTTCTGCAGGTCGAGCAGAACACTGTTGACGCCTTCGGAAGCTCTTTCCAATGCGCCAAGATCGACCTGAAATCCGCCGGACAGGACGCCCTCCTCACGTCAAAGGCATCTCACAACCCAGCCCACACCCGAACATGAGCTGCTCATTCACGGCCATCTCGACACACACCGTACCAGACGCAATCCCCATACCCGCGAGTCAAAGCGCAGGCGCAGGCAGTCGCACCTATCCATCCGAACAGCCGATCTCCCGGCCATCGGCGCGTGTCTGCCTTAGGTCAGGACATACGAAGAAGCGTCAACAGCGCCCGATGGTAGACGGCCTGGACCGCGGGGATCGTGTCGAGGCGGATCCGTTCGTCGGTGCCGTGTAGACCCTGATAATCGACGCCGAACCCGGCCGTGGCCGGGATACCGAGACCGGCCAGGTAGTTGCCGATATTGGACGGCCCTGCGATCTTCGGCTGCGTAGCCAGGCCAACGGCATGAGCGGCGTCTAGCAGCGCGTCGCGCAGGGGACTGCCTTCGGTGAGCGCGAAGGCGGGCCAGCGGGTGATGATCTCGATATCGGTGGGCCGCGTTCCGGGCCAGGCCTCGTCCACCAGCGCGAACGGGAGCCGTGTCCAGGCAGGCATCCAGCACCAGAACGCGGACCGCAAAGTGGCAATGGCGCCATCCTCATCCACCGTCACGTCGTATGCCCGCTCCCTTCGCGCCGGGATTCTGCCACCGGCTCCGGCCGTGTCACGCCCGCGCAGCCGTTCGGAATAATGATCCTGAACGGCTGCCGCGAGGTGGCACGCACGCACGAGCACCGGCCCAACGCCGCCCGGGCTGCGCGCCGGGCCGGTTGCACGGCTGGTCAAGCTGCGAGCAGGCCTACCCTGGTGATCAGGCGCGGGGTCTGCAGGTCCGCCGGGGGGACGCCAGGCATGTGCGGTGACCTGCTCAAGCTGCAGACGCACCACAGCGGCGGCCAGCATCCGCCGGACCTGGTGGAACTAGGTGTCGTCTCGATCGCGGCAGGGGCGATCGGACAGCCGGTCGCCTGGCTGTTCAAGCCGGACGAACCTGGTCCTTCCAGGCCAGGCATCGGGCAAATCTCGTGATCACCAGAGTGCTTCGACCAGTAGGCAGGTGTCCCTCGCGAGGCTGGCTGCCAGTGGTTCTCCCATCGGCCTCGCTTGGCCGTCTAGAACGGCGTCGGGATGTACCGCAACGGCAGGTCCGGCTCCACGTAGCCGCCGGCCCGCTGCCGCTTGGGCAGCGTGACGTCCCGGTGGGCGAGCGGCTTGTACGGGACCTGGCTGAGCAGGTGGCTGATGATGTTGAGCCGGCCGCGCTTCTTGTCGTCGGTGTGCGCGATGTACCAGGGCCCCCACGCGGTGTCGGTCGTAGCGAACATCGCGTCCCTGGCCCGGGAGTAGTCGTACCAGCGGCTGTAGGACTTCAAATCCATATCCGACAGCTTCCAGATCTTCCGCGGGTCGTTGATGCGGCTCTCCAGCCGCCGGGTCTGCTCGCCGGCGCTGACCTCCAGCCAGTACTTCAGCAGCAGAATCCCGGAATCGGCCATGGCCTTCTCGATCCCCGGCGCCAGCCCGAGGAACCGCTCGGTCTCCTCCGGCTCGCAGAAGCCCATCACCGGCTCGACGCCCGCCCGGTTGTACCAGCTGCGGTCGAAGATCACGACCTCGCCGGCGGCCGGGAAGTGCGCGAGGTACCGCTGGATGTACATCTGCGACTTCTCGCGCTCGGTCGGGGCGGGCAGGGCAACGACCCGGAACACCCGCGGGCTCACCCGCTCCGTGATCCGCTTGATCGTGCCTCCCTTCCCGGCGGTGTCCCGGCCCTCGAACACGATGCAGATCTTGGCTCCCGACGCCTTGACCCACTCCTGCATGGCCACCAGCTCACCGTGCAGGACTCTCATCTCCCGCTCGTACTCCTTGCGCTTCATCTTCGGGGGCGGGCCGACTCCGGCCTCCTGCCGCGCTACGGCCGACGGCGCCTGGACCTGCGCGTCGCGCTGCTTCTGCTTGTCCCTCTTCTCCTCTTTGCCCATGTCGCTTACCTCCAATGGGTGCGGTGACGTGAGTGCGATGCCCCCGCGGTGCTCACGGGCGGCCACGGTTCAGTGCGCACGCGGGGGCGATCCCCGCTGCGCATCGATGATGGCTGCCTTTGGCGCGGCGGCGTGTCCGGCGAGCAACCTTCACAGGACGGGAGGACCGGCACCAGCCCTGCCCTGGTCATCGGGCCGACACGGTCGCACGCTTGGCTGGGGTCCGTCGGCGCGCGATCCACTTACCGGCCTCCCAGCCGAGGAGCAGCACGACGGCGGCAAGAAGCGCGAGCCCCCACTGCCCGGCGGTCAGCTGAGCGGTACCGAGCAGCCGGCGCATGAAGTCCGCTTGCGTGATGAGAAACGCCCCGGCGATCTCGGCCACCGCGATCACGTTCATCCGCGAGCTGTTGAAGATGTCTGTGTCGAAGGCCGTCCCGGTCTCGCTGCGGGCCTCGAAGGCGGCGACCACGAGCATCAGGCAGAAGGCGACCAGGGCCATCGACTGGCCGATCTTGAGGCTGCCGAAATGGTTCTTCCCGGTCGCGATTAGCGCCAGGTTGGCGACGGCGATGAACAGCCCGACCAGGCCGCAGGTGATCATCACTCCGGTGGTCAGGACCGGCTCCCCGCGCGGACGGGGCCGGCGGTTCATCAAGCCGGGGGTCTGCTTGTCGAAGCCGAGCGCGACGCCGAACGGGGCGTTGACGAGGAAGTTGATCCACAGGATCTGCACCGGCGTGAACGGCTGGCCGGCGGCGATGTCGAAGAGGGTCGCGCCGAGGAAGGTAAGAACGAACGCGACGAGCTCGAGCAGGACGAACCGGATGTACTTGTTGAGGTTGTCGTATAGCTTGCGGCCCTGCTCGACCGCGTAGACGATCGTCGCGAAGTTGTCGTCGGACAGGATCATGCGGCCGGCGTTCTTCGCGACCTCGGTGCCGCTCCCCATGGCAACACCGATGTCGGCTGCCTTGATGGCGGGCGCGTCGTTGACGCCGTCGCCGGTCATCGCGACGACGTCGCCCTTTTTCTTGAGCGTCTCGGCGAGCAGCACCTTGTGCTCGGGTGCGACCCGGCCGAGGACGCCGATGTGGTCAATCCGCTCGAGCCGCTCGGCCTCCGGCAGCGCTGCGAAGTCGGCGCCGAGGATCGCCTCGCCCCCTATGCCGAGCTGCTCGGCGATCGCGGCGCCGGTGACGACGTCATCGCCGGTCACCATCCGCACCCGGATGTGCGCCGCCTGGGCGTCGGTGACCGCGGCCTTCGACTGCTCGCGCGGCGGGTCGACCATCCCGACGAGGCTGGTCATCTCCAGGTCCTGGACGAAGGCGAGCAGATCGCCGTCCGGGTCGAAGCTGGCCGCATCCAGATCGCGGTAGGCGGCGGCCATGACCCGCAGACCCGCCCCTTCCATGCGCTCGACGTGCTGCTCGGCGCGCCGCCTGAGCGCGTCGTCCCAGGGGATGCTCGTGCCGTTGGACAGCGCAGTCGCCGCCCGGGCCATCACCGCCGGCGCCGCTCCCTTGACGAAGCAGCGCACGACGTCGTTCCCCGATCCGTCCTTGGCCCGGTTGAAGGTGGCCATCAGCTTGTAACTGGGGTCAAACGGCAGCGTCGCGAGGCGGGGCAGTTGCTCGCGCGTCGCGTCGATGTACACGCCCGCCTTGTGCGCCAGCACCAGCAGCGCACCCTCGGTCGGATCGCCGACGACCTTGCCGCCGACGAGCTTGGTGTCGCTCGCGACGACGTAGGGCAGGATCGCGGCGTCGATGGTATCGGTCTTGCCGGCCGGGTGGCTGATCCTTCCCTCCAGGCTGTAGCCGGTGCCCGTGATCGCATAGCGGTCGGTCGGGTCGACGACCTCGACCGCCGTCATCTGGTTCATCGTCAGCGTCCCGGTCTTGTCTGAGTTGATCGCCGAGGTGAACCCGAGCGTTTCGACCGACGGCAGGTCCTTGACGATCGCCTTTTCCTTCGCCAGCTCGACGCTGCCCAGCGACAGGACGACCTGGACGACCATCGGCAGGGCCAGCGGGATCGCCGCGATCGCGAGCGCAACCGCGGTGTCGAACAGCGTCGTCCACGATTGCCCGCGGCTGAGGCCGAGCGCGAACATCACGATCATCGTGAGTCCCGCAGCGCCGACGATCCACAGCGTCAGCGTGTTCATCTGCTTGGTGAGCGGCGTGTCCTCCTTCGCCGTCGCCGAGAGCATGTGCGCGATCTTCCCGACTTGCGTGTCGCTCCCCGTCCCCGTGACGATCACCACCGCGCTGCCGTGGGTGACCGGGGTGTGCATGAACGCCATGTTCGACTGCTCACCGGGTCCGATCTCCTCCGCGGGCAGCGTCGCGGCGTCCTTCGCCGCCGGGACGCTCTCGCCCGTCAATGCCGACTCGTCGATCTGCAGCGCGCTTGAGGTCACGATCCGCCCGTCCGCCGGAACCTCGTCACCCGCCGCGATCAGCACGACGTCGCCGGGTACGAGCTGCTCGGCCCCGATCTCGGCCTCCGCGCCGTCGCGCCGCACACGCGCCGTTGCCTTCATCATCGACCGGAGCGCATTCATCGCGCTCTCGGCCTTGCCCTCCTGGCGCAGCCCGACGAGGGCATTGAAGAGCGTGATCACGATCAGCACGATGGCCGTGCTCCACTCCTTGATCACGAGTGAGACGATCGCCGCCCCGACCAGGATGAGCTGCATGTAGCTCGTGTACTCGGCGAGGAAACGGCGGACCGCCGACGGCGGCTCCTCCACCGGGAGCGCGTTCGGGCCGTCACGCTTGAGCCTCTCCGCGGCCCCATCAGCAGAAAGGCCCGAGTCCAGGACGACCCTGAGCTTGCCCGCGACGTCCGCCGGGTCGAGCGCATACCAACGCTCGCCGGCAGACGCTGAACGCTCGTGAGTTACCTCCGCCGTAACCATCACAACTCCCTTCCGAAGGCTGCAGCCGCGTCACGACGGCCCGCAAGGCGCCGACCCGGCGGCCAGCATGGCCAACTCGCCCCGGCAAAGCCACCCTCCGCATCGCCGGGCCACCGTGAGAGGATCCCGTCGGCGGGACCGGACACGCACTTGCCCAACGCCCGGGATCCGATCGGCTGGCGCCGCCACTGGTGGGCCCGGCTGCTTGCTACTGCCCGGCGTCGCCGTCGCCGGCCGTCTCGGAGTCGGCCACAGCGATCGCGAAGCCCACGGCACTGAGGATCCTCCCTGCCGAGACCACCCGCGCGGTGCCCACAACCGGGGCAACCGCGATCACGGCTCCTTGGATGTCGTCGGCGGTGACCCCGCTGTCCGCAGCGGCCCCGGCCTTGACGAGGTTGAAGGCAGGCGGTGCCTCCACCGCGATCAGGGCGGCCATCCCCGCGAGCATGAACTCGCGCGGCGCAGCAGAATCGTGCCCGACCGATGCGGGGGTGAGGTCGGCGAGTGTGCCAAGGACAGGTGTCTCGCCAGTCACGGAGCCTCCCCCCGGCTACTGCGGAACGCGCGGCGGCTGGCCTCGCTGGATATGTACCAACAGTCCACCGCTGCTCCTGACCCGGGGGCATCACCCGCGATGGGTGACCTCCACCGGGCCGTCATGCGCGGCCGGGCGGCATCGCGGCCGGGCGGCATCTGCGCCGCTGGTGACCAGCACGCCAAGCTGGCAGACCTCCGCGACCGGGAAGTCATCACCGCCGAGGAGTTCGGGCGCAAGAAGGCAAAGATCCTCGCCTGACACCGTTCCACCCGGCAGGATCCACGACTCTGGAAGGATCACACGCATGCCTGACGCCGGAACACGGGCAGGCCGGGCAGGCAGCGCAGGCCGCTGCCGGTAAGTCTCATCCTGGGCCGGCTGCCGGCCGGGCACCGGTAGGTTCGGCATGGCGATTGACCGTCGAGGAGAACTTATGGTGGTCCCGCTTGCTGTCCGCGCGGTGGCCGCGGTTGCCGGCGCCGCGCTCGTGCTTACGGCGGGCGCCAGCGTGACCGGGACGCTTATGGTGCCCCGCCCGGTCAGCAGTTGGCTGACACGATGGGTGGACCGGATCGTGACCGGGGCGTACCGGCTGGTGACCGACGTCATCTCTGATTATCGGCGGCGTGACCGGGTGCTCGCCGGTCAGGCGGCGGCGATCCTGCTCGGTCAGCTCGCCGCCTGGCTGGGGATCTCCTTCATCGGGTACACGCTGCTGATCTGGCCGTTCATCACCGACGGCGTGACGCGCGCTTTCACCGATGCCGGGTCCTCGCTGTTCACCCTCGGATTCGCGGAGCCGACCGGTGCCGTGCCCGCGGCGATCGTGTTCGCCGCGGCGGCGACCGGTCTGGTCATCGTCACGCTGCAGATCGCCTACCTGCCGACCTTGTACGCGGCGTTCAACCGGAGGGAAACGGAGGTAGCGCTGCTGAACGCGCGGGCAGGCGTCCCGTCCTGGGGCCCGGAGCTCTTGGCGCGCACCCACTATGCGCTGGGATCAGGCGTGTCCACCATCGATACATTGCCCGATCTGTATGCCCAGTGGGAACGCTGGGCCGCCGACGTCGGGGAGAGCCACACCACCTACCTGCCGCTGGTGCGGTTCCGCTCGCCCAGGCCGCTGTCGTCCTGGGTGACCGCGCTGCTTGCCGTGCTGGACTCCGCCGCGCTGTTCCTGGCGCTGTCCCCCAAATCGGCACCGGTGGTACCGGCTCGCCTGTGTCTGCGTGGAGGGTTGCAGTGCTTCAACCAGATCGCGCGGGCGATGGGCATTGATGTCCCCGACGAGCCCGAACCAGGCGGTGGAATCAGCGTGAGCTACCAGGAGTTCCTCGAGGCGATCGGCCGGATGCGCGAGGTCGATTTCCCGATCGAGCGCGAGCCCGCCGATGCCTGGCCGGATTTCGTCGGCTGGCGGGTCAACTACGAGCAAGCTGCTTACGCGGTGGCCGCCGCCGTCGACGCCGTGCCGGCGCTCTGGTCCGGCCCGCGCCGGCGCCGCATGCCCGCCATCGCCCCCATCCGCCCGGCGCGCGGACGGCCGCCCAAGTAGGTTCGCCTGCCGAAATGACACACATCACAGCGATGAGCACCCGGCATAGACTCGAAATACCTCGCCCTGAACAACCCACCGCCACCAAAACCAGAACGGGTGGATCTGCGCAACCCTGGACCGGCTGCGCGAGACGATCGAGGTCTTGTCGGACACCGAACTGGTGCGCGACCTGCGGGAAGGACTGGCCGACGCGACGCGCTGGCCGCGTCTTCTCCGCTAAGAATGCCGAACACAGTTACGAAAAAGGTGCTCCTACCTGGTGGGGCGGGTTGGACTCGAACCCACGACCGGCGGATTATGAGTCTGCTCCTGGGGGGTTCGGGCGCGTTCACCAGCGTCCTGACCTGGGCATCTGTACCCACCCGGACTCCGCTGCACGTAGGTGAACCGCAACCAAAACTGCAACCACGGCGAGACGCCCAGGGTCGCCCGCGCGGGTGCGCGGCTATCCGTGCCACAGGTGTCGCCCGGCCCTCGGTCGCTGCCGCTGGGTCATGCCGACCGGCCGACTGCGGGCACTTCAGACTGGCGGTGGCGGCCTCGCCGCGACGGGTTTGGATCTCCGGCTCGATGAGGAGGCCGGGCACCGATGCGTGAAATCAAGATCCATGCGGCGCAGGCGTCCGGCAGCGAGCACTGCACACCCGATGACGATGACCGCACACCCGGCGCACACCTCCCTCGCGCTCCAGAAAGTCCCGCCCGGCCCGGCCTCAGCAGTTCCGATCCCAGCAGCCCGCTCGATCTGGCTCCACCGGATCTCGGCCCGCTGCGCGCCGTTGCCGAACACGCCGAGCTGGCCGACGCAATCGCCAGATTGACCGGTGCCGACGGTTACCGCCTGGCCGGCACCGACCCGTTGGCACCATTGGCCCGTGACGTCGCCCGCAGCCTGGTCGAGGCGGGCTTCACCCTCCACCACTGCGCCCGGACCCATCCCCGCTACCGGCTCGGCGGCGTCTGCTTGCTGCCCATGCCCGAGCATTATGGCGACGGCCAAGGCGGTGTCGTGGTCTCGTGGACCACCCACGACCTGCTCTCCCTCGACTGGGACCGGTGCGGCACCTATCACGACGCCCATCAGGTCATGAACGACGCCCTCGCCGACGTGCTCCGCACCCTCGGATACAAAGCGCGGCCGTTCGGCTCCGGCGGCGCTTCGATCGTCACCGGCCGCCGCGCCCACGGCGAGGAGACGGGCCGGTGAGCGGCGCCAGCCCGGCGACGACCGGTATCGGCGAGTCAGCTACCGGCGCCGACCGCGCGATCCGCGTCTCCACCGCAGTCGCAGTGCTCGGCGTCGCGGTCATCGCCGCATACCTGTCCTACGAGCACGCCTACGCCGTCGTCCGCGCCCACGGCGAGACCGGGCTGACCGCACGGCTGGAACCCGCCACCATCGACGGGCTCGTCTACTCCTCCAGCATGGTCATCCTCTACGCCGCCCGGCACCGCCTCCCCGTACCAGCCCTGGCCCGCTGCCTCCTCGCCCTCGGCATCGCCGCCACCCTCGCGGCGAACGTGGCCCACGGCTGGTCCCACGGCCCGATCGGAGCGGTCGTGGCGGCTTGGCCGGCTGCGAGTCTCGTCGGGCAGTTATGAGCTTTGCTGTGGATCATCAGGACCAACGCGGCCCACCGGCCGGCCCGCGAACCAGCAGCGGACCAGCCGGCCCAACCACCGGGCCGCCCTAGCACTGTCCTGCGGCTTGTTCCGGCACCCATGCCGAACGGCGCGGTCGCATGCATAGGACATGAAGGTGATCCCGCGTCCGAAGGCCAGCCGCACACCATCCCGCGAGCCACGTTCGCCGCGCGGACCGGGCCAGCGGACCAGGCGTCGCCGAGGTGGGCCACGCGAGCCGGTCCACGCGCCAAGCAACTGCCGACTGGCCCTTGCCGACTGGACCAGGTGACGCTGCGGCGGACCGCGAGATCACATCAACGCCGCGGCGGTGGCCGCCTATCACGCGAGCATCCAAGCGGGCGCGCCGCTGTCCGAACGCAAGCTCGCCCGAATGTTCGGCAAGACCTCCCGCCGCTGGGCACGCAACCGCATGGCCGAAGCCAGGCAACCACCGCCGCAAGCCACCGCCGGCTCCCCCGCCTGACGCCAGCGCGGCGCGTGCCGACCGGGCGCTATAGGCTCTCGGCTCGCACCGGGTCCTCCCGGTGAGAGCCGACGGCCACGGGGATCTGAACGGTGCCGGCGCCGCACGATGGCTCCGGGACAGCAAGCGGGCCTCAGGCAACCCTGATGGTCCAATCGCCGACGTGGGCAATGACATCGACCGTCCCGCCGAGAGCTTCGACATAGGCACGGACCGCGTCCATCTCGGTGATCTTGCCATGCTCGATCTGGGAGACCCGGGCCTGGGACACTGCCATCGCCGCGGCCACCTGCGCCTGGGTCAGGCCCGCGTTCTTGCGCAGCTGGGCGAGCTGATAGCCACGCTGCTCCGCGCGCAGCTCCTCCCGGCTGCGCTCACGCGCCGCGACTCGCTCAGGCGAATCCCAATCTGGGTCGATCTCCCGGACCCTGCGCTTGGTGTCCTCCCACCGGACGGCCTTCATGACTCCTCCTGTTCACGGCGGTAAGCCGTATAGCGCTCCTCCGCGAGCGGGATCGCCCCGGTGTACCAGCGGTTCCACTGCCCGGCCTTGTCCCCGGCCACCAGGATGATCGCCTCCCGGGACGGATCAAAAACGAACAGCAGGCGTATCTCGCTGGCCCTGCCCACCCTCGGCCGCAGCTCCTTCAGGTTGTGGATCTTGGCTGTGCAGCCTGTCCACCAGCGGACGGCCTTGCGCGACAACCAGCAGGTCTCATGACACTGGGTCAGCGAAACGAAGAGGTGATGTCCTCGCCGTCTGGCAGGACCTGGGTAAGGCCGATCGTGATGCGCCGCTGCACGACTTCAGTGCCCTGACCGAAAGAGGCGATCATGCCGCGTTTCACCCGCCCAATTGTGGCGTGGCCGTGGACTTGTTTGAGAATGCTCTCGGCGAGGACCACCTGCGCGAACGGAGCGCACAGAACCTGGACGACCTCCGCACCCCTGAGCTGGTGCTCACGCACCCGGCGATCGCCGCCGACGCCGAACTTCTGCCACCGGCTGGTCCGCACGAGGTACAGCAGATAGCGGTCGCTACTGCGCGCCTGATGAGTCCGGGATCCGGGCTCAGGCCCGCAGGCCGGGCAGTCGACAGAGCCCAAGCGGAGCTTGGCGACCATACCGCAGGCATCGTGGCGGGCCCAGGTGCCGTGGGAGGCGTACCACGATCGTGCACCGGTCCAGGGCAGCCCGTACACGTCGGCGGCGATGATGGTCCACCCACGCCGGTCCAACCGGCGAAGCTCGCTGGCGAGCGCCAGCGAAGAACACGCTTCGGCAGCGGCACGCAGCGGGATCTCCGCATCGTCGGCGAGATGCAGAAGCTGCCGGGCACGGCCGCCCAGCCCTGGATCCGCAAGCCCGGCGAGGAACTCCCGCCCCGCCGCGGTAACAATAGGCCCAGTGCTCCGTTCGTCCAGGCAGACGTGGCACCGGGTGCGCCACCCCTTCCGGCAAGCGCGGAGATCTCCGCAATGCCGGCACCGGTAGATCTGGATCTTGGCGCCGCCAGGCTGGTCTTCGGCCAGTTCGAGCTGATCGGCCACGAGCACGTGGCACGAGCGGCATCGGCCATGCCAGGCAGTGTCTGGACCGCGCGCGACCGCGTCTGAGCCATTAAGCGCATCCCCGCAATTCGCACATTGGAAGAGGGCTTCAGCGTCCAGGTGGCGTCGCACACAATTCTGACGCCGCGAAGGCACACCTGGTATGCAGCAGACCCGTCATTGCCCATCCCAGCTACCGGCTCGGCGGCGTCTGCCTCCGGCCAGTCCGCGCACAGCATGGTCACCGCCATTGCCAAGACGGCATCGGTCTCGTGGACCACCCACGACCTGCTCTCCCTCCGCTGGGACCGGTACCGCATCTACCACGACGTTCACCAGGTCATGAACGCCGCACTCGCCCAGACTCTGCACACCCTCGGGTATGCCGTCCACCCGTCCGACACCGGCGACGCGCCGCTCGTAACCGGCCACCGCAGACAGCACGAGGAGGTAAGCCTGTGAGCGGCTCAGACCGCGCGGTAAGTGGCGCCGGCCGCGCGATCCGCGTCTCGGCCGCGGCAGCCTGACGCCGGATGCCCCACTCGCAGCACGAGGCTTCTGGCGTTCGGCTTACGCCTCACAACCTTGGGCTAGCCGCAGCCACATCGGACGCGCTCCAATCGGACCGATGGTCTGCCGCCTGCACTGTTCCCCCACCCGGGTGTTCGAATGGGTGCGGGACTGCGGCATGCGAAGCCGCGCTTACCTGACGCGTCCCGTGACGGTTTTCGGTGGGCGGGTGGCGGCTAGATCGTTGAGGGTGGCGTTCACGATAGGCCAGCACATGTCGACGGTGTCGGCGTTCGGCGAGTGTTTCATGCGGAGTTGCGCTCGTGGATGCACCAGGTTGCGATAGTAGCGGATGAGTTCAGAGCCTTTGTGGACGTCAATCTCAATCCAGCCCTCACGGTGGGCGAGGTTGACCAGTTCTTGTAGTCCCATTTGGTCGAGAGGTTTCGGCGGCCTTTCCTTGAGGCGCTGGGCGGCCGTGCCGACGAGGATGCCTTCGAGGAGGCTCCCGAGCATGATTATCGTCGCCATGTATGCCTTGTTTGCATGACAGACGCGGGCTTCGTCAAGGCGCTGCTGCGCGACCGCGGTGAGTGCTGGGTCGTCCAGTACGTCGGTCATCGAAACCTTCAGCTCGACATTCGGCACTGAAGCGTCAGGCGGGATCTCAGGATCGCACTCGATCAACTGCGGGTGCCCATGATCACGCTCAAGCCGGAAGCCTTCCAGAGCAAGTATCCGGTTGAGGCGGTCGACGGTCTGCGTGAAGGCTTTTTGCTCCTCCGGGTATTCCCGGGGGTCCGCCAGGCGGAGGATCGCCCGTTCCGCCTGGGTTTTCTCTTCATCCGCTCCATCGAGCAGCGCCCGTGCCCAAGCGCGGCGCGTTGACCCGTCGTACTCAGGCACAGCTGGGATCTTGGCCCGGATGAAAAACTCGCGCAGTTCCCACCCTTGCCGGTAGAGGGGTCCATCGTCTCCGCAGATCAGGCGGGCTATCTCATCGAGAGTGCTCCGGTCAAACTCATGCATGCTGCCTTCCTTCGGTCACTTCGTAAATCGCTCTAGTCTTCTGCTTCGTTATCCTCGATAGGCAGATCGACTGGAGCCCAAGAACTTGCTTCGTTGCCTACCGGCCGTTCGGATACGCCAGGTGATATTCCACGGCGTTCGAGTTCGCGCCACAGGCCGGCCAGCGCACGTTCAGGTTGAAATGCGAACTCGCTCTCGCGGACACGCCAGAACTCCCAGCCGACGCGGCGCAGTTCCCGTTCGCGGTCCATGTCGGCACGGACCTGGTCCGGCGTCGAATGGGCGACCCTGCCATCACATTCGACGGCGAGGCGGCCGTTTGCGCCGCTGACAACGAGATCTATCCGGCGGCTACTTACATGAAACTGCGGGATCACGTGGTACCCACGCCGCCGGATGGCGAGGAACACGCGCTGCTCGAACAGCGAGTCGAACGGTTGCTGCCGCTCGTCGGCCGACACAGCCTCGGCTGACAGCGACTCGCCGAGGTAAGAGGGTGGGTTCTCCATGTAGGAGAGCAGCGAGAACCGGAGGTCGTTCCGGCTGAGGCGGTCGCGGGCGACGGAGCTAAACAGCCACATTTGATCGCGCGCGCGGCTCGCCGCAACGTTGAACCTTCGCTGTTCCTCCTGCCGCGTGAGTGCCCGCTTGGGCTCCACCACCACCATCGACAGCAGTATCACGTCTCGCTCGTCGCCCTGGAACTCGGGCGGCGTACCGACCCGGATCTCATGCCGCTCCATCACCGCGGGATCGACGGATTCGAGGATGAGATTCTCGATAAGGCGGCCCTGGCCAGCGCCCTGAAGGGCAATCACACCAAACGTTTTTTCCGCATATGCCGGATCGGCGAGCATCTCGTGCAGCTTCTCGACCAGGTACTTGGCCTCCGGCTCGTTGCGGATGTTTTGTTCCCGTCCTTCGGTGAACGCGCCCTCGACCGTCACGATGCGCAGCGGATCGAGCCTGTCAGCGCCAAACTGCCGGAGCGGCTGAAGCGGAGGCTCATAGAATTGCTGCGACGACCAGCCGATAATTTCAGGCATGCACCGGAAATGCTCGGTGAGCCGTATAACGTCTGGGAAACGCGCGGACAGGAGCTGATAAAGGTTGTTGCCAGGTTTGAAGTCATCACGGAAAGCGGGACGCAGTCCGGGAAGGTACGCGTCCAGCCGGTCGAATATTCGCTGATGTTCTTGCACCGCGAAGGTTGGGGCGCATTGCTTGTCGTCACCTACAACGATCACACGCGGCGCGAGCCATAGCAAGAATAGCGCATCGATTCCCGCCTGGCTGGCTTCGTCCACAATCACGACGTCGAAAGCGTCAGGTGTTGGCGGGATCGTTTCCACGACCTTCTGCAGTGGCATGATCCACGCGGGGACTGCGTCACGTGCGATCTCCATGGCATCGCGGGCCGCGCGGCGGTGCCGTGGTGCGTACCGGCCGGTGCCTTTGCCGAGGGAGCTCATGGCGGACCGGTAAGACTGCAGAGCCTGCCGCTGCTCCTGTGTCATTCGTGTCAGGCAGTGTGACCATGCGTGGGAGGCCGCTAGCTGTTCGGTCGTTTGGGCAAGCCGCCACTCGGTTTCGTCGAGTTCCTGCTGCAGGTGGCCATCCCGGCCGGCGTCGCGCATCCGCGTGCAGAAGGCCATGGCCGTCGCCCACGCCCATGCCTGTGGCCAGGAGGTGAGCCGATGCTCCCATTCAGCGTCGTCCGCCGTTGCGGACAGCCGGTCGGCCAGCAGCGCATGGCCATGGCGCAGGCGTGCGGCTAGTTCGTCGCAACGAAGCTGCGCTTGCTGTTCCTGATGGGCTGCGCGGAGTGTGGACCAAGCCGCCCCGTAACGGCCGATGTCTTCGTCTCTGACAGCGCTCCGCAGATCGCCAAGCTCAGGCGGGTCGTCTGGCGCCGGTGGCGGGAGCTGGCCCGGAAGATTGTCGAGCGCGTCTCGCCCTTTTCGGGCGTCGAGGAGCGAACGTGCGGCGTCAACGCTCTGACGCAGGGTGTCCCAGGCATCTGGGCTTGCGAGCGCGAAATGCAAACCTCGGGAAACAAGAAGCGCATCCACGGCCTCGCGAGCCGCTCCGACCGTCCACAAGTGCCCCAACGCGTGGCTGAGGTCAGCGAGCCTCGACAGCACGACAGGCAGCGGATCGGTGTATCCCGCGACATGGACACCGACACTGGCCCACCGCTGCGCCGACTGAGCAGCCGTGATGTGAGCACGCAGCCAGGTGAGCACAGCATCGA
This sequence comes from uncultured Actinomycetota bacterium, assembly GCA_963851085.1. Classification (GTDB taxonomy): domain Bacteria; phylum Actinomycetota; class Actinomycetes; order Streptosporangiales; family Streptosporangiaceae; genus DATFVJ01. Next base: position 92,248 of record CAWKNX010000003.1, on the reverse strand, counting down.
GGTCCGGCAAAGAACTGATGGGCTGGCCGTCGACGGTGCAGCCGTCGAGAAGTGGTTGTGCGGCTCGCTGCGCAGCGGGAGCGAAACGCTGCTTTATTTTTCCCCCGCGGGCCAAGTGGTCACGCAACTGCGAGCCAGTCCGCAGCATGGCGGCAGCCTCGTCGATTGCTACAGCCGGCACGTTTACTTGCCGCATCCCGAGATGGCTGAGAGCCTCTTGGGCCGTGTGGACCTCGTGTGCGGACGCTGCGATGTCTCGCCATAGCGCTTGGTGCTGCCCGGCGAACCTGTCGGACAGGGCTCTCGTCCGCCAGTCGGCAGGATCCCAGTCCGCGGCGCGATGCGGCATACGCAGGTAGTGCAGAGCAATCGAGGCTTGTTCCAAATGGCGCATTATGTCGCCAAGTACCGAATCGCCGAGACCAGCCAGCGTCCGGACGGGTTCGCCAGTCTCGCCTGCCAAGCGCTTGAAGCGCTGCGCTGCCGCTGCCAGTTCGGTGAAGGCTTCTACGGTCGGCAGCCGCCTCGGATCTGGAAGGCACTGGTGGCAGCGCGCCTGCCGGGCGGGAGTGGCGGAGGCAAGAAGCCCACGAAGTTCCAGTATCTCGGCCGTGCTAATTGGAATTTCCGCAGGCGCTCCCGGCGGAATTGGAGGCAGCCACTCAAAGTCATCTTTCGCCAGCATGACCTGGCGCGTGATCGCCGCCAGCGTGCCGCTGTACCCGGGGGCGACCTCCGGATGCTCAACCCACTCCGCCTCGCGAAGTGAGCGGATGGCCTCGCGCAGGCGGGAACGGGTGCTCTGGAGCATGCTGAGCTGGCCTTCTAGTTGCGCGATTGCCCGTGACAGCGAATCCGGGTTCGTGGAGCTGGCCTGATTCGAAAGCGCAGTGACGCTCCGTTCCAACTCGTCGGAGCCGCCTCGCTGTAGCCCGGTGAGCAGCACGCACAGGTCGCGCACGGGCTCGGGAAGCTTGTCGCGCAGGACCCGCAGCGCCTGATCCTTCTGGCTGGTCACGAGCACACGGCGGCCCTGGGCGAGGAACGCGCAGATTAGGTTCGCGATGGTGTGCGTCTTGCCGGTCCCAGGCGGCCCCTGGACGACGACTGCGGTGTCGGAGCGCAGGCGGTCAAGTACGTCGCGCTGCGCCTCGTTGGTGGCAAGAGGAAATAGTGGGTCTGCGGCAAGTTCCCCGGTGTGCCCACTGGTCCCGGCGCCATCCCAGGCGAGGCGCTCCCCCGGTTCCAGCGGGGCGACCAGTTGGGCCAGGCCCAGCGGGCTGTGTGCACCCTTTCCTATCAGGGATGCGGCGATGCGCTCGTAATAGTGGACGAGGGCGTTCGTGTCACGGTCACGCAGCAAGATCGCTGGTGCGAGCGACAGATTGTAGGCGCCGTCGTCGGAGAATTGCCGTTCCCAACTTGTGCTGAACCGCACCCCCTGCTCCAGCGTGAGACCGGACCATCGTTCAAGCAGGGGAGGAACATCGTCAGCCAAGGGATGCGGGTCCTGAGCAGACAGTTCCGCGCGTGGCTGTTCTGCGCTTTCCAGCCGGTAGCCGTCATCGCTGTCGAGAAAGTCGCGGTCCTCAAGCTGCACCGGAGAGTCGGGGGCGAGCGCAACCGTGATCCTGGCGGTGGACCGGTCGGTGGTGATGACGACCCTCTTCGTGAGGACGTGACGGGCCAGACGGGGCTCGCTCGGCGCTTCACGGGTCAGCAGACCTACGCCGAGAACGACCTCGACAACGTCATCGGCCTGCGCGACCTGGCGTGCCATCCGGGACATTTCCGTGTAGAGGTGGCGGCGGGGCTCGGCGGCGGCCTCCTGATGTGCCCATTGCCTCCAGCGCGGGATCCACTCCGTGTAGGCGCGGAGCACGTCAGGGCATTCGTGTCGGCTGAGGACTGAGGTCACGAGCTTGACTGAACCGTCCTCCTGCTGACGCTCAACCAGCGCTGGGCCCTTTTCGGCAAGCTCGGGATCCCCGTCAGCGGGCTTGTCAAGTGCGCTGCTCTCCACCCAGCCTTTGAGGGCTTCCGGGAGGGGAGGGTGTGGGCGGCGGGGCACATGATCCAAGATCAGTAGGACGCCGTCGTCGCGCGCTACAACAGGGCCAATGCCGCCGGGGAGGTCAGACAGCCATACCTGGGAATCATAACGGCCGCAGTCCCGTACGGGTTTACGACGGCTCTGCACGAGTTCCCGTACGTAGTTCACGAGCCCCTGCGTCAGGGAAAGGATCTCCGGGTCTCTCCCCGTCCTTGCAAGCCCGCTGTGCAAGATGCCCTCCAGATGCCCCGCATGCAAAGCCCTTTAGAATGCACCACTTCGCTGTTCGGCGCAATACTCGATGCCGATGTGTTATAAGTCGCGCAACCACGAGGCGGCGAGAGAGCCCTACGTCCAAGCGATCATGACCCCAGCCAGACAAGCAGTTGAGCGTGAATCAAGCTCTGAACTGGGCATTTGTCGCGTGGGTTGACGACACAAGGCCAGACGCCACCTTCAACGATATGAATTAGTACTTCATCGGCTCAGGACTGTGTCGCAGGCTGGATGGACCCCCCGTATCGCATGGCATCGGGAGGGTCTGGCATTGTCTGGGCGAACCGGTCTAGCGTGGTCGGCGATAAGGGCACGTGACGGGTAAGGGGAGGAAGTGCCACGTGGCGCGGCTGGCTATCGCGAAGGGCTTCATGGCCGAATACGCGAAGCTGGACAAAGGCGTGCAAAGTGCCGTCGAGGCGGCCATGGGCAAGTTCGCCGAGCATACGTTCGCTGGGGTGCATCTGGAGAAGCTGCAGCACAGCCGGGACCGCCACGTCCGGACGATCCGCATCGACAGTTTCTGGCGCGGCATCGTGCTCGCGCCCGAATCCGGTGACACCTACTGCCTGATCACCGTGTTGCCGCACGACAAGGCGAATACGTACGCCGCCAGCCACCGGTTCAGCGTGAATCAGGCGATCGGCGTGCTGGAGGTCCGCGACGAGGCGGCGCTCGAACAGCTCACGCCGAGCCTGCACGAGGTTGCCGCGACAGCGGAGAATCTATTGTTCACCGGCGTTGGCGACGCGGACATGAAGCGTCTCGGCGTCGATGAGCAGATCATCCCGGTCGTGCGCCTGCTCACCAACGAAGCCCACCTCGAAGCGCTCCAGAACGTCCTGCCCGAAGCTCAGTACACGGCGCTGTACGCGCTGGCCAGCGGCATGACGGCCGACGAGGCGTGGGCCGAGGTCGTGCAGTACCTTCCCGCGCAGGCGCCGCCGGAGCAGGTCGACCAGGCCGACCTGGTGACGGCGATGGAACGCACCCCCGGCCAGGTCGTTTTCGTGTCCGGCCACGAAGAATTGCAGCGCATCCTCGCGCACCCGTTCGCGGCCTGGCGGATCTTCCTGGATCCCAGCCAGCGCAAGATCGCCTACCAGCCAAGCTACAGCGGCCCGGCGCAGGTGACCGGGGGCGCGGGCACCGGCAAGACCGTCACCGCGCTGCACCGGGCGGCCTTCCTGGCTCGCCGCGACAACCAGCCAGCCCCAGCAGGCCAGCACGACGCCCCAGGGCCGCCGATCCTGCTCACCACGTTCACCCGCAACCTGGCCGACTCCCTCGACACCCAGCTTTCCCTGCTCATCGAGGATGAGGACGCGCGCGCCCGGATCGAGGTCATCAACGTCGACCGCCTGGCCTACCGGATCGTGGCCCAGGCCCGCGGCGCCAACCCGGCGATCGCCGACCACCAGCAACTGCGCGGCCGCTGGGCCAGCGCATCGGCCACCGAAACCGGCGCGACGTTCACCCCCGAGTTCCTGCAGCACGAATGGGAGCAGGTCATCCTCGCCCAGGACCTGCACACCGAGCAGGCCTACCTGACCTGCCTGCGGGCCGGGCGCGGCACTCCGCTCGGCAAGGCCCAGCGCAGCCAGGTCTGGCGGGCGGCCGAGCGCGTCGTCGGTGAGATTCAGGCCGCCGGTCAGTCAACCTTCATTCAGCTCGCCAACGAGGCCACTCACATCGTGCGCCAGTCACTCAAAGCGCCATACCGGCACGTGATCATCGACGAGGCCCAGGATCTGCACCCGGCCCAGTGGCGGCTGCTCCGCGCAGCCGTTAAGGAAGGGCCTGATGATCTTTTCGTCGTCGGCGACCCGCACCAGCGCATCTACGACAGCCGCGTCTCCCTCGCCAGTCTCGGCATCAGCATCCGCGGCCGCAGCCGCCGCCTGCGGGTCAACTACCGCACCACCCAGGAGATCCTGGCCTGGGCTGTGCCACTGCTCGGCGGCGTGCCGATCATCGGGCTGGACGGGGAGGCCGACACCCTCGCCGGTTACCGCTCCCCGATGCACGGCCGCCGGCCGGAGATCCGCGCGGCGCGCGACCGGGAGGAAGAGCTCGAAATTCTTTCCGAACGGCTGCGCGGATGGATCGCCGAAGGGATCGAGCCGCACGCTATCGGCGTGGCCGCCCGCTCGGGATATCTGGCCAAAGCCGCCCGGGAATCCCTGGAAAGCGCCGGAATCAAAGCCGCTTCGCTGACGTCCAAGGGTAAGAAGGACGCCGTCCGCGCCGGAACCATGCACGGCATGAAAGGCCTGGAATTCCAGGCCGTCGCCGTCATCGGCGCCGAAGACGGCACAGTTCCCGCCCCCGCCGCGGTCACTCCGGCCGGCGCCGACCCGCTCGCCCACGAGCAAGATCTGCAACGCGAACGGTGCGTCCTTTTCGTCGCCTGCACTCGCGCCCGCGACCACTTGCACGTCTCCTACACGGGTGCACCGAGCCCGTTCCTCGGTCGCTGATTGCTCCGCGCGGACCCGCTCGGGCATCCGTCTTTGCCATATCGAGACCTTAATGGCACGGGACCTGACCTATATGTCCATGCCGTAGTGGCAATACGGTAAGGAGTGAGGATACGCACCAGGGGCGGGCACGGCGGTCGTAACAGTACGAATGGTACGGACTGCGGACGATACGGTTCCGAGATCAATCTCGTGCCATCTTGTCGCGCTCGTCACGAGTCTTGTGTAGTACGTGGCTATGTCCACCAAGGGCGCAGAAGCGTGCATCATTTGATCTTCTTCTGCGACAGGGGTGGCAGGGGAGAGACGGTGAAGGTCGGAGCGGCCGGGCACGGGTGGGACGCCGATGGACATCGACGCCAAATACAAGATCGAAATTGGTCCCAGCGGGCAGAACCCTGACCTGTTCCAGATGCTCGCGTACTGCACGGTTCTCGGCCTGGACCGGGGTCATCTCATATACGCGGAAGGCCCTGCGCAGCCGTTAAGGCATAATATCCACGGCACCGGGATCGAGATCATCCAGCACTCCCTCGACCTCTCGCTACCGCCGGGCGAGTTGCTCGCTCAGGTCGCCGCATTAGCCGCCGATATCGCCGGTGCCCAAAGTGCCGCCTGACAAGTCCGCTGCGTCCGGGCAACACCGCGAGCGAGGCGCTACGGTCAGCACCATGTCCCGGTGTTACTTGCTAATCATCGGCGCAGCCGCTCCCTTGGCCTGGGTGCTGACCGAACAGCGGATGGCCTTTCCCGCATTGCGACGGTCCCAGGCATCGGCCCTGGACGTCGGCGACGAGTTGCTCGTCTATACGACGCGGGGCTGCTTCGGCAACCCGACGCGAGATCAAGGCCGGGTGATGGCGCTGGCTACCGTCACGACGGGTGTCAGCGACCTGCCTGAGCCGGTCGTGTTCGGGGAGCGCCGCTTCACCTCGGGCTGTTCACTCGACATCCGGGGTGTCGCGCCGCTGCGCACGGGCGTGGAGTTGCGTCCCCTCGTCCCCGACCTGCACGTCTTTCCCGACGCCCGCTCATGGAGCGTGCACCTCCGCCGGCCGCTCGTGGCCCTGGACGACCACGACGCAACCCTCCTCAAGCGCCACCTCGCCCCGCTCCTCGAACCACCCAGCCACCACCTGAATGACTATCAGCAGTTCGCCGAAAAGCGCCGCTCCTAGCCTCGTGCTCGTTCGTCCGCTAGTCAGCACGTCCTCTATGGCTGGCAGCCGGCTCGGAGGGCTGGTCATCGCCGCTGCGGCCTGCCGCGCAACCCGCCGTACCGGCCAGGGCGATGCAGTGGTTGTGGGAACGGCTCAGTCCAGGAGTTTGAGGAAGTCCGCGGGCGTGAGATCTGCCTGCCGGAGGATCGGCGCGAGGGTGCCGCGCTTGATGGTGCCGTGCTGCGGGATAACGACCACCCGCCCGTCCGGGTGACGGTAGACGGCGTGGCTGCCCTTGGTCCGCACGTAACCGAAACCGACAGATTCCAGCGCGCGCGTGACCTTGCGGACGGGAAGATCCGACAGCGCAGGGCTCACGCTGCCCCTGGAACCTGGAACGAGGTCACCAGCGGCGTGGCGTGGATGTGAGCGGCGGGGTCCTCGATCTCCTCCAGGTACAGCTCGACAGCCTCAGCAAGGTTGGCGAGCGCTTCGTCGATCGAGCGGCCCTGGCTGGCGACGTCGGCCTCCAGGCACTGCGCGATGTACCAGTCCTCTTCCTGGTGCACCGCCGCGGTGAAGGTACGGGCGGGCAGCGACATACCTTCAGCGTAGCCCGCCGCACAGCCCGCTACCGGTCCGCCCGGACGCATTGTGTCGCGGCTGCGGTATCAATCGCTCCGGTGCCAGGCCGAAGACCTGCAGCGGGATCGCTAACGCGGCGGCGAACCGGCGCAGCACCGCGATGTCGGTCAGCGGGGCAAGGCCGCGCTCGTACCGGGAAACCTGCGCCGCCGAGTAGCCGACAAGCTTCCGAGTTCAGCCAATGTCAGCCCATAGGACATGCGGGCGCTGCGCACGATCGCCCCCGCGCCGGGAGCACGGCCAGCTGCCGCGGGTGCGCGCAGGGGCCGCCGGACTGACTGCATTTGGCCGCTCCGCGTAATGGTCCCGAAGCACACAGTAATCCGCTGGCGAGCGGCCGGCCAGCGAACTTGCATCATCGGCAAACGGTTTGCGCGCCAGGTCAGGACATCTTCCGCGCCGACCCAGCACGGGGGTTCCTGGAGCTGACATGAGCCCGGAGTCCACGGCATTTCGGCGACGAGCGGCACCCGGGCGACCGCATCAGGACAGGAGAACGCAATGAAGGACAACACATCGTTACAGACCAGCGGATGCCGCAGCAGTCGGTTGACGGGACCGAGCACCGGTAGGGAGGTCCCGCCTGCGGGCATCGCGGTAACCGGCGCGGCCGGGCTTAACGGGCTGATCACTGGCGGCCGGTCCGGTGAGCGGGACCGCTCACTGCTGTCCGCCGACGCGGTGGGCGGAGCGCTCCAGCGTCAGAACCTGAGATATGCCCTGCTTGACCCCTGCGACGGAGAGTTCGCTGACCGCATCCGGGCTGTCGACGTGGCGTTTCTGGCGATCGCCGGGCAGTGGGCGGAGGACGGCAAACTTCAGGGACTGCTGGACAGCCTCGGCGTTCCTTACACCGGCTCCGGGGTGCTGGCCAGCGCGCTGGCGATGCACAAGCCAACAGCGAAAACGCTGGTGTCCGCAGCCGGGGGGAACGTCCTGCCGCACCTCCCCGTGCCCAGTGACGGGGATCCGGAGATCACGGCACAGGTATGCAGCAGGTCGCTGGGGATGCCGGTCATCCTCAAGCAGTGTTCGGAGGGCGGCTCGATCGGCATGCGGGTCCTCCGCGACACCGGCGCCCTAGCGGAGGCACTGGCCGCTAGCACCGGGGACCGGGAGTGGTTCATCGAGCCATTCACTGCGGGCAGCGCCGTGACCTGTGGCGTGCTTGACCGCGACGGCCAGCTGACGACGCTGCCGCCGCTGGAGACGTTTCCGACTACGGCAGAGTTCTATGACTATGCCGCCAAGCGGAACCCCGCCGGGCATCGATATCGCTGTCCCGCGGGCATCCCCGAAGCCGCGCTGGAAGAACTAGCACGGAGCGCACTCGACGCCCACCGGCCCCTGCGCTGCTCCGGATACTCACGCTCGGACTTCCTCGTCACCCGGGACGGCGAGGTGTTCTGGCTGGAAGCCAATACGCTGCCGGGCCTGTCCGCGCACGGGAACTTGGCCACGATGGCCAGTACCGCCGGGATCAGCTACGACCAGCTGATCCAGGCAATACTCGCCAACGCCCACCGAGACGGATACCGGCCGTGACGGCCGCGCTTCCGCTGACGGCGGCCGACATACGCCAAGCCCAGCGGCGGCTGACGGCGTCGCGGCAGCCACGCCGGTCCTGTCCAGCCCCGTCCTGGACGACACCGCCGGCCGCACCGTGGCGTGCAAGGCCGAGGCATTGCAGCGAACCGGGTCGTTCAAGTTCCGCGGCGCATACAACGCCATCGCCTCGCTCAGCGACGCCAGCCGCCAGCGCGGTGTGGCCGGCGCGTCCTCCGGCAACCACGCCCAGGCGCTCGCTCTTGCCGGGCAGCTCCTGGCGGTACCGGTCACGTGGTCGTGCCTCGCGACGCGCCCGCCGCGAAAGTGAACGGCGCACGATCGCTCGGCGCCCGCGTCGTCACCTACGACCGCTACCGGGATGACCGCGACGAGATCACCGCCCGCCTCGCCGCCGGGCACGGATACTCGATCGTGCCGTCGGCGAACCACCCCGCTGTGATGGCCGGCGCAGGTACCGTAGCCCTCGAACTGCTGCGGCAGGCACCCGGCCTGACCACGATCCTCGTACCCGTCGGCGGGGGCGGCCTGGCGGCCGGCACCGCCGTGGCAGCCAAACATGTCAACCGCGATATCACCGTCATCGGCGTCGAACCCGAGCGCGGCGGGGACACCGCAGCATCCCTGCGAGCCGGGCACCTCGTCACGCTGCCCGCCGTGCCGGACACGATCGCTGACGGACTGCGGCACACCAGCCCGGCCGGGGCTGCCCTGGGAGGTGAACAAGATGCTGCTCGATGACGTGGTCACCGTCATCGACGGCCACATCGCCGCGGCCATGAGATGGGCGTTCGACCACCTGAAGATCGTGGCCGAGCCCTCCGGTGCGGCCTCGCTCGCCGCTCTCACCGGTCCCGGCCTGCCTTCCGGGCCCGTGGGTGTTGTCATTTCAGGCGGGTCCATAGACTTCGGCACCTTCCGCGCCCTTATAACCGGGCTCTCGCACGTGACGGACCGTGCCGTTGCCTGACCAGCGCCGCCGTCATCCGGTCCCATGGATCACGCAGTACGCCACGCCGTCCCTGATCGCTGCCATCGCCTACCAAGGACACCCACCGGCCGACGACCCCAACTGGCAGGCCAGCGGCGCCCCCACCCGCCAGGCGTACGGACACTGGTGCACCCGCCTGTGCGGCATGGCCTGCCTGCGGATGGCCCTGGCCGCCCGGGACGGCCACGCCCCCAGCCTGTTTGACCTCCTCGACGGCTGCCTGGAATACGGCGGATACGTCGAAGAACCCGACGGTCAGGTCACGGGCCTGCTCTACCGGCAGTTCAGCGACTTCACCCGCGACCGATACCAGCTCCAGGCCGACGTCATCACCAGCCTCACCCCTGAGCGGATGGAACGCGAACTCGGCAGGGGCAGGCTCGTCATGGCATCAGTACACAAGGAGATCCGCCGCCCCGAAACCGAACCCCCAGCCACCGGCGGCCACCTGGTCCTGGTCATCGGATACCACGACCGCCAGCTGGCCTTCCACAACCCGTCCGGCCACACCACGGAAGCGGGCATAGCCACCCTGCCGGTAACAATCTTCGACCGGTTCTCGGCCCACCGTGGCATAGCGCTTCACCTCTAGAAAGCCCGGCGCGTCCATAACTTCGCAGGCGAGGAAGTGACCGCCTCCAGCAGATGGCGATAAACCATGATCCTGAACGGCTGCGCGGCCCGACACGCCGCCAGATAGCGCGCACGATCCTGATGGCCCGCTGACCTGACCTGGCGTCGGCCGACGCCGCACCGTTACCCGGCTGCCGGCTCGACCGGCAGGTATTCCGTGCGCCCGGTGTGCCGGGCGCGTAAGGCTGCCGCCAGCCGGTCCGCCACCAGCCCATCCAGCAGCTCAGCACCCTTGCCCGCCCACACGAAGGCATAGTCATCAAGCTCGTCGCGCTGCAACCGGACCCGCGTGCCATCGGCAACCACGCCGCCGTCGAACAACAGGTACATGATCGGGCGCGGCCGCGAACCCAGCGGCGGCGCCCACCCACTGACCACGCCCGGCAGGAAGGGATCGGTCGGTTCGCGGTGCTGGAGAACCTGGACCAGCGCGGTCTGCGCAATCACGTGCTCGTCATCACCCGCTGCCGGGTACGGGCCGAGGACTGCGAGCGCCTGGCCGGTATTAGCAATCTCAAGCTGTCCTTGCTGTTCACGTACTCGGGTATTGATGACCGCCGGATCGAGCCGTACCCGTCGCGGGTGGCGGCCGAGTCGCTCGCGACCGCCAGCCGGCACCGGCCGCGCCGGTACCGGACGGTGCTGTATTGGCGGCCGCTGGTGCCGGGCCTGAACGACTCCGCCCGGCACCTGGCCCGGGCGGTGGACCTGTCCGGGATCGGTGACGCCACGGTGTTCACCGGGTTGTTCTTCCGGGATGAGATCGCCGCCTACTATCGCGCCAGTGGCCTGCCGATGCCGTACGGGGCGACGGCGCGGCGCAAGGTCATGCCCGAGACGCTGGAAGCGCGGGTGCTGGAGGCCTTCCGCCGGCTTGGCGGCGGGCCGCTGTTTCGCAAGACTTCGTGCGCGGTGTCATTCGCTCACGGTCTGCCGGACTACAACGGGCACGTCGGCGTCCGCGAGCTGTGCGGCATCTGCCCGGCCGCTCAGCTGCGGCTGTGTGAGCGGGCGCACCGGGCGCCGGCGGCGCGGCAGATCCAAGAGGTCGCGGGCGCGCTGCCTGAGGCGCGAGAGTTGCAGATCGTGGACATCACTGAGCGGGCGGCCGTGGTCAGCGGCCTGCCGAGCGAGCAGCCGCGCTATTTCCTGCAGCACGCCCTGGGGTTCCAGGTTCACGACGCGAGCCACCCGCACCGGCCGCGCCACCATGGCCGGGCCGGCATCGGGTGGGAGCCATCATGACCGCCTGGACTGAACGCCGGTACGCGGTGATCGATGTGGAGGGCAACGGCCAACAGCCGCCGGACCTGGTGGAACTGGGGGTCGTTCCGATCGCGGCCGGGGTGATCGGGGAGCCGGTCGCGTGGCTGTTCAGGCCGGACGAACCCATCACGCCGATGGCGCGGCGCATCCACGGCATCACCAACGAGATGGCCAAGGACGCACCGGCGTTCGCGGAGCGGGCCGCCGAGGTCCAGGCTCATCTGAACGGCGCCGTCGTGGTCGCCCACAATGCCGGGATCGATCTCGGCGTGCTGAAGCGCAAGCTGCCGGGCTTCGCACCGGCCGAGGTGCTCGACACCCTGAAGCTGTCGCGGCGGCTCCTGCCCGGCCAGCCCAGTCACCGGCTCGGTGCGCTGGCCGAGGCGCTCGATCTCGGTCACGGGCTGCCAGCAGGGCTGAGGCCGCACCGGACGGCGTACGACGTGCTCGTCACGGCCCGGCTGCTCGTGCACCTGGCCACCCAGACCAGCAGCACGCCATTGTCATTTGAAGACCTGCGAGACGGCCCGGCAGGTGCGGACGATGCGCTCTTCTAGCGGCCTGTTCGTCTCGATCGACGGCCCGTCCGGCGTGGGCAAGAGCTCCACCGCACGGGCGCTGGCCCAACGGCTGCAAGCACGAAGCCGGCCGGTGCACCTCACCAGCGAGCCCTCCAGCGGGCCCATCGGCGAGCTGGCGTGCGAGCCGGTGGTGACGCTGATGAGCTGATGCTTATCGACGCCATTGCCGATCGCTGGGCAGCCGCGGTGGCATGAAGCTGCCGTCGCCCTGTGGGTGCTGCGCTGACCAGAACCGGTATGGCCGCGTCCACCCGATCGGGGAAGAAATCTGCGCTGCCGGCCGGGACTTGCGAGCGCTGCATGGGCGCCGGTTGTGCTTGCTGTCCCCGGAGTGCCAGGCAGTGATCGTTCAAGACCCGCACGGCCGATCCAGACTGGGCCACGCCGCGCAGCCGTTCGGGATCATGTTTGTCTGGAGCAGCGCTGTCGCGGTGAAGCAGACCGCCGCATCACGCCACAGGCGGTGGTCGCGGCAGGGTGGACGGCCGGTAACTGGGCGGCGGGATTGAACCGTGATGTCCCATGGCAAATGCCCGGCGGGCATCCCACCACGGCCACTACGCTTGCGGGCTGTGGGAGAGCTGAGCCAGGCGGATCTGGATGAGCTGGTCGAAGAGGCCATCGTGGACGCCTATGGCGAGGACGAGCAGTTGACCGGTTTCTTCACGATGATCGAGGACAACCTGGCCCTCCCGTTCACGACCACGGTCTTGGGTGTCGAGGTGACCGTGGAGGGCATTGACCTCACGGATTGCGGGATCGCCGCCATCTGCGTTCGCGGGACGCACCGGCAGCCGGTCGCGATCCTCGAACTCCCGCTTCCGGCGCCTCCTCCACCGGGGTCGGAGTGGATCACCGCCTACGGGCGTTGGGCGGGCCGGCGATAAGCGAGTACCAGTACTACGAGTTCCTCGCGGTCGACCGTCCGCTGACCGCTGCCGAGCAGGCCGAAGTCCGCCAGCTCTCAACCCGGGCCAGGATCACCGCCACCAGCTTCACCAACGAATACCACTGGGGCGACCTCAAAGGCAGCGCCGACCAGATGATGCAGCGTTACTACGACGCGCATCTGTACCTTGCGAACTGGGGCACTCACCGGATCATGCTCCGGCTCCCGCGCACGCTCCTGGACCCGAAGATCGCCGGACAGTACTGCGCCGACGGCCAGGTGAGCATATCGACCACCCGCGACTACGTGATCCTCGACCTGGCCAGCGAGGACGAAGCGGGTGAGTGGGTGGAAGACGCCGAGGACTCGCTGTCTGCCATCGTCGGCGTCCGCTCCGAACTCGCCGCCGGAGACCTGCGGCCGCTCTATCTGGCATGGCTGTCGGCCCACGGCGCATGGGAACGCGATGAGGACGCCTTCGACGATGAGGACTCCGGCGATATGGAGCCACCGGTCCCGGCCGGTCTGGGATCACTCACCGCTCCGCAACGCGCCCTCGCCGACTTCCTGCGCCTCGACTCCGACCTGCTGGAGGTCGCGGCCGAGGCCAGCCCGGCGCTGCCCAAGGTGACCGGCGATGCGGCCGCGCTGGCCACGCACATCGCGAAACTCCCCGTCAGCGACAAGGACAGGCTTCTGCTGCTGGTCGCGCAGGACCAGGCGGCACGGGCCCAGATGGAACTGCTGCGCGGCTTCCGCGGAAACCCAGATGACCTGCGCGACTCCCGTCCCCGGCGGACCGTCGCCGGACTCCTGGACACCGCTGCGGCACGCCGCCTGCAGCGCGAACAGCGAGCCGCCGCCGTGGCCGCCGCCCAGCAGGCCCGCCGGGACCAGCAACGTGCGGCAGCCCGGCACAGGCGCCTGGACGAACTGGCCCAGGACCCGGAGACCGCCTGGGCCGACGCCGAAAGGCTGATCAACACCAAGCTGCAAACCCACTACGACGCGGCCGTCACCCTGCTCAGGGACCTGCAAGAGCTCGCACAGCGCGAGGACCAGGCCCAGGCGTTCGCGCGACGCTTCACGGCGCTGCGCGAAGCGCACCTCCGCAAGCCCAGCCTCATCGCCCGGTTCGACCGAGCCGGGCTCACGATTTGATGCGTACCCGCGGAAAACAGATCCCGGCCCGGAACGCTTGGCCTTCATGATCCAATTCTGACCCAAGTCCGGGCACGGGACCCCACCGTGGCCCCACCAGGCACACCAATGATCACGCCGCCTAACGCACTTCCAGCAAGATCCTTAACGGCTGCGCGGAGTGACACCACCCCGCACACACGCCCCCCATGCGATCCGGGCCGCGCCGCCGTCCACCCCACTTTTCCGGGTGCTACCAGGCTGCAACCGTTCAGGAAATCGGGGAACAACCCCCACGTCCGAGATTGAGGACATGGCCGCACAAGCGGCCCGGAACCTCAAGAAGGACACCATGAACCGCATCGCCACCCTCGCCCTCACCGCCGCCGCCACCGCCGCCACCGCTCGCCACCCTGGGCGCCATCGTCGGCACCGCCTCAGCCGCCACCACCCCCACCGCCCCGAAAACCACCACCGCCACCGCCACGGTCACCCCGGGCATCGGCGCAGCCCTGTGGGGCGCTTCCAGCCGCATCACCGTCACCCCCGGCACGACCAAGACATTGTGGGTCGCCTTCTACAGCACCGGCCCCCAGGAAACCGCCAAAATCAGCGTCACCCCCACCAGCACCACCGCCCCCGCCGCCGCCTTCGCGAAGACCGCGGCCAGCTACTACACCTTCAGCGCCACCAGCATCACCCTCCCGGCCAAGCCCGCCACCCCGGTCACCCTGACCCACATCCCCAACGGCGCCGGCGGCTACGAGAACCTCACCACCCCCAACGCCTACGTCTTCGTCGCCGTCACCGTGACCGTCCCGGCCGGCGCCCCGGCCTACACCTACACCTCCGGTGACGCGTACGAGAACGTGACCGGCCAGGTCCAGGTCGCCCCCGCCGCAGGGATCACCACCAGCCCCGGCGCCGGCCTCGGCATCGCCCTCTCCACCCACTGACCACCGCACACCAAGCACCAAGCACCAAGCACCAAGCACCACCACAGACCAGAAGCCGGGCCCGCGAGGCGATGCGGGGGCCCGGCTTCTTTGTGTGCCACCGCCCCGGCGCGGCCCAGGCCGCGCGCGCACGCCGGGCCCAGGGAGGCGATGCGGGGGCCCAACACCTGGGAACAGCCAGACCTCTTCTCGGCCGAGATCCGGGCAGCGTTCCGGACACTACGCTAACCAGACAAAGACGGACGGCGCGCACAACCTGCGCGCCATCCACCGGCACACGGCGACACCGGCAGGAACCCCCGGCCCGCCGGCCTGCCCGCAAGAGCTGACCGGCGGGTACGTGGATTGACCGGGCCGACCCTGGCTACCCCGACCCCTGGCCATCGGCAGGCGGGCGTCAGCGCGATCGGGCGGATGCTGGACGGCCCGGCGGAATGCTGACTGCCCATGGTGCCGTAGCCAATTCACCCCCCGTTCGGCCACACCAGCTTTCCGCCCCATTCTGGCGGCACGTCCCAGTCCCACCGTTCGCCAGCCGCTAGCTGATGACCTGTAGCTGGCCTGCATGCCTGTGCTGCCTCAGCAGGTCGCAGGAAGCCGGCACCTATGCGGCAGGAGGACTGGCTGGCGCAGTGCGCCGACCAGGACGTCGGCGAGCAGCGCCGCAAGGTTCGGGGGAAGGAGCTTGTCGCGGCAGGCGGCGAGTTCGGGGCAGGTCCACCAGCGGTGCTCGATGAGGCCGGCTTTCTCATTGGCAGTGTGTTTCGGCTGCACGGCAGGCACGATGCCGGTGACGCGGGCGAGGTAGACGCTCTCGCGCCGGTGGTGCTCACGGCCCAGGTAGCGGAAGCGGGTCTCGCGGTCCCACAGATGGGGCCCGATATGGCCGAGGAGGATGCCGGTCTCCTCGGCGAGTTCGCGGCGGGCGGTATCGGCCAGGGCTTCGCCGGGGTCGGCTCCGCCGCCGGGTAGTTCCCACCAATGGTGGCCGGGCTGGTCGGGGTCTTTGGCGTGGATGAGCAGGACGCGGTCGTCTGGGTCGAGCAGGAGAACACGGGCTCCGATGCGCAGGGCCGGGGGGTCAGCGGGGGTGGCGGGCATCCGAGCCGGCTCTTCTGGTCACGTCGGCGGCAGGTCGCAGCCGCCGACGGGGAAGGCCGGGCGGCCGGTCGTGGTCAGAACAGCGTCGGCGGCGCGCTGGCGGCAGCCGGGTCGGACGTTAGCAGTTGCTCGCCGGGGTCGACGAGGAGGCGCGCCGATAGCGCGGAGTGGTCGCTCAGCCGGTCGAGGCGGGGCTGATGGATGTACTCGCAGGCGGCCAGCTTCGCGGCCAGGTCAGTCAGCCCAGGGCGGCTGGGTATGGTCATGGCGGCACAACGGCCGCGAGCACCGCCACCCACGAGCCGACCCCGACGGGACGGCCGAGCAGATCGCCGTCTGCCTGGCGTCGGCACCGGCCGGGCCTGGGCCCAGCGAGAGCAGGCCGAGATGACCACCCCGGCAGCCGACGATGGGCATGACCACGACGTGCTGACGGTCGCGGTGGCGATGCTGCGCTACGGGCCTGCCGGGCGCCGGAGCCGAGGGGGATGCGGCTAGAGGCCAGCCGCGACGACGGCAGGACATGGCTACAGCTCATCTTCCCGATCGGCGATGCCGAGGCTCCGCGACAGCGCAGCGGTGACGCGGGCGAACTGATGCGGATCGACGCCATCGCCGACCGCTGGGGCCACAGCGGCGGCACCGCACTGCCATCCACCCTGTGGGCGATCCTGCACTGACCCGATGCCGCAGCACCGCGTGCGCCCGGTCGTAGCGCGAGATCCACGCTGATAGCTGGTCCGGGCGCTGCGTGGCCGCGTCGGAGGTGAGGAGTGCTCGTCATGCGGCAGCGGTCGCGGTGGTGCTGACAGGCAGCCGCACAGTCCGGTCGCCGAAGTCGGCGACTAGGTCCAGGCGCCCGCCCAGCGCCTTCGACATACCGGGCGATGACCTCGAACGAGGCCACCTCACCATGCTCGATCTGGGAGACCCGGGCGATGCTCACGCTCATCGCGGCGGCGATGTCCTTTTGCGTAAAGCCGAGGTGCCGCTGGGCCTCGGCGAGCCGATGTCCGCGCGCTTCGGCGAGCAGCTTGCGCGCTCCGGCTTCGATCTCGGCCGGGGAGACGCCCGCCGCGTGCAGCTCTGCGTCCATGGTCTCCCAATCCTGCGGGGTCCGTTTCGGCATGTGCGTCACTCCTCATTTCCCGCCCCGGCGCTCTCGGCGGGCAGGGAGTCAGGCCGCGCGGATCGCGGCAAGAGGGAGCTGGACCCCGGGTCCGGCCTGGCCGGCACTGGATCTTGTCCAGTCCTGCGCCGATTGCATCGACTCGACGCCCGCATGTCCCGCTCGGGCACCGCGGGGCGAGAACATCCCGCCGCCGGCCACCAGTGGCCGGCCCGGGCTTGGTCAATGTGACAGCAGGTGCACAGCCAAGGCGAGAGCGGCGAGGCCGAGGGTGAGCTTGAGTGCGAGGATGGCGCCGCTGACAGCGATGGTGATAAGCCAGCCTCGCCGGGTCCTGGGCCGCCGGATGTGCTTGAGACCGGGCCAGCGCCTGGTGGTCCGCTCGGCCATAAGGGTGCCTCTCCGTGTGCGTGGTGCGGGATGGTGGGGCGGCGTGCTCCTGGCGCACGCCCGTGTCCTGGCTTGCGGCTGGGGGGCAGGCGGTCCGCCGCCCCAGCCGCTCAGTCACCGGCCGGCGCGTTCCAGTCGAGGAGCTGGACGATGACGCCATTGGGGTCGGTGACCTGGAACGCGCGCTCACCCCAGGGCTCCTCGCGCAACGGCATGGTGATGTCCACGCCCGCCGCGCGCAGGCGGGCCAGCTCACCCTCGAGGTCCTCGACGGCGAACGCCAGGATCAAGCCGGCGGCGTGGGTGCCGTGCTGGTCATCGGGCAGCAAGGGCAGGCCGCGGCGCAGGAAGACGACGTTCATCCCGGCGTCCTCGCGTGCCAGGCAGGCGAAGCCGTCTGCGGCCATCTCCTGCCGGAAGCCGAAGTGGCTGATCAGGAATGCCGCGGAGGCGGGCACGTCGGCGACGTTAAGGGACACAGCGGAAGCGGTGATCTGCACGGGAGGGCTCCTCGGGCTGGGCGAGCGGGATGACCATCAATAATGTACGTCGTACAGTGTACTGCGTACAGCGCGAGTCGGCGAGAGAATGTTCCCATGCCCACCGAACGCAGCAGCGCCGGCGACCCCGCACGCACCCTGGAGCTGCTCTGGCGCGAGCCCGGCCCCGCGGACTCCCGGCGCGGACCGCGCCAGGGCCTCAGCGCCGGCCGGGTCGCCGCGGCCGCGATCGCCCTGGCGGACGCCGACGGCCTGGGCTCAGTCACCATGCGCGCTGTCGCCCACGCCCTCGGCGTGGTGCCAATGTCGCTCTATACCTACGTGCCGGGCAAGGCCGAGCTACTCGACCTGATGCTCGACACGGTCTACCTGCAGATGCCCCGCGGCGACCTGTCTGGCCAGCCGTGGCGTGAGCGCCTGGCCGCCGTCGCCCAAGAGAACCGGGACCTGTTCACACTGCACCCCTGGATCGCCGAGGCCTCCACCAGCCGGCCCCCGCTCGGCCCCGGGCTCATGGCCAAATACGAGCACGAACTTCAGGCGCTCGATGGCCTCGGGCTCGACGACGTCGAGATGGACGCCGCCCTGACCTTCCTGCTCGGCTTCGTCCAGGCCGCCGCGCGCTCGGCCGCCGAGGCGGCCGCCGCCCGGCAGCACAGCGCGATGAGTGAGGAGCAGTGGTGGGCCGCCAACGCCCCCCTGCTCACCCGGGTCTTCGACCAGACGAAGTACCCCACGGCCGCCCGCGTCGGCGCCGCCGCGGGAGCCGCTCACGGCGCGGCCTATGACCCCGACCACGCCTACACCTTCGGCCTGCAGCGCGTCCTCGACGGCCTCGGCGCCCTAATCGACACCAGCGGCGCCTGACCCCCAACCGATTCCCCCACCGCGCCCCCGACCGCACCGCACGCAACCTCGCTGAACGCACCAACCGAACTACGCCACCTGATCATCTAAGGCACCCCGGCACCTGGCTGGCCACAGCCCTCGATCCCTTGGAATCAATCGTCCAGGCCGATCCAGCCGATCGCGGCGTGAGCGCGCAGGAACAGACTCGTGCCGTGCAGGGCCGCTGAGTGTCGTAGTGTGTCACTTTAATATGATCAGAAAGAACATGACTTAAATCTACATTTCCGTCGGGCAGTCGGGAACGTAGCATGAAACGTGATCACATCCGGCATATCGACGGGCCGGCGGGATTGATCGCAACGGACGCATGAGCGACGAGGGGGGACTCGCCGGGCGCTGGTTGATCCCGGCAGACGCGGGAGGACGGGGCACGGCCATGGCTACCGAGAAGAACGCGTACCACGGCAGCAGGCGCCTGTACTCGGCCCTGGAGGCCGCCAGCATGCTCGGGGTCGGCCGGACCTACATGTTCCACCTCATCGCCACCGGCCAGATCGAGTCGGTCAAGATCGGCAAGTTACGGAAGATCCCCAGCGACGCGCTGGAGGAGTACATCGACCGGCTCCGCGCCGAACAAGCCTCGCGCCGATGACCCGCACGGCACGCCACTCAGTCAGCCCAGATATCAAATGAATGTGCACTGCCTGTGCATCGCACATCGCACGAAGATCAGTGTGACCTGCGCAAAACGTCAATACAGGCGATGAGTTATCCACATTCTTAGATGTCATACTCCAAATCACCACCATGGTCGGCTAGCGTCCATGAGTGTGCACGACATCCACGAAGCCGAAGATCCACCACGCTAACAGGTCAGCAACCTTCGCTGCCGCCCGAGGCCCTCCTTATGCGCCGCCGGCGCGAGGCACTCACCCCGCCCACGTCGCGCCGCCAGGCCGCCGCCAAGGCCGGGATCAGCCCGTCCCAGTGGAGCGACGTCGAACGCGGCAGCAAGAAGGCCGGGACCGGTGTTATCGTCCCCGTCCAGGCCACCGCCCGCACCCTCGTCAAGATGGCGCAGGCCATCGGGATAACCGCGGACGAACTCGCCGCCGCCGGGCGCGAGGACGCGGCCCGCGACCTACGCGCCACCGCGGACCGCACGCAGCTACGCCAGCGCCTCGCCGCCATCCCCGGCCTGGGCGCCCTCGCCCGTGACACCAGCAGCGGCCCCATCCAGCCCGGCGAACTACTGCCCCTCATCGCCCGTGGCCTGGACGCCATCGACGACAGCAAACTCCCCGCCACTACCAAGCACGAACTAGCCGCGCTGTTCACCGCCAACCTGCTGCACGACGCGACCCGCCGCTACGACGAACTGATCCTCATCCTCCGGCTCGCCGAAGCCAGCCACCCGCACGGCTGACACGGCACCAGGCGACGACACCCCGACAAGGAAGGCAAACATGGCCGACCGCGCACCCAACTTACGATCATCGATCTACCACAGCGACACCGATGGCCGCTGGCACGGCTGGGTCACCATGGGTGTCAAAGACGACGGCTCGCTGGACCGCCGTCACCGGACCGGCGCGACCCAGGCCGACGTCACGCGGAAGGTCCGGGCGCTGGAGCGCCAGCGGGACGGCGGCACCCCGGCCAAGCCCGGCAAGCCGCCCACGGTCGCGGCGTGGATGGAGACCTGGCTGACGACGATCGCGCCCCGCACGGTCGCGCAGAGCACGCTGCACAGCAGCTACGAGCCGAAGGTGCGCCACTGGATCATCCCCCGGCTCGGCAAGCACCGGCTCGACCGGCTCGGCAAGCACCGGCTCGACCGGCTTGAGCCTGAGCACCTCGACGCGTTCTACTCCTGGCTGACGACCCAGAACCTGAAGCCGAACACGGTCTTACAGATCCACCGCATCCTGTCCCGCGCGCTCAAGATCGCGTGGAAACGCGGCAAGACCGGCCGGAACGTCGCCGCAATGGTCGACGCCCCGGTCGGCGAAGAGATCGAGATCGAGCCGCTGACCCAAAGCGAGGCACGCCAGATCCTCGCCGCCGCCAGGAACAGGCCCGGCGGCGCCCGCTGGTCGGTCGCGCTCGCGCTCGGCATCCGCCAGAGCGAGGCACTCGGCCTGCGCTGGCAGTACGTCGATCTCGACACCGGCACCATTGAGGTCGGCTGGCAGCTCAAGCGGGCCCGCTACCGGCACGGCTGCCCCGACCCGGCCGCGTGTACGTCCGGCCGGCACCGCCGACCCTGCCCGCCGAAGTGCAGAAAGCACGGGCACCTTAACGGCTGCGCGGCGGACTGCCGCAAGCGCGGCCACCGCTGCCCCGAGGTGAAAAGGCTGTGCAGGGACGGCTGCACCAATCACGCCCGGGAGTGCCCACAGCGCACCGGCGGCGGCTGGTCCTTCACCCGCCGCAAGGGCGTCAAACCCGGCCGCGGAAAGGCCACACTCATCCTGGCACTCCCCCGGCCCCTCGTCGCTGACCTGCGCGCCCATCGCAAGGCCCAGCTCGCGGACCGGATGGCGGCGGGCGCGGCCTGGCAGGACTGGGATCTGGTGTTCTGCGGCCGGGGCGGCGCGCCGCTGTCTGCCGAGGCCGACTGGGCGGACTGGCGTGCGGTCCTCGCAGCAGCCGGCGTCCGGCCTGCCCGGGTGCACGACGCCCGCCACACAGCTGCCACGCTGCTGCTCGAACAGGGCATCGACATCCGCGTCTTGCAGCAGATCCTCGGCCACTCCCAGCTCCGCATGACCGAGCGCTACACCCACGTCACCGCAGAAGCTCACCCAACTAGCCGCCAAACGAATGGCCAAGGCCCTGTGGGCATGACAACCATGTTGCTCCCATTCAGAGCAACATGCCTAGCATAAGGAGCATGAGTGAGCCAGCGTTCACCGTGCGCGCCGAAGACCAACCGTCCTGGGCGGAAATCGTGCAGCACGCCGAGCACGGCGAGTCCGTTTCGGTGATAGCCCACGGCGACCACGTGGCCGACATCGTGCCATCTGGCGAACTGGACCGGCTTCGCGAGACGATCGAGGTCTTGTCGGACACCGAACTGGTGCGCGACCTGCGGGAAGGGCTGGCCGATGCGCGCGCTGGCCGCGTTTTCTCCGCTGCGCAGATCGCTGCCGACCTGGCCGCCCGCCGCGCCGCTGGCGAATGAGTGGAGCACCACGGGGTGACAAACTCGCAGGTCGGGAGCGCAATCCGCGACCGCAATTGCAACCAAAACTGCAACCAGGAAGGATCGAAGTGTCGAACAAATTTATGAAAAAGGTGCTCCTAGCTGGTGGGGCGGGTGGGACTCGAACCCACGACCGGCGGATTATGAGTCCGCTGCTCTGACCGGCTGAGCTACCGCCCCTGGACTGCGTGACATTACAGCAAACTCACCCGGCCCCGTCGAGCCAGAGCGCTCATGGAGCCAGAGCCCTTGTCGAGCCAGAGCCCCTGTCGAGCCATAGCCAGAGCCCGGTCGCGTCGAAGTCCGCCGTCGCGACGAAGCCCACGGTAGGGACCGGACCACACCAGAATCCGCCGGATCGGACGGAGTCCCTTCGCGCGGTGCGTTCGGCACCGATCTCCGCTGCCGCGGAGCTTCGGGCACGGGACTCCCCCCGGTGCCGGTGCGGTTCCTCGGTACCCGTGGCTCAGGTTCCTCAGTACCCGTGGCTCATCTGCATCGCCATCGCGTGCTCTACCAACGTGATCAACGTCGTCTTGGTGGACTCCCTGCTTCGCGCGTCGCACTGGACGATCGGCACGTTCGAGCCGATCGACAGCGCGTCCTGGACGTCCTGGACAGCGTGCGGAAACTCGCCGTAGAAACCGTTTATGCCCACGATGAACGGCAGGCCAGCCGCCTCGAAATAATCGACTGCTGGAAACGAATCGGCGAGCCGCCTGGTGTCGACCAGGACAACAGCGCCAATTGCGCCGTGAATCAGATCGTCCCACATGAACCAGAAACGGTGCTGGCCGGGCGTGCCGAACAGATACAGAATCAAGCCCGCGTCAAGAGTCAGCCGACCGAAATCCATCGCGACCGTAGTCGTCGTCTTGTCCGGCACATGTGATAGATCGTCAACGTCAGTGCTCGCGACGGTCATGACCGCCTCAGTCGTCAGAGGCGTGATCTCTGACACCGATCCGACGAAGGTGGTCTTGCCGACGCCGAAGCCGCCCGCGACCACAATTTTTACGGACGTCATCGCAGACCCAACGGGAGAACTCTGCACAGCGCCATCGCCGGCCAATGAGGCCGGTCTCGAAAAACCCCCCGAACTAGAGTTTGCGTAGTCCACTTAGCACCCTTTCGAGCAGGTTGAGGTCCGGGCGTCCTTCCACGTGGTCGGTCTGGTGGACCCGAACCAGCCCCTCGACCGCCATGTCGGCGACGAGGACCCGGGCAACGCCCAGCGGCAGCCGAAGGACCGCGGAGATCTCGGCGACGCTGCGCCAGTCACGGCAGAAGCCGAGGATAGCCTGGCATTCCGGGCTGAGAATCGATAGATCGCGCGGCTCGTAGTGAGACGCGGCGACCATGGCCTCAATCTGCAGTTGATATTTCGGCTGAGTGCGCCCGCCCGTGACGGCGTACGGGCGCACCAGTGGGCTGGTGACGCCATCTTCACCAGCCGCTAGCTCACTCTCCAGGGACGGCGGCACATTCACCGGAGGGTAGCTCCAGCGTAGATCACCGCGCGGACGCAGTTCATGCGCCCCGCCGTCCCTAGAGCGGTCGTCGCGGCCCTGGCCGGCCACAGATTTCTCCTGTCACTATCTGCCATCCTCCGACCACTCAGGCGGGAACGCGCTGCGAAACTGCGGCGTAAGCGCGCGCCCCACACGCTCTACCAGCAATGCCATCTCGTAGGCAACCAGCCCCATATCACAATCGGCAGACGCGAGCACTGCCAGGCTGGAGCCATCGCTGATGGCCATGACTATGAGCAGTCCGCGGTGCATTTCCACCACGGTCTGCGCGACCGCACCGCCTTCGAAAATCCTCGCCGCGCCCTGTGTCAGGCTGGTGAGCCCGGATGTGACCGCGGCAAGCTGGTCCACCCGATCCGGCGGGAAACCCTGGGAGAACCCCATGGGCAACCCGTCGGATGACACGACGATCGCGTGGGCAACAGCCGGAACGCGCTCGACGAAGTTCGTGACCAGCCAGTTTAGATCCTGTACCGGGTGGGCTACCGGGCTCACACGTCCTCCTCGCTCTCTCCCTCTTCACCAAAAGCCGCCGCCAGCACGCGGGCCGCCAACTGCTGGCCCGCGCCGCCGTCGGTGTGCGGCGGCGTGACCGGCGCGTGCGCCGCGCTGGAAACTGGCGAACCGCTCTGCTGACCGCTTCCGCCGACCGAGCCGGCGGCCGCGCCGATGGTAGGTCTGCCGCAGCGGATCCTGGCACGAGATTGGCCCGTGGAATCCGTTTCGGCAAGCCTGCCGAGGTAGTGCCGCCGGCGACCGGGTCCTTCGCCGCCGCGGCCGCCCGCCAGCCCACATCGGCTGGGGACGTCCAGTTCACCGCCGCCGGGTCATCTCGACCACCCAGTATCAGCGGATTACCGCCAGTATGCGCAGCAGACGGCGGCCCGCCGTGGCGGAACCAGTCAGATTCCACCGCTTCGAAGATCGGCAGCCGTCCTGCCTCGCCGGTGGTCGCCATCGGCGGCACGATGACCCGACCCGCACCACCAGTCCCAATGTCACTACCAGCACCAAAACCACTATCAGGACCATAGCCGCCGCCAGAACCAAAACCGCCGCCAGCGCCAGCAGCACCGGCGCCGCCCCCCGGGCCAAAGCCGAAATCGTAAGCGGCGCCGGCCTCAGGCACAGGGTGAGACGCGGTCCCGGCCCCGTAACTGCCACCAGCGCCGGCCGACGGGAACGGCGGCACCGCGGTCTCCCAGAACGCCGCGGTCTCCCCGAACGCCGCGGTCTCCCCGAACGCCGCGGTCTCCCCCAATTCCGGAGTCTCCCCGAACGCCGCGGGCTCCCCCGACTCCGGAGTCTCCCCCGACTCCGGAGTCTCCCCGAACTCCGCGGAACCCCCGAACTCGCCGACTGAAAAGCCGACTGGCTCCCCTGCCCGATCCGGATCTGCATCACGCACCGGTGCGCTGAGGATGGGCTGTGCCGCCGTAGACGACGCTGCCGACCCAGCCAGTCCGGCCAACGCCGCCGCCCCGGCCGACGCTGCCGCCCCGGCCACCTCGGCCGATCCCGCAGACCAGGCGCCGGGATCCTCGCCCGCGGCGCTGCCCCCGGCCGAGTGATCCAGGGATGCGGCGAAACGCGGTGCGCGGGCCGCGGCCACCGCGGCGGCGACCTTTTCCGCCACGGTTTTCGGCGCCGCACTGAGCGCATTGTCACCGGCCCGGCCGACAGCGGCAGCGAACTTGCGGCGCCTGGTGGCGCCTCGATGGCTGCCTTGGTGACCAGTTCGTCTGGCAGCCAGACCAGCGCGGTGAGACCACCGTCTGGTGCGGGCCGCAGCCGCACCCGGATACCATGCCGCGCCGCGAGCCGGGCCACGACGAACAGGCCCATCCGGCGGGAGACTGCGACATCCACCACCGGCGGATTGTCCAGCCGCCAGTTCGCGTGCGCGATCTCCTCGGTCCGCATCCCGACACCCTGGTCGGTGATGTCGAGCAGCAGCCCACCGCCGTTCAGCAGATGACCGGCCACCCGCACCGGGCTGTCGCCCGGCGAGAACGATGTCGCGTTCTCGGCCAGTTCGGCGACCAGGTGCACGACATCGTTCACCGCTTGCCCATGCAAGGCGATCCCCGGCTGGACATCGAGCGATACCCGGTCGAACTGCTCGATCTCCGACAACGCCGCACGCAGCACATCGATGAGCGCGATCGGCTGGCTCCACTGCCGCGCCGTCTCGTGGCCCGCCAGTACGAGCAGGTTTCCGAGTTGCGGCGCATCCGGGTGGCCAGGTGGTCCATCTGGAACAGGCTCGCAAGCCTGTCCGCGTCCTCCTCGTCCTGCTCGAGTTCGTCGATCAGCTGGATCTGGCGCTCGACCAGCGACTGGCTGCGCCGCGACAGGTTGACGAACATGGCGCTGACGTTGCCGCGCAGCATGGCTTCGTTGGCCGCGAGCCGCAGCGCCTCCCGGTGCACCTGGTCGAACGCACGGGCGACCTCGCCTATCTCGTCCGTTGTGTCGACGTCGATCGGATTCAGGTCCGGCGGCACCACCTCGCCGCCCGTCTCGCTCAGCCTGCGCACCATCTCAGGCAGCCTGACGCTCCGCTACCTCGAGCGCACCCGCCCGCAGCCGCGCCAGCGGCCGCACCATCGACCTGGTGATGAAGATGGTGAGCATCAGCGCGAACGCGAGGACCAGCAGGATCGCGACCATCACCGCGACGGCCCAGATCATCGCCCCATGCAGCAGCGAGCGCGCCTGGGCGGCAACCGATCCTGCCAGGTCCTTCTCAACCGCGCGCATCCGGTTGATCATGTCGGACATGGCGCCGTACCAGTCATCGGCGGTGGTCGGGTCGGTGGCCAGTGAGCCACCGCCGCTGACCAGCGAGATCGCGCTCTGTTCCTGGCTACGTGCGCGAGAGGTCAGCGGGCCGGAGACGGTATCCAGGTAGTCCTGGCGCTGGCCGACTGTCGCGGACGTATTGAATACCGCCAGGTTGCTCTGCTCCTCCGCGACCGCCGCAGTCAATTGGTTGAGCGCACGCGGCAGGAACCGGCCTGACGTGAAAGCGACATCCAGAATGGCGCGCTGCTGCGACGCCTCCTCCTTCATCCTGGAAAGCAGGCCGAGCACGCGCACGGTGTCCGCCAGCGTCGCATCCCCGCCGCCCTGGGCGATCTCGTCGTCCATCGCGAGCACGTCGTCGATGGTCGCGGAGTACTCCTCGATGACAACCAGCGCCGGCATCTGGCTCTCCGTGGCCGCCGTGCGCAGGTTGCCAAGGCTATCGATCCTGGTCAGCACGGCGGCTGCCCGTGCGCGTGTCTGCGCGGGATAAGAATCCCCGATGCCACCGGCGAGAGCGGCCACCTGCCGGGCCGCGCGGTTCGTATAGGAATATTCTTGCTGCAGGACGATCCGGCCGGTCTGCGGTTTGCCCTGGGCGATGTATCCGGCGGTGAAATCCCTTTCGTCTTCAAGGGATTGGGCGAGCGCGGTGACCGCCTCGCCGAGGTTTGCCAGCGCCTCCACCCGCTGGTACGCCATCGCGCTTCTGCTTGCCGTGACAATCCTGATACCGCTGACGATGACGGCAGTAGCTGTAGGGATCGCGATGAGCGCGAGCAACCGCGTGCGCACGCGCCAGTTCCTCGGCCCGCCGCGGGAATGCGCACGCCGCTGCCTCGCCTGCGCTGGTTCGCCGCCCGTGCCCGTGCCTGTGCGCCGCGCGCCGGAACTGGCCGGCCCGCGGGCGGCGGGCTGCCCAGCCCCGCCGCGGTCCTTTCTAGCCCTGGACCGCACTCTGCTCGCACCCTCCACCCTGCTACCGGAACCGGGGTAAGCCGCTCAGCTCGCCACCAAGCGATACCGACATGGCGTGCCCCTTCCGGGTGACAATCCTCTGACACACAGGTCAGCGTGACGGTCCGGCCCACTCTAGCCTGATACGGATGCAAGGCACATCAATACCTTAATGAGCTGCAAATACCTATGTATCGCAATCTTTGCGACGGCCGTCGCGGGCGGTGCGCTAACCTCGGGCCCGGCGGCCCGAGACGTGTCGCTCACTGATGATCTCCATTTGCAGTGGAGGCAATACGCACCGTCATCACCGGCCGTGGTGTGCGTGCCCGGCCGGGCGAGCGAGGAGTGTAATGAGGCGTCCGGCACGCGCGAAATGCGTACTGGACCTGGGTGCACCGCGCCGGGCACGCGCGCTGGCTGTATCGGCCACTGCCTTGGCCACGGCGGCGTCTCTGGGCGGCTGCCATGTCCCGGGCGCGGCCGGGTCGCACAACAGGACCGGCCCGCTCGAGACGACCACGATCACGGTCGGCGGCCTTCCCGTCGTGGACGACGCGCCGCTCTACCTCGCCGTCAGGGATGGGCTGTTCAAGAAGGAAGGGCTCAACGTCGTCGTCAAGACGTTCAGTTCGTCCGCCGCGGAACTTCAGGCGCTGACCAGCGGCCAGATCAGCGTGGCAGCGGGAAGCGACATCGTTTTCCTGCAGGCGCAGGCATCGGGCGGGACCAGCGTTCGCATGATCGCAGACGGCTATGAGGCGGCCCCCAACGTGATGGAAGTGCTCGTTCTGCCGAGTTCGGGCATCACCACACCGCAGCAACTCGCGAACGCGACCATCGGCGTGCCGCCCACCCAGGTGAGCACCACTTCGTGGATCAAGAACATCGAGGAACTGACGACGGGTGCGGTCTTGCAGGACGACAACGTCGACCCAACCTCGATGCACTGGCGTCAGATGCCCGCACCGGACCTGATCAGCTCACTCGAGCAGGGTCAGGTCAGGGCGATTGTCGCCACCGAGCCGTACATTATCGACGCCGAACGCACGCTCGGCGCGATCGAGGTGCTCGATTCCTGCAGCGGCGCCGTCGCGAACATGCCGCTGAGCGGCTATTTCAGCCTGGCCGCATTCGCACGGCAGGACCCGGACACCCTCCGCGCCTTCTCCCGCGCCCTGGACCAGGCGCAGGCGTCGGCCACCGAGCGCGGCGCGGTGCAGAACATCCTGCCGTCGTACACCAGAATCGACCGCGCGACCGCCTCCCTCATCACGCTCGGCGTCTACCCCACGTCGCTGAAGGCCGACCGCGTGCAACTCCTCGCCGATCTCATGTTCCAATCCGGCGTCATCAGCAAGCCGATCACCGTACCCCGGCTGGTCCAGCGCTAGCCGGGCGCCGCACCCCCACCCCGCTCCAGCGGCCCGCACCGCAAGCCCAGGTATCAAGCCCTATCCGTAACGGCTGCCGTGGATGCGGCAGCAACTGATGCGGGAGGATCCCGGGGGTGGCCCCCGGGGCGGCACAGCCATAACGGCTGCGCTCGGGGTGGCAGCCGGATACCCGCAGCCGCTAAGCCGCGGCCGCTAAGCCGCGGCCGCTAAGCCGTGGCCGCTAAGCCGTGGCCGCTAAGCCGTGGCCGCTGGCCCGGCGTGCAGGCCCGGCATGCCAAGCTCGCGGGCGATAATAAGCCGTTGGACCTCCGACGTTCCCTCGCCGATCTCCAGGACCTTGGCGTCGCGGTAGAAGCGGCCGACAGGGAACTCGTTCATGAACCCGTAACCGCCAAATATCTGGGTCGCGTCGCGAGCGTTGTCCATCGCCGCGTTCGACGCGGTCAGCTTGGCGATCGCCGCCTCCTTCTTGAATGGCTCCCCGGCGTGCATTCTCGCGGCCGCGTCGTACCACGCCAGCCGCGCAGCCGTGGCCCTCATCTCCATGTCCGCGATCTTGAAACGGATGGCCTGGTAGACGCCGATGGTGTGGCCGAACGCCGCCCGCTCGCCCGCGTAGCGCAGACTCTCGTCCACGCAACCCTGGGCCAGCCCGGCTCCGACAGCGGCGATCGCGATCCGGCCCTCGTCCAGGATCTGCAGGAACTGGGCGTAGCCGCGGCCACGCTCACCGAGCAGGTGGTCGGCAGGGACCCCGCACGACCCGAACGCAAGCTCACGCGTGTCAGAGGACGTCCAGCCGACCTTGGAGTATTTCTGCCCGACCGTGAATCCGGGCGTCCCGGCCGGGACCACGATGGACGAGATCTCCTTGCCTCCATCCGGACGCCGGCCAGTTATCGCGAGGACCGTGACGAGGTCCGTGATCGACGTGCCCGCGTTGGTGATGAAGGCCTTGGTCCCGTCGATCACCCACTGCCCATCCACGAGCCGTGCGGTCGTCCGCATCCCGCCGGGCACGTCGCTGCCGCCGCCCGGCTCGGTCAGGCCGAAGGCCGCGAGCCGTTCCCCGGCGCACAGCGGCGGCAGCCACCGCTGCTTTTGCGCCTCGTTCCCGAACCGGTAGATCGGCATGGCGCCGAGCGAGACCCCGGCCTCCAGGGTTATCGCGACAGAAGAGTCGACCCTGGCAAGCTCGTGCAAGGCCAGGCAGAGCGCGAAATAGTCGCCGCCCATGCCGCCGTACTCCTCGGGAAAAGGCAGGCCGAACAGGCCCATCTTCCCCATCCGGGCGACGACCTCATACGGGAACTCGCACCGCTCGTAGTAACCGCCGATCACCGGCGCGACGACGTCGCGGGCGAATTCCTCGACCGTCGCCCGCAGTGCTTCCTGTTCATCGTCGAGCCGATAGCTGATCACTTCTGCCCCTCTGGTAGACGTCACGGTCCCCCGACCGCACGCCGGCGGCAGGTACCCACGTCAGCGATGCTAGCGCCACCACTTATGCCCGGTTACACATCGAAAGTCCCTAACCGGCTGCGCCCCCCGCGGCAGATGCAGCCCACGTCCGCGACCGGCCCACGTCCGCGACCGGCCCACGTCCGCGACCGGCCCACTTCCAGGACCCTCCCACCCGGGGGCGGCGCCCTACTGGTGATTCTGCCAGCTTGTCAAGGCCTGCGGGATGGGTGAATCGCGTTCTGGGGATAACCCGGTATCCCTGTGGATTGTCTTGCGGGCAATGCCGTGACACGCCACAGCAGCCGCCACGCACCCACGGGGACACCGGCCACCCACGGGGACACCGGCCACGTGGCGGCTGCGTGGCGGCTGCGGATGTTCCCCTCTCGGCCGTTCCATGATCGCGGTGCATGGCCCGCACTATGGGCCGCCCTGCGGGCCAAGGATCATGATCCGGGCGATGACATCGGCCGGGGCAGTGCCGGGCTTTCATGATCGCGGTAACTATTCCGCACGGGGGGCGCAAGCCGCTGACTGCGGCGGATCCGGGTCTGGAGCCCGCGCTGCTGGCGCTGGTGGAAGACAGCACGCGGGGGGATCCGGAGTCGCCGCTGGTGTGGACGACGAAGTCGCTGCAGAACCTGTCTGATGAGCTGGCCGCGCAGGGGCACCGGTGCAGCAGGCAGGCGGCGCAGCGGCTGCTGCACGCCAATGGCTACAGCCTGCAGGCTAACGCCAAGACGATCGAGGGGAAGCCAGCACCCCGACCGCGATGCTCAGTTCCGCTACATCACCGCGCAGGCCGGGGAGCGCCTGGCCGCCGGGGAGCCGGTGATCAGCGTGGATGCCAAGAAGAAGGAGCAGGTCGGCGAGTACGCCCAGGCCGGGCAGGAGTGGCGGCCCAGGGGGGATCCGGTGACGGTCCGCGACCATGACTTCCCCGATGAGCAAGCCGGGAAGGTGACCCCGTACGGGGTCTACGACATCGCCGCGAACGACGGGTTCGTGAATGTGGGCACTGACCATGACACCGCCGCGTTCGCGGTCGAGTCCATCCGCTGCTGGTGGAACACCCTGGGGAAGGACCGCTACCCCGGCGCGCGGCGGCTGCTGGTCACCGCCGACGCCGGCGGGAGCAACGGGTACCGGACCGGGGCGTGGAAGACCGCCCTGGCCGCCCTGGCCAGGGACACCGGGCTGGAGATCACCTTCTGCCACTTCCCGCCGGGCACCTCCAAGTGGAACAAAATCGAGCACCGGCTGTTCTCGCAGATCTCCCGCAACTGGCGGGCACGCCCGCTGACCAGCCACCAGGTCATCGTCAACACCATCGCCGCGACCACCACCCGCGCCGGGCTGGCCGTCACCGCGCAGCTGGACACCAGGGACTACCCCCGCGGCATCAAGATCACCAAGGCGCAGCTCCGGGACATGGAAAACGCCGGCGCCCTGACGCGGCACAGCTTCCACGGCGACTGGAACTACACCATCAGCCCGGCCCCGCCCAGGCCCGCCCCGCCCGCCGCCAGCCGCACATACCGCGGACAAGTTACCGCGATCATGGAACACGCGCGGGAGATGGTGACGGATGGGGCAGGTGATCCAGGTGTGACGGTCTGGCTCGCCCGCCCCGCAGGCGGACCGGCCCGGGCGGGCGACGCCACGCGGCAGCCGTTCGGGATCAGGTCAGAATTCGGCGGCGACCCGGCGCCACGCCCGCAGTGCCGTCTGAACGTCATCGGCCGTGATGTTGACGTGCGTAAGCATCCGGATCCGTCCTCCGACCATCGTGACGAGGACCCCCTCGGCGGCCAGGCGCTCCACCCAGTTCACGGCGCTGCGGCCGGTGCCGCTCACATCCACGAACACGATGTTCGTCTGCACCGCGGCCAGGTCCACCGAACCAGGCACGATCCCGGCGACCCCCTCGGCGAGCCGGCGGGCGTTCTCGTGGTCCTCGTGCAGCCGCGCCGGGCCCTCGGCCAGCGCGATCAGCCCCGCGGCGGCCATGATCCCCGCCTGCCGCCAGGCGCCGCCGAACAAGATCTTCAGCCTGCGTGCCTCCCTGATGAACTCCGCGTCGCCCACCAGCATGGATCCGATCGGCGCGCCGAGACCCTTCGACAAGCAGAACATCATGGCGTCGGCCTGCGCCGCGTAGTCGGCCACGGCGGCACCGGTGATCGCGCAGGCGTTGAATATGCGGGCGCCGTCGATGTAGAGGGGTACGTCGCGGGCGGCGCACGCCTTCGCGATCGCGTCGACGTCTTCGACGTGCATGACCGAGCCGCCCCCCACCTGGTGGGTGTTCTCGATCGTGACCAGATCGACCACGGTCACGTCGTAGTGGTCAGGTTCGAGCGCGTCCGCCACCTGCGCGGCGGACAGCAGGCCCCGCGACGGCGCCGCGATCCGGCGGAACGAGATACCGGAAAGCACGGCTGCGGCCGACGCCTCCATGCCGCAGACGTGCGCGGTCGCCTCGCAGGCCACCAGATGCCCGGAGCTGGTGAACGCGTGTATGGCGATCTGGCTGCACATCGTGCCGGTCGGCAGGAACGCCGCCGCGGCCTTGCCCGTCAGTTCCGCGGCCAGGTCCTGCAACCGGTTGACGGTCGGGTCGTCACCGAACCAGTCATCTCCGACCTCTGCCTCCGCCATGGCGCGGCGCATGGCCTGCGACGGCTTGCTGACGGTATCCGAGCGAAGGTCGACTTGGGCATCCATCGGGCTGGCCTCCTCAGGGCGGGACAGGCGCGAACGGTCTCGCATACGCATTGTCCGCCGAACCGCCCGCCCGCCGAACCCGCCGCGGCACTCCAACCACCCGATGCCGCGCACCACGGCGCTCGAACCACCCGGTGCCGGCGCGCCACGGCACTCACGCACGAGCGCTTCGCTGCCCAAGAAGGATGGCCCGCAGGGCGCCGAACCTGGCGCCCTGCGGGCCATCGTGTGTCAGACCAGTCTCACGCGGCCACGTGACCCGCCGCCGCCACCGCGCCAGCAGGCTCGAGTGCCGCATCAAGCACCTGCCGGACATCGCTGAGCGTGTGAATCGTCAGCTCCGCGCGCACTTCCTCCGGCACGTCGTCCAGGTCAGGCTCGTTGCGCTCGGGGATGAGCACGGTGGTGATGCCTGCCCGGTGCGCGGCGAGCAGCTTCTGCTTGACCCCGCCGATGGGCAGCACCCGTCCGGTCAGCGAGACCTCACCGGTCATCGCCACGTCCGAACGGACCGGCCGCCCGGACAGCAGCGACGCGAGCGCTGTGGTCATGGTCACGCCCGCGCTCGGCCCGTCCTTCGGCACGGCGCCGGCCGGCACGTGCACGTGGATGCCGCGGTCCTTCAGGTCGGCCACGGGCAGCTCGAGCTCGGCTCCGTGTGACCGCAGGTAGGACAGCGCGATCTGGGCGGACTCCTTCATCACGTCGCCGAGCTGGCCGGTGAGCGTGACATCGGTTCCCCCGGTCTCCGGGTCGGCCAGGGACGCCTCCACGAAGAGCACGTCGCCACCAGCGCCGGTGACGGCGAGGCCGGTCGCGACGCCAGGCACCGAGGTGCGCTCCGCCGATTCCGGTGTATGCCGCGGGCGCCCGAGATAGTCGACCAGGTCGCCGGGACCGACCGTGACGGGCAGCGTGGTCTCGCCGACCGCGAGCCGCGCGGCGATCTTGCGCAAAGTCCGCGCGAGGCTCCGCTCCAGGGCGCGGACCCCCGCCTCCCTGGTGTACTCGGCCGCCAGGCGGCGCAGCGCCGCGTCCTCGATCGTCACATCCGCGCTGTCCAGGCCCGCCCGGTCGAGCTGGCGCGGGACCAGGTGGTCGCGTGCGATCGTGACCTTCTCATCCTCGGTGTAGCCGTCGAGCGCCACGAGCTCCATCCGGTCGAGCAGCGGCTCGGGGATGGCGTCCGCGACGTTGGCGGTGGCCAGGAAGAGCACGTCAGAAAGGTCGAGCTCGACCTCCAGGTAATGGTCGCGGAACGTGTGGTTCTGCGCCGGGTCGAGCACCTCGAGCAGCGCGGCCGTCGGGTCGCCACGGTAGTCCGCTCCGACCTTGTCGATCTCGTCTAGCAGGATGACCGGGTTCATCGAGCCCGCCTCGCGGATGGCCCGCACGATCCGGCCGGGCAGCGCGCCGACATAGGTGCGCCGGTGCCCGCGGACCTCGGCCTCGTCCCTGATGCCGCCGAGCGAGACCCTGGCGAACTTGCGGCCCATGGCGCGCGCCACAGACTCGCCGAGCGAGGTCTTGCCCACGCCGGGCGGGCCAGCCAGCGCGAGCACGGCGCCGCTGCGGCGTCCGCCCACGACGCTGAGCCCCTTGGCGCTCCTGCGCTTGCGGACCGCGAGGTACTCGATGATCCGGTCCTTGACGTCGGTCAGCCCCGCGTGGTCAGCGTCCAGGACGGCGCGGGCCGCGGTGATGTCATAGGAGTCCTCGGTCCGCTCGTTCCACGGGATGTCGAGGACCGTGTCGAGCCAGGTGCGGATCCAGCCTGCCTCCGGCGCGACTCAGACGCGCGCTCGAGCTTGTCGACCTCGCGCAGCGCCGCCTCGGCCACCTTCTCCGGCAGCCCCGCCGCCTCGACCCTGGCCCGGTAGTCGTCCTCCTCGGAATCCGGGCGGCCGTCGAGCTCGGCGAGTTCCTTGCGGATCGCGGCGAGCTGCTGGCGAAGCAGGAACTCGCGCTGCTGCTTCTCCATGCCCTCGCGCACGTCGTTGCGGATGGTCTCGGCGACGTCCTGCTCCGCGACGTGGTCGCGGGCCCAGGTCGGTCAGCCGCTCGAGCCGCTGCTCGGGGTCGAGCGTGTTCAGCAGCTCGGCCTTCTGCTCCAGGCTCAGGTACGGCGCGTAACCGGCGCTGTCCGCGAGCGCGGACGGCTCGGTGAGCTGCTGCAGCGCGTCGATTACCTGCCACGCGCCGCGCTCTTGCAGGATCGTGGTGGCCAGCGCACGGTACTCACGGGCGAGCTCGTGCGCGCGAGCGGTCGCCGGCGGCTCCTGCGCCGTCGTCGCCTCCACCCACAGCGCCCCACCCGGGCCGGTGGTACCCGCGCCGATCCGCACGCGGGAAACGCCGCGCACGACCGCGCCGGGCTCACCGCCGGGCAGCCGGCCGACCTGCTCGACGACACCGACCGTGCCGATCGGCGCCGTACTTGCCATCCAGCCGCGGCACGAGAAGCACGCGCGGCTTGGCGGCGGAACGGATGCCTGGAACATCGGGGCGGCCGTCCGCCACCGCACGGGCCGCCTCGATGGCAGCGCGCACCTCGCCCTCGGACATGTCCAGCGGCACCACCATTGTGGGCAGCACCACCGCGTCATCCAGCGGCAGCACAGGCAGCGTAAAGGTCTCAGCCATGAAAGGCCTCATCTTCCGTCATTCGTGTCACTTGCCGATGTCAAGAAGGAAGCGGCCTGCTTTGTTTCCGTCCGGCGTTCGCGGTTAGCGGAACGCATGCAGAACTGCTTGCGGACCCGCCCGCTTTGCCTGCCGCCGAGGCCGCGTTACGCTCTCGTGGACGCGGCGCTGGAATCCGGCCTGCCGGGCGCACCCCGCCGGGCGCGACCACCCCCCGCGCCTCATCACGATTCGGGAGTAGCGGACCATGGGGACCGTGGCGGAGAACCTGTGCGGGTCGGCATCATGACGCCGAAGGTATGTCCCGATTGCGCGGCTGAAGTCCAGCCCGCCGACTTGGTCTGCGTGAAGTGCGGCGCCAATCTGACCCATGTGGACTCGGCCGCCGAGGAACGGCCCTCGCCGCCCACAGTCATGCACGAACGCGTGCGGCTGGAGGACGTGCGAGCCGCGGCGGCGTCCGGGCCCGCCGCGAGATGCCCGTACTGCGGTCGTCGCTGCCGGAGCCCGCGGCACGCGCCTGCCCTGAGTGCCACCGGGCGCTGCGTCATCCCGCGACCGTCACATCGCTGGTGGTGCTGCGGCTCGCGTTTCCCAACGGCAACGTGGACGTCCCTGCGGGGACCTCCGTCGTGCTCGGCCGCGCGCCGGAGGAGTCACTGGTCGCCGCCGCATTCGACCACTACGACGACGTGTCGAGGCGGCACGCCACGATCACCGTGGACGACGCCGGGCGCGCGACGGTCCGGGACGAGCGATCGACCAACGGCACCTTCGTCAACGGCGACCGGGTGCTCCCCGGCGCGGCCGTGACCCTGTCTGACGGTGACAGCCTGCGGCTGGCCGCCGAGGTCACTGCCCGCGTGCACCTTCCGCACGCCGGACCCGATCCCGCCGCCCTGGCCAGGGAGGAAGCTGGCTAGCCTGGCCGGTGACGCGGCAGCGGAGCCCTGACGCGGTCCGGACGATGTCGCGATAACTGCGGCTTGGACGCGGCACGGCAACGGCTTGCGGGCCCGGCCTGACCGGCTGACCCACCCGCCTCCATCACGGCTGCGGCGGGGTGTCCCTGCGTGGAAAAGAGATGCCGCCCTTTCGCGTGAGCCAGGTCAGCACGTCGTAGGTGTACTGGCCCTGCTGCACGCCCGGGTCATTCTCGAGCAGTTCGCGCACCTGCTCGTGCGACCCTTTCTGGTAGATGCCGAAACCGGTTACCGGCTCGTCCTCCGCCTTGGACTCCGTGACCGGGCCCGCGGCGAGCACCTGGCCCTCCGCGCCGAGGCCGATGGTGTAGGCGGCATGCTCGCGGAAGATCCGCTCCTGTGTCTCCTCGTCGAACTCGCGGCTTTGCCTGGTCCTGCGGAGCAGGACCAGTTCGTAGTTGTCGAATTCGATGCTGCCAGGGTCGATACCCATGACACGGCCCTTCCATCCGTTGCTTGCGGCCATTACCGTGGCCGCTTCGCGCCCGGCCGGCCGGGCGCCCGCCCGGTCAGCCCATAGACCTACCACGTCGCCGTCCGGGTCGTGAACATCGCCGAGCTTGCCCCGCTTGGCCCGCTTGCCCCGCCCATGGCGGGCAATCCTGCTGCAGCCGTTAGTGAGCGTTGCCGTCCCATGTGCCGTGTGCGCTGCCTGATTCGGCATCTCGCCACTCGCCGACCTGCTGCCTCGCGTACCTTCGCTGCTTACGGGGCGAGTCGGCGTAGTCGCCGTACATGCTTTCGGCCGTACGCGTGGTCTTCCTGGTCATCCATCGGACCCGAAAGCCGACCAATTGGGTAAACGCGTAAATCCCGAAGGCCAGCACTGCCACAACGATGATGTATATCCACCACATCTTC
Source organism: uncultured Actinomycetota bacterium (assembly GCA_963851085.1). Classification (GTDB taxonomy): domain Bacteria; phylum Actinomycetota; class Actinomycetes; order Streptosporangiales; family Streptosporangiaceae; genus DATFVJ01. The sequence continues at coordinate 55,063 of CAWKNX010000003.1, read as the reverse complement.
GGCGCCATACCCACGCATCAGGCGACAACACCCATACTCCGCACTTACTCCGCACTCCGCTACTCCGCACTCCGCTACTCCGCGAAAGGACCCGCAGCCGATGGGCTTCCTGCCGGGTCCGATCGCCGTCGCGCCGGCGAATGCCCAGGATTCCGAACGGCTGCGCGGCGCTCCAGGCATCCCCGCAGCCATCTGCCGCCAAGTCCCCTTCACGACCCGCCCACCCTTGGGGGCGTTGCCCTACTGATGATCTTGGCAGGTTGTCAAGGGGTGCGGGAGGGGTGAACGCGATTCTGGGGATGACTTATTGCCCGTCCACACCCGAGGGCTCGGGATACCCCGTGCCGCGTTACCTCGACGCGGCCGGTCAGGAACCGCCGCCCTGGCCTTCACTCCCCGGCCCAAGATGCATGTTCATCAGCCGCTGCTCGAGATCAGCCCAAGTCTTGCTCCAGTCCGCGAGCGGCCCGAGAATCCGCTCGAGCACCCCGAGTTGCTCGTCGAACGCCGCGAGCTGTGCCTGCAGCGCCTCGATGCTCCGCCGCTGCGCGGTAACGGCGGAGGCGACCGACTTGAGCTGCGCCGCGGAAAGGCCGCCAGGCCGCGGCAGGCTCCGCAGGCCAGGCAGCGAGGACAAGGCCGGCGTCGAGGGGAGGGATTCACCCAGCCCGGCCAGGCCCTCCAGCCTCTCGATGGCTTTGCGGAGCTGAGCGATGAAATCCTGCGTCAGGCCCGGAATCCCACCGGACGTGCTCCTGTGATCATCGGCCATCGAGCGTCTCCTTTCCAGCGGACATATTCACCGCTTCAGGCCCATGTGCTCCCCAGCGATCGCAGCGAGCGGGACCCTGCCACGCCCGCTGGGCCACCGGGCCCCGATGCGAGCCCAGGTGCTGGCGGATCGGCCACGGCGCGGCCCCATTGCGCCGCGCCCCGGCGGACCCTCCCGCAGCGCCGAGACCGGTCACGCGCTGTGCCTGGTCATGCGCTTCAAACGGCCGAGATAGCGGGCGATCTCGCATGGTCTCGCGGCAAGATCGCGAGGTACGTTAGCCACATACAACCATCCCCCGGGGGGGCTGGCCCAATCCGGCGCCGCAATTTTCGCGTCATATCGCATTAGGACACGTATGAGCTTCAACCTCGCGACCATGCTTCGCGAGTCCCGCCTGGCGCAGCCGGACAAGCCGTTGTGCCACATCGGAGACTTGACCTTCACCTATGCACAGGTCGACGAGATCTCGGGCCGGGTGGCGACCAGCCTGCGGGCCCTGGGGCTGGAGCGCGGTGAGAAGGTCGCGGTCCAACTGCCCAACCTGCCGCAGTTCCTGTTCACCTATTTCGGCATCCTGAAGGCGGGCCTGGTGATGGTCCCGCTCAACCCGCTGCTGCGGGCTCCGGAGATCACCTACCACCTCCAGGACTCCGACGCCAGGCTGCTCGTGACCTTCGAGATGTTCGCCGAGGAGGCGGTCAAGGGCGCCTCGCCGGTCGAGGGCGTCACGACATACGTCGTCAATCTGCCCGGCAGCGAGCAGCGCCCGGAAGGCACCAAGCATTTCGACGAGCTGTACTTCGCGGAGGACACCGGCGACATCGAGCCGACCAGCGCCGACGACACCGCGGTGATCATTTACACCAGCGGGACGACCGGCAAGCCGAAGGGCGCGGAGCTCACCCACTTCCAGCTCTTCATGAACTGCACGGTCGGCGGAGAGCTGTTCGGATTCCGCGACGACGACATCGGCGTGGCCGTGCTGCCGCTGTTCCACGTGTTCGGGCTGTCCAGCGTGCTCAATGTCTGCGTGCGATTTAACGGCACGCTGGTGCTCATCCCTCGTTTCGAACCTGGCGCGGTCCTGGACGCGATCGAGCGGTACCGCTGCACGATCTTCTCCGGCGTCCCGACCATGTACATCGGGCTGCTGCAAGCGGATAGCACCGGCCGTGACCTGTCGGCGCTGCGTGTCGGAGTCTCCGGTGGCGCGGCGATTCCCGGCGAGGTCATCCGCGCGTTCGAGGAGAAGTTCCCCGGCGCGGTCATCCTCGAGGGCTACGGGCTGTCGGAAACGGCGAGCACCACCACGTTCAACATCAACGCGGAGCAGCGCAAGGTGCTCTCGATCGGCAAGCCGATCTGGGGCGTGGAGACGCGCATCGTCGACGACGACGACAAGCCGCTGCCGCCCGGCCCCGACCACGTCGGCGAGATCATCATCCGCGGCCACAACGTGATGAAGAGCTACTACAAGCAGCCCGACGCGACCGCCGAGGCATTCCGAGGCGGCTGGTTCCACACCGGTGACCTCGCCTACGCCGACGACGACGGTTACCTGTTCGTCGTCGACCGTAAGAAGGACCTGGTCATCCGCGGCGGCTTCAACGTGTACCCACGTGAGGTGGAGGAGGTCCTGTTCGCCCACCCAGCGGTCGCCGAGGCCGCGGTCATCGGCAAGCCGGACGAGAGGCTCGGGGAGGAGATCCTCGCGTTCGTCGTGCTGAAGCCCGGCGCGACCGCCACGCCAGCGGAGGTCATCGCCTACTGCAAAGAGCGGCTCGCCGCGTACAAGTACCCGCGTGATGTCCGCATCGCGGACGGCCTGCCGAAAGGTCCCACCGGCAAGATCCTCAAGCAGGAGTTGCGTGCACAATGACCGAGGTAGCCACGCTCCGCGGCCCCGTCGACACCGCCGACCTGGGCCGGACGTACATGCACGAGCACATCTTCACGCTCACCGCGGACGTGCAGCAGAATTATCCTGACGAGTGGGGAAGCGAGGACACGCGCGTCGCCGACGCGGTCGGCAAGCTGCGTGCTCTCGCGGCTCAGGGGGTCGCGACGATCGTGGACCCGACCGTCGTCGGTCTTGGCCGCTACATCCCGCGTATCCAGCGGGTCGCCGAGCAGGTGCCGGAGCTGAACATCATCGCGGCGACGGGCGTCTACATCTACGAAAGCGTCCCGTTCTTCTTCGAGCACCGCGGGCCGGCGCTGAACGCGGCGCTTGGCACCGAGGTGCCCGACCCGATGGCTGACATGTTCGTCAAGGACATCACCGAGGGGATCGCCGGAACCGCGGTGCAGGCGGGCATGCTCAAGTGCGCCATCGACCATCAGGGCCTGACGCCGGGCGTCGAGCGGGTGCTCCGGGCCGTCGCCAAGGCTCACCATCAGACCGGCACGCCGATCACGGTGCACACTCACCCGGGATCAAGGACCGGGCTCGAGGTCAAGCGGGTGCTCTGCGACGAGGAGGGTGTCGACCCACAGCGGGTCGTGCTCGGCCATAGCGGCGACACCACCGACTGTGACCATATCGCCGAGCTTGCCGATGCCGGCTTCGTCCTCGGCATGGACCGGTTCGGCATCAACCTCGAAACGACGTTCGAGGCGCGCGCCGACACGCTGGTCGAGATGTGCCGGCGGGGTTACGCCGGCAGCATGGTGCTGTCGCACGACGCCTCCTGCTACATCGACTGGATCGACCCGAATGTCATGGCGTTCCTGCCGCAGTGGCATTACCTGCACATCGGCGAGGAGGTGCTGCCCTACGCCCGCAAGCACGGCGTGACAGAAGAGCAGATCAACGCGATGCTCGTCGATAACCCACGCCGCTTCTTCGAGACCAAGGCACCGTAGGCCAGCGGCACCAGCGGGGCCGCGGCACCACAGCCTTGAAGCCGTCAGTTCCACGCCCTGGCCCGCACGTCACGGGAAGCGTGATCCTAAACTTGGGACCAGCCCTCTCACGACGGTCAGTCCGGAGGTGAGGTCGGTGCGGAAGGCGCAGGTGCGCGCGGCGCAGGTGCGCGCGGCGCAGGTGCGCGCGGCGCAGGTGCGCGGCGCGGTGCGCGCGGCGCAGGTACGCCCGGCCCAGGTGCGCACCGCCCAGGGCGGCCCTGCCGACGCCGGGCTGACCATCGGGGTGGACATCGGGACGACCGCGGTCAAGGCGGTCGCGGTCGACGGGCGCGGACGCGTCCGCGTCCGCGCCCGCGTGCCACATGCCGTGCACGTCTTCGACCCGGACAGCTTCGAGCACGACGCTTCTGCCGCGTGGTTCGAGGGCCCGCGGCGAGCGGTTGCCGATCTTGGGCCCAACGCAGCAGCAGTGGGCCTGGGGATCAGCGCATGCGTGCCGTCGCTCGTCGCGCTCGGTGACCACCTGGAGCCCCTGTCTCCCGGGCTGCTTTACGGCGACTGGCGGGGGCGTGCCCCGGTGGCCGCGTGGCCGCCCGCCAGCCCGCTCGACATCAGGGAGGGCGAGGCGTTCCTGCACTTTGCCGCCAAGCACTGGCCGGGCGCGCGCGCCTACTGGCCCGCGCAGGCGCTCGCCGCGGTGGCGCTCGGCGGTGAGCCGGTCATCGACTCGTTCACGGCGATGTCGTACTTCCCCGTGTTCGACGGGTGCCGCTGGGATCCGGCCGAGCTCAGCCGGATCGGCGTCACAGCGGAGCAGTTGCCGATCGTCGTGACCGAGATCGGTGCGCCCGCGTGCCGGATCGGGGCAGCGCCCGCACCCGATGGGGCGACGGGCCAGCAGGGCGCTGGCAACGGCCAGCAGGCCGGCGCGAATGGCCGGGCCCCGGGTGAGACTGGCCAGGACCACGGCAGTGCTCATTCCGCGGCTCGTCCCGCGGCTCCTTCCGGCGGTGACGCTCTTGCGCGCACCGTGCTCGCACCCGGTGGCGTCGATGTGATGACCGAGCAGATCACCGCCGGGGTGACACAGCCGGGCGAGGCGCACATCATGTGCGGCACCACCCTGCTCACCTGGGCTGTGATGCCTGACACCGGGCACGACGTCCCCGGGCTGTGGCGGTTCCCCCATCTGCGTCCGGGCTTGTGCCTGCTCGGCGGCCCGAGCAACGCGGGCGGGCTCTTCCTCGGCTGGGCACGGCGGCTGCTCGGGGGCGTCAGGGAAAGCCGGGGCGCGACATTCCGCACGGGCCTGCACCCGGACCGGGTGCCGCTGTGGACCCCGTATGTGCGCGGCGAGCGGATCCCGCTGCACGACACCTCGCTCCGCGCGTCGCTGCACGGCCTCGACCTCACCCACGATGCCACCGCACTGCGGCGCGCCGCCTACGAAGCCGCCGGGTTCGTGGCCCGCCGCATCCTCGACATGGCCGGCTGCGTGCCGACCCGCGTCGTGGCAACGGGCGGGGGTATCAGGGACGGCGCCTGGATGCAGGCCCTCGCGGACTGCACCGGAGCCCCGGTGGTGCGCGCCGCGGTCCCGGAAGGCGCCGCACTCGGCATGGCCTGGATGGCTCGCATGGCGGCCGGCCTGGAATCGTCACTCGACGACGCGGCACGGTGGTTCCGCCCAGGCCGCGTCGTCTACCCGGACGAGCCGTGGGCGCGGGCATGCTCCCGCAGGTACCAGAGGTTCCTCGAGCTCACCGCGGACGTCGCCGCGATCTGAAGCGTCTCGTCTCCTCTAGTACGCTGCGCGATATATCATCCTACGTAGTAGGAGGAACGCCATCCACTGGCGGCCGGGTTGACGGCCGCGTTGCCCGTTGGTGCATCCGGTGCGGATCCGGGCGGCTGTCATGGCCGCCGGGATCCGCGGCGCCGCTTGCGGTCCATCCGGCGCGCCATCGGCGACGGCGCTCGACGAACAGGAAACGAGGTGCTGAGGAGCATGCGGGCGGATGACGACCTCGGCCGCTGGGCGGACCCATCACTGCTTGTGATGACGAGCCTGGCCGCTGGCCCTAAGCACGGGTACGCGATCATGCAGGACGTGGCGGCGGAGTCGGGCGCGCACCTCGGCCCGGGCACTCTCTACGGCGTGATCGCGCGCCTGGAGGAGCGCGGGCTCATCGAGCCGCTCGAGGCGCAGGATCGCCGCAGGCCCTACCGCATCACGGCCGAAGGGTCGCGCGTACTGGCTGCTCAGCTTGTCCGCATGCGCGCTGTCGCGGAGACCGGCCTGCACCGCCTGGCTGGCGCCCGGCTCGCCTGGTCACCCGCGACGGGCGCGTGGGCGCGGTCGATGGCGGCGCGCCTGCGGGCCACGGCCCACCCGCAAGCCACGCCGCACCCGCAAGCCACGCCGGACCCGCAAGCCACGCCGCACCCGCAAGCCACGCCGGACCCGCAAGCCACGCCGCACCCGCAAGCCACGCCGCGCCCGCAAGCCACCGCCCACCTGAACGTGACAGGCCGCCCGTCACGGATAGCCCGCGCAGCCGTTAGGGGAATGGCATGAAGCGATTGGCCATGACACTGACACACCTCTATCCGGCGAGCTGGCGTACCCGCTACGGCGAGGAATTCCAGGCCGTGCTCGAGCAGTGCCCGGCCGGGCCCGGCGTGGTGCTCAACACCGCGGCCGGTGCGGCCGGCGCCTGGCTGCGCTGGCCAGCCATGGCGGGGGCGGTGGCGGCCCGGCTGCGCGGCGCGCTGACGGCGGTGCTCTGGGGCGGCCTTGTCGTGCTTGTGGCCGTGTCGGGCTTCGTGAAGGCCGAGATCCCCGCGACCCACTCATCCGTGCGCGCGGTCGGTGCCGCGCTTGTGGCGGTCAGCCTCGCCGCAGCCGCGCTGATGGCGGCGGGTGCCATCGCGCCCGCGGTGGCCGTGGCCAGGCGGGCGAGGAAGCAGCACAGAACCGACGTGCTGCGGCTGATCGCCGCTCCCCCCGTGGCCGGTGTGGTGTTCATCGGACTCGTCGCCGCCCTCGCGGGCGCCGCCCGCCGTTGGCACCTCGGCCCGTCGCTCGGTCACCCGCTGTTCTACGTCATCGGTGCGCTGTTCGTCGCCGCCGCGATCACGACGGGCCTGGCGCCGAGCGTGGCGCTGCGCCGGATCAACCCAGGCGCGTTGGTGCTGCTCGCGAGCGTGCCGTTCGCCGTGCTGACCGTCGCGGCGCTGGCCGCGGCGACCGGGCTGATGGCCGCCTACACCGTAATGCTCGACAGGTACGAGCCTTGGCTCGCGCACAGCGGCTACGGGATGCCCTGGCAGCACCAGATGATGGTCACGCAACTGATCACGATGACCGTCGTGATGGCGCTCGGCACGCTGCTCGCCGCCACCGGCCTCGCACAGGGCACCTTGTACCGGCGCGCACCGCTACCGAACTGATCCGCCGGAGCCGTTCGCCTGCCGACGTGCAAGCCGGGTGCTTTACTCATGTGCCATGGCGCACAGGGACAGGTCACGGATTTCGTACAAACTGGCATATGCCATGCGGCATCCGGACCGCATCGCGGGTTACGCGCGGCGGCTGGCCCGGGACACATGGCTGCGGGTCAGCACCGACGACCACGCGAGTTACTACCGCGCCGTCATGCGATCGGACACCGCGCGCAGCCACGAGGCGGCGGTCGGCGGCCGTACGCACGAGTGGTGGCTCAAGATCGGGCAGATGCAATTCGACTACCTCGTGCGGCACGGCCTGAAGCCTACTGACCGGATGCTCGAGATCGGCTGCGGCGACCTGCGCGCGGGACGGCTTTTCATCGACTATCTCGACGCGGGAAACTACTACGGCATCGACATCTCGCCCGACATCCTGATCGCCGCGCAGAACACCCTGTCCGAGAAGGGCCTGCAGCACAAGGTGCCGCATCTGACGCTCGTCCGCGACCTGACGCTGGCCTTCCTCCCCCCGGCGTACTTCAACGTCGTTCACGCGCACAGCGTCTTCTCGCACTCCCCCATCGGCGTCATCGACGAATGCCTGGCGAATGTCGGCCGGGTCATGGCGCCCGACGCGATGTTCGACTTCACCTTCGACCGGACCGACGGCACCGAGCACCACGTGCTGCGTGAGGATTTCTACTACCGGACGCAGACGCTGACCGATCTCGCGGCGACCCACGGCCTGACCGCGAAGTTCATGGACGACTGGGAAGAACTGCCGCACAAGCAGTCGAAGATCCGGGTGACCCTCGCCCGCTGAGCCACACCGAGCCGCGCTGGGCCACACCGAGCCGCGCTGGGCCGCCCAAGCCGCGCTGGGCCGCCCAAGCCGACCGTTGTATGATCACAACTAATGACTGGCCACCCGGTAGCTCTCAATGGTGGGAGACCCCACCAGTCGGGACGCTATCGCTGGGTGGCGCTGTCGAACACGACGCTCGGCGTGCTGATGGCGACGCTCGACGCCTCCATCGTGATCATTTCCATGCCCGCGATCTTCCGCGGCATCCACCTGAACCCTCTCGCGCCGGGGAACATCAGCTACCTGCTATGGATGATCATGGGGTACCTGCTGGTCACCGCGGTGCTCGTGGTCACCCTGGGCCGGCTGGGCGACATGTTCGGGCGGGTCCGGATCTACAACATGGGTTTCGCGATCTTCACAATCGCGTCGATCGCGCTGTCGCTGGACCCGTTCCGCGGCCCCCCCGGCGCGGTGTGGCTGATCGCCTGGCGGTTCGTGCAGGCGGTTGGCGGATCGATGCTGATGGCCAACTCGGCTGCGATCCTGACCGACGCGTTCCCCGCGAGCCATCGCGGCATGGCGCTCGGCATCAACCAGATCGCCGGGATCGCCGGGATGTTCATCGGCCTGCTCGCGGGTGGCCTGCTCGCGGCGTGGGACTGGCGCGCCGTGTTCTGGGTGAACGTGCCGATCGGGTTGTTCGGGACGATCTGGGCCTACCGGAGCCTGCGGGAGACGAGCAGAAGGCAGTACGGGCGGATCGACTGGCCGGGGAACATCACCTTCGCGGCGGGTGGCGGAATCCTGCTGATCGCCATCACCTACGGCATCCAGCCCTATGGCGGGCGCTCGATGGGCTGGACCAACCCATGGGTGCTCGGCGGGCTGGTGGCCGGTGTGGCGTTGCTCGCGACGTTCTGCGTCATCGAGACCAAGGTCGCGGAGCCCATGTTCCGCATGGGCCTTTTCAAGATCAGGGCCTTCGCCGCGGGCAACGCGGCGGCGCTGCTCGCCTCCATCGCCCGCGGCGGAATGCAGTTCATGCTGATCATCTGGCTGCAGGGCATCTGGCTCCCGCTGCACGGCTACGACTACGAGCAGACCCCGCTCTGGGCAGGCATCTATCTGCTGCCGCTGACCACGGGGTTCCTGATCGCCGGCCCGGTCTCCGGTTATCTGTCGGACCGGTTCGGCGCGCGCCCGTTCGCAACCGGCGGGCTGCTGGTGACCGCGGCAGCGTTCGCCGGCCTGATGCTGATCCCCGTCGACTTCCCTTACTGGCTGTTTGCGCTGTGTATTTTCGCGGCGGGAATCGGGCAGGGCCTGTTCGCGTCGCCGAACACGTCCGCAATCATGAGCAGCGTGCCGGCCAGCCAGCGAGGCGCCGCGTCCGGCATGCGGGCAACGTTCCAGAACTCCGGCACGTCGCTGTCGATCGGGGTCTTCTTCTCCCTCATGATCGTCGGTCTCGCCGCCGCGCTGCCCGCCACGCTCACCGCCGGGCTGCGCGCCCAGGGGGTGCCGCTCGGCGTGGCCGCGACCGTCGCGCATCTGCCGCCCGTCAGCACCCTGTTCGCCGCGTTCCTCGGCATCAACCCGGTCAGCAACCTGCTCAGGCCCTCCGGCGTTCTGCACACGCTGCCCGCCCACAATGTGAGCGTGCTCACCGGCAAGGAATTCTTCCCGCACCTGATCTCCCAGCCGTTCCACCACGGGCTGATCATCGTATTCACGGCCGCGACGGCCATGGCACTTGCCGCCGCGGCCGTGTCGCTGATGCGCGGCGGGCAGTACTACTTCGACGAGCCTTCTGCGCGGACGGCACCGCCCGAGCAAGCCCGGGTCCCCTGACCCGCGGCCGGCCCCGGGTGGCCGTGCGCCCCGCAGGCGGCCGCGCCGGGCTTTCGTGATCGCGGTAACTTTTCCGCACATATCGCCGAGAAGTTACCGCGATCATGGAGCCGCCCTGGGTCAAGGTGCGGCCATCACGCCTTCGGCCATTCTCGATGCAGCATTCTCGGCAAATCGCCGTGTTCATGAACTGACGGGGGCGGCCGCCAGGAGGCGGCGGCTGACCAGCCCGACGACGCCGATCACGGCGGCGGCGAAGAGGAGCAGTGCAATCTTGGCTGGCAGCAACGCCGCCGCGACACCGAGGCCGAGCACCGGAACCGACAGGCCCACGTAGCCGGCGAGGAACAGCCCGGCCAGCGCTTCCGCGCGGGCGTCGGGCGGCGCGATTCGGATCACGGTGGACACACTGCCCCGGAATGCCGCACCAGCGCCGCCGCCCGCGACCACCCCGCCGACCAGCAGCAGCGTGAGGCTCGGCCACCACACGGCCACGGTCACCAGGAGCAGCCCGAGGGCCGCAGCGCCAAGGCCCACCGACAACTGGCGGCGCAGTGTGACGCGGCCGGACGCGATCTGCGCCGCGGCGGCCGCGCCGAACACGATGAAGGCCGCGAATCCCGCCAGGGCGTGCGAATGCTCCCGCAGCGTGCCCGCGATAAAGCCGGGCCCGAGCGAGGTGAACAGGCCGAACAGGGCGAATTCGGTGGCGGCGGCGACGCCTGCCGCGAAGAAGAGCGAGCGGTGTGCGCGCGGCACCGACACATGCTGCGGGCGGTACGCCGGCCGTGGGTCCGGCCGCGGCGCCGTCTCCGGCGCGGCCGCCAAGGCGATCGCGCCGACCAGCATCAATGCCTCGGACACGAGGTAGGGCACGCGCAGCGGATCACCCGCGTACTGTGCGAGCAGCCCGGACACGAGCGACCCGAGACCGATGCCGCCGAGGTTGGCCGCGGTCGCCACCACGTCGGCGCGGGCGCGCACCGCGCCAGGACGCGCCGACGTGCGCAGTTCGCTCAGGTGCGCGGTGGCCGTGGCGGTGAGCATGCCGATGCTGCCGCCGGAGATCAGCCGCGCGACGATCAGGCCGGACACGGCCGGCCAGGCCAGGAACACCAGCCCGGAAGCCATGTTGATACCGACTGCGAACGCGACGACCCGGCGTCGGCCGAGCCAGTCGGAGACGTGACCGGCCAGGAAGAGGCTCGCCACGACGCCGACCGCGTAGGCGGCGAAGATCACCGTGACCATCAGCGGCCCGAAGTGATCACGTCGCTGGTACAGGACATACAGCGGCGTCGGGATGGCCGAGAAGGCCATCGTCACAGCGAACGTGTAGGCGACGATCCAGAAGCCGGCACCGTAACGGCGCCTGCTGCGCGGGCTCTGGCGCGGCGCGGGATGCCGCCCTGGCCGCTCGCCGTGCTGGCCCTGCATATCCCGCTGATCCTGCTGGTTCCACAGCCTGACTGCTGGCACGTCCACTCCCTCGGAAGGCTCTCGCAGCAAGCATCGGTCTCAGGAGCCATCAATGCCAACGACAACTCGTACTTATGAGTATCTGAAAATATGATAACCAGGCATGGAGCTTCGCCACCTGCAATATTTCGTCGCCGTCGCGGAGGACCTGTCCTTCACCCGCGCGTCCCGCCGGCTGCACGTGGTGCAGTCAGGCGTCTCGAGCGCGATCCAGGGCCTGGAGCGTGAACTCGGCGCCACCCTCTTCGACCGGAACAGGCACCGGGTGGCACTGGCCGAGGCCGGCCGGGCCCTGCTCCCTGAAGCCCGCGCGACGCTCGCCGCCGCGCAGGCCGCACGTGACGCGGTCGAGGAGGTCCGCGGCGGACTGCGCGGCACGCTCACGGTTGGCACCATGCTGTCGACCGGGCGCCTGGACGTGCCCGCGCTGCTCGGGCGCTTCCATGCGACCCATCCCGATGTCACTGTGCGGTTGCGGCTCGCCCAGGCTGGTTCCGCCGAACTGGCGCGCGAGGTGATCTCGGGCGGACTCGACCTCGCCATCCTCTCGCTGCCCGGGCAGCGGCCGGCCGGGCTCACGGTCCGGCCGATCGGCGCCGAGCCGCTGGTGATCGTCTGCCACCCGAAGCACCCGATCGGGGCATACGGCGAGCGGGGCGGCGAGGTCACTCTCGCCCGGCTGGCGGACGAGACGTTCATCGACTTCCCGCACGGCTGGGGTAACCGGGCGGTCGTCGACCGCGCGTTCGCCGCCGCGGGCCTCGACCGGCAGGTGCTGTTCGAGGTGGCCGACTTCGCCGCGGCCGCCGGGCTCGTGCGCCACAATCTGGGCGTCGCCTTCCTGCCACAGACCGCCGCGGCCACGCTGGAGGGCTTGCGGACCGTCGACGTTGCCGATGCCCACCTGAACTGGGAGACGTTCGTCGCGACCCCGGCCAGCCGCCGCCCGTCAGCCGCGGCGCGCGCCTTTCTCGCCGAGCTGGCTGAACGTGCCCTACCCGCCTGAGCTGGGGTCATCACCGCCAGGGATGACCGTGTGCGCAAACACCTATCACCAGGCTGACATGCAGGCGCATGCCTCGCTGTTGCGGCGGATAGGGACAACACGCAACCGGACTACAGGAGCTCACATGCGGTACAGGAATATCGGACCGGTGGCGGTCAGCGCGATCGGCCTCGGCGGAATGCCGATGTCGATCGAGGGCCGTCCCGACGAGGAGCGGTCGGTCCGCACGATCCACGCGGCGCTCGACGCGGGCATCACGCTCATCGACACCGCCGACGCCTATCAGCTGAAGCCAGGCGAGACCGGGCACAACGAGCGCCTGATCGCGAAGGCGCTCGCCACCTGGAGCGGTGACGCGAGCGAGGTGCTCGTCGCCACCAAGGGCGGCCACCTGCGCCCGGGCGATGGGTCATGGACCGTCGACGGCTCGCCGCGGCATCTGCGCGAGGCCGTGGAGGCGTCGCTGAAGGCGCTCGGCACCGACGCCATCGGCCTGTACCAGTTCCACCGGCCCGACCCGAAGGTGCCCTACGAGGAGTCCATCGGCGCGCTGAAGGAACTGCACGAGGCGGGCAAGGTGCGGCTGACCGGGATCTCCAACGCGACCGTCGAGCAGATCGACATCGCGAGGCGCGTCCTCGGGGACGGCAACCTGGCCAGCGTCCAGAACCAGTTCTCGCCGGAGTTCCGCTCCAGCGAGCCCGAGCTCGGGTACGCCGCCAGCCTCGGCATCACGTTCCTGCCGTGGAGCCCGCTCGGCGGTATCGGCAGGGCAGGGCGGCTCGGCGCACGGCACAGCGCGTTCAAGGAGATCGCCGACGCCCACGGCGTGTCGCCGCAGCAGGTCACCCTGGCCTGGATGCTCGCGAAGGCGCCCGTCGTGATCCCCATCCCGGGGGCGAGCCGGCCGGAGTCGGTCATCGACTCCGCCAAAGCCGCTGACCTGGTGCTCACGGACGCGGAATTCGAGCGGCTCGACAAGAGCTGACCGGACCCCGGCGCGGCCGCGGGCCAAGCCCCGTTACCCGCCCGTTCCCGGCCCGTGACACGGGGCGCCACGGTACCGGGCAGAATGGCCGATGCCACTGGTCGCGGAATACCCAGATGATCCGTAACGGCTGCCGCGTGGAATCCCTGCGGCAGCCGCTGCGCATACTCATCGGTAACCGGGCCCGGGCAGCGGCGCTCGCCCGGCCGGCCCACGCCCTTGCCGCGAAGGGGCCTGTGGGGAGACGGGTACGGCGACAATTGCGGCATGACCGATACCCAGCCGGCCACCCCCGCCTTCTCGGGCCGAACCGCGTGGGCGCGGAATCTCCAGACGCCGCTGCGCATCTTCCTGCGGACAGAGACCGGCAGCGCCGCCGTCCTGCTTGCCATGGCGATTGTGGCGCTGGCCTGGGTGAACGCCGACGCTTCTTCTTACGACGCCGTATGGCACACGCAGCTGTCGATCCGCGTCGGCGGCACCGGGCTGTCGCAGGACCTGCGCGGCTGGGTGAACAGCGGGCTGATGACGTTCTTCTTTTTCGTTGTCGGGCTCGAAGCCCGGCGCGAGTTCGACATGGGCGAGTTGCGCGAGCGGCGGCGGGTCGCGCTGCCCGCGCTGGCGGGCATCGGCGGGCTGGTCGTACCCGTCGCCATCTACCTGGCCGCCAACGCTGGCCGTGCCTCCGCGCACGGCTGGGGCGCGGCGATGTCGACGGACACGGCGTTCGCCCTCGGGATGCTCGCCCTGGTCGGGCCGCGTTTCCCGGACCGGCTGCGGGCCTTCATGCTCACCGTCGCCGTCGTCGACGACCTCATCTCGCTCGTCGTGATCGGGGTCGCCTACAGCGGGAACATAGCGGCGGTGGCGCTCGCGGCCGCGTTCGGGATCTTCGGCGTGATGCTGCTCATCCGGGGCGCCGGCGTCCGCTACGGGTTCGTCTACGCGCTGCTCGGGATCGCGGCGTGGATCGCGGTCTTCAAGTCAGGCGTGGACCCGGTCGTCGTCGGCCTGGCGATGGGCCTGCTGACCTATGCCTATCCGGCCAGCCGGGCCGACCTCGAGCGCGCGTCGGACCTTTTCCGCGACTTCCGTGAGCAGCCGACGCCCGAACTCGCCCGTACCGCGAGCGTCGGCCTGTCCTGGGCGATCTCACCGAACGACCGGCTGCAGCAGCTCTACCATCCCTGGACGAGCTACGTGATCGTGCCGCTTTTCGCGCTCGCCAACGCCGGGATCGTGATCAGCGGCGGCTTCCTCGCCCGCGCCTACACCTCGCCGATCACGCTGGGGATCCTCGTCGGCTATGTGGCGGGCAAGCCGATCGGGATCGCCGGTGCCTCCTGGCTCGTCACCCGGCTGAGCCGCGGCCGGCTGCGGCCCCCGGTCGGCTGGGCTGCCGTCGCGGGCGCCGGCGCGATCGCCGGCATTGGCTTCACCGTGTCCATCCTGATCGCGACCCTCGCCTTCACCGGTATCCAGCTTCAGGAGGCGAAGCTCGGTGTCCTCAGCGCGGCGCTCGGCGCGTCCGTGGTGACGTGGCTGGTCTTCCGTGCCACCATGCTGCTTCCGCCCCGGCTGCGGATCCGCGCGCTGCTCGGCACCTCCGAGGTGATCGTCGATCTCGCCGCACCTGTCGATCCCGGGCGCGACCACATGCGGGGACCAGCCAGCGCGCCGGTGACGGTGGTGGAGTACGGCGACTTCGAGTGCCCCTTCTGCGGCCAGGCGGAACCTGCCGTCAGGGAACTGCTGGCCGGTCACGGCGACGTGCGGTACGTGTGGCGGCACCTGCCACTGAACGACGTCCACCCCCACGCGCAGCTTGCCGCGGAAGCGGCGGAGGCCGCGGCCGAGCAGGGGAAATTCTGGGCAATGCACGACCTGCTGTTCGAGCACCAGGGCGACCTGCAGGCTCGCGACCTGATTCGCTACGCGGAAGAACTCGGCCTCGACGTCGAACGATTCCGCGACCACCTCCGCAGGCGCGCGGGCGCCGCCAGGGTCGCCGAGGACGTCGACTCCGCCGACCTGAGCGGTGTCTCCGGCACGCCGACGTTCTTCATCAACGGGCGGCGGCACTACGGTGCCTATGACATCAGCACGCTTTCCGCGGCGGTCAAGGCCGCCAAGGCAGCCGCGGCGATCAGGCGGAAGCCCCGTGTGCCAAGCAGCAGTACCGCAGAAAGGCAAGGTGGCTAATGCACAACGTCGGCCTGGTGCTGCACCCGAGGCGGGATTCCGCCGACGCGGTGACGGCCGTGCTCGACTGGGCAACCCACCGGGGCATCGAGGTTCTCGGCATCGACCAGGAGATCCGCAGGCTGCGCTGCGCCGCGGTCGCCGTCACGGCCGAGGAGCTTGGCCAGCGCGCGGACCTGGTCGTCAGCCTCGGCGGGGACGGGACGATGCTGCGCGCCATGCGGCTCGCCGACAGGCAGCGCGCGCCCGTGCTCGGGGTGAATGTCGGCAAGCTGGGATTCCTCGCCGAGGTCGACGTGCCTGACCTGCCGGACGCGCTCTCGGCGATCGACAGCCACGACTTCACGATCGAGCCGAGGCTGGCGGTGGATGCCGTCATCGGCGAGCAGGTCGCCACCGCGTTCAACGACGTCGCCGTCGTACGCATCCCCGGCGAGGGCAGCGCCGTGATCGCGGTGCGGGTCGCCGAGTACCCGTTCGTCAGCTATGCGGCCGACGCGGTCGTCGTCGCGACACCGACGGGCTCCACCGCCTACAGCTTCTCCGCCGGCGGGCCCATCGTCAGTCCCTCGGTGGAGGCGCTGCTCGTCACGCCGGCCGCGCCGCACTCTTCCTACAACCGGGGGCTTGTGCTCTCGGTGCATGACAGCCTCGCGCTCGACATTCTGCCCCCGAGCGGCCGGCTCGCTGTGGAGGTCGACGGCGAGGTCGCCGCCCACGTGACCAGCGGTGACCGCATCGACCTGCGGCCGCGAGCGGGCGCCGCACGCGTCGTCCGCCTCGGCCGCACCACCTTCTACCAGCGCGCACGGCGCAAGCTGCGCGTGACAGACTCCGCGGAGATCCCGCCCGACCCAGCGCTCACCGCGGGACCCGGCCCCCGCGGCGTCAGCGACCCCGCGTAGCACCGCGGCGACGGCACCGCTCCTCATCGTGGTGGGTTACCCGTCGGATGCGCGGGTAACCCACCACGATCATGGAACTGGGCCTCAGGCGACGCGCCGGCCGGGCCGCTGAGGTGACGTGCCCGGCCGCGGAGTATCGATGAAATGGCCGCGGAGTATCGATGAAATGGAAAGGACAGCACATGCCCGACGACGACACCTACGACACGTCCGCCGATGTCGAGGACGAAGGGGTGCTCGACGCATCAGACACACTCGATGGCGACCCGGGCGACGACCCTTTGGACACGGGGATCGCGCCGCCGGACCGCTGGTCGGCGGGGGAGGGATTCGGCACCACGGAAGCGGAGGAGCGGGTGGGCGAGTCGCTCGATCAACTGCTCGCCGAGGAGGAGCCCGACATCGACCCCTACGCGGGCGATGAGCAGCGGGAGGTGCCAACGAGGCGCGAACCGCCCGCCGGCGACGACCAGGACACGTCGGGGGCGCTCTTCGACGACGTCCCTGACCCACGGGCCGGCCGGCTGGTCGCGGAGAACGAGGGGACGGGCCCGGACGAAGAACCCGATCTTGTCGCGCGTGACGTCGGCATCGACGCGGGTGCGGCGGGCGCGGAGGAAGCGGCGGTCCACGTCGTGGACGAGGACGAAAGGGATTACAGCGCCGGGGAATGACCACCGCTCCCCCGTTGCCTGCGTCGCCGGGCGCCGGGCCGCCACCTGATCGTGCACGCGACCCAGCAGGTATCGGGCTCTTGCCGGGGCGGCCGACGGCCGTGTACGCCGGCTTCCTGCGGTCGCGGCCGGGCCTGGCCGCGGATGTGGTCATCGCCAAGGCCGTCGATCTCGCCCGCCGCACCGGGGCCGCGTCCGGCAAACCACTACCGGAAGGCCGAGATGACCTTGGCGATGCGCTCGAGGCAGGCTCCGCCGTCCAGGTCCGGCAGCCGGACCATGACCTCCTCGACTCCCGCCTCGGCCAGTTCACGGAACCTGCCGATGTGGTCGGCAACGGTGCCGGCGTTGACCGATGCCGCGTACCATGCCGGGTCTCTCCGGCGTGGGCGCAGGCGATCGACGAGTTCGGCGACGTGCTTGTCACCGTCTCCGACGAGCGCCGTCGACAGGTGCGTGAGCACGACCTGGCCGGGGTCGCGGCCCGCCTCGGCGCAGTGGGCGCGAAGGACGGCCGCCTTGCGGCGCACGACCGCGGCGTCCCCGAGCACGTTGGCGGCGTCGGCGTACCGCGCGGCGAGACGCAGCGTCCGCGTTTCGCCGCCGCCGCCCACCAGGATCGGCACGTGCTCCTGCAACGGGCGGGGGTAGCAGATCGCCTCGGGCACGGTCAGCACCTGGCCCTCGAAGGACGGGGCTCCCGGGCCCCACAGCAACGGCAGCAGCCGCAGCGCATCCTCGAGCAGGCCGTAGCGCTCGGTCACGGGCGGGAAATCCCAGCCGTAGGCGACGTGCTCGTCCCGGTACCAGGCGAGACCGAGGCCGCAGACGGCGCGCCCACCGCTCAGCACGTCGAGCGTGGCCACGATCTTGCCCAGGTGGGCGACGTTGCGGAAGGTGATGCCCGTGACCAGGGCGCCGAGCCGCACCCGGTCCGTGCACGCGGCCAGGTAGGCGAGCGTGGCATAGCTTTCGAGAAAATCGTCCCAGGGCCTGCCCAGCTGGGGAATCTGCCGGAAGTGATCCATCACGTAGATCGCGCCGAACCCGGCGGCCTCGGCCGCCGCCGCGATCTCGCGCAGGCTGGCCGCAGTCGCATGGGTGCCGCCAGGAAAGGTGAAGCCGCTGAGATGCAGGCCGAAGCGCAACCCCGCCGGTTCCTCGTGCTGGCGGCGCGCTGCCGCGCCCGTCGTAACGAACGCCTTCGGCACCACCCGGACAGGCAGCGGCGCGAGCACGGAGTCATACCCCTCGGCCGGCAGCAGGTCACGGACGAGGGCCCAGGACCGCAGCTGCGTTGACAGGACATCGGCGGGAATCCGCTTGCTCCTGGCCCTGTTCCGCTCGCGGCACTCGGCCGGTGCGGTGTCGAACGCCACGGCAACGCACGGCAGACCATGGCTGCGGGCGAGCGCGAGCCACGCGGTGCGCCGCTGTGTATCAAGCCCGACGGTATCGATCACCGTGGTCAGCTTCCTGCCGAGGCGCGCCCGCACAATCTCCTCGAGCAGCGCGAACGCATCCGCGCTCGCCGAGACGTCGTCCTCACCCGCACCGACCATCCCGCGGAGGCGATCACTTGAGACGATGCAGTCCGCAGGGAAGTGGGCTGCTGCCCACGCCGACTTGCCAGCCGCGCCCGGCCCTGCGAGCACCACGACGCACGGTGACGGCAGGTTCAGCGCCTCTCCCGGGCGCGCGGCCCGCTCCGGCGCCACCCGCTCCTGCGCCACCTGCCCGGCCTGCACGTCGTCCACATGCCAAGTCTGCACCGCGTGGCGGCGGCGCTGCTCTGCGCGCAGCCTCCGCCGCAACTGCTGCTGCTTGACGAGCCGACCAACAACCTGGACATGGCGAGCGTCCGCCAGCTCGAACAGGCGCTCGGCGCGTACCGCGGCGCGCTGATCGTGGCGAGCCACGATCTGCCGTTCCTGCGGGCCATCGGGATCACGCGGTGGGCTGAGCTCGCGCACGGTACCGGGCTGCGGGACGTGGACCCGCTGTGAGCTGGCGCAGCGGTCGCTGGTGGTCGCGTGGTGGCGGCCGGATATGCACCGGTATCGTCTGGCCTCGTGCAAGAGACATCGATCGCTGGTCCCGGCGAGGCACGGGTACACATCCTGCACGAAGGATACGTCCGTGAGCGCGGCGCCGAACTCCGGGTCGGCGCCGCGGTGACGCTGATCGTCGACGGCGGCGCGGTCATCGTCGTCGATCCCGGTATGGTGGCCGACCGGGCCGCGCTGCTCGCCGCGCTGGCCAGCCATGGGCCGGCCCCCGACGATGTGACCGACATCGTGTTCAGCCACCATCATCCGGACCACACCGTGAACGCGGCACTGTTTCCCCGCGCGCGGATTCATGATCACTGGGCGATGTACGACGGTGATCTGTGGGTCGGCAGGGACGCCGAGGGTGCCCCGCTCAGCCCGTCGGTCCGGCTGCTCCGCACTCCGGGGCACACCGCCGAGGACATCACCACGGTGGCGTCCACGCCGGACGGGATGTACGCCTGTACGCACGCGTGGTGGAGTGCGGACGGCCCCGCCGACGACCCGTACGCCCCGGACCGCGAAGTGCTGCGGGCCGCAAGGGAACGGATCCTCCGCTTCGCCGCGGTGATCATCCCGGGCCATGGCCCCGCGTTCCGCCCGGACGACCGGACCCCGCGCTGACCCATGAGAGGCACGATGGCCACATAAAACTCTGGCGATTGACGTGGGCGGCACAGGACTCAAGGCAGCGCTGCTCGCCGAGGACGGTGCGATTATCGGCGAGCGGCTGCGCGTAGCGACGCCCTATCCGTGCCCGCCGCCCGCACTGATCGAAGCCCTGCGGAAGCTCACCAGCCAGCTCCCGGCCTTCGACCGCGTCTGAGCAGGATTTCCCGGCATGGTGCGCGCGGGAATGGTGGTGGAGGTTCCCGCGCTCTCCCGGGCCAGCCTGGGCGGTCCGCGCGATCACGAAATCGCCAAGGCGTGGTCCGGCTTCAACATCGCGAGCGCGCTTGGAGAGGCGTTCGGCCGGCCGGTCCGCGTTGCCAACGACGCCGACGTGCAGGGCTGCGCGGTGGTCAAGGGGCAGGGCTTCGAATTCGTGATGACGCTCGGCACCGGATGCGGCACGGCCCTGTTCTGGCAGGCGGCCTGCTACCCCACATAGAGCTCTCACACGGGCCGTTCCGTGACGGCGAGACCTTTGACCAGCAGCTTGGCGACGTGACCCGGCAAGAGATCGGCAACCACCGCTGGCGCAGCAGGGTGCAGCGGGCGATCGCGGCATTTGACGCGATGCTGCTCTTCGATCATCTCTACATCGGCGGCGGCAACGCCACGCACCTGCACTCCGGCGACCTCGGCGCGAATGCGACGATCGTCCCCAACGTGGCAGGCGTCCTTGGCGGCATCAAACTGTGGGATCAGCCCTGGGACATGCACACCGCGCCGCGGACCAGTCCGGTCGTACCGGAGAGCTGAACTCACCGCGCCGCGTCACGCGCCGCGGCGCGGCCACCGCCGGCACGGCGCGTGCGCAGGATCTTGCGCACGGCGATCCGTGCCTGGTTCAGCGGCTGTATGGCCAGATATGCGTGATAGGCGTCACGCTCGACCAGCCGGTATTTCACGCCGTGCAGGCCAGGCGGATAGACGTAGGAAGCCGGCCGGAACTTCGCGAAGTGTTCGGACATCCGGCGAAAGAACGCCCGCCTGGAACTGCGGGGAAGAGCATTGGGCGCCCCGAAGACGGTCGTATAGTGCCAGATCGCCCGGTCGAAAACCAAGGGCCGGAACTGGCCGAACTCGCCGCTGCGGGCGTCGATGACGCCAAAAACCTGCTCGTACCTGGCAAAGACCTGGAAATTGTCATTGCTCGGGGTATTCGTGAGCGTGCCGCCACGCTGCTCGCGGTACAGATAGCACACGGTGTCCAGGGTGGCGATGCGCTTCGCGTTGAGCAGCAGCACGCACGTCAGCGGCACGTCCTCGTGAATTCCTGGCTCGAAGCGCAGCCCGAGACCGGTCAGGAACCCTCGCCTGATCACCTTGCTCCACGAGGTCATCGTGAGCCGTATCACCTGCGGCCGGTCCGCGAGCGTGAACACGTGCCCGGGATCGTGCTCGCTTAGCAGATGCCGCCAGGCATTCGGTTCGACGGCACCCGATGACTGGAGGCGTGCGAATCCGATGAGCAGGACATCCGGATCAGCGCCGGCCAGCTTGGCACCGACCGCAGCCAGGCTTTCACCAGCAAGGAGGTCGTCTGCATCGACGAACCACACATAGTCACCGGCAGCCAGGTCAAGACCGGCGTTGCGAGCGTTGCCCGGGCCGCCGCTGCGGTCCAGATGGATCGCCCGGACCCGTGAGTCACGCCCGGCGTACTCGTCGAGGATCGCGCCGGACCGGTCCTGCGAATGATCATCGACCGCTATCACCTCGATGTCGGTGAACGACTGGGTGAGAATCGAGTCGAGGCAGGCGCGAAGCTCGTCCTCGGCGCCGAACACCGGCATGACGATGCTGATCAGCGGCGCGGGCCTGATCGGCTGCGCTGCGGCTGCGGCGGCCGACCGGGACGCGGCCCCGGACGCCTCCTGGGCCGCTTCATGGGGCGCCGCATGAGGCGCTTCGCGTGGCGCTTCGTGGGGCGCCTGCGCCATCTCACCTCCAGCGGCGAATGTGCTCAGAACGGAGATCATAGCCGTGGACCGCGGGCAGGTCTCTTGAGCGGCCGGCGTCCAGGCTGTCATGGCCCGGGCAGATGTGAAACCGGGTAACGACGACATGCGAAAGAACCCCGCTGGAGATACTGTCGAATCAGAGAGCGCGTCCGGCCCTGGAAAAGCGGGCCGCACTCCCGTGACAGAAGATCTTGCCGCGCTGGCGCTGGAAAACCCCGGAGCCGTGAACATGTGGCTCATCTGGCTGATCTTGGCAGGCGTGCTTGGAATCGCCGAGCTGCTTACCCTGACGCTGGCCTTTGCCCTGATCGCCGTTGCCGCAGTCGCCGCCGCGGCCGTCGCCGCTGCCGACGGCGGGCTGCCATTGCAGCTCCTCGCGTTCGTTCTCACGGCCGGCGCCGGCCTCGGTCTTGTCAGGCCATTCGCAATGCGGCACATCAAGCAGCCGCCGGAGCTTCGCACTGGCACCGCCGCGCTGGTCGGACGTAAGGCCATCGTGGTCGAGGAAGTGACGGGTCACACGGGCCGGGTCCGGATCGACGGCGAGCTGTGGTCCTCACGTGCGTACGACGACACACTCGTGATCCCGGTCGGCTCGATGGTGGACGTCTTGCAGATCCAGGGCGCCACGGCGCTCGTATATCCCCGGGAGTAGCCATGGGAATCGCCGAGCTGATCGTCGGCATCGTGATCGCCGCACTGGTGATCATCGTGATGATCAAGACCGTCCGGATCGTGCCACAGGCGCGGGCCAGAAACGTCGAGCGCCTCGGCCGTTACCGCAAGACCCTGGAGCCCGGGATGAACGTCATCATCCCGCTCATCGATCGGGTAAAGCCGCTGATAGACCTGCGCGAACAGGTGGTCTCGTTCAAGGGGCAGCCGGTCATCACCGAGGACAACCTGGTCGTGCTCATCGACACGGTCCTGTTCTTCCAGATCACCGATCCACGCGCGGCCGACTACGAGATCGTGAACTACATCCAGGCCATCGAGCAGCTCACCGCGACGATGCTGCGCAGCGTGATCGGGTCGATGGATCTGGAGCAGACACTCACCTCGCGCGAGGGGATCAACAACATGCTCCGCGGCGTGCTCGACGAGGCATCGGGGAAATGGGGAATCCGCGTCACCCGCGTCGAGATCAAGGCCATCGACCCGCCGAAGAGCGTGGTAGACGCGATGGAGAAGCAGATGCGGGCGGAGCGGGAGAAGCGGGCGGCGATCCTCACCGCGGAAGGCGCGCGGCAATCACAGATTCTCACGGCGGAAGGCGACAAGCAGGGTGCGATCCTGCGGGCGGAGGGCGAAAAGCAGAGTGCGGTTCTCCGGGCCGAGGGTCAGGCGCAGGCCATCAGCACGGTCTTCCAGTCGATCCACCACAACGACCCAGATCCGAAGCTGCTCGCGTACCAGTATCTGCAGATGCTGCCGCAGCTCGCCCAGGGCCCTGGGAACACGTTCTGGGTGATCCCCAGCGAAGTGACGACCGCGCTCAAGGCAGTCACCTCCGCGTTCGGTGGAGTGAAGGGCGACGCCGAGCCTGTGGTCGGGCGACCTGCGGCCGGAGAGCCGGCGGGGGAACTTGCCGCTGCGGCAAGTGGCAAGGCCATCGGCGGGCCGGCCGGAGCCGAAGACAGCCAGGCCACCACCGCCGCCACTACGGCCGGAGCCTCCGCCGGATCTGTTGCGGGCGATGCGGCCGGCGCCTTCGCCGCGGCCGACAACGGCCTGGCGGCACGCATCGCCGCCGACGACAGCGCCGCAGCGGCCCGGATCGCGGCGGACGACCAGGCCACCGCCGCTACCATCGCCGCGGACGACCAGGCCACAAGCGCCGCCATCGCCGCGGACGACCAGGCGATGGGCGCCGCCATCGCCGCGGACGACCAGGCCGCGGTCGCGACGGACGGCCAGGTGACCGGCGGCCCGGCGGTGCCGGGCGCGAGCGGCGTCTAGCCGGCTCCGTGGATGTGGCGTTGCTGTTGTCATAGCAACAGCTAGGTCACATCCACGGGCATCGGCTTCATCGCCGTCCGGGTCCCCGCCCGCGACGACCCGGACCCAATCTGCGTCCTGGGCCAGGGCGTCACAGGTGCCGTGCTGCGACGAACCCCCGCAGGTAGCGGCCGGGATTCGGGCCTTTGGGCCTGATTTTCAGGGAACTACGCTCCTTCCGGCCGCTGTCTCGCCGATGCGATCGTCGGGACATGCATCCGAGATTCCTGCACCCGAGCGCCGCGGAGCGCGGCCACCCGGCTGGCGCCGGGCGGACCACGGCTCCCTCGCCTGCCGGCGGACCGGCCAACCCGACGGCCACGCTTGCATCTGCTGACCGGGCTTGCTGCTGCCTGGCCAAACCGGTGGTGCTGGTCGTGCTCCCGCCGACCGCTCGCCGAAGCCACGCGGTTGACCTGCTGCTCTGCGGCCATCACTACCGCGTCTCCGAGGACGCACTGTCGTCTAAGGGCGCGATCGTCTACGACTCGAGAAAGCTCCCGATCGAGGCCGAGCGAGAATCCCCCGACCCGGTGAGCGCACGCTGATGGCCCAGCCAGCGGTCACCGGCGGGACCGGCAGAGCGGCCGGGACACCCAGGCGACTGCATGGCTGGCGGAAGCTCGCGGGCTCGGCATGGGGACCGCCGAACGATCCGCAGTTCTACGGCGACCTTGATCTCGACGCCACCGCGCTACTCGCCTACATCGACGATGTGCGCAGCGAGACCGGCGTGCACGTAACCGTCACCCATCTGGTCGGCAAGGCGGTGGCGCGTGGGCTCGCGGAGGTGCCGGAACTTCGGGTGCGCCTCGCGCGTGGGCGTGAGTACCAGCGCGAGAGCGTGGACGTTTTCTTCATCGTGACCGCGGAGGGCGGAAAGGAACTTACCGGCATCAAGGTCAGCCAGGCGGACGGCAAGTCCGTGGCGGAAATCGGCCGCGAGCTCAGCCACCGCCTCCAGGCGATCGAGGAGGGCCGCGATCCGGAGTTTGGCCGCACGAAGACAATGCTCGCCGTGCTGCCACCGAGCCTGCTGCGCTATACGTTGCGCGCCGCCGCATGGCTCACGTCGGACCTCGATCTGGACCTGAGCCGCTTCGGAATGCCCCGCCAGGCATTCGGTGGCGCGATGATCACTTCCATCGGAATGTGGGGGATCAACCGGGCGTACTCGCCGCTCGCACGTTATTACCGTGTCCCTGTGCTCGTGCTCGTCGGTGCCGTCCGGCCGCAGCCGGTCGCCATCAACGGCGAGGTCGCCGTGCGGCCCGTGCTCACGCTTACGGCGACGTTCGACCACAGGTACGCCGACGGTTTCCACGCCGCGCGACTCGCCCGTGTGATCACCGATTACTGCGCGGACCCAGCAGCATACGAGCCACCGCTCGCCGCTGCGGCCCCCCAGCCAGCATCCGCAGAGCCCGCGCCCGCCACGCCGATGTCCGCTGAGCCGGCATCCGACTAGCCGACATCCGACTAGCCGACATCCGCTGGAGTCAGCATCCGCTGCTGAGCCGGCATCCGCCGAGGCGGCCGCGGCTGAGCCGGAATCCGATCAACCGGCCGCCGCTGGGCCGGCATCTGCCGGGCCGCCATCCGCTGAGCCGCCCGCGGCTGAACCGGCTCCGGCTGAACCGCCCGCGGCTGAACCGAAATCTGCCGGACCGGCCGCCGCCGCTGAGCCGACATCGGATGGGCCCGCGGGTCCTGATCCTGAGGCGTCCGGCCCTGGTACGCGCAAGCCGTCAAGAACGAACGACAAGAGCCGATCCCGCTGACCATCGTCGCTAGGCGCCTGCTCGGTCGCGAGCACCACCGCATGGACGAGCCTGAGCAGGTCCGCGATGTCCGCTTCCTGGCGCACGGCCCCGGCCTCCTGCGCCCTGACGAGCAGGTCCTTCCCCGCGGCCTTCATCTGGGCGCTGCACGAGGAGACCAGCTCAGAGTCCCGGCCCAATGCGGTCATCAGCGCCGACGACAGTCCGCGCTTGGTGGCGATGTATCCGGTGAGGCTGCGCAGCCACAGGGCGAGCGCCTCACCCGGTTCGTGCGAATTGAGCAGATCAGTCGCACCCGCGCACACCGCCTGCACCTGGTCGCGGAAGACCGCCTCCTGGAGCTCAAGGCGAGTGGGGAAGTGCCGGTAGAGCGTCCCGATACCCACGCCCGCCCGCCGCGCGATGTCATCGAGTGGCGCGTCGGCGCCGTGCTCGGCGAACGCGGACCTGGCGGCGATGAGCAGCCGCTCGCGGTTGCGCCGTGCGTCTGCGCGCATCGGGCCCGGCGGCGGCGATGCGGGCATGCCTGTCGTGGTCATCTGGTACTCATAATAGGTTGCCAACCGGAGTGGCCCTCCGTATAGTAAACGGAGAGTACCTCCGGTTAATGCCCCGGGTCACGCCGGCAATTACGGGGCGCATAACACCGCCGAGGTGCGACGCCCAGCATTCCGATGACCTGGCCAACGCCGTGGCATCGAGCCGCTCGCCGTCGCCCGCGCCGCCCAGGGCGTCGGGGGCGCGCTCGCCTCACCCGCAGTGCTCGCCCTGATCGTGGGCGCATTCCCGGAGGGCCGCGAGCGGACCCGCGCGCTTGGTGTCTACGCCGGGGTCGTCACCGGCGGCGCCTCGCTCGGCCTGGTGCTCGGCAGCGTGATCACCGAGCGGGCGTCCTGGCGCTGGGTGCTGTTCATCAACGTGCCGATCGGGATCATCGCCACACTGGCCACGCCGCTGTTCATCACCGAGTCACCGCGCCAGCCTGGGCACTTCGACGCGGCCGGGGCGCTCACGTCGACCGCGGGCATGGCGTCCCTGGTCTACGCGTTCATCCGCGCCGCATCCGATGGCTGGAGCGACCGGCTGACGGTGGGCGCATTCGCCGCAGCCGCGGTGCTGCTCGGGCTCTTCCTGCTGATCGAGACGCGCGCGCGGCAGCCGATCACCCCGCTCGGCCTGTTCAGCGATGCCGACCGCACCGGGTCTTTCGTGGCCAGGCTGCTCCTCGTCGCTGGAATGTTCGGCATGTTCTTCTTCGTCACACAGTTCCTGCAGGACGTCCTCGGCTTCAGCCCGCTGCGTGCCGGAATCGCGTTCCTGCCGATGACGATCGCATTGTTCGCCATGTCACGCGCGGTGCCCAGGCTCATCCCGCGTTTCGGGCCGAAGCGGCTCATCGTAGCGGGCATGCTGCCCGTCATCGCCGGAGCTGAAGACGGAAGATCAAGAGACTTTTCCTGAACGGCTGCGCGGGGTGCGCCGGGTTGAACCCGGCGCACCCCACAGGAACGTCCGTCGATCCTGGCAACCCTGGGACAACCCCGCGAAAGCCCGCAGTGACGCGAGCGGCGAGGGACCGCGGCAGGCGTTAGACAGCCAGCGGGCGCACCTTGTCAAGCGGCGGCGGGGATGCCCATTTGGCCGCAGGCGTGCACCCGGGCCGGGCCGGGATCGAGGAGGCGCTGGCGTTCCCCGCGCTACGGACGTGGTACCAGATCCCGGGCCAGCCCCCGATCGGCGCGGACCGCCGCACGTTAGGACTGCGCCGGCCCAGGGGCCACCCCGGAGCCCCGCTAGCCGTGCGATCGGCGCGGACCGCGGCAGCCGTTCAGGAGAAGCCCTGAACGTCCGCCTGGCGGGAGCCGCCACCGCCGCGGCAGCTCATTGGGTGGCGCCGGCCAGCCGGGATGCGAGAACGCCCGCCACGCTCGCCGCCCACGGCTCCAGGATGTCCCCGAGCCGCCCCAGGTCGGATTCGAGCACCGCGAGCCCCGGTGTCGGCACCGTCGCGCCAAGCTCGACAAGGAGCGGGCGCAGGTGGACCTCGACGGCGAGCGCGTGCCGCGGGGATTTCATGACGAGCAGAGGCAGGGCGATCACGGACTCGAGACCCCGGTGCGGCAGCCGGTCGATAAACACCTTGAGCAGGCCCGTGTAGGTGCCCTTGAAGGTGGGGCTGGCCACGAGCAGCAGGTCGGCCCTGCCCACCTGGTCGAGTGCGTCCTCCACGGCCGCGGATGGCGCGGTCGCAAGCAGTCGCGGGGCCAGTCCGGATAGGTCGATCATCTCCGGTTCGCCCTGCAGACCCGCAGCCCGCGCGATCGCACGGGCTGCGGCGGCCGCCACCGCGTATGTCCTGGACGCTGGCTTCGGGTTGCCCACGATCACGGCTAGGCGCACGGGCGTACCTCCTATCGCGTGCTGGTGCGGGACGCGCGCCTGATTCTCCGGGTCGCAGTCAAGTGCCTGTGCGCTCACGCGCTGACCCGCAACGGCTGCGGGCTGGCGGCAGCATCGGCAGGGCCGCCGACGAGCCCGCGGGCGCGCAGCACCGGCAGCACCCCCTCACCGAACCAGTAAGCCTCTTGCGGGTACCCGGACAAGATGAACTCCTCGATGCCGAGGGAGGCGGCGAACGAACATGCCGTGCTGGCCAGCCCAGAGATCATCACAGCTGCGACGAGCCGCAACCCGCGCCGCCGGGTCCGGTCGGCACTCGGGCCGTGCTGGTTCCTGACGGCGTGGGTAAGCACTCTGCTTGGCATGTCAATCCTTCCGGGCGACGGACCTGGGACTGACCGTCTTGAGGCCAAGGCAGATGTTGGCCCAGACCCGCTTCCACGGCACTAGGCGCGGCTCCTGGAACGCCATCGCGACCCTGCCGGACACGGCGAGCCCACCCACCACCTCCGGGTCGAGTCCGGCGAGAGCGCGCAGCAGTGTCGATTTGCCCGAACCGCTACGCCCGATCAGGGCGACGAACTCGCCTGCGGCGATATCGAGGTCAAGGCCGCCGAGCACGCGGGCCGTCGAAGGAGCGAGTGAGGCCGCGAACCTGCGCCACGGTGCCCGGCCCTTGCCGGTTCGCGGGCTGGTACCCGGGCCGGTCGGCGGCGGCCCCTACTGGTCCAGGAAGCTGCGGCGCCATGCCAGTGCCCTCCTCTCGAGGAGCCGGACGAGCGCGTCGGTCAGCAGGCCGAGCACGAGTAGACGAGCAGGGCCACGAAGATCACGTTGTTCTGCAGGAACTGTGTCGCCCGGCTGATCATGAAACCAAGTCCCGCGTTCGCCGTCCCGCGAACGCGGTCCCGCGTTCGCGTTGACCTGCTCGGCGACCACGAGCGCGAGCCAGGCCACCCCAAGGCTCTGCCGTAGGCCGACGAGGGCCTGCGGCAGAGCGCCAGGCAGCACGATGTGCCTGATCAGCTCGCTCTTGCGGAGTTGAAGAACCTTGCCGAGTTCGGCGAGCTTCGCGTCCACACCGCGGATTCCGGAAAAGGTGTTGAGATAGAGCGGTACGGCGGCACCGAGCGCTATCAGCAGCACCTTGGGCAACTGGCCGATCCCGAACCAGACGATGAAGACCGGTATCAGCCCGAATAGCGGCAGGGTGCGGAGCATTTGCATGAGCGGGTCGACCGAGTTCTCACCGAGCGTGCTGAGCCCGGCGACGATCGCGAGGACTATCGCGACGGTACCGCCGAGCGCGAAGCCGATCGCCATCCGTTCGAGCGAGACGACCATCGCGCCCTGCAGGGTTCCGTAGGCGGCGGACCTCGTCGTGACGAGGCTGAGCGCCGTGCTCCGGATCTGTGTCGGCGGCGGAAGTTTCTGCGCCGACACGACGCCGAAAGTGCTCACCAGCTGCCACAGCACGAGAACGGCCAGTGGGCTGAGGAAGCGTTTCCACCCACTTCCCCGCAGTAACCGGATGGCCGGCCCGGGCGCGTCTGGGGAATTTGTGCCGCGACCGGTGTCGCAGCCCGGTGTCGCGCCTGTCACGGATCGCCGCCGGGCGCCGACACGCCTGCGGCGGTGGCGGGTGAACCGTCGCGCAGAGGCGCCGGGGCGCGCGTGGGAACTGTCGTGGTGCGTGTGACTTTGGGTGTAGACGTGCGTGCCGGTGCGGGTGCACGCGTAGGTGTGTGTGTGAACACGAGGACCTCTTGGCGGAAGTAGTGCGGGGCGTTGGGGTCGCACGCCGTCAGGCGGCCCGTCCTGATCAGGCACAGGATGCGCGTTTGGCACGTAACTGGATGTGGCGCCGCGGACCCCTGCGGCAGGCACATATGTCACCTGGGGCAGCGCGCTTGGCCCGGCGGAAGATGAGGTGATCACCTCCTGCCAGGCGCGCTAGGGCAGCAGTGCGGCATCAAGCCCGACCCTGGCGCGGTCAAGTTGAGCCGGACGCCTCTATCACCATGACGCGGCTTACCGTCAACCGTCGCGATCACCGTTTCTGTGATCGCGGTGGATTTACGTCACATCGACAGACGATCCACCGAGATCATGAATGGCGCCTGCCGTCAAGCGGTCCAGGCCTGAGCGGTCCAGGCCTGAGCGGCCTGTGCCTGAGCGGCCCCTTGCCGCGAGGCAGTGCGGACACATGGCGCTCGCCTGCCGACGAAGGTCCACATGCAGGCGAGCGACGAGTAGCTCGGCACAAGTCACGTGACTATCGTGCGCGAGATTTCATACTAAGTCAACCATTTTTATCGGAATTTGTCTCTGCCTCTTCCCTTCAGGAGGCCGGCTTCCACGCCTGTTCGTTTCGCCGCGTCTCCGCGCCGTGTTGCGACTAGACCCTACGCATGATCGCGTTCACGGCGCATGCCGCGCACGCGGCAGACGGCTGGGACACGACGGTGCAGCGCACCGGGAACCCGCCGCCCAGCCCCACACGATGGCCCGCACACGTTCACGGTTCCTGCCATGACCGCCGTGGGCGGCCTGGGCGGGCGACTGCGGCGGCGGGCACGCTGTCCCAGCCGCCCGCGCCGCCCCAGCCGCCCACCGGCGCGGGCGCGCTGTCCCGCCTGTATCACTCGCCCAGCCGGTCACCGCCCCTGTGCGCCTTTCCATGATCGTGGCGGGTTACCCGTGTGACCCACGGTGGCTTTCGTGATCGCGGTAACTTTTCCGCAAATACCGCCGAGAAGTTACCGCGATCATGAAGCCCGGCGTTGCCCGGGCCGCAGCCAGCGCCCGGATCATGATCCATGGCCCGTTGGGCACCGGATGTGCGGTTAACCTACCACGATCATGGAAAACAGGCCGAAAGGACATCCGTGGCCGCTACTTGACCGGTATCCGCGTGGGATGTCGAACGGCTGCGCGGGGCGTG
Organism: uncultured Actinomycetota bacterium; assembly: GCA_963851085.1. Lineage (GTDB taxonomy): Bacteria > Actinomycetota > Actinomycetes > Streptosporangiales > Streptosporangiaceae > DATFVJ01. Next base: position 24,253 of record CAWKNX010000003.1, on the reverse strand, counting down.
CGGGTCGCACCCTGTGGGAGCCGGAGCCGCACGGCGGCCCCCAGATCGGGGCGAACACAGTACGCAATGCCCCCGCTGCCGGCTGGCGGATGTGCGGGGTGTACCAGTCTCACATGGCGCCATCTGGTGGCGTCGTCGCTTCATAAGGCTGACCAGTGTGGCTGGAAATGATCGCTGAGCATTCGCGCTGGCTGATGAGTCCCGCTTGCTGGAGTTCAGCCCACCACCTGAGTGCTCGCCGGGTCTCGCAGCCGTCATGCAACCCGCCCAAAGTGGAGATCGCCCTCAGCGGGCGATTCCCGCCGACCGGCCGGGCACCTACGTTGGGTGTCGTGGATCCGTTCGAGCGATTTCGCTCTGCCGGGCGGCGGGTGACCGATCCGGTGGAGTCGCTCGCCGAGGCTGTCGCCGGGCGGGTGATCGAGATGGTCATCCAGGCGCTGGACCTGAACGAGATCATCCGCCAGGTCGACCTGAATGCCGTGCTCGACCAGGTTGACCTCAATCATCTGCTCGACCGCGTCGACGTCGACGGGCTGCTTGACCAGGTGGATGTGGACGTGCTGATCGAGCGGGTGGACGTGGACGCGATCGTGCAGCGGGTTGACGTCGAGGCACTGATCGACCGCGTGGATGTGAACGCCCTCGTCAACCGTGTCGACATGGACACCCTTATCGGACAGACGGATCTTGGCAGCATCATCGCCAAGTCGACCAGTGGCTTCGCGAGCGAGGCGCTCGACACGCTGCGCAGTCAGACCGTCATGATCGACCAATTCGTCGACCGCTTGGTATGGCGCGCGGAACGCAGGAAGGGGGCGCGGCCGCGGACGCCAAGCTACGCGCCACGCGGCGGCGACCCGCAGGCCGGCGCCGTGCTGCCCCACGCGGCCATCGTGCCGGCTGAGACAGATTCGCCGCAGGAGGCCACTGCGCTGGCGGGCGCCAGAACGCCGACGTCGCAGGTAATCGCCACCCAGGGCGCCGATCTGCGGCGTGACGCCCACCCACCGGCCGAGGGCGGCCCACAGCACGGCGGCGCCGCACGGCGGCGGGCCGCACCGCCGCTCGCATCACAGTTTCCGCAGGCAGGCGGCCCGACGGACGGGGCCGTCCTGCTGCCGCACGGATCGGCCTTGCCTGCCGGGGGGGAGCCACCGCGCCAGATTGCTTCCCCGCTCGATGCCAGCGCACCGCAGACAGCCAACCCGCCGTACGGCGCTCCCCCACCGCATGGATCCGTCGCGCCCACCGGCGCGGACCCACCGCACCAGGTTCCCCCGCTCGATGCCAGCGCACCGCAGACAGCCAACCCGCCGCACGGCGCTCCCCCACCGCACGGCGCTCCCCCACCGCACGGCACTCCCCCACCGCACGGCACTCCCCCACCGCACGGCGCTCCCCCACCGCACGGCACTCCCCCACCGCACGGCACTCCCCCACCGCACGGCACTCCCCCACCGCACGGCACTCCCCCACCGCACCGCAAAGGCGCGCCTGGGGGATCCGCGCTGCCAGGCGACACCGAGCCACCGCCGCACGACCAGCCACCGCCACATGCCGAGCCACCGCCGTACGACGACGCCGCAGCGCAAGCCGCGTTCTCGCATGATCGTCGTGCGCACCCAGGCGGCAGCGCCGGGCGAGCCGGAATCAGGCGCTCCACGTGGACAACCATGCACGGGCACTACGCAGGCGGCGCGTCACGGCTCGCGGCATGGATCATCGACGCGGCCGCGAGCACCGGCGCGTTCACCCTCGCGCTGGCAGCCATCTCGTACGCGGCGAGCGTCATCACCGGCCAGACGGTCTCGTACAGCAGGGCAAACTGGATCGTGGCGACCGCATACGTACTGTGGCTGTTCGCGTATTTCGCCTACCCGTGGTCGCTGAGCGGCAAGACTCTCGGGATGGCTCTGCTCGGCATACGTGTCGTCGCGAAGGACGGGACGCACGCCGGCTGGCGGCGCGCGGTCGTCCGCACACTCGCGCTGCCGCTGAGCTTCCTCCTGTTGGGCCTGGGCCTCGTCGGGATCGTGCTGCAGAAGCAGAACCGGGCATTGCACGATTTCATCGCAGGCACGGCCGTCGTTTATGCCTGGGACGCGCGTGCCGCGAGAATCCGGTTTCTCGCCCGTGGCGCTGACGCGGAAGCCGGGCAGGTTCAGTGAACAGGACGGCGTTCACCCCTGTGTCTCATGGTGCGGCCAGCGGCTGCCGCCGCTGGCCGTACCATGCGGGCACCGCGCCGCCGTTGTACTCGGTCATCTGCGTAAAGATCGATACGAAATCGAGCGGTGCACCACGCGGCACGCGCAGGCGGCCGCCACGCTAACCGGCGAGCCAGCGCCTGCCGCCTCGCTGATGTCGGATCGCCGGCGGGCGCCGGGGTGGTCACGTCTTGACGTTGCTAAAGTCGATCGCGTGCGGTGGCGCGACCAGCGTCACCGGCTGGCCGTAGCCAGCGATGTTCATCGAGCCACTGCCGCCAGGGCCGTCGATCCTGACCGGCAGGGCCGGACCCTGCAGCGCGATGTAGAGCCTGCTGCCGTCCTTCGGGTCCGTCAGCCCAACGGTCGGCGTGCCGTCGATCATCCGGACACCCGGGATCTTGACCATGCCGGCCGACACGGCGGACCCGAGTATCCCGCCGAAGAATTGTGTACCGGAGGTGAAATTGGCAAACCGCCTGAATCCAGAGCCGTCCGCACGCGCCCTGATCCATCGGCCGGCGATCGTCTGAGCCACTTGCGCAGATGACCCCACCTTCGTATAGAACGTGGCCGGTGCTTTGAAGTACACGGCAGGCCCGATCCGCACGACGTTGAACGAGACACCGCCGTATGTGATCGATCCGTAGGCACCCGATGTGCCATCGAAGCGGAGATCGACGCCAAAGCTCTCGCTTGACTGCCTTATGGCTCCTGTCACGCGGAAGGTTGTGGCACCCCGGGCGGCCAGTTGTGCGTCCGCGAGGATCTGGGCAGCACTCTTGGCGGCTTCAGGATAGGAGCGGTTCGCCGCGCCAGAAGTCCCGTTCGCCCCACCACACCCCGCCAGGGCCAGGCCCGCGAGCAGGAATGCGGCTACAGGGCGGCGAAGCACCGGTGACATGGAAATCGGCCTCCTGGGGTGACGTGGAATGCGGGGGCTCGCGCCGACCCGGCTAACAAGGACACAGACCAGACAATTCGGGAGAGCTTGGCCGAACGGGACCCGATTATGTAACCTTCGCCCTGATCCGGCGGCCCATTTACGAGCAACGGGGGCCACGATACTGCCACGGCAACCAGTGAAGACGCCTAATTCTCGTACTTCACACCGAGTCTTTAATAACTGGTGCCACACCCGGGCGGTGGACGGGTGATCGCGATGCCTTGCTGCCCGTGACCGCAGGCACATATTGGAAGTATTAATGGAAAAGGTGACAACGAGCCGCGGCATTTCAGGATCCGCCACGGGATCCGGATGTGCTCGGCATGACGGCGCTTCCACCACACGGCGGACGCGGCCGCAGTGGTGTTCATAGGATGCCTGCGCCCCGCGCCGTCCCGTCCGGGCCGGTGGCAGGTGCCGGCACAGCATGGGAGCATCGTCGGCACGATCTGCGTCGACGCGGCGGCTCGCGGGACAATGCCGACAAAACCAACGGCGCGGGAGGTCGTATGCAAAGCGACGGGCTGATCACGATCGAGAGCCGCTTCCCGGTCTCGCAAACGATCGACAGGCTGGCGGACGCGGCCACCGCCGCCGGTCTCGTCGTGTTCGCGCGGATCGATCACGCGAAGGGCGCGCAAGAAGCTGGCCTGCAGCTTCGCCCCACCGAGCTGCTGATCTTCGGCCATCCCAAGGGCGGCACGCCGCTGATGCAAGACCAGCAGACGGCCGGAATCGACCTGCCAGTGAAGGCACTCGCCTGGGAGGACGAAACCGGCCAGGTCTGGCTTGGTTACAACGACACCGGGTGGCTCGCCCGGCGCCACCGGCTCGGCGCAGCCAGCGCGCGGGCGCTTGCAGCGATGAGTTCGGGGACCGCCAAACTGGCCAGCGCCGCGGCAGGCACCTGAGCGGCAAGCAGGCTGCGCTCCCTGACACAGGCGCCCCAGCCGCTAACTCCCCGACATTGAGCAGTTAGCCTGTCACGCCCCCCGCCCCCGCGTCGGGCGTGCATATACGGATGACGGCAACGGCTCACCGCGCCACAGCGCGCCGGCTGCGGCGGCCGGACGGCCGTCTGCGCTGCCGCCCCGACCGCGACAGCGCGATGCTGTGCGACTTCATCGGCACGCACGGGTACCCGCAGGAGAACGACCTGGTCCGGCAGCACTATCGCGCCGCGCGCGTGTGCGGCAAGCGCCGCGCGCGTGTGCGCAAGCGCCGCGCGCGTGTGCGGGCAAGCGGAGCCTGGCGAAGCACCCACCTGGACGCCGTTCACTCAACGGACCTCACCGACCACTGGGCCCCGACCGGCGGCGCCTGCGCCGAGCCCGCGGCTAGCCGACGCAGGACGTCCAGGCGGGCCGGGTCAGCGCCCGATCCGCTTGCGGCCCTGGTCGCGAAGCCGGCGCCGCTGTGACGGGTCGAGCATGAAGTAGCCCACTGCCGGGATGGCGATCGCGGCAGCGATGACCAGCAATCCGACCCACACGTCGAATATCAAGAGCACCAGTCCGATGACCACTCCGCCTATGAGGATCTTCATCCGGTTCGACATATCCGACACCTTTCGTCCGGCGGGAGCACGCCTTCGCCACCACCCACTATCCAGTGTGCGCGATCAGGCCCGTGCAGCGGACGGGCCATCGGGCCGGATGTGCCGGATGAGAAGGTTGCGCGCAAGCCTACGCGGCGTGGCCTGCCATGCCGCGCTCATCGTGGTCATCGAGCGTGGCGAACTCGTCCTGGATTCCGTGTCGGCAGGCGCTCCGCGGTGCGCAGGCCCTAGGCTCTGACCGGGAAAACTGGCCTACGACGGGGGTTTCGCATGTCATCCGCGAGGGGCCGCCTGCCCACCCGGCCCGCATTGGCGCGGACAGGCCTGGCGGCGGCGTTAGCGCTGACGCTGAGCCTGCTGGCCGCCCACAACGGGGCACGGACGCTGATCAGCCTGAGCAGGGCCGCATCGCGGGACCAGCCGGCGGCGGCACACGGCACGTCCTGGCGCTGGGCCCGCTGCGGTGGCAGCGTGCCGCGGCAGTTCCAGTGCGCGACCACGAAGGTACCGCTCGACTACCGGCACCCCGGGAGCAGGAAGATTCAGATCTCGCTGCTCCGCTTGCGCGCCGCCAAGCCCAGGAAGCGGATCGATGAGTTGTTGCCCGTCCACACCCCCGAGGCCTCGGGATATCACGGTGCCGTGCCGCGTTACGAGCCGTGCACTGCCACGTCGTAGATGTCGGCCTGGTACACGCCGCGGCCGTCGCCCTCCGGCGGCAGCTTGGTGAACCAGATGAGCACGTACCGGCCACGGTAGGTCGCGGCGGGCCGGAGGCTGACCTGGCCGCTGACATCATCGGCGGTCGCCGCGACGCCCATGTCGCCCAGGAAGTCCGTGCTGTCGCCGATCCGCAGCTGGACGTTGGCACCGGGGATCGAGCCGAACAGCACCCGCACGCTCGTGATCGTCGCCGAGCGGCCCATGTCAAGAACCAGGCCCGTACCAGGCTTGAGATTCCCGAAGCGGGCGTTGGTGTACCAGAAGGTGTGCCAGGCCGTAGTCGCGTTACCGTCGATCGCGGCGGGCGCGAGTTCGTTGTTCTCGTCCTCGCCACTGACGTAGGGATCGAACGCCTGGGCGCTGACCGGATGGAGCAGCCGGCCGGGTGGCCGGTGCGGCCGTGTCACGGCCGGCCGCTGTGTGTGATCCACGGGGCGTGCGACATGCCCAGGGTGTGAGGCTCCCATGATGCTGATGCCGATCAGCGCGGAATCGATCACGAACAGCGCGCCAAGGACGCCACCCGCGGCGAGTGTCCGCGAGCGGCGGCGGGGTCGCGGTGGCGGCGGGCCTATCCCCGCTGTCTCGTATCCGGCGGCGCCGTCCGCGCCAGTGGCGCCGGCCTCGCCGCCGGTGAATGCCGCATCAGCGGGCGCGGCTGCGTGGGCAGGCCCAGGCAGTTCATGGCGCAGTGCGTCGCGGAGCAATTCCGCGAACTGGCCGGGGCTGGTGACCGGCGACGGGTCGCGTGGCAGCGGCTCGAAGAGCGCACGGCAGGTGATCTCGTCGATCCGGGCCGGCACGCCGGCCCGGACCTGGCGAGGGCGGTACGGACGGCCGTCCCGCCGCGGCGCGGCAGGAAGCGCGGTCTCCTGCTGTCCCGGCCAGTATCCGGTGAGCCCGGCGTAGAGGATGCGGGCGAGTGCGCGGGTATCGGCAAGCGCCGCTGCCGCACTCGTCATTTCCGCGTAGGCCGCCGGTCCATACCGTGCCTTGTCCACCGGCCCGGCCGGTTCGGTCCCTGGCGGAGATGGCGCGTCCCCCAGACCCGCGTCCGTCAGGGCCGCGTCGATGCCGAGGCCGACGATCTTCACCCCCGCGTCGCGGCTCCACAGCACCGACCGCGGGGTGAGGCACAGATGCGCGATCCCTGCGGCGTGCGCGGCCGCGAGCGCACCAGCGGCTTCCGCGACGATCCGGGCAGCCCACCCGACGTCCAGGTGACCCAATGCGAGCAGGTCTTCGAGGTTCTCACCGTCCGGCCACTCGGTGACGATGTACGCGCCATCGGCGGCCACATGGGCGTCGAACACCCGGGCCAGCCGCCCATCAGGCACCCGGGCCGCCGCACGCGCCGCCGCGACGACCTTGGCCGCGTACGCGATTCCCGGCCCGAACGTCCGCACGGTTACCGGGCGCCCGAGAATGTCGTCGAAAGCCCGCCACAACGCCGACAGCCCGCTCTCGCTTATCCGGTCCTCGAGGTGATACCGGTCGGCGATGCGGACGGCGCATGCCGTCACCCGGGCGCCTGCTGCCGGCCCCACGCCGTCGGGCCGGCCTGCCGCAGCCCCGCCGCTTTGACCCCTCTCGTCCCGGTAAGCGTCGCCCCTGGTTGCCATGACCAGCCTCCGTATGGCGATGCCACCACCTCCCCCATACCCAAAAAAACGGCCCAGGCACAGTGGAAGGGTCCTTTGTCCCGTGATCTGATGCTATGCTTCCGCGCCATAGCTGTCAGGTATCGGCATGGCACCAAATCGGCAAATTCCGTATGGCGCTCACCGACAGCGATCAAAGGTGCGCGCGGCGCCTCTGGCCGCTTGATGTGCGGTCCAAACGGGCCCGCCTATCAGGCGCCAGCGGTGATGCCCCGGCGACGGCGGATGCCCCTGTCGAGCACGCCGAACAGCGAATCCACCGCCATACCGATCACGACGATCACGATCATGATCGCGATCACCGCCTGCGCGGAGTTGGTGTTCTGGTCATTTTCGAGCAGCACGCCGATGGACGGCTCGTGCGCGATGAGTACGAGCAGCTCACCCGCCATCAGGCTGCGCCAGGCGAACGCCCAGCCCTGCTTGAGCCCGCCGACAAAGGCTGGCAGCGAGGCGGGCACGATGACGTGCCGGTACAGCGCGACACCGCCCAGGCCAAGCACCTTGCCCGCGCGGAGCAGCAAAGGCGGCGTGTAGTCAACCCCCGAGATCAGGCCGTTGGCGATGGACGGCGCGGCGCCCATCACGATGACAAAGAAGATCGCGGTTTCGTTGGGCTGGAAAAGCAGAATGGCCAGCGGGAACCAGGCGATCGACGGCATGGTCTGCAAGCCCGTGATCAGCGAGCCAATGGCGGCCCTCAGCACGCGGAACCTCGACACCGCCAGCCCGATGGCTGATCCGATCACGACGGCGAACGCGAAACCCGTCACCGCGCGGCGGAGGGTGATCGCGATGGCCTTCCAGAGCACCGCGTGGTGTGCCTCGTTCCACAGCTCCGCGAACGCGGCCCGCGGGCCTGGCAGCACGTACGTCGGCTTCCAGCCGGACCAGACGACGACCTGCCAGATGGCGACCACGAACGCGAGCGCGAGCAGCTTCGGCCAGGTGGCCGACCACAGCCGCGCGGCGCGCTTCGCGCCAGGACCCGCGTCCCTCGCGCCCTGCAGGACATCGAGCCCGGCAAGTGTGTCAGCCGCCATGGCGCAACACCTCTCCGCGTAGCCGTTCGGTAATCTTGGCGGCCAGCCCGGACACCTCGGGTGACTCGATCTTGCGCGGCCTCGGCACGTCCACCGGGTACTCCTCGAGCACCGTGCCCGGGCGGCTGCTGAGCAGCACCACCCGGTCGCCGAGACGCACCGCCTCGCGCACGTTGTGCGTGACGAACAGGACGGTCAGGCCGCGGTCCTGCCAGATCCGCTCGAGCTCGTCGTGCAGAAGGTCGCGGGTCATCGCGTCGAGCGCGCCGAACGGCTCGTCCATCGCGAGCACGTCCACGTCCTGGGCGAGCGCACGGGCGAGCGCCACCCGCTGGCGCATCCCGCCGGACAGCTCATGCGGCCGCTTGCCGCCGAGCCCGGGCAGGTGAACCGCCGCGAGCAGTTCGTCCGCCCGCTCGCGCCGCTGCTTCGCCGGCATCGAGCCTGCGCGCAGGCCCAGCTCGACGTTCCGCGCCGCGGTGAGCCAGGGGAACAGCGCGGCCTCCTGGAACATCAGCGTTGTGCGCCCGGGTACCTCGACCTTTCCGGCCGACGCCTCGTCGAGGCCGGTGACGAGGGAAAGCAGGGTGCTCTTGCCGCAGCCGGAGGCGCCGAGAAGGCAGACGAACTCGCCGGGGTCCACCTTCAGCGAGATTCTGTCGAGCGCGAGCAGGGCATGACTGCCCCGCCCGTACACCTTGGAAACGTCACTGAGCCGGACCGCGCCCCCGTCCGGCACGGTCGCCGCGGCTGACTTCTCGCGTCGATGTGCTACCGCGGGTCGCGGTCCGGCCAGGCTCATGACGACACCGTCTGCTCTCCGGCCGCGGACAGCGCGTTGTTGAGCGGGCCTAGATCGAAAATCCCGTTGAGGTTGACCGGTTTGAGCAGCCCGACCTTCTCCGCGTGCTGGGCGCCTGCGCTCAGCGACGAGGCGACCGGGTCGTCCGTGAACGTGATCTCCTTGAAGGCGGAGCTGACCACGTTCGGCTTGAGGCCCTTGCCGGTGAGCGCGGCGAGTTCGGCGTTGGCCGCGGCCTGCGCGGCCGCGGGCTGCTTGTTGATGTAGTCGGTCGCGTCTACCTGGCCCTTGAGGAGCTTGGCGACGGCGTCCGGATGCTGTTGGGCGAACGCGGTCCGCACGACGAGCAGTGTCGTGGCGAACTGGCCGCTGGGCCACAGGCTGCGCTCGTCCACCAGCTTGGTCCCGCCGGCCGCCACGAGCTCACTGGCGTACGGCTCAGGCAGCCAGCCGCCGTCGATCTGGCCGGACTTGAATTCCTGCACCGTGATCGAGTTCGTCTGCGGCTTGATGTGCACGTCGCCGCCACCCTGCGTGTCGGTCTTCAGCCCGTGCTGGAGCAGGAAGTAACGCAGCGCCACGTCCTGCGTGTTTCCTAGCTGCGGCGTGGCCAGCGTCTTGCCCTTCAGCGCCGCCACCGAGGTGATCCCCTTCGTGACCACGAGCGAGGCGCCGCCCGAGGCCGCGCCCGAGATGATCCTGATCGCCTGGCCCTGCGACTTCTGCCAGGCGTTGATCGCCGGGCCCGGGCCGATGTAAGCGGCGTCGAGCGCGCCGGAGAACAGGGCCGTGACCTCGTCAGGACCAGCGTTGAAGGTCTCGGTCTTCAGCGTGACCCCGCTGCCGAGATCCTTGGCGAAGATGCCGCCCCGCACCCCGACGAGCGCGGTGGCGTGCGTGATATTCGTCAGATAACCCAGATGGAGCGTGACCGGGCTGCTGCTACTGCCGGTGGACGCCGCCGACGACGACGACCCGCAGCCTGCGACGACACCAGCCCCGGCGAGGACCACCGCGGCGAGGCCAATGGCCTGGACGGCTCCGTTTCCTGCCGCCACACGGGCGAGAGAAATCCGCATTCAAGGAACTCCATTCATTTCCTATCAAAAGAGTCGCCAACGTAGATTACATCACGTGCCACGCGCGGTCTCCAGCCAGGCGCTGCGAAGGAGACGACTGTCTGGCCGCGGGGCTAGCTGCCGTCATGTTCCTGGCCGCTCGCGTGTGCCATGGTGTTGGCAGCCAGCCGTCGGCGGAGACGGCGGGAGAGCGACCCATGGAGCGGCGAAGTGCTGACCCGCCGCGCATGGCACCGTGCATCCGGCCGCGGGGGGCCGGGCACTTTCCGTGGCGTACCGCCGTTGCTGGCCTACGCCCTGCTGTCCGCGTCGGTTGACGTGTACGCCGGCCACCAGGAACAGTCGCTTGATCCGATCGCGGTCGGGGCGATCTCGTTCACCATCGCCGCGCTCGTGTTCTATGTGCCTGCCGCGGCGCGGCGCGGCGCGGCAGCACTGCGGCCGCTGCGCACACATCCGTATGAAGTTGCCGCTCTCAATGTCGCGATCGCGGTGACCTGGCTGTTCCTGCTGTACGCGCTCAAGCTGATCGAGCCGGCAGTCGTCAATTCTGTGGCGCTCGCGATCGGCCCCGCGCTCGTGGTGCTGGTCGGCCCGGTGTTGCGCCGTGGCACCTCGGTCCTTCCCATCGAGGCGGCGGCCGCGGCCGGCATCCTCGGGCTCATCGGCGTCCTGTCCTGGGCCTCACTCGCCGGGCTGAGCGGCGTTCGGCACATCGGCGCGGGCACCGCGGCCCTCGGGCTGGCCGCGACCATCGGATCCGGGCTCGGCACGACGGCGAACGTCATCTACTCCAAACGGCTCAGCGAGGCCGGTTACCGGCCGGTCGAGGTGCTCCCGATCAGGTACTTCCTCATGATCGCGATCTGCTGGGTTCTCGTGGCGTCCGGGCACGGCGGTGGGCCCCACGGGCTCGCCGTCGCGTTCGTGCCCGCCGCGGTGATCGCACTGATCGGCGTCGTCGGCCCGAACTACCTGGTCCAGCTCGGACTCGGGCAGACGGAGCCGATCACTGTCGCGCTGCTCGCGAACCTCGCGCCCGTCCTTACCTACCTGCTTCAGTTATCGGACAGCCGCCTGCATCCGTCGGCTGTCTCACTGGCGGGCGTGCTGGGGATCACGGCGCTCGTCGCGGCAGGCGTGATCGCGCGCGGCCGGCATGACGCCACGTAGGTGGCGGTGGCTCGTTGACAGTGCTGCCGCGGGGACGGAAACTTGCGCAGCGGCGCCAGCGAGTGTTTGCCGCGGCACGCTCCGGGCGGCAGCGACAATGCGAATGGGCATCGGAAACGTGATCGTAGGAGGGCTCTGGCATGCTCTACGCGTTTGGCTTCGAGCGGTTCGGCGTGGTGCTGTGCGACCTGTACTTCGTGGACCCGAATCCCATGAAGGGGCAGGAGGGAGCGGAACGTGGCGTGCGCCTCGAGGTCCGGGAACTCGACCGTGGTCAGCTCAGGGGTTCGATCTACTCGGCGCAGCCGATTGAGGTCGGCCAGCCGATCTGGCGCGTTGACCTGCTCGAATCGGTGGACGGCCCGCCGGGCAGCTTCGACAGGACGCACCACCATCCGGCGTTCAGCGACTGGGAACCGGGCAAGCGGGTGTTCGTCGCCAAGCTGTCGGCAGATCCAATCGAATGGCTCAGCACGCAGCTCAGCGACCTCGAGGGGGTGCTCGACCGGGCGGGCGTGCCGGTCGACGAGGTTGCCGCCGCGGACGCCGCGGCCCTGCGTGACAGTGTGCCCGAGATCATCGACGCGGCGCAGCGACTGCTCGACAAGGTGAAGTCGGGCGAACTCGCCACGGCCCCGGGCGGCGGCCCGCAGACCTTCGCCCGGGCCGGCTGGCTGTAGCCCACCGCGCCCGCCGTGCTGCGCTGACCCGGGGGGCGACCCCCGGATCTCCACGGCACCGGTTGACGCGGCAGATGCGTAGACTCCCCGCGCAGCCGTTACGGAAGACGATCCTTAACGGCTGCGCGGAGGGGGCGCCGGCAGCAGCGCTACTCGCTGACGACGGCCTGCAGGATGTTGAGCTTGGCCGCACGGCGGCTTGGCATGATCGCCGCGACCACGCCAGCCAGGCCCGCCGCGACGACCGTGAGGACCAGGAAACGGATCGGGATGCTGAAGACGGGCAGGCCCTGATCCTTCATCGCCAGGACGAGCGCCCAGCCGAAGAACACCCCGATCAGCAGGCCAAGGACGGTTCCCTGCAGGGCGGTGATCACCGACTCCCACCTGATCGTCGAGCGGAGTTGCCGTCGTGTCATCCCGACGGCGCGCAGTACACCGAGTTCGCGGGTGCGCTCGAAGATCGACAGCGCGAGCGTGTTGCCGATGCCGAGCAGCGCGATGATGATGGCCAGGGCGAGCAGGGCATAGACCAGGTTCAGCATCTGGCTGACGCCGCTGGTCTGCAGCTTCTTGTACGCGGCGCGGTCCATCACGGTCGTGCCCGGATATTGCGCGGCGACCGTCTTGACGGCTGCGAGCGCCGCCGCCGTGGTGACGGTCGGCGCCTTCTTCACGATGACCTGAGCGTCGTAGCGGGTTGCGAAGTTCGCATCGTATGCGGGACTGCCGAGGAAGTAGTGCGCTTCGCTGCCGGCCGCGGCCGCCGGCGCGGCCTTGCCGTCGCCGTAGATGAGGGCGACCCGCAATTGCTGCGACCCGGTGTCCTTGAACAGCACAGGCACGGCGTCACCGAGCTTCAGGTGATGGCTGCGCGCGACGCCGCTGTCGACCGCGATGTCGTTGATGCCGAGGTCGCGGATGGACCCCTGCACCGGCTTGACGTCGAAGATCCCGCTGGCCGTTCCCGGGTTCACGGCCGCGATCTGGGTGACATTTCCGTAGATCTTGACAAGCCCGATGGCCTTTCCACTGGCCAGGGAAACCTGCGGAAGCGTGTTCAGCGCCTGCGTGAGGCTCTGATCGATGCCACCGCTCAGGCCGGCGCCGGAGTCCACCACGATGTCCCCGGAGAATGTCTGGTCGACGCTGGCATTGATGGACGCCGTGCTCGACGAGGCGAAGATGGTGATGAAGCAGACCAGGCCCACCCCGATCATCAGAGCCGACGCGCTGGCTGCCGTCCGCTTCGGGTTGCGCATCGCGTTCTCACGTGCCAGCCCTCCGGTAACGCCGCGCAGGTGCGGAAGCGGAGCCCCGATCACCCGGCTGAGCGGCAGCGACACGGTCCGGCCGAGCACCGACACGCCGAAGAAGACCAGCAACGCCCCGGCGCCGACGATCTGGAGAGTGTGGGACACCTGCGCGAACAGGCCGGTGAAGAGCGCGGCGATACCGAGCACGAGGATCCCCGAGCCGACCATGACGCGCTCCTTGGAGCCGTAACCGGTGCTGCCGGCCGCGACTTCCTGCATGGCCGCGACCGGCGGGACCTTCCCTGCCTTCCGTGCCGGTGAGATGGCCGCAACGATCGTGACGATGAGGCCGGCCAGGAGCGAGACGACAACGGTGCGCGCGGCGAAGACGACACCGCCCGTCTGGATACCGAGACCGACCGCGCCGAGCAGGGCCTTCAGGCCGATCGCCACCGCCACCCCGGCGGCGAGCCCGATGAGTGAGGCGATGACGCCTACCACCACCGCCTCGATGAGAACCGAGCCCAGCACCTGGCGGCGGCTGGCGCCCAGGGCCCGCAGCAGGCCGTTCTCCCTGGTGCGCTGCGCGACCGTGATCGAGAACGTGTTGAAGATCATGAATGCGCCCACCAGCAGCGCGACGACGGCGAAGATGAGCATGAACGCGTCGACGTACTTCAAGAACTGCCCGACGATGTTCTGCGCCTCCTTGGTGATCGCCGCACCGGTGACCGCTTCGCTTCCGGGCGGCAGCGCGCGCCGCAGATTCGTGACCAGTTGCTCTTGCGAAACGCCGGGGCGGGCGACGAAGTCAATCTCGGTGAACATTCCCGGCCTGGTGATCAGCTGCTGAGCGACCGGTGTGGTGAACAGCACCATGGATGCCCCGGCGAGGCTGTCGGCGGTGCCGAACGTGGCGATTCCCGCGATGCGGACCCGCTGCGGCGGACCCTGCACCAGCACCGTCGTGGTATCGCCGACCGACAATCGGCCATCAGTGGCGCTCTTCTTGTCGATCACCACCTCATTCGCGGCCCGCGGCGCGTGCCCGGCCACCAGGCGGAACTGATTGAGCTGTGGTGACGTGCTCCAGTTGCCGCCGAGCGTCGGAGCGCCGTTGGCGGGATTGCCGAGGGCCTTGCCGTTCTTGCCGACGAGCCTCGCGTACCCGGACACGACGCCCTGGTCGGCGGCCACGCCAGGCACCCGGCTCAGGGCCTGGACCAGTCCTGCACCGACAAGTGCGCGCTGTTCCCCCGTGAACAGGGGGCCGTTGAAGGCGGCCGTGCCACGGACGACGGCGTCGGTTCCCTGGTAGACGTTCGCGAACAGGTCGTTGAATGTCCGGCTGATGGTGTCGGTGAGCACGAGTGTCCCGGCCATGAATGCGACACCGAGCGTCACGGCGAGAGCGGTCGCGAAGAGGCGAAGTTTCCTGGCGAGCAGGCCTTCGAAGACGATTCTGATCATGGTGGATCACTCCCCGAAGCGCTTCATGCGCTCAAGGACCCGCTCGGCGGTGGGCTCGTACATCTCGTCGACGATCCGCCCGTCGGCCAGGAAGACGATGCGGTCGGCGTAGCTGGCCGCCATGGGGTCGTGCGTCACCATGACGATCGTCTGGCCCATGTCGTCCACGGCCATCCGCATGAAGTTCAGCACCTCGGCGCCCGCCCGCGAGTCGAGGTTTCCGGTCGGCTCGTCGGCGAAGATGATTTCGGGGCGGCTGGCGAGGGCCCGGGCCACGGCGACCCGCTGCTGCTGGCCACCGGACATCTCGCTGGGCCGGTGCTCCAGGCGGTCGCCGATGCCCATGATGTCGATGACCTTGTCGATCCAGGCCCGGTCACCCTTGTGGCCGGCCAGCAGCAGCGGAAGGTTGATGTTCTTCGCCGCGCTGATCGTCGGCACCAGGTTGTAGGCCTGGAAGACGAAGCCGACATGATCACGCCGCAGGATCGTCAGGTGCTGGTCGTTGAGCGCGCTCAAGTCGGCGTCCCCGATGAATGCCTTGCCGGACGTGAGGGTGTCGAGGCCGGCGACACAATGCAGCAAGGTCGATTTGCCTGAACCCGATGGGCCCATGATCGCGGTGAAATGGCTGGCCATGAACTCCACCGAGACGCCGTCAAGTGCGCGCACCTCGGTCTGGCCCTTGCCGTAGATCTTGACCGCATCCTCGGTCCGCGCCGCCGCCTTCTGCTCGACTGCGGGCCCTGGCGGGATTGTCGCGGTGGCCATGGCTACCTCACTTTCGCGCGGCGGAGGTGATTGTTCGTCATGGTCCGCCACGGCGAACTCGGCCCCCGCCCGAGAGGGTGTGCAAGTAGTTTGCTGTCAGCGTTGGCGTGCCAGATTGGGCCGCCCAAGGGGCCGAAAGGCACCAGACGTGGAGTCGAAGGGCCCTGCCGACGCGTCTTCGTTATCACTGAGCCTGAGGAAGGCGGCTCCGCCGAGGCGATGGATCCGGCGCGGTCGCAGCGTGATCCGCCCACGAGACGAGGGCCGGGAACGTGGATGGACAAGGCCGGCTAAGGCCAGCCCGGGCAGCGATGACGACAGCGCTTGCCGCCGTGCTTGCCGCTGCCCTCGTTTCTGGCTGTGCGGGTGCACCGGGCGTAGCGGCGGGCCGGAACCTGAGCGGCGAAAGGATCGAGGTCCTCGCCGTGTGGTCGGGGGTGGAGCAGCAGCACTTCCAACGCGTGCTGGACGCCTTCGAACGGGAAACCGGCGCGTCGGTCAGCTATGTCCCGGCCGGCCACAGCGTTCCCGATTTCCTCCAGGCCCGGCTGGCCGCGGGCAAGCCCCCGGACGTGGCTTTCCTCCCGCAGCCGGGCCTGCTCCGCCAGTACGCCCGCGAGCACCTGCTCGTCCCGCTCGACGGCATCGCGGGCAATGTCGTGGCGGATAACTACGGCCCGGAGTGGCAGCGCCTCGGCTCCGTCGACGGCAAGCTCTACGGGGTGTGGTTCAAGGCGGCCAACAAGTCGCTCATCTGGTACAACGTCGGTATCTTCGAGCGGGCGGGTGTGGTACCGCCGACAGACTTGGGCGGCCTCATCTCCCTGGCGCGCACCTTCACCGCGTCCGGGACCCCCGCGTTCTCAGTGGGTGGCGCGGACGGCTGGACGTTGGCCGACTGGTTCGAGAATGTGTACCTGCGCCTCGCTGGCCCTGCACGTTACGACCTCCTCGCCGGGCATCGGATCAGCTGGACGGACCCGTCCGTCAAAGCCGCGCTGCGACTGCTTGCCACCGTCCTGGCCCCCGGGTCGATCGCTGGAGGCCCGCGAGGAGCGCTGGCGACGACGTACGAGGAATCGGTCGAGCAGACCTTCGGAGGCGGTGCCACTCCCCCTGCCGCAGCAATGGTGTTCGAGGGCGACTTCGTGGCCGGCATCATCAGCGGGGAGACCCGCGCCGAACTCGGCGTCGACGCCGACGTCTTCCCGTTCCCTGCCATCGGGCAATCCGGTCCGACGGTGGTAGGCGGGGGCGATGCCGCCGTCCTGATGCGGCGGTCAAGAGCGGGAGAGGCATTCATCCGTTACCTGGCCAGTCCGCAGGCCGCGGCCATCTGGGCGGCCCAGGGCGGCTTCGTGTCGCCCAACCTCAACCTCGACCTTTCCGTCTACCCGGACGAGATCAGCAGGTCGATCGCCCGCAGCGTCCTGGAGGCTGGCGACGAGTTCCGTTTCGGCATCTCCGACCTGGAGCCGGCCGCCTTCGGGGGAACCGAGCACCAGGGCATGCGCAAGATCCTCCAGGACTTCCTCATCTCACCCGACGTCAACGCCACGGCGGCGCGGCTTGAGGCGGCGGCAACAAAGGCGTTCGCGCCATGACCTGCATCAGCCGCTCAATCTGGCCGGGGCACGATGCCCTGGCGCTCGAGCCAGCCGCGCGCCTCCGCGAGCACATCCTTCCCGGCCACGGTCACCCGCCAGTTGAGGAAGACCAGGCCCTTCGTCGTCAGCCTCGCCGACACGGCGTCCAGTGCATCGACAAGCCGTTTGCCGTAGCGCGCCACCGCCGTGGCCGTGACGACCGGCACAACGTTCTCCGCGGGCTGCAGCCGGCGGTTGTCCGAGAGCAGGGTGAAGTCGCCGGTCGCCAGGTAACCGTCGGTCGTGAACAGCACCACAACGTCCGCCACGCCATCCCGGAGCGCGGCGACGCGCTGCTGCTCGGTGTCGAGCGGCAGGAACTTCGCGAAGCGAAGGCCATACACCGCATGCAGGCCCACGAGGCAATACGGCCGGCTCGGGCATTCCGAGGGGCCGCCGATGGTCATTCGTGGGGCGACCGGGCCGAGGTCGCTCACCGTGCGGAGATGGAACCGGGCGGCTGCGGCGCGGGTGACGGCAAAGCCGTTCTGATCCTGCGCCGTGGCTGGCTGGAGGACCTGCACGTGCCAGCGGGCAAGCTCGCGCGCAAGCTCATGCCGCACTGCCGCCGGATTCGACATGGGCACTCGGGCGGTGGGTTCGAGGCTGGTCAGCGCCGTCCCCAGATACTCGGGAACCACATCGGCCAGGCCCTGCTCCAGTGCGGGCTGCACGAGTTCACGCGGGCCGAGGTCGAGTTGCATGCGCACGGGGATGCCCGCGTGCTCCATGGCGAGCCCGTAGATTGCCGCAAGCAACTCGCTCTCGGGGAAGTTGAACGACGCCACGACGACGGCGCCGTCGTTGCCTCGCGCGTGATGCTTCGCGGCGGTCCCGCCCGGCTGGCAGGACGCGGAGAGCGCGACCGCCAGCGCGCACGCGGCAACCGCGCCTACCCGGCTGCGGTGCCCGCCACGCCCGCGCACGGCGTCACCTTCTTCGCTCTGCCGGTGTGCCGCCTACGACGACCGCGCCCCGAATCCGCCGTGGTGCCGCCGCCATGAACACAGTACCGACGCCTGGGGAAACAGCCGCGGGCCGGCGGGTCTCGCCGGTGATCGCCACGTCCCTGCTGGGCCGGCGACGCAGGCCCTCCGGGGAGCCGCCACCGCTGCCCCGCCGTATCGACTACATGACCCGGTGGTACCTGCTGCTCGTGGGGCTCGTGGGAGCCCTCTGGGTGGCGTTGTCGATCCCGCCGGTCCTCGGCCTCATCACTCGTGGCGATCTTGTCGTCCTGCGGGCTGTGGCGACGGTGCGCAGTGAGCCGCTGACCCGGGTAATGCTGGACATCGATGGATTGCGCTGGTCGTGGGCCGTGCGCGTCATCGCGTGGGGAACGATCGCGACGCTGATCGTCTTCCGCCGATTCCTGCATCTCGCCGTCTATCTGGTCGTGTTCCTCGCCGCCGTGGTGCTGGGTTCGACCATGGCGCTCGGCATCGGCCGCATGCGCCCGGCCGGGATTCAAATCCTCGGCAACTGGGACGGCTACGCCTACCCGTCGCGCCCTGTCGCGACCCTGGCCATCGTCTTCGTGGGGGTGCTCTACACGCTCGTCCCCGCCGGGCGCTGGCGGAACCGGGGCAAGTGGGCCGCCGCGGTGATCCTCAGCGCGCTGTGCGCCGCACGGCTCTACTCTGCCGTCGACCATCCGACGGACCAGCTGGCGGCGCTGATCATTGGCTGGTCGCTGCCGGTAGCGGCGTTCCGCCTCGCGGCACCGAACGAGATCTTCGCTGTTTCCTACAACGGCGGGCAGAAGGCCCACCTCGATGTCGGGGGGCGCCGCGGCGAGGCCATCGTGCGCGCCCTCGATCAGCAACTCGGTCTCGACGTGGTCACCGCCGAGCCCTTCGGTCTCGAGGCCTCCGCCGGCTCGACCCCGCTACGGCTGCGGGCCAGCGCGCGGGACGGCGGCTGCGACGCGACGCTCTTCGGAAAGCTCTATGCGCTCAGCCACCTCAGATCTGACCGCTGGTACAAGCTGGCCAGGACCGTCATATACGGGCGGCTGGAGGACGAGAAGCCGTTTTCGACCGTTCGCAGGCTCGTGGAGTACGAGGACCACATGCTTCGCCTGATGCGGGATGCGGGGCTGCCCACGCCGAAGCCGTACGGATTCGTCGAGATCACGCCCGAGCGCGAGTACCTCATCGTGATGGAGTTCTTCGAGGGTTCAGCGGAGATCCGTCAAGCCAAGGTGGACGACCGCGTCATTGACGACGCCCTCGGCATCGTGCGGCGGATGTGGGACGCCGGGGTCGCGCACCGCGATATCAAACCGTCCAACGTGCTTGTGCGCGACGGGCGGGTGCTGCTCATCGACGTCGCCTTCGCGACGGTCCGGCCGACGCCGTGGCGGCAGGCGGTGGACCTGGCCAACATGATGCTCACCCTGGCGCTCGCAAGTACCCCCGAGCACGTCTACGAGCTGGCCCTGCGGGTCTTCGCAGCTGAGGATGTCGCAGAGGCCTTCGCCGCGAGCCGCAGCGTCACGATCCCCAGTCAGCTGCGATCCCTGGTCCGCGCCGACAAGCGTGACCTGATCGGGCGGTTCCGCCTGCTGGCCCCGAAGCGGCGCCAGGTGCCGGTACAGCTCTGGGGCATCCGCCGCGTCGCCGTGACAGCCGCCCTGGTCGCAGCGCTGGTGCTAGCGATGGCGGTGCTGGCGGTCTACGCGAGGGTGGCGGGACTGATATGAGACCGTCAGCTGGGGTCAGACGGCATGCCCGGCGCCGGCCGTCGCGCTCGTACCTCGCCGCCGCGGTTGCGGCGCTCGCCGCCGCGCCGGCCCTGAGCGGTTGCACCGTGCCGCGGGACACGGTGCCCAGCTGCGGCAATCCGCAGCGGCTCGCGATCGTCGCGCAGTCGGTACCCGGCGCGGCCTATGTTCCCTGCATCCGGGAGCTTCCGCAGGGATGGAGCGCCGCC
This sequence comes from uncultured Actinomycetota bacterium, assembly GCA_963851085.1. GTDB lineage: Bacteria > Actinomycetota > Actinomycetes > Streptosporangiales > Streptosporangiaceae > DATFVJ01. Next base: position 4,301 of record CAWKNX010000003.1, on the reverse strand, counting down.
GCGTTCGACGCCGCCAATGGGAGGACAACCTTCTCGCTCAACTCTGATCGCGCCGTCGGGCGGCCGGTGAAGGTGTCGCTGGTGGCAGGCTGCACCGTCACGGGCGCCTCGCCGACTGCTCCCAGAGCGCCCGGGGTCCGGACCTACCTGCGGTACAAATCGATAAACCCCCGGTTCGCCGGCACCCTCTACGACGTGTTTCCTGGTGGCTGCGTGACCTACAGCTTCGACTTCGACCTGGCAGCGAGCGTCGCGCTGATGGGGGAGTTCGAGAGCGCCACTGGCCTGTACGCGCGCCAGCAGCTCCGGCTCGATCTCCGCAAGAAGCTCGGCGTGGAGCTGGATCCGTGACGCCGCGCACGGGCGTGCGCGAGCCGCCAGATCCGGGCGTGGCAACTCCGTGCCCGCGTACAGATAAGAATCGGCAGCGCTCAGCGGCTGAATTGCTCGCCGATCCCCGGCTCCGTCTCGCCGTTGGCGTTGCGGTGACGCTCGTCACCGCAAGGTCAGTGCGTAGGAACCGGGTGGGGCGCTGTGAGGCTCAGGCGTTTCGTGCCGTTAACGGGCTACCCGATTCGGTCCACGCCCCCGCCTGGGTGATCATGCAACTTGGCACACTCGGCGCCGCGCCCGCGGCGGCCGCGGCAGCATGGGTCGCCAGCGACAAGAAGCTGGCATGGCGGCTGCTGGCCGGTGGCTCAGCTACCTGGGCCTTGTCCAAGGTGGTCAAGTGGCAGGTGCGCCGACCGCGCCCGGCCGCGCTCCTGCCCGGCACCCGCTGCCGGGGCAGGCCCGCCACCGGGCTTGGCTTCCTGTCGGGCCATGCCGGCGTGGCCGTTGCTCTTGGCGTCGCCTCCCTGCCCCGGTTCGGCGTAGCAGGCCGCACGCTCATCGCGGGGATCGTGCCGGTTGTGGGCCTGTCGCGCGTCTACGTCGGTGCCCATCTCCCGCTGGACATCGTTGGCGGTGCGGCGCTCGGTCTCGCGGTCGACGCCGCCGTGGCGCTGATCCAGGAATCCGGTGGCCACCTGTGCAGTCCGGGGGACGCCTGCGCGCGACCGCCCGCGGCACGCTGCAATCCCACAATCGTCGGTGCCGCGCGGTGGCCGGGGTCGGCGTGACCGGGCGTGCCACGTCAGCGGCAGCCGTGCCGTGTTGGCCCGGGGGGCGACCCCCCGGATCCCCCCGCATACCACGGTGGCCGGGGTCGGGTGACCGGGCGTGCCACGTCAGCGGCAGCCGTTCAGGAGAAATATCCAGAACGGCTGCGCGGTGGGGCACCGGCTGCGCCCGCGGGCCCTGCGAGCTACGGCCTCGGCGGGACCACTATGGCCCGCTTGAGGATCTTGCCCGTGTCGCCGTGCGGCAGTTCATCGGTGATCCAGACGAAGCGCGGGTACTTGTAGGCGGCAATCTGGCTCTTCACGTGCTCGCGCAGCTCATCCGGCGTGACCGAGGCTCCTGGCTTGAGCGTGACGACGGCCGCCACCTCCTCGCCGAGCATGTCGTCGGAGACGCCGATGACGGCCGCTTCCGCGACGGCCGGGTGCTCGTAGAGCACCTCCTCGACTTCGCGCGGATAGACGTTGAGCCCGCCACGGATGATCATGTCCTTCTTGCGGTCGACGATCGAGAAGTAGCCCTCTTCGTCCTCGATGGCGAGGTCACCGGTGCGGAACCAGCCATCGACCATCGCCTCGGCCGTAGCCATGGGCAGCCCCCAGTAGCCCTTCATGACGTTGTGGCCGCGGATCGCGATCTCCCCGACTTCGCCATGTGGCACCGGTTTGCCCTCGTCGTTCTGGACGCGCATCTCGACGCCGGAGATCGCCTGGCCGATCGTGCCTGGCTTGCGGACGCGATCCGGGTGGTTGAACGAGGCAACCGGTGAGGTCTCGGACAGTCCGTAGCCCTCGAGGATTATGCAGCCGAACATCTTCTCGAACTGGCGCAGCAGTTCGACCGGCATCGCGGCCCCCCCGGAGACGCACAGGCGCAGGCTCGCCACGTCGCCCGCGCTGCCGCCGGCACTGTGCAGGATGGCCGCGTACATGGTCGGGACGCCCATCATGACGGTCACGTGGTCGCGCTTGATGATCTCCAGCGCACGCGCAGGGTCGAACCGGGTGAGCATTGTCAGGCACGCTCCCGCGGCGATGGCGCAGCTCATGCCGACCGTCTGGCCGAAAGTGTGGAACAGCGGGAGCGCGCCGAAGACCACGTCCGCTGGCTTCAGGTACAGCAGCTTGGCGTTGGTGACCTCGACGTTGCTCAGCAGATTGTCGTGCGTGAGCTCGGCCCCCTTGGGCTCTCCCGTCGTGCCGGAGGTGTACAGGATGACGGCGGTGTCGGACGGCTCCCGGTGCGCGACGGCGGGCGCGGGCTCGAAGCCGTCAAGCGTCGCGGCCAGTTCCGTGGGCTCGATGATCACAAAGTCCGTTCCCGCGCGCCTGGCACCCTCGGCCGCCTCACCTGCGACCGCGTGCCAGGAAAGTACGAGCTCCGCTTGCGAGTCGCCCAGGTAGAACTCCACCTCACGCGCCTTGAGAAGCGGATTCATCGGGACGACGATGGCGCCAGCCCGCAGGATCCCGTAGTAGAGCACCGCGAACTCGGGCACGTTCGGGGCTATGAGGCCGACCCGGTCGTCTGTCCCGATCCCGCGCGCGGCGAGCCAGGATGCGGCCCGCGCGCTCGCCTCGTCGAGGTCGCGGTAACGCAGCACCTGCTCGTCCAGCCGGATCGCGGCCCGGTCCGGGTAACGGCCAGCGCTCCGCACGAGGTTCGTCGCCAGATTTGTCATCGTTGCTCCTCCCAGTGTGATGGCTGCGCTCACGGCGGGAGCTTGACCAACAGGCCGGTTGTTCCTGTGCGTCCACCACTCGGCTGAATGATTCCCTTTCGTTCCACTCTGTGATGGTCCGTACAGCCTGGTCAACGGGCCGATGGTCCCGTCACGGGCCCGAAGATCCCGTCCAGGCCCGATGCGCACCACCCCACCGGGTGCGCCCCTCCTATCCCCCGCCTGGCCGCGCCTGGCCCCCGGGCTGTGCGCCCGATTCCGACAGCCAGCGGCGCCAGGTGTACTGCGCCTGCCAGCCGAGCACCTCGCCCGCGCTGCCACGGACCAGCGCGGTCCACGGATCGGCGTCGTATTCGCTACCGCCACGCCACGGCACGTCCGGGCACACGCGGCGCGCCATCTGCCTGCTCGGCACTGTCGCGGAGATGTCCGGTGCGCACAGGGTCGCGCGCACATGACCCCTGACGTCGTGCGTCAGGGCCGCGAGTACCGCATGTGCGACGTCACGCACGTCTACGAACGCCCCGAGCTCCCAGTACGGTTCGTATTCGCTTGGCGGGTCCTCGCGCCGGCCGCGGGTGAACCGCTCGTAGTGCGCCCCGGTCCAGACGCCGACCGGCCGCAGGCAGATCGTCGTCAGTCCCGACGTCGCGGTCTCCCCGGCGCACAGGTCCTCGGCCAGGCACTTGGAAACGCCGTAGGGCCGGCCCGCGTTGCGCGGGTGGTCGTCATCGACCGGCAGGTACTCGGGCGGCCGCTCGCCCTCACCGATGCCGAACACCTGAATGCTGGAGAAACAGACGACCCTGGCCGCGCCTGCCCGTTCGGCGGCCTGAAGGACGTGCCAGGTGCCGAGCACGTTGGTCTCGAAGATCTCCTCGGCCGTGCCCGCGACGTCGTTGGTCAGCGCCGCCGCGTGCACGACGGCGTCGCATCCGGTGACGGCGCGCTCAATCGCGCGCCGGTCCCGCAGGTCGTCGCCGTCGGCGAGATCGAAGCCCCGCACCTCGACTCCTGAGGCGGTGAGCAGGCGCTGCGTCGCCGTCCCGACCAGCCCGGCGCAGCCGGTAAGAAGGATCCGCACCAGGCCATCATGGTGAGCGCAGCCGGCCCGCCTCGAGCCAGGGGTCGCCCTGCCGCCGCGGTGGCCACGCCGCTGCGGCAGGCCCGCCGCCCGCATGAGAGCATCGGGAAGAGGAGTATCGGGATGACCGCAACGACCGGAGGGCGATGATGAAGCGGCCGCGCCGCCATCGGCGGGCGATCGCGGGCGCCCTCGCCGCGTGCGCGCTGACCGTGGCCGCAGGCGGCTGCACCGCACGGGTCGCGGCAGCCCCGTCGCTCACGGTGACCAGCGCCTACGTTCCGCTTCCGGTAGCCGCCGCTCCGCACACCACCGTCGCGTACCTGGACATCCGCAACGACGGCGCGCCCGACCGCCTGCTCAGCGCCCGCACGAGCGTCGGCGGCACGGTCGTGTTCCGCGAGCCGACTGGTC
>CAWKNX010000002.1:0-249387 GCA_963851085.1 uncultured Actinomycetota bacterium | reverse complement strand
TGGCCGGGCAACCGGCTGTTCGTGACGCAGGCCAAGACCGGTCACCGGGTGCAGCTGCCGCTGCTGAAAGAGGTCGGCTGGGCGGTGATCGACTACATCCGCCATGGCCGGCCGGACAGCGACTGCCCGCAGGTGTTCTTGCGGCACCTGGCCCCGATCGGGCCGTTCTCCGACCAGGACCATCTGCATCAGATCCTGGTCAAGCACGCCCGGGTGGCGCACGTGCGGGTGAGCGAGAAACGCCGTCATGGCATGCACTCGCTTCGCCATACGCTGGCCACCCGGCTGATGGAGGGCGGCACGCCGGTCGGGCAGATCGCCGACATCCTCGGCCACCAGTCCGTCCAGTCGACCGGCGTCTACCTGAAATCCTCGCTAGGGCTGCTGCGAAGTGCGCGCTGGACCCGGACGCGCCGGCGACGTGAGGTGTCACGGTGAGCCCCGCCGTCACGATGACCGAGGCGATCACGGCCCTGGTCACAGAGAAACGCGCCACGGGCTACAAGTACGACGCCGAGGAGCGGGTGCTGGCCCGGTTCGCCGCGTTCTCCGCCAGCCAGTTCCCCGGGCTGGAGGCGCCCACCCGGGCCTCGGTCGAGGCGTGGATCACCTCGGCCCGCGAGCGGGGAGTCAAGCCGGCGACCCTGCAGGGCCTGGCCGCGCCGGTGCGGGAGCTGGCCCGCTGGCTGGGCCGCCGGGGCGTGCCGGCCTACGTCCTGCCCGCCGGGACGCTGCCCAGGCCCGCCCGCTACGTCCCGCACATCTACACCGGCCAGGAACTGGCGGCCCTGTTCGCCCAGACCGACCGCTGTCACTACGACTCGCAGGTCCCGTTCCGGCACCTGGTCATGCCGGTGCTGTTCCGCACGATCTACGCCTGCGGCCTGCGTGCCTCCGAAGCCCGGCTGCTGCGCTTCGGCGACGCCGACCTCGCTGCCGGGGTCCTGACAATCCGCGACGGCAAGGGCGGCAAAGACCGGCAGGTGCCGGTCAGCGCGCCGCTGCGCGACAGGCTCGCCGACTACCACGCCCGCGTCGCCGGGCGCACCGGCGGGGACTGGTTCTTCCCCGGCACGTCGGGGCAGCCGCTGACGCTCGCCAACATCGACAAGAACTTCCGCCGGTTCCTGTGGCAGGCCCGCATTCCCCACGGCGGCCGGGGCCACGGCCCCCGCGTCCACGACCTAAGACATTCTTTTGCGGTCAATAATCTGCGGTCGTGGTTCGCCCGCGGCGAGGACGTCGGCGCGTTGCTGCCGGTCCTGCAGGCCTACATGGGTCATTCCTCGATCGCCGACACCGACTACTACCTGAGGCTGACCGCCGAGTCCTACCCGCACATCACCGCCCGGATCCAGCGTGCCTTCGGAGACGTCGTCCCGCCCGTCACGGCGAGCGCCGGGCGATGGCGACTGACTTCGCGGTCTTCCTGCACCGCTTCCTCACATCGCACCTGGCCGGGCTGCGCGGCTGCTCACCGAACACGATCGCGTCCTACCGCGACACCTTCAAGCTGCTGATCGCCTTCTTCCGCGACGGCAGATCCATCCCGCCCGACAAGCTCACCCTCGACCTCATCGACGCCGCCGCGATCACCGGGTTCCTGAACTGGCTGGAGGCCGAACAGGCACAACAGCATCCCGACCCGCAACCAGCGCCTGGCAGCGATCAGCTCGTTCTTCCGGTGGCTGCAATCCCAGGACCCTGCCCGGATGGCCGGCTGCCAGGACATTCTCGCCGTCCCCGCCAAGAAAAAGGCCCGGCCGGGCGTGAACCACCTCACTGCCGGGCAGACCCGCCGTCTGCTCGCCCAGCCCGACCGGTCCACCCGGCGGGGCCGCCGTGACGCGACTCTGCTGGCCACCCTCTACGACACCGCCGCCAGGGTCTCAGAGCTCGCCGACCTCACCGTGCGCGACATCCGCGTTGAACCCCCGGCCCTGGCCGTGCTGACCGGCAAGGGCCGCAAGATCCGTCACGTCCCGCTCGGCGGCAACACCGCCGCGCTGCTGGATGCCTACCTTGTCGAGCACGGCCTCGACAAGCCCGGCCGCGACGACCACCCGCTGTTCGCCAGCCAGCACGGCAGCAAGCTCAGCCGCGGCGGCATCGCCTGGATAATCGGCAAATACCAGGCCCAGGCCGGCGACCCGGCACTTGCCAGCGCCGACCTCAGCCCGCACGTACTACGACATAGCAGGGCCATGCACCTCTACGAGGCAGGCGTGCCGCTGCCCTACATCCGCGACATCCCCGGACACGCCGGGCTGGCCACCACCGATATCTACGCTCGCGCCTCCACCGAGGCCAAACGCAAAGCTCTCGAAGCCGCCTACGACATCGTCACCGACGACCTGCCCGAATGGAACCACGACCCCGGACTGCTCAGCTGGCTCGCCAACCTGTGAGCCCTCAGCATCAAAGAAGGGTTATGCGCAGTGATCGAGCGCCAGCATCGCTGTCACCAGGGCCAGCAGGCCAGCGCTGCGCATAACCCGGCACTGCTCATAAGGCGGGTTATGCGCAGCTGCGCATAACCCGCCTTGCGGGGTGCCGGTGTGAGTTTCTTCCCGGTCGCCGAGTTCAGTCATTACCCCGGCTTTCAGGAACGCCTTCACCAGCGCGCACACCCGCTTGTCCTTGACCCGCACCCGCACCCGGTCCATCAACGCCGTATGCGAGATTTCATCGAAGCAGGCTTTGATGTCGGCTTCCAGGACCCACTGGTAATTGCGGGGCCTGGATGCAAGGTTGTGGATCTCAGAGATCGCGTCCTGCGCGCGCCGGTTCGGCCGGAACCCATATGAGCACGGCTTGAAATCCGCCTCGAAAATGGGCTCCAGCACCAGCTTAAGGCTGGCCTGGACCACCCGGTCAGCGAGGGTAGGAATACCGAGCTTCCGGAGTTTCCCGTTGCTCTTCGGTATCAAAACCCGCCGCACTTCCACCGGCCGGAAAGAGCCAGACTTCAGCTCCTCCCGGATACAGCCCAGCAGCCCGATCACCCCATCCCGGGCCTCGACACCGGCCGCAGTGGCCTTATCAATTCCCGGAGTGCTGGCGCCCTTGTTCGCAGCCACGCGTTCCCACGCGACCACCAAGAACGCCGGATCATAGACGAGGTTGAACAGATCACCGAAACGGCGGCCCGCATCCCGGGCCGCCCACAGGTGCAGTTTGGTCTGCATACTCCGTACCGCGACACCAGCCGAATACGGATCCGGCCAGGACACGACGCCGGTATTCACCGGCGCATCTTCGGACATTACTTTCCCTCCCTGACTGACACGCTGCCGCCCTTCCCCATGCACGCGGCTTTCCCGCGCCCGGAGTACTACGGCGGCTCCGCCCCACCCGCGCCTTCGGCAGGCGTCGCGCCTATCCCCGCCCCAGCCCCTCTGGCCGAAGGGGGCGCGTGGAACGAACACGGATGGTTCCCACGTTCACTGCCGTCCGATCAACGGGTTAGGCACCCGGCTCTGCCCCTGCGGCCTCGCCACGGCTACGCCGCAGTCCTTCACCGTGGCCTCCAGACCCAAGCTGGTGAGACCCAGCCTGAAGTTCCCGCCATGGCCTGGCGGGCACGCACCGCGAACCAGCCCGAATCCACCGGGTTAGAGCTGGCCGAGCTTCAAGAGGCGTAACAACACCGGTTTCTCACGTATACCTTCCCGTCTTGCTCACCGCGCCCGCCCCATCCGGCAGTGCCGGGACGACGCGACTTTGTCGAGGCTGCTCCCGCCATCTCCGCCGACCCGCGGATCAGGCTGCCTCCAGCTTCACCCCACCGCTGCGACGGCAAGGAGACGAAGGTCTTCCACCTCCATTCGGGACAACAGCGCCTCGTGGCGCACCACCAGCAGCTCAGCATCCTTCGCCCGGTCGCCACGGAACACCAGGACGGCCAGGCCGAGGACCCAGCGCGTCAGCAAGTAGACGATCTTCAGCAGCATCCGGCCAGCCAACCATCACTGCGGGCCCATCAAGGCGGCAGCGTCGGTGACCAGCCAGTTGAGCATTCGGGCGGCCCAACCTCGACGCCGAACGGATCGGCCGAATGCCCATCCGGGGCGGCTTGATCAACCAATACCCGCGAGCCGCCTGACGCCTGGAGGAGCCGCAGGTCATCCAGCGAAACCTATTCTCGAGCGGGACAGGCGCAACCCGCGGCCCGGCGCTACCAACCGGGCCCGCGGGCGCGGCCGCCTGCCCGAAATCCGCAGTGGGTACGCATCAAACCGTGAGCCCGGCTCGGTCGAACCGGGCGATGAGGCTGGGCTTGCGGAGGTGCGCTTCGCGCAGCGCCGTGAAGCGTCGCGCGAACTCCTGGGCCCGATCCTCGCGCTGTGCGAGCTCGTGCAGGTCCCTGTGCAGGGTGACGGCCGCGTCGTAGTGGCCTTGCGGCTTGGTGTTGATCAGCCGTTCGGCGTCGGCCCAGGCGCTCTCCGGGTCCGGGCCAGTTCGTCATGCGCCTTTGCCGGGCTGCCGCATATTGTTGTTCCCGCCGGGCCTGCTGGGCTGCGGCTGCGGCTCGCTGCTCGCGCTGCAGGCGTCTTAGCCGGTGATCAGAGCGGCAGCAGAGTTCCGCAGCGCGCCGAGCCGGTCAGCGGCCGCCGCGCGCGCGGCCGCGAGGCCGGTGCCGCTGACCGGCTCGACAACCTCGAGGTAGACCTTGAGCTTGGGCTCGGTGCCGCTGGGGCGCACGACCACCCGCGCGCCTTCGAGCCGGTAGGTGACGACGTCGGCGGGCGGCAGTCCGCCGTCGCCCCGCGCCAGGTCGGTCACCGAGGTCACCGGCGCATCGCCCAGCATGGCCGGCGGAGCAGCGCGCAGCCGCGCGATGGCGCCCGCCGCGGCGTGCGTTTGCAGCGTGAGCTGCGCGGTCAGGTGCACGCCGTGCGTCATCTCGATCGCGTCGTACCGGTCGAGCAGGGATTCGCCCGCGGACTTGGCGGCCGCCGCGAGGCCAAGAACGGCCAGCGCGGCGCCGATGCCATCCTTGTCGCGTACCACGTCGCCGATCACGTAGCCCAGCGCTTCCTCGTAGCCGAAAACGAAGCGGCTGCCTGGCTGGCGCTCGCCGCCGCGGACGATCCACTTGAAGCCGGTGAGCGTCTCGGCATAGCGGGCACCGGCCGCGGCCGCGATCCGCGAGAGCAGCGTCGACGAGACGACCGTCGACACGACGAGCCTGGCCCGCGGGTCGGGCTCGCCCGAGGTCTGCTCCAGCACGTAGCCGCCGAGCAGCGCGCCAAGCTGATCCCCGGTCAGTACTCTCCAGCCACCGTCGGTGGCCAGGTCTGGCACGGCGACGGCGAGGCGGTCACCGTCCGGGTCGTTGGCGAGCACGAGATCCGCGCCGGCCCGGCGGGCGTCGCCTATTGCCAGGTCGAGCGCGCCCGGCTGCTCCGGATTGGGAAAGGTGACGGTCGGGAAGTCTGGGTCCGGCTCGGCCTGGGCGGCGACGACGAGCGGGGACGGAAAGCCGGCCCGCCTGATCGCCTCCACCGCGAGATCACCCGCCACTCCGTGCAGCGGGGTGTACACGACCCGCAGATCAGCCGCACCGCCCGGCGTGACCGCGCCGGCCTGGAAGACCAGGCCGGTTTGAGCGGCGGGGCCGGTCTGGGCGGCCGAGACCCGGATGATCGCGTCGAGATAGGCCGCGGCCACCTCGGCGCCGTGGTGGCTGATCAGCGGGCTGCCGGCCGGGGCGCGCGGGATCTGTGACACAGGCCCTAGGGCGCGAATGCGGGCCTCGATTTCGGTGTCGGCGGGCGGCACGATCTGCGCACCGTCGCCGAGGTACAGCTTGTAGCCGTTGTCCGCGGGCGGGTTGTGGCTCGCTGTGATCATGATCCCGGCGGCGGCGGAAAGATGCCGCACGGCAAAGGCAAGCAGCGGCGTGGGGCGCCGGTGCGGCAGCAGGTGCACCCGGACTCCCGCTGCTGCGAGCACTCCGGCCGCCTCGTCGGTGAACTCGTCCGAGCGGTGCCGCGCGTCGCAGCCCACGACCACGCCCGCCTCGGCCGCCCCCGGCACGCGTTCCCGCAGCCATCCCGCGACAGCGGCGGTCGCGCTGCGGACGACGGCGCGGTTCATCCGGTTCGGGCCTGCCGCTACCACGCCACGGAGCCCGGCGGTCCCGAACTGCAGCGTGGTGGCGAAGCGGTCGGCGAGTTCCGTTGCGGCTGCTGGGCTCGCGTCGCCGAGCAGCGCGAGCAACTCGGCCCGGTCGGCTGGATCCGGGTCATCCGAGGCCCACGCAGTAACCCGGTCACGGAGATCAGCGGGGATCGCAGCGCCGGATGCGGGCCCACCAGCCGCGGCGCCGCCTGGGGCGGCACTGCCTGGGGCGGCACTGCCTGGGGCGGCATTGCCTGGGACGGGGACGCCCGGGTGCGTGGCGCCACGCGGCTCCGAGTCGTCAGGCGCGGGGTTGTGGGGCGCGGGGTTGTGGGGCGCGGGGTCGTCGGGGATCACGTCAGTGGCGGGTCACTGCTTGACGTAGGGCTTGCCGTCGGCCTTGGGCGGCCTGACCCGCCCGACCAGGCCGGCCACGGCGACGATCGTCGCGACGTACGGGGCCATCAGCAGGATGTTGGACGGGATCGGGACGTTGAGGGTCGACAGGATGCTCTGGAGCGCGTCCGTGAAGCCGAAGATCAGCGCGGCACCCACAGAGCCCAGTGGTGTCCACCGGCCGAAGATCATGGCGGCCAGGGCGATGTAGCCCTTCCCCGACGAGATGTCCTTGCCGAACGCACCCACCGATCCGATCGTCAGGTAGGCGCCGCCGATGCCGGCGATCAGGCCGCCCAGGATGACGTTGCGGTAGCGGTTGAAGCGGACCCGGATGCCGACCGTGTCCGCGGCGGTCGGGTGCTCGCCCACCGCACGAACGTGCAGGCCCCACTTCGTGTGGAACAGGCTGACCTGGACGAGGATGATGGTGACGTAGGTGATGTAAAGGAAGATCGTCGAGTCGAAGAAAATCGGGCCGATGATCGGAATGTCGCCCAGGACCGGGATCTTGATGGCGTTGAAGGTCGCAGGCGAGTTCAGCGTGTTCTCGTAGGGAACGAGGGCCCGGTCGTAGAGATAACCGGTGAGCCCGGTGACGAAGACGTTGAGCACGACGCCGAGGATGATCTGGTCGACCAGATAGCGGATCGCGAACACGGCAAGCAGCGCGGCGATCAGGCCCCCGGCCAGCGACCCGGCGATGAGGCCGACCCACAGCACCCCGGCAACGCTCGCCACGACCGCCGCCGCGAACGCACCGAGCAGCAACTGACCTTCGATGTTGATGTTGATGACGCCCGAGCGCTCGCACATGCACCCGGCCAGGGCGCCGAGGATCAGCGGGATCGATCGCACCACGGTGCCCTGCAGCAGGTTGATCATGTTCAGCGGGATGGCGCTGCCCGCGTCCGCCCACAGCAGCAGTGAGAGCACGAACGCGATCAACACCACGGCGATGGACCACCGCATGGCGCGCTTGCTGAACTCGATGGTCGCCCGCAGGATACCGAGGGCGATCGAGATGGCACCGAGTGCATACGCGACAGGCGCCGCGGGGATGTGCACTGTGGGCACGTGGACCGATGCGCTGGGGAGCGACAGCGCGAAGCTGGCGTCGCCGTGATGCGAGAACAGCCCGAAGACGAAAATGTCGATCAGGCCGAGCAGGATGAACGCGCCCGCGCTCAGCGCTTTTTTACTGACCGCGACTGGTGCGTGGACCGCCCCGACGAGGGTCGTCATGCGTTCCACCCCTTGGCGAGTACCTGGCCGGCCCTCGGGCCCGGGCTTCGCGCAGCCGGAACATGCCGCGGATGAGCGGTGGCGCCGCCACGAACAGGACGATGAGCGCCTGGATAACGGTGACGATGTCCACTGGCGTCTGGGTGGCCGCCTGCATCTGAACCCCGCCCGCGTGCAGCGCGCCGAAGAGCAATGCGGCCAGCACGGTACCCAGTGGGCGGGACCGCCCGAGGAGGGCCACGGTGATCGCGTCGATGCCGTACGTGCCGTAGCTCTGGAAGTTCAGGGCATAGTCGGTGCCCAAGATGACTGTGGACGCCGCGAGCCCGGCCAGGCCGCCCGCGATGACCATCACGAGGATCCAGCTTCTGTTCACGCTCATCCCCGCGGTCCGCGCCGCGCTCGGGTTGGCGCCGACAGCGCGGAATTCGAAACCGGTCGTACTTCGGGTCAGCAGCCACCACACGGCCACGGCGGCCGCGAGCGCCACCAGGAAACCCACGTTGATCCGCAGGCTGGAGCCGAGCAGATGCGGGAACTGCGCATCACCGGCTACGAACGGGCTGACCAGGTCGGTCCGGCCAGGCCGCTGCATCCCCGACGTGCCGAGTATCCAGGCGAGGAAATAGATCATCACGTAGTTGAGCATGATCGTGACGATGACCTCGTGTGCCCCCGTCCAGGCCTTGAGCGCGCCCACGATCCAGCCAAGTGCCGCGCCGCCCGCGAACGCGCCGAGCACGCAGACCACGACGTGAATGACGGGTGGCAGGCTGATCCCGAAGCCCAGCCAGGTGGCGAAGAGCGCGCCGCCGATGAACTGGCCGTTGGCGCCGATGTTGAACAGCCCGGCACGGAAGGCGATGGCGACGGAAAGCCCGGCGAGGATGAGCGGGGTGGCGTTCACCGCGGTCTCCGACAGCGGGCCGAACACGGCACTGACCGCGCCGCCATGGAAGGCGGCCGAGACCGTATGCGGGTTCAGGATCGCGCCCTCGAACATCGCTGAATAGGCGGCCGAGGCGGCGTCCCACGCCTGGGCGATCGCGTTGCCAGGCGCGGCGAAGAAGGTGCTCCACGCGTGCAGAACCGGTGGATCGGTGAAGGCGATCAGCAGGCCGCCGATAACGATGGCGACCACGATGGCGAGCGTGGTGACGACCGCCGAGTTGCCCTCGAGAATCGCGTCGATGACGGTCCGGCCGAATGACGGTTGCTCCGGTTGCTCGTCCTCGGCGGGCTGGGCGGGTTCGTTCGTCCCCGGCGGAGCCGGGGTTGATTCGCTCATGTCGGCTCCGCCGGGTCCTGGCTGCCATGCTCCGGACCAGGTTCGTCGGCCGGCGCGGCGGCCTCCGGACCCGGCTGCCCGTCCGGTTCGATGCCGGCCATCAGCAGGCCGAGTTCCTCGCGGGAGACGGTCGGCGGGCGGAAGCCGATGATCCGGCCCTCGTACATGACGGCGATCCGGTCGGCCAGGGTGTAGATCTCCTCGAGTTCCGACGACACCATCAGCACGGCGATGCCCTTGTCGCGCTCCTCGACGATTCTGCGGTGCACGAATTCGATGGATCCGACATCCAGGCCGCGGGTGGGCTGACTGGCTACGAGCAACTCAATCTTGCGCCCGATCTCCCTGGCCAGGATGACTTTTTGCTGGTTGCCGCCGGACAGGGTGCCGACAGGCGTGGCGATGGACGTGGTCCGTATGTCGAACTCGGCGACCTTGCTGACGGCCGCGGCGCGGATCGCGTCGAGGTCGAGGGCGATGCCCTTGGCGAACGGCTGCCGGTCGTAGACGTCGAGGACGAGGTTGTCGGCGACGGGAAAGTCCGCGATGAGCCCGTCCTCCTGCCGGTCCTCGGGCACATAGCCCATCCCGGCACGCAGCCGATGCTGCGGGGCGGCGTGGCTGACGTCCTGGCTGTCGAGCCGCACCGACCCCGCCGCGGCCTGCCGCAGGCCCATCAGCGCCTCGCAAAGTTCGGTCTGCCCGTTTCCCTGCACGCCGGCGATACCAAGGATCTCCCCGGAGCGCACCTGCAGTGACAGGTCCTTCACGGCGACCTGCCCCCGGTCGTCGTAGACGGTGAGCCCGCTCACGTCGAGCGCCACCGCACCGGGCCTGGCCGGGGTCTTGCGTACCTGGAGTTCGACCGCCCGGCCCACCATCAACGTCGCGAGTTCCTGATCGCTCGCCGCGGGCGGGCGCTCGCCGACAACCTTCCCCCGGCGGATGACCGTGATCGTGTCGGCGATCGTCTGGACCTCCTTCAGCTTGTGGGAGATGAAAATGAGCGACCGGCCACCGGCGCGGAGCTCCCGCATGATGCGGAAAAGGTCCTCGGTTTCGCCGGGGGTGAGCACCGAGGTCGGCTCGTCGAGAATGAGCACGTTCGCCTCGCGGATCAAGGCTTTGACGATCTCCACCCGTTGCTGCACGCCGACAGGAAGATTCTCGATGTAGGCGTCCGGGTCGACATCCAGGCCGTAACGCCTGGACAGCTCCTGCACCTCGCGGTGCGTCCTGCGCCGGTCGAGCAGGCCCAGGGCGCGGGTCCGTTCCATGCCGAGGGTGACGTTCTCTGCGACCGTGAACACCGGCACGAGCATGAAGTGCTGGTGCACCATGCCGATGCCAGCGCCGAGCGCGTCCTTTGGCGAATGGAACTCGGCCGGCTGGCCGTCGATGAGGATCTCACCCTCGTCGGCGCGCATGAGGCCGTAAAGCACGTTCATCAGCGTGGTCTTGCCCGCGCCGTTCTCGCCGAGGAGAGCGTGGATCTGGCCGGGAGCAACCGTCAGGTCGATGTGGTCGTTGGCGACGAGACTGCCGAAGCGCTTGGTGATGCCCCTCAGCTCGAGCTGCACCGGCGCCTCCCTCCCATGGTGGCCCGGCCGGGATATCCCGGCCGGGCCATGTGCCGTCGGCTCAGACCGCTTTTAGACGGGGCTCTTGGTGGGTGTCTGGATCGACCCGCTAATGATGCCCTGCTTCACCTGCGCGAGCTCGGCCTGGAGTGCGGCCGGGACCTTGCTGGCGAAATCGTGGTACGGGGCGAGCGCGACTCCGCCGTTCGCGAGCGTGCCGATGTAGTTGCCGCCCTTGAAGGTGCCGCCCGCCGCCGTCACGATCGCGGTTTTGACGGCGGTCTGGATGCCCTTCTGCACGCTGGTGATGAAGTACTTGCAGTACTGCTGCGCGCTGACGCAACCGTCGGTGTCGACCCACATCATGTTCACGTTCTGGCCCGCCTGGTCCGCCTGCTGGACAGCCTTGGCGGCGCCGAGGCCGACGTTGCCCGCGACGGGGAAGATGATGTCGGCGCCTTCTGTGATGAACGTGTTGGTGAGCGTCTGGCCCTTGGTCTGGTCGGTGAAGTCACCGGTGAAGTTGCCGTTCTGCCCCGGCTCGCTCCAGCCGAGAACCTTGACGTGCGTGCCGTGCTTGCTGTTGTAGTACTGGACGCCGTCGTAGAAGCCGTCCATGTAGATCGTCACGGTCGGCAGCTTCTGCCCGCCGAATGTCGCCACCTTCCCCGACTTGGTCATGCCCGCTGCCAGGTAGCCGCCCATGAACCCGTCCTGGACGGTGTTGAAGAGCAGGGCGTCCACGTTCGCAAGCGGCGGGGTGTAGTTGTAGTCCACGATCGCGAACTTCTGGTTCGGGTTGGCCTTGGCCGCTGCCTGGGTCGCGTCACCCATCAGGAAACCCACGGTCAGGATGATCCCGCATTTCTGGCTGATGAACGCGTTGATGTTGGGTGTGTAGTCGCTTTGCGTCGTCGACTGCAGGTACTTGCCGGCGATCGTCGCGCTCTCCGCCTGCTGGACACCCTGCCACGACGACGCGTTGAACGACCGGTCGTCGATGCCGCCCGTGTCGGTGACCATGCACGCCTTGAAGGCGCCGGTGGACGCGGAGCTGCTCGAACTGGAGCTTGGCGTTGACGATGCCGTTGGTGTGGACGAGCTGCCGCACGCCGCGGCAAGCAGCGCGACCGCGGCGATCGCGGCGGCCGCGGGAATGGTCCCTCTCACGGTTACCTCCTCATTGACTGCACAGTCAGTGGTAGCCCGGACGGACCACCGGCTCCGTCGCACCCCCCACGCCGGCTGGGGACGGAAATCCCGAACCTCCCGCCCCGGGATGCCCGCAGGTTAGACCGGGCGCCACCGTCCGGGGAAGCAGGACAGCGCAGTCCGGACGACGCCGTTGCCAAATCGAAACCCTGCCAAACCCGGCCGCAGAGGCGGCGCACCGCAGCGGACACGTCACCGGCACCCGGGCCGGCTACGCTCGGCGCCCGGAGGCTCAAGCGTGGTGATCGACTGGTACCGGCTGCGGGTCGCTGCCACCGACGCGGCGGGCCGGGCCTACGCACCGTACTCCGGGCTGCGGGTGGGAGCCGCCGGTGAGGCGGCGGACGGCCGGGTCATCGTGGGATGCAACGTGGAGAACGCCTCCTATGGGCTCACCCTCTGTGCTGAGTGCGGCTTGGTTTCCGCACTGCACGCGGCTGGCGGCGGGACCCTGGTCGCGGTGAGCGTCGTGGCGTCGGACGGCTCGCCGCTGCTGCCCTGTGGCCGCTGCCGCCAGTTGCTGTTCGAAGCGGGAGGTGAGGGGCTGCTTGTCGACA
Organism: uncultured Actinomycetota bacterium; assembly: GCA_963851085.1. Classification (GTDB taxonomy): domain Bacteria; phylum Actinomycetota; class Actinomycetes; order Streptosporangiales; family Streptosporangiaceae; genus DATFVJ01. The sequence continues at coordinate 236,983 of CAWKNX010000002.1, read as the reverse complement.
CGGATGCTGGGCCGAGGAAGCTCGGGACACTGCTGCCCAACGCGTTCGGCCCAGCCGACCTGCCGTCCCGCGGCGGCGAACGTGCCTGAGACGTACCGTGCGTGAGATGCCAGCGCCTGAGCGGCCCGATCCCGGACAAGGGACACCGGCGCCGGCCACGGCGGTGCCCGATGTCGCGGCGCTGATCAGGGCCAAGCGAGACGGCGGGCGGCTCGCGGATGATGACATCCGCGGGCTGATCGCTGCCTTCACCCGCGGCGCGGTGCCTGACGAGCAGATGTCCGCCCTGCTCATGGCCATCTATTTCCGCGGGCTCGACCCGGCTGAGCTGCGTACCTGGACGGCCGCGATGGTCGAGTCCGGTGACCGCCTGGACCTGGGCGGTGTGCCCGCGCCCACGGTGGACAAGCACTCGACGGGAGGGGTAGGGGACAAGGTGTCCCTGATTCTCGCTCCGCTCGTCGCGAGCTGCGGAGCCGCCGTGCCGCAGCTGTCGGGCCGTGGGCTTGGCCACACGGGTGGCACCCTGGACAAACTCGAGTCGGTGCCCGGCTGGCGGGCGGGCCTTTCTCCGGCCGAGATGCTTGCCGTGCTGGGCGAGGTGGGCTGCGTCATCTGCGCCGCGGGCCCGGGACTGGCGCCGGCCGACCGGCGGCTGTACGCGCTCCGCGACGTTACGGGCACGGTCGAGTCGATACCGCTGATCGCAAGCTCCATCATGTCGAAGAAGATCGCCGAGGGGACCTCGGCACTTGTGCTCGACGTGAAGGTGGGCCGCGGCGCGTTCATGCGCGACATCGCCGATGCCAGGCTCCTCGCGCAGACCATGGTGGCGCTGGGCGCCGAGCACGGGGTGCGCACCTCCGCGCTGCTGACCAGGATGGACTCGCCGCTCGGCCACGCCGCGGGCAATGCGGTGGAGGTCGAGGAGGCCGTGGCCACGCTGCGCGGCGACGGCCCGCCCGATCTCGTCGAGGTGACGCTCGCGCTGGCCAGGGAGATGCTCTGGCTGGCGGGGCTGCGGCCGGAACCGGCCGCCGCCGCGCCCGGGGCGCAGGATCAGCGCACCGACCCGGCGGCGGCGCTGGCCGACGGCCGGGCCCATGAGCGCTACCGCGAGATGATCACTGCCCAGGGTGGCGATCCGGACGCGCCGTTGCCGCGGGCCGGGCACACCGCGTCCGTGCCCGCCGCCGCGTCGGGCTGGCTCCGCCGGCTCGACGCGCTCGCGGTCGGGCGTGCCGCGTGGCTGCTCGGCGCGGGCCGGGCCCGCAAGGAAGATCCGGTGAGCGCGGCGGCCGGGGTCATCTGCCTGGCCAAACCCGGCGAACGCGTCCAACAGGGGCAAGCCCTGCTTGAACTGCGGAGCGAGGATGCGGCGCGCTTCGCGCGCGCCACCCAGGCGCTGGCCGACGCGATCGAGATCGGCCCGCAGCCGTTGCCCCCGCGGCCGCTCGTCATCGAGCGCATAGCGCCATGATGCCGGCCGGCGGTGTCGATGCTGCCGCGTCCGTCGGGGAGAGGTAGCGTCAGGACGTGAACATCGAGTCGCGCGCTCAGGCGGTCGCGGACCGGCCATGGGGAACGCTGCCAGCTGAGCTCGGCAGGGTGGCTACCTCGGACACCGCGCTCCGGCAGGTCCTGCACGGATTGCCAGGAATTGACCAGGTCGGCGTGGCGGCACGGGCGGCCGCCCTCGCGACCAGGTCGATCAAGCGGGACGCGAAACTGTGGGCCCTCGATACCGCGATCCGCATGGTCGACCTCACGACGCTCGAAGGAGCGGACACCCCAGGGAAGGTCCGCGGACTGTGCGCGAAGGCGCGGCGGCCCGATCCCATGGACGCCGCGGTGCCCCCGGTCGCGGCGGTCTGCGTGTACCCGGACCTCGTCGCTGTCGCCCGTGCCGAACTCGACGCCAGCCCGGTCGCGGTGGCGTCGGTGGCCACCGCGTTCCCGTCCGGTCGCGCCGCCCCCGCGGTCAAGCTCGCCGACGTCGAAAGCGCCGTGCACGACGGCGCGGACGAGGTCGACATGGTCATCGACCGTGGCGCCTTCCTCGCCGGGCGGTACGGGCAGGTCTACGAGGAGGTGCGGGCGGTACGCGAAGCATGTGGATCCGCGCACCTCAAGGTGATCCTGGAAACGGGTGAGCTCGCCACCCTCGACAACGTGTCGCGTGCCGCCTGGCTCGCCATGCTGGCCGGCGCCGACTTCATCAAGACGTCCACGGGAAAGGTGTCACCAGCGGCGACGCCGCCGGTCGCCCTGGTCATGCTCGCCGCCGTGCGGGATTTCGCCGAGTCGACCGGACGCCGCGTGGGCGTCAAGGTCGCTGGCGGAGTACGCACCGCCAAGGACGCGATCCGCTACCTCGTGCTCGTGGCTGAGACCGCTGGGCAGGAGTGGCTCACCCCGGAGTCGTTCAGGATCGGCGCGTCAAGCCTCCTCAACGACCTGCTCATGCAGCGCAGCAAGCAGCTCACCGGCGTCTACGCCGGCCGCGACTATTTCACCCTCGACTGACGATGAGCAGAGCCTGGGACTACGCGCCCGCGCCCGAGTCACGTGACGTCGTCTCCATCGCCGCGGAATACGGCCTGTTCATCGACGGCGAGTTCACGCCGCCGGTGAGCGGCCAGACATTGGTGACCGTTAACCCCGCCACCGAGGAGCGGCTGGCCGAAGTGGCCGCGGCGGACGCGGAAGACGTCGATCGCGCGGTGCGTGCCGCGCGCGCCGCCTACGAGCGGGTCTGGGGCCCGATGCCCGGGATGCAGCGGGCCAAGTACCTGTACCGGATCGCCCGGATCCTGCAGGAACGCGCGCGCGAATTCGCGGTACTTGAGAGCCTGGACAACGGCAAGCCCATCCGGGAGTCGCGCGACGTCGATGTGCCGCTCGCCGCCGCGCACTTCTTCTACCACGCCGGCTGGGCGGACAAGCTCGGGCACGCGGGGTTCGGCCAGGACCCGCGACCGCTCGGCGTCGCTGGCCAGATCATCCCGTGGAACTTCCCGCTGCTCATGGCCGCGTGGAAGCTCGCGCCGGCGCTCGCGGCAGGCAACACGTGCGTGCTCAAGCCGGCCGAGACCACGCCCCTGTCGGCGCTCCTCCTCGCCGAGGTGTGCCAGCAGGCCGACCTCCCGCCTGGCGTGGTCAACGTGATCACAGGCGCGGGTGACACGGGGGCGGTGCTCGTCGGCAACCAGGGCGTGGACAAGATCGCGTTCACCGGCTCGACACAGGTGGGCAAGGAGATCCGGCGCGCGGTGGCGGGCAGAGGCACGAGGCTCACCCTCGAACTCGGCGGCAAGGCGGCGAACGTGGTTTTCGACGACGCGCCGCTCGACCAGGCGGTCGAGGGGATCGTGAACGGGATCTTCTTCAACCAGGGTCACGTCTGCTGCGCGGGGTCGCGGCTGCTCGTGCAGGAGTCGGTCGCCGGCCCTGTGGTCGAGCGGCTCAAGCGGCGCATCGACACACTGCGGCTTGGCGACCCGCTCGACAAGAACACCGACATCGGCGCGATCAACTCACGGCAGCAGCTCGACAAGATCCGTGAGCTGTCCGCCTCGGGCGAGGCGGAGGGGGCTGGCCGCTGGTCACCGCAGTGCGAGCTGCCCTCGCGGGGCTACTGGTTCCCGCCGACCGTGTTCACCGGCGTCAGCCAGTCGCACCGGATCGCCCGCGAGGAGATCTTCGGGCCGGTTCTGTCCGTGCTCACGTTCCGGACTCCCGAGGAGGCGGTCGCCAAGGCGAACAACACCCCGTACGGACTGTCGGCCGGGGTGTGGACGGACAAGGGCAGCCGGATCCTGTGGATGGCGCAGCGGCTGCGGTCGGGAGTGGTGTGGGCCAACACCTACAACAGGTTCGACCCGGCGAGCCCGTTCGGCGGTTACCGTGAGTCCGGCTTCGGGCGTGAAGGCGGACGGCACGGGCTGGAGGCCTATCTCGATGTCTGACGACGGCCGTGGCGCACGTCTCGACGTGCGCAAGACATACAAGCTGTTCATCGGCGGCGGGTTCCCGCGGTCGGAGTCCGGCCGTTCCTATCCTGTGAGCGGACCCGGCGGCACGTTTCTCGCGGCCGCCGCGCAGGCGTCGCGCAAGGACGCGAGGGACGCCGTTGTCGCTGCCCGCACCGCGGCGGCCGGCTGGGCCGGCGCCACCGCCTACAACCGGGGTCAGGTCCTCTACCGGGTGGCCGAGCTTCTCGAAGGCCGGGCCGCGCAGTTCGCCGCCGAGGTCCTGGCGGCCGAGGGAGGGTCCGCGGCGGCGGCACGGCGCTGCGTATCGGAGGCGGTGGACCGGTGGGTGTGGTTCGCGGGCTGGGCGGACAAGGTCGCACAGGTCGCCGGCTCGGCGAATCCGGTCGCTGGGCCGTACTTCAACTTCAGCGTGCCGGAGCCGACCGGCGTCGTCGCGGTCATCGCGCCCGCAATGTCGAGTCTGCTCGGCCTGGTCAGCGTCCTGGCGCCGGTCATCGTCACGGGCAACACCGCGGTCGTCGTCGCGAGCGAGCCGCGGCCGTTGCCCGCGGTCACGCTCACCGAGGTGATCGCGACGTCCGATGTGCCAGCCGGCGTGGTCAACGTGCTCACCGGCCGGACGGCCGAACTCGCGCCCGTCCTTGCCGCGCACATGGATGTGGACGCGATCGACCTGTCGGGGGTGGCGCCTGGCGACCGCACCGAGCTCGAACGGCTCGCGGCGGGCAACCTCAAGCGCGTGTTCACCCCACGTGAGGTCACCGACGCGGATTGGGCCATCCCGCCGGATGCGCGCCGGATGATGGCGTTCCTCGAGACGAAAACGGTCTGGCACCCCATCGGCATCTAGCCACCGCAGCGTTCCGCCGCGCTCGCGTGCCCCAGTTGCCCACCCGGCGGCAGTTGCCCACCCGGCGGCCCCATCCCAGCCCCGCGCCGTCAGTGCCCAGCGACAGCGATGGCCCATTGCCGTCGCTGTAGCAGCAACAAAGGGGGCGCGGCCCGGGTGACTAGATCTCGCCGAACAGGCGATCGCCCGCGTCGCCGAGGCCGGGCACGATGTAACCCCTGTCGTCGAGATGGTCGTCCACGGCACCGGTGACGACGCGCACGGGGACGGGTTCGTCCGAGGGGAAGGCGGCGGCGATTCTGCTGACGCCCTCGGGCGCCGCGATCAGGCAGACGGCGGTGACCATGGACGCGCCGCGCGAGACGAGCATGCCGATGACCGTTTCGAGGGTGCCGCCCGTGGCGAGCATCGGATCGAGGACGAACGCCTCACGGCCGGTGAGGTCGGCGGGCAGGCGGTCGGCGTAGGTCGAGGCGACGAGGGACTCCTCGTCGCGCACCATGCCGACGAAGCCGACGTCGGCCGTCGGCAGCAGCCTGGTCATGCCGTCGAGCATGCCGATGCCGGCCCGCAGTATCGGAACCACCAGCGGCGCCGGCCTCGCCAGCTTGATCCCCTCCGCCGGGCCGATCGGGGTCTTCACGGACACCGCCTGGACGCGCACCTCGCGTGTCGCCTCGTAGGCGAGCAACGTCACCAGTTCGTCGGCGAGCCGACGGAATGTCGGGGCCTCGGTACCGGCGTCGCGCAGGGCGGTGAGCTTGTGCGCGACCAGTGGATGATCGACGACCAGCGTTCGCATGGTCGGTAGTGTCGCAGGCCGGCCCGTGCCGCGCGACACGGACGCGCCGCAGGGCCGCGACCGTGCGAGCCGTCGGCGTCGCCGATTGCGGGTTCGTAGATTCGAGTATATGTTCGAATGCAGTGCTGCCTGCCTTCCCCCGGGTGGCTGCCGTAGCGGAGCAGTGATGGCCGCGAGGGGCCCTGGGAGCCGCCAGGGCCGCGACGACGCGGAACGGGGCGGAAGGTGCAGGCGGGCGCGTGAGCAGAGTGTACGGCGACCCGATCCAGGTATGGACGGACGACGACGGGAGGCCGACCAGGTTCGTCTGGCGCGGCCGTCTATTCACGGTGCTCGAGATCCTCGAGCACCGGGAAATCAGCCACGAGTGGTGGCGGAGGAAGGGCCCCGATGACCCCGGGCCCGCGGCGGGAAGAGAGTTCTGGCGGGTGCAGGCGTCGCCGGGAAGGGACGCGCCGCGTGGGCTCTATGAACTGCGGTGCGACCCGGGGGTAGGCGACTGGCTGCTCGCACGCACCCTGGACTGATCGCACACCCGGCCGTCCGGGTCGCGCCCGTTGCGAGACCTCGCCTGGGACAATCGGTCCATGCCGAACTCCCGCCAGCGCACGCCCGCCAGTCCCCAGACCACCGCGCCGCGCCCGTGACTGGGCACCCGACCGGGCCCGGGGACAGGTTCCGGCAGGGGCCCGGGGACAGGTCCCGGCAGGGGCCCGAGGACGGGTCCCGGCAGGGGCCCGGTGACCTGCCCGCAGCGGCGTCTGCGACGCAGGACTGGCGCGCCTGGCACGACGGATATGACGTGCCTGATTCACTCCTCGCACGTCGGCTCGCCGTCGTACAGGACCGCATCCGGCTGGCGCTCGATTCGTGCCCGCCCGGCCCGCTTCTTGCGGTCAGTATCTGCGCGGGCCAGGGCCGGGACCTGCTCGCCGTGCTCGCCTCCCACCCGCGTGGGCACGACGTCCGCGCGCGGCTGGTCGAACTGGACCCGCGCAACGCGGCCATAGCGCGCGACGCCGCGCAGGCCGCCGGGCTCGGCGAGGTGGAGGTGATGGTGGGCGACGCGGCGCTCACCGATTATTACGTCCACCTGGTACCCGCGGACCTGGTGCTTGCCTGCGGGATCTTCGGCAATGTCACCATGGCCGACATCGAGCGGACCATCGCGTTCCTTGGCTGCATGACCGCGACAGGCGGCACCGCGGTGTGGACCCGGCACCGCCGCGAGACCGATCTGATTCCTCAGCTCTGCCGCTGGTTCGAGCTGGCCGGTTTCGAGCTGGAGTGGGTATCGGCACCCGGTGAGGGCTATGGCGTCGGCGCGCACAGGTTCGCCGCCACGCCGAGGCCGCTCGAACCGGGCGCGAGCATGTTCACCTTCGTCGGCCGTGAGCGGCTGCGCGAGCTGGAACGCCGCGGCTGAGGCGGCTCGGGCGGGCCTGCGCTAGCCGAGCACCGCGTCGCGTATCGCCCGCAGATCCGGTTCGTTGTTCGGGCCCATCACGAGCAGCGTCGTGACCGGGCTCTTCCGCCACAGTTCGAGCCGTTCGCGGATCCGCCCGATGGGTCCGAGCAGGCACATCCCGTCCGCGAGCTCATCGGGCACGGCAGCGAAGGCCTCGTCGCGGCGGCCTTCGAGGAACAGGTCCTGGACGTTGCGTGCCGCCTCCTCGAATCCCATCCGGCTGACCACGTCGAGGTGGAAGTTCCGGTTACGTGCGCCCATGCCGCCGATATAGAAACCGATCATCATCTTCGCGGCCCGCAGCGCAGCGGGGAGGTCGTCAGTGAGGATGACGTTGACCATGGCGGCGATGTCGAAGCCTGGCGGTGCCGCCGCGAGTGCCTCGCCGTAAACGTGGCCGATCTTTTCCGGATGGGTGAACAGCGACAGCCAGCCGTCGGCGATCTCGGCGGCGAGTGCGACGTTCTTCGGGCCTTCCGCGCCGAGATAGACCGGGATGGCCTCGCGCAGCGGAGCGATGTTCAGCTTGAGCGGCTTGCCGAGCCCGGTCCCTGGCCGGTAGGGGAGCGGGTAGTGGGCCCCGGTGTTACGTGCTGGCCGCTGCCTGCGCCATATCACCCGAAGCAGGTCCACGTACTCGCGGGTGCGCGCGAGCGGCTCCGCGAACGGCACCCCGTACCACCCCTCCACGACCTGGGGGCCCGACACACCCACGCCGAGCATCAGCCGGCCGCCGGAAAGATGGTCGAGGGTCACGGCCGCCATCGCGGTCGCGGCCGGCGTGCGGGCGGCGAGCTGGATCACCGACGTGCCCAGCTTGATGCGGCTGGTGCGCGCGCCGTACCAGGCCAGCGGGGTCAGCGCGTCCGAGCCGCAGTATTCAGCGGTCCAGATGGAGTCGTATCCGAGCCGCTCCGCCGCGAGAACGACCTCGGTGGCATCGCCCGGTGTGAGCCAGTACCCGAGATTAAGGCCGAGCTTCAGCTCGTCGGTCATGGCGTTACCTCCGCCCGCAGGCCCAGTGCCCCGTCCGCCATACTAGAACACGTTCCAGTTTGCCCGGCCCTGGCAAAGGGCGGCGATGCCTCCCGCCTCCGCCCGCACCGGCTTGGCTGCCCATTATCCCGAACGGCTGCCGCGCAGCGCGCCGGCGTGCCCGCTGCGGGCGCCGGGGCGGGGGTTCCAGGGGGTCGCCCCCTGGGCTGGCGGGGCCCGAACGGCTGCCGCGCAGCGCGCCGGCGTGCCCGCTGCGGGCGCCGGGGCGGGGGTTCCAGGGGGTCGCCCCCCTGGGCTGGCGGGGCCCGAACGGCTGCCGCGCAGCGCGCCGCAGTTGGCACCTGCGGTGCCGCGGCGCCGGGGTTCCAGGGGTGGCTACCTCGGGCCGCCCGGCGTGCGCCAGTTGACGGTCGGGCGCAGCGCCTCGGCCCGTACCCGGTGCGCGTACCGCTTCGTGATCTCCAGGAGTGACTCGATCAGCGTGTCGGACAGCAGGTGGGGTGTCAGGCCGAGCTCGATGAGCTTGGTGTGGGTGACCTTGTAGTGGTGCTCGTCAGCCTCGACACGCGGGTTGTCTATGTGCTCGATCGTCACGGGTTCCGGGCTGCACTTGGCGATGGTGTCGGCGATCTCGGTGACCGACATCCACTCGGTGATCTGGTTGAAGACCCGGAACTCACCCTGGTCCGCGGGGTTCTCACACGCCAGCTGAATGCAGCGGACCGTGTCGCGGATGTCGATGATGCCGCGGGTCTGACCGCCCGCACCGTACACGGTCAGCGGGTGACCGAGCACGGCCTGGATACAGAACCTGTTCAGGACCGTGCCGAAGACCGCGTCGTAGTCGAAGCGGGTGGCGAGGCGTTCGTCGAGGGCCGCCTGCGGCGTCTGCTGCCCGTACACCACGCCCTGGTTCAGGTCCGTCGCGCGCAGGCCCCAGATCCGGCAGGCGAACTCGATGTTGTGGCTGTCATGCACCTTGGACAGGTGGTAGAAGGAACCGGGCCGCTTCGGGAACAGGACACGGTCCTTGCGGCCATTGTGCTCGACCTCGAGCCAGCCTTCCTCGATGTCGATGTTGGGCGTGCCGTACTCGCCCATGGTGCCGAGCTTGACCAGGTGGATGTCCGGGTCGGTCTCGGCGATCGCGTACAGCAGGTTGAGGTTCCCCACGACGTTATTGGACTGGGTGTATACGGCGTGCTTGCGGTCAATCATCGAATATGGCGCGGCGCGTTGCTCGGCAAAGTGAACGACCGCGTCGGGCCGGTAATCCCGGATAATATGGTAGGTAAAGTCAGGATCGGTAAGGTCACCGACATAGCACCCGATGTTCTTCCCTGTGAGTTCGTGCCAGGTGGTCACACGTGTGCGCAGCGTCTCAATGGGCACTAGGCTTTCCACGCCGAGTTCGTGATCGTACTGTCGGCGGGCGAAGTTGTCGGCAACAGCCACGTCGTGACCGCCGTCCGACAGGTGCAGTGCAGTCGGCCACCCCAGGTAGCCGTCACCACCCAACACCAAGATCTTCATGTCCAGCTCCTAACTTCCTGCGGTTGGATCTTGACCTGACGCCCAGGTTGGTCCGCTATTGTCGGTCACCACGACACCCGTAAGCCGAGGTAACGATGGTATTGGCGTTGCGCAGAGTGGTCCGGGCCGTGCGCGCGCACCGCATGGTCCGGGCAGTGTACGCGTACGGCGTCCGCACGGTAGGCCGGCGGTTCACCCGGTTCGCCTTCGGTTCGGCGATGGCGCTCGCGGCGAGTGAAATCACGCTGATCACCTGCCTGGGTGCCGGGAAGCTGTGGCCGACCGTGTCCGCAACAGTCGCCTGGTTCGCGGGTGCGGTGACGAGCTATGTGCTGAGCCGCTGGGCATGGGAACGCAGGGGCCGTCCGCATCTGCTCAAGGAGACGCTGCCGTTCTGGCTGATCGCCGCGGGCACCATCGTTTTCCTCTCGCTTGCGACCAGCCTGGCCCACCACCTGGCCTTGTCGATGGGCATGCGGCCGATCCCGCGGCTCGCCTTCGTCGGCGCGGCGTACCTCGTGGCCAACGCCGTGACGTTCCTGTCGAGGTTCGCGATCTTCCACTACGTCCTCTTCGCCGACCGGGGCGTCAAGGACCCGGACCGCGCGTCAGTGGACTCATCCAGCATCCCGGCCATGGCGTCAGGGACCACCCCATCGGCTGGCCCTGCCGCGTCGTCGGCGCGGTCGCGCCCGGTGAGCGCTGACGAGGGGGTACCCGAGGTATCCGCCGTCCGCTGACGCCGCTCGCGCCACCAGGTGCCGACGATCACGCGAGCGAAGCGGAGGCCGTACATGACGTTGTGCCCCTTCTTGCTCTCACCGACCCGCCGCTTGCGGATCGTGGCCGGCCGCTCGGCGACCCGGAAGCCGCGGGCGATCACTCCGATCAGCAACTCCGCCGACTGGTACTGGGGCTGTTGAAGCTGGACCGCGGCGGTCACCTCTGCGCGCATGGCCCGCATGCCGAACGACGGGTCGGTGACGCGCTGGCCGGCCAGCACGCTGATCGTCGCGGCGAACACCCGGACGCCGAGCTTGCGCACCGGGTCCCTGGTCTCCTCGCTGCCAAGCGTTCTCGATCCGGTCACGAAATCCGCGTCGCCGGCCAGCACGGGTTCCAGCAGGCGCTGCGCGTCGGCGGGGTCGTACTGGCCGTCCGCATCGGTGGTCACGATGTAACTTGCGCCGCCTTCGCGGGCGAGCCGGTAGCCGAGCCGCAGGGCCGCTCCCTGCCCGCGGTTGACAGGCACATCGCAGACGAGAGCGCCGTGCTGATGCGCCTCTTTGGCGGTGCCGTCCACCGAACCGTCGACGACCACGATGGTCGCGGTTTCCAGGCCGCAGATGCTCGCGGGGAGCGCGTCGATCACCGGGCCGAGCGCGCCCTCCTCGTTATAGGCGGCGATCACGATGGCGACGGGCGGAAGCTGGCGCGCGCGGTCGGCGTACTCGGTGGCGAAGGCGTGTGTGGCGGCGTCGTCGACCGACCGGTCTGGGCCCGCTGTGTCGTACTCGGGTGCCGGGCTCGTCACGTCGCTGCCTCCGCTCCTACTGGGCTGCCATGACCGTTGCGGGCCGCGTCCGTTTCTGCCGCGAATTCTGGCCACACCGTGGCCAGGCCGGATTCGAGATTGTAGGCGGGTTCGTAGCCGAGCGCCCGCGCCACTGAGATGTCGACGAGGACCGCGGGCATCTCGCCCCGTTTGGGCGGGACGTGGCGGGCCGGAATGGGCTTGCCCGTGGCCCGGCGCGCGGCCCCGACGATGTCGTTCACCGAGTCAGAGGTGCCGGACGCGAGGATGAGCGGCCCCGCGTAACCCGCCCGCCAGGCCGTGAGCATGCCAGCCACGATGTCGTCGACGTGCACGAGGTCACGAAGCTGGGCACCGTCACCGTAGACGTCGATGCCCGCGCCCGATCTCGCGGCCCGCATCAGCCGCGGTACAAGACTGTCCTTGCGGGCCATTCCAGGGCCGTAGACGTTGGAGAACCGCAGCGCGCACCCATCGATCCCGTACGCGGCGGCGTAACTGCTGAGCAACATCTCCGCGGCGGCCTTGGTTGCCCCATAGGGCGTCAGCGGGCGCAGCGGGGTCCGTTCGGTGATGACATGGCGGCCGACATCGCCCGCGACCGCGTTGGTGGACGCGAAGATGAACGTGCCGATGCTACGCTCGCGGGCCAGTTCGAGGAGGTTCGCGGTGACCGCGACGTTGACCTCGTAGGTTCCCGCGGGGTCCTCGACCGAGCGGAGCACGGACGTCAGGGCCGCGAGGTGCACGACGGCGTCCGTGCCCACGTCCACGGCGCGTGCGGCGACCTCTGGGTCCCGCAGGTCGCCGAGAACGGTCCTGACGCCACCGTCCACGACGCCGTCAGGGAAGGGCTGCTTGTCGGCGACCGTGACGTCGGCCCCGGATTCGAGCAGCGTCCGCACTACCCGGCGTCCGATGAAGCCTGCTCCGCCGGTCACAAGCACGCGGGAACAGCCTGGGTCGGCCATGCACGCTCCATTCGCAGAAGTCACATTGAGGTCCGGTTGTATCTGTGCTGGCCGCCATTGCCTACCAGGCAGAGCTGAAGAACTCCTGTTGGAAAGCTGAACGTCTGGCAGCGCCGGCCGGGACGTGCAAGCCAGTCGCGGTGCACCAGCAAGGATTATCCTGCGGACTTCGCTTCCGCGAGGCCGACAACACGCAAGCTGAGACAGTCGGCCATCGTGGTGCCTGAAATCGTGCGAAACTCCCGTCAGGCGGCGAACTAGGGCACTGTACCGCAGGTCACAGGGCTGTGAACCGCTCAAGGTGTGTCCGGTCCGGCCGGGTCAGGGCGGCAGGCCCAGCGGTCCGGATCCAGTGTGCACGATCATGGCCGCGGAACGTGCCGGCCAGAGCGGCCGCGCCGCTGCTTCGCGAAACACAGCGGCCGGGTGAGTGCCACCCGGGAGCGGATCGACCGGATGTGTCATGCTGGGGAGCTGGCGAGGTCTGCTGAGGAACCCGGTGCGAGTCCGGGGCTGTCGCGCAACTGTGATCGGGGAGCAACCCCCACGACGCCACTGCCGCGTAGCGGCGGGAAGGCGGGGCGAGCGTTGATCCGGGAGCCAGGAAACTCCGGCCGCCAATCGGACGCCACCTTCGGGCGCTGAACCCGGGGAAGGATGAGATGGCATGCCTGACGCAGTGATGGCCGGGTCGGCGGGGGCCGCACGGGCGGCGCGGGCGCCACCGGCGCCACTGGCGGCGCGGGCGTTGCCGGTTCGGCGGCGGGGGCGGTGGCGCGGGGCGCGGCGCCCGCACGTGCCCTGTATCCGTTCAGTTCGGTCGTGGGCATGGACGATCTCAAACTCGCCCTGCTGCTGAACGCGGTCTCGCCAGGCGTGGGCGGCGTGCTGGTGCGGGGTGAGAAGGGAACCGCGAAGTCCACGGTCGTCCGCGGGCTCGCCGAACTGCTTCCCCCGATCGCGGTCGTCGCCGGCTGCAGGTTCTCCTGCGACCCGGAGGCGCCCGATCCCGGCTGCCCGGACGGCCCGCACGCGACCGGCGCGCCCGCCCGCCAGCGCCACGCGCGCCTTGCCGAGCTTCCCGTTGGCGCGACCGAGGACCGCCTCGTCGGTTCGCTGGACATCGAGCGTGCGCTGACGCAGGGCGTCACGGCCTACGAGCCGGGTCTGCTCGCCTCGGCACACCGCGGCCTCCTCTACGTGGACGAGGTCAACCTGCTCCATGATCACCTCGTCGACCTGCTGCTCGACGCCGCCGCCCTCGGCACCTGCTACGTCGAGCGCGAGGGCGTGTCGGTAACGCACGCGGCGAGCTTCCTGCTCGTCGGCACGATGAACCCCGAGGAGGGTGAGCTTCGCCCGCAACTGCTCGACAGGTTCGGGCTGACCGTCCAGGTCACGGCGACCCGCGATCCTGCCGAGCGGGCGGAGGTGGTCAGGCGGCGGCTGGCCTACGAGGCGGATCCGGCTGGCTTTGCCGCTGGCTGGGCCGTTGATACCGAACGGCTCGCGCGGCGAATCTCCGATGCGAGGCAGCAGTTGCCCAGCGTGCGGCTGCCCGATGCCGTGCTGCGCCAGATCTGCGCGGTGTGTGGTGCCTTCGGCGTCGACGGGCTCCGCGCGGATCTCGTTACCGCCCGCGCCGCGATGGCACTGGCCGCGTGGCATGGACGCGATGAGGTGAACGCCGATGACGTGCGGCAGGCCGCCAGGCTGGCGCTGCCCCACCGGCGCCGCCGCGACCCGTTCGACGCGCCTGGCCTGGATGAGGAAGCACTCGACGAGGCGCTGCGCCAGGCCGGGGAAGGCGCGGATGAAGGCGACGATCCTGATGGCGGCCCCGGCCGGCCGGGCGGCGGCACCAGCGCTGGCTCGCCGTCAGGGACGGACGCGGTGAACGGATCCGATCGGGCGACGGGGCCCGAGGCTGCGGGTCCCGCCGCGCGGCAAGATCCACGCCAGGCGGAGCCGTCAGGCGCCGGCACCCCGCAGGCCGGCGAGGCGGCACCCGTCCCGTCCGGCGCCACCACGTCCGACGCCGGCGCGCGTGCGGGCACCGCCGAGCCCGGGCCTGGCGGCTCCGGCTCACTGGCGGGACCACGGCCGGACGCGCTCACCGTCGCCGCGGCGGGCGCGCCGTTCCGCCCGCCCGTCTTCACCATCGCAGGCGTCGGTGGCGGGGCGCCGGGCCGCCGCAGCGCCGCCCGCATTCCGCAGGGCCAGGCTCGTGGGCGCACGCGTGCCGCGTGGCAGGCTGACCGCGCTGCATCTGCCGGCCACCCTGCGCGCGGCCGCGCCTCACCAGCGCGGCAGGGGGTGGCAGCCGGCGGCAGGCCGGCCCTTGCGCCTGCATCCGTCAGATCTTCGCGCGGCTGTCCGCCATGGGCGTGAGGGCAACCTGGTGCTGTTCGCGGTGGACGCGAGCGGCTCGATGGCGGCCAGGCAGCGCATGCACGCGGTCAAGGGTGCGGTGCTTTCGCTGCTCCTGGACGCCTACCAGCGCCGGGACAAGGTAGGAATGATCAGCTTCCGCGGCGACGGCGCGCAGCTGCTGCTGCCGCCGACCTCCTCTGTGGAGGCGGGAGCGCGGCGGCTGGCCGAGATGCCCGCGGGCGGTCGCACGCCGCTCGCCGCCGGCCTGATCCGCTCCGCCGAGGTGCTCTCGGCGGAGCGGCTGCGCGATCCTGGCCGCCGCCCGCTGCTTGTCGTTGTCACCGACGGGCGCGCCACCCGCGGCGAGCCCGGCGCGGTGACGCGTGCTGCCGCGCTGCTGCGCGGCGTGGCGAGCGTCGTGGTCGACTGCGAGTCCGGGCCGCTGCGGCTTGGGCTCGCGGCCGGCCTCGCGGCCGTGCTCGGGGGTGAGCTGATCAGGCTCGACGAGCTTGCCGCGGGTGCGCTCGTGCGGACGGTCAAAGACGCGCGGGTAAGGGCGGCGTGATGACAAAGCAACGCCTCACAGCGGCTCTTTCCATGATCGCGGTAACTTTTTGGAAGCATTCGCGGAAAAGTTACCGCGATCATGAGACGGTGGCGGCCTGATGCCGCAGGGGCAACCGTCGCAGGTGCCGGCCGACGGCCTCACGACCCGCCAGCGCAGGAACCGCCCGCTGGTGATCGTCCATACCGGGCCTGGCAAGGGGAAGTCCACGGCCGCGTTCGGGCTCGCGCTTCGCGCGTGGAACCAGGGCTGGCCGGTCGGGGTGTTCCAGTTCGTCAAGTCGGCCAAGTGGCGGGTCGGCGAGGAACAGGCGCTGCGCACGCTCGGCGACAGCGGCGTCGGCGGCACGGTGACCTGGCACAAGATGGGCGACGGCTGGTCGTGGATTCAGCGGGATGCTGGTGACGACCACGCGGAGCGTGCCGCGGAGGGATGGGCGCAGATCCGCCGCGACCTCGCCGCGCAGACCTACCGGCTGTACGTCCTCGACGAATTCACCTACCCGATCACCTGGGGCTGGATCGACGTGGACGAAGTGATCGGCGTCCTGGCGGGCAGGCCGGGCCAGCAGCATGTGGTGATAACGGGCAGGGGCGCACACCCGCGGCTGCTTGAACGCGCCGACCTCGTCACGGAGATGACCAAGATCAAGCATCCGATGGACGCCGGCCAGAAGGGCCAGAAGGGGATCGAGTGGTGACTGGCGTCGTTTGCCGCCCATCCCTACAAGGCCCGCCACCCTACAAGGCCCGCCCACCCTTGGGGGCGCTGCCCCACTGACGATCTTGGCATGTTGTCAAGTGCTGGGGGAGGGGTGAACGCGATTTTGTGGATGAATCCGGCCCTGTGGAGAAGCAGTGATCCTGGTCCTGTGGAGAACCGGTGATGAGGCCGCGGCTGGTCGTTTCGGGGCCGGCGTCGGGACGCGGCAGGACGACCGTGGCGACTGGCCTGATGGCGGCGTTTCTGGCCCGTGGGGTGGCGGTGTCGGGTCACAAGGCCGGCCCCGGCTACATCGACCCGGGCTGTCACGGGCTCACCACCGGCCGCCCGGGCCGCAATGTCGGCCCGTTCCTGTGCGGCGAAGAGCTGATCGATCCGCTGGCGGCCGGCCAGCCGGGCCGGAGGGGGGTCGAGTGGTGATGAGGCCGCGGCTGGTCGTATCCGGGCCGGCGTCGGGTTGCGGTAAGACGACTGTGGCGACTGGCCTGATGGCGGCGTTTCGGGCCCGTGGGGTGGCGGTGTCGGGTCACAAGGCCGGGCCTGACTACATCGACCCGGGCTATCACGCGCTCGCCACCGGCCGCCCGGGCCGCAATCTCGACCCGTTCCTGTGCGGCGAAGAGCTGATCAGTCCGCTGTTCGCCCGCGGCGCGGCCGGCGCGGACATCGCCGTGATCGAGGGCGCCATGGGCCTGTTCGACGGCATCGCGGACCCCGCCGCGGCCGGCCCGGGCGCCGGTCCTGATTTCGCCTCGACCGCGCATGTCGCCAGGCTGCTGCGGGCGCCGGTCGTGCTCGTGGTCGACGCGGCAGCGGCAGGCCGGTCGGTGGCCGCCCTGGTGGCCGGCTTCGCCGGTTTCGATCCGCGGGTCCGCGTCGCAGGGGTGATCCTCAACCGCGTTGGCTCGCAGCGCCACGAGCGTGTGCTCAAAGACGCCGTCGAGCCGCTCGGCATCGGAGTATTCGGCGCGATCAGGAGGACGGAGGCGGCGGCCACGCCGTCCCGCCATCTTGGCCTGGTGCCCGCCGCCGAGCGGCGGGCGGCAGCCGAGCGGGCGATCGCCGAGCTTGCCGATCTGATCGCCTCCTCATGTGACCTGGACGGGCTCCGGGCGCTCGCCTGGACCGCGCCACCGCTCGCGAGCAGCGCCTGGGATCCGCACGCGGCACTCGACGCGGCCGCCGCCGCTCGCTCATCCGCTTCAAGCAGCGGACCGGCCGTGTCGCCCCGCGTCGGCCCGCTGCCTCCGACAGGTCCCACGCCCGCGGTTGGTTCGCCGCAGGACCAGGAAGTCCTGGCTGGCCTGGGCCCGCTGCCCGGCCCACTCCCCGGCGCGGGCGCGCCGGGGGGCCAGGATTCCCCCTGGGGCACGGCTGCTTCCCCCCGGTCCCGGTCCCAGTCCCGTTTCACGAACCAAGCGCTTGGTCATACGCACGGTGCGAAGCCGATTGTCGCGGTGGCCCAGGGTCCCGCGTTCACGTTCAGCTACACCGAGCATGCCGAGCTGCTCGAGGCCGCCGGTGCCCGAGTCGTCCCGTTCGACCCGCTGACCCAGGAGGCACTTCCGGGTGGGACCGCCGGCCTTGTCATCGGGGGCGGCTTCCCCGAGATGTACGCACCCGAACTGTCGGGCAACGCGCCGCTGCGCCGCCAGGTCGCGGCGGCAGCCGCCGCGGGAGTGCCGGTAGTCGCCGAGTGCGCGGGCCTGCTGTACCTGGCCCGCACCCTGGACGGCATGCCCATGTGCGGAGTGGTCGACGCGGACACGCACATGACCGATCGCCTCACGCTGGGATACCGGACCGCGGCAGCGGCGACGGATTCGGTTCTCGCCGAGGCCGGGTCCCGCGTGCGCGGTCACGAATTCCACCGCACCGCCGTTAAGCCTGAATTTGGGCGCCTGCCAGCGTGGCAGGTCGCCGGCGACCGCGCGGCCGGTGGGCGGGCCGAGGGCTACGTGGTCGGCAACGTCGTGGCCTCCTACCTCCACCTGCATTGGGCAGGCGCGCCCTCGTTCGCCCTGCGGTTCGTTGCCGCCTGCCGGGCCAGGGCATCGGCGCCGGCCGGCAGGGGTGGCGCCGCGCGTCCCCCGGCGAGCGGGCCTTCGCGGCCGGGCATCAGCGGAGCGGCATCATGAGCCGCATCGGGGCCAAGCGCCTCATCGGCGTGGGCGTCGGCCCCGGCGATCCGGAACTCGTCACCATCAAGGCGGTCCGCGTGCTCGCCGAGGCCGGCCTGGTGCTTGTCCCGGTCATGGCGGATGCGGGACCTGCCGAGCAGGGGCGGGCCGAGGCGACGGTCCGGGCGCACATCGACGGCGCACGCATCCGCCGTGTGCCGTTCGCGCTGAACGACCGGGGCGGCGTCACGCCGGGCCGCAAAGCCGCATGGGAAGCCGCCGCCCATGAGGTCGCGACCGCCTTCGCGCACGGCACGTCCGCCGTCGCCTTCGCCACCATCGGCGATCCGAACATCTACTCCACGTTCAGCTACCTCGCACAGACTGTCCGCCAGCTTGTTCCGGACGTCACGGTCGATACCGTGCCGGGAATCACAGCCATGCAGGATCTCGCGTCCCGGTCAGGGACCGTGCTCACCGAGGGCAACGAGTCGCTCGTCCTGCTTCCGCTGATCCGGGGTCCACGCGTCAGCGGCGCATGCGGCCGCGGCGCCGATGCGGCAACCGTAGCTGGCACCGGAGCTGGCACTGGCGCTGGCGCCGGTCCCGGCGTTGCGGCCGCGCTGGACATGCCGCTCGGCGCCCTGCGGGACGTTCTTTGCCGCCACGACACCGTCGTCGCGTACAAGCTCGGTGCTGCGGCGTCGAGCGGCCGGGCACTCACGGACATCCCGGGCCTGATCGCTGCCCTGCGGGAGGCTGGGCGGCTTGACGACGCGATCTACGGAGCGCGGCTCGGCCTGCCGGGTGAAGACATCAGACCGGCCCGTGAGCTGGCCGGGATGGCGGCAGTGCCGTACCTGTCCACGCTCATCGCGCCCGGCCGCCGCGCGGGGACCGGGAGCAAGCTCAGGTGAGCGCGATGACGAACGCCGCGGGGGGATCGGTGACGTTCGTGGGCGCCGGCCCGGGTGCGGCCGACCTGCTCACGCTGCGCGGCGCGGCGGCGATTGGCGATGCGGACGTCGTCATCTGGGCGTCGAGCCTGGTCCATCCGGATGTCCTGCTGCACGCGCGGGAGGGCGCTGAACTGATCGACTCGGCGCGCCTGCCGATGGAAGGCGTGCTCACCCATTACGAGCGTGCCGCGCGAGAGGGTCTGCGGGTGGCGCGCGTGCACTCGGGCGATCCCTCCCTATGGGGGGCGATTCAGGAACAGCTCGACCGCTGCCAGGCACTTGGCCTGCGGACCGAGGTGGTGCCCGGGGTGTCCAGCTTCACCGCGGTCGCGGCGAGGATCGGCCGCGAGCTGACCATCCCCGAAGTGGCCCAATCTGTGATCCTCACCAGGCTCGGCGGCGGCAAGACACCCATGCCGCCCGGCGAGCAGGTGGCCGGATTCGCGCGCCACGGCACCACGATGGCGCTGTTCCTTTCCGCGGCACGTTCCGGTCAACTCGAGGCGGAACTGCTGGCGGGCGGCTACGAGCCTGGCACGCCCTGCGTCATCGCCTGCCAGGTGACCTGGCCAGACGAGCTGATCCTTCGATGCAGGCTCGACGAGCTCGCGGGCACCATCAAGGCACACAAGCTGTGGAAGCACACACTCGTCCTTGTCGGCCCTGCGCTGCAGGCCGGCGGGACTCGCTCGCACCTTTATCATCCCGGGCATTTCCACGGCCACCGCAGGGCCGACCCGGACGCCCGCCGCGGCCTGCGCGGCGTCGTCGCGGCAGGTCAGGGGGGAGCCGACAGTTCCGCCCCGGGGGGAACAGGCGGTCCGTGACCGAGCCTGCCGAGCTGCGCGAACCGGACCTGCCACGAACCGCGAAGGTACGGCGAGGCGGGCTGCGCACAGGATGGACCACAGGGACATGCGCCGCCGCCGCCGCGAAGGCCGCGGCAGCGGCCCTCGTCACCCAGCGGCCGCAGCAGTCCGTCGAGATCGCGCTGCCGTCCGGGCGCCGGGTGACGTTCGCGGTGCAGGAATGCTGGCACCAACCGGCCCGGGCCGAGGCCGTCGTCGTCAAGGACGCGGGAGACGACCCGGACGTCACCCACGGCGCCCACCTCACCGCCACGGTGAGCTGGGCCGATCAGCCGGGCGTCGAACTCGATGGCGGGGTTGGGGTCGGCGTCGTCACCAAGCCGGGTCTCGGTCTGGAGATCGGCGGGCCCGCCATCAACCCGGTGCCGCGAAAGATGATCACACAGGCGGTGGGGGAGGCAATGGACACCGATCACCGTGGGCTGCGCGTCATCATCTCGGTGCCCGAGGGTGAGCGGATGGCCCGCAAGACGACCAATGCGAGGCTGGGAATTCTCGGCGGCATTTCCATCCTCGGCACGACGGGGATCGTCCGGCCGTTCTCGACCGCCTCATGGCGCGCCAGCGTGGAGCAGGCCGTCTCCGTGCTCGCGGCCCAGGGCGGTGAGGCGCTCGTGCTGTGCACCGGTGGCCGGACGGAGAAGGGAGCGATGGCCCAGCTTCCCGCGCTGGCGGAGTCGAGTTTCGTCGAGGTCGGCGACTTCACCGGGGCGGCCCTGCGGCAGGCGGCCCGCGGCGGCATCGCCAGGATCGTGTTCGTCGGCATGGCGGGGAAGCTGAGCAAACTCGCTGGCGGCGTGCTGATGACCCACTACACCCGCTCGAAGGTGCCGACCGGCCTGCTGGCCGACATCACCAGCGCGGCCGGTGGCCCTGCCGAACTGACCGCCGAGGTGGCCGAGGCGAACACCGCGCGGCACGCGCTCGAACTGTGGCAGGCGGCAGGCATAGCGGATGCCGCGGGCACGGAGCTTTGCCGCCGCACCGCTGATGTCCTCGCCCGGTTCTGCGCCGGGCTCGCGGCCGGGTACGCCCCCAGGATCGAAGTGATCATGGTTGACTTCACCGGCCGAAACGTGATTGCCTCCTTCCCCGAGCACGCGGACCCCGAGCACGCGGACCCCGAGCACGCGGACCCCGAGAAGCCACCGACCCCGAGCGCACCGACCCCGAGCGCACCGACCCCGAGCGCACCGACCGGACCGGCCTGCCGCAGGGGAGGGCATGATCATGAGCCCGGCGATCACCGTGATCGGATGTGACGGCGGCCCGATCTCCGCGGCAGCCGCGGCCGCGCTCGCCGCCGCTCGGTGCGTCGCGGGCTCCACTCGTCACCTGGCGAGCGTGGCGCTGCCCGACGGCGTGGAGCGCATCCGGATCGGCTCGTTGGAGGTGCCGCCGCAGGCCGGTAGCGCTGGGCAGGCTGGGATGGCTGGGCCGTCCTTTCCTGCGTCGCATCCGCGGGGAGCCGGGGGCACTGCTCCGCCGGGCACCGCCACGTCGCCGGACAGCGCCATTGCGCAGCGCCGCACTGGCCTGCAGGAGGGCGCCCGCGACTGGGTCGGTACCGTGACAGACGGCGACGGCGCGCCCGGGAGCGGTGCGGCTTCGGGTGGTGCCGCTTCGGGTGGTGCGGCTTCGGCGTTCGATGCGGCCCTCAGCGCCATCGTTTCCCATCCAGGACCGGTTGCCGTGCTGGCCTCAGGCGATCCCGGGTTCTTCGGGATCGTCCGTGCCCTGGTGGGGCGCGGCGCCGCGCCCGACGTCATCCCGGCGACCTCCTCGGTGGCGCTCGCGTTCGGGCGGCTGGGCCTGCCCTGGGATGACGCGCTCGTGCTCTCGGCACACGGGCGCGATGCCCGGCCCGTGCTCGCCGCGGCCCTCGGCTGTGGCAAGGCCGCGATCCTCACCGCGCCCGGACCCACTGCCGGGCCGCAGCGGTTCATCCCGGCTTTGCTCGCGGCCGGCCGGCCGGTCTACGTCGCGGAGTGCCTCGGCGCACCGGATGAGCGGCTGACCCGGGTCACAGCCGGGTCGATGCGGGAGTTCGCCGACCCCAACCTGGTGATCGCGCTTGACACGCCCGGTCACGGCGGCGCATACGGCGCGGCCCTCGCAAGCGGCAGCATCGGTGCAGGCGACGGGAGCGGCGAAGGCTACGGTGCAGGCGACGGGAGCGGCGAAGCTCGGAGTGGCGAGGCGACAACAACGGTGCACGCGACGGGAGCGGCGAAGGCTACGGTGCAGGCGCCGGACGTGGCGAAGGCGACAACAACAGTGCACGCGACGGGAGCGGCGGCGCACAGGACGGGCGCGGTGTGCAGGGCAGGCCCGCGTCGGCCTCCTCAGCCGGCGGCAGGCGCTGGATGGCCGGTCATCTGGGGGCGCCCGACGGCTGGGCCCTCCCAGAGGAGGCCTTTGCCCACCGTGACTCAATGATCACGAAGGCGGAGGTGCGGGCTCTGGTTCTTGCCCGGCTCGGACCCGGCCCCGGCCGGACGATCTGGGACATCGGCTCGGGCTCGGGCTCGGTCGCGGTCGAGTGCGCGAGGTTCGGAGCCCATGCGATCGCTGTTGAAGCCGACTCCGCGCAGTGTGCCCGCATCAGGGCGAATGCCGCAGCGCACGGCGTTCACGTCCAGCTTGCTGAAGGCTCCGCGCCAGACGTCTTCGCTGGTCTGCTTCCCGCCGATGCGGTGTTCGCCGGTGGTGGCGGCGACGCCGCGCTTGCCGGTGCGGCGGCCACCCATCCGGCCCGTGTCGTCGTAGCGCTCGCCTCGGTGGATCGGGTGCGTACGGTTCGCGACCTGCTCGCCGGTCAGGGTTACGAGGTGGACGGCACGGCGCTACAGGCATCCAGGCTCGCGGCGCTGCCTGGGGGATCGATACGGCTTGCCGCGGCCAACCCGGTGTTCGTGCTCTGGGGGGACCTGCGGTGATCGGCCTGATCACCGTTACCGCCGCTGGCCGGGCCGCAGCTGCGCGGCTCGCCGCTCGCTGGCCGGATACCCGGACGTATCCGGATCCGGTGTCGCGCGCGCTTGCCCGCGCCTTCGCGGAGTGCGACCAGATCGTCTGCTTCCTGGCGGTCGGTGCCACCGTGCGGCTGATCGCGCCGCTGCTCACGTCCAAGACTGCCGATCCGGGCGTGGTGTGCGTGGATGAGGCGCTCAGATTCGCGGTTCCGGTCGCAGGTGCGCACGCGGGCGGTGCCAACAAGCTCGCGCGGGCGATCGAGGATGTGCTCGGCGCCACAGCCGTGATCACCACTGCCAGTGATGCCGTGGGCGCAACGGCGCTTGATGGCTTCGGCGCGGCCCGCGGCCTGCGTGTCGAACCCGGCAGCCAGCTTGCGGAGGTGGGTGCGGCCGTCCTGTCCGCCCAGCGGGTGACGCTGAGCATGGATCAGACGTGGCCGGTTCCCGCCCTTCCACCCAACGTGATTCGTACGCCCGGCCCCGAACTCGGCGTCCCAGCGATCGTGATTACCGACCGCGTCATGGGTGCCGAGCCGCCGCGGGTCATCTACCGGCCCCCATCACTCGTGCTGGGGGCCGGCGCGAGCCGGGGCGTCGACGCAGCCGAGATGGGTGACCTGATGGACAAGGCGCTGGCGGACGCGGGATTGTCTGCCGCTTCCGTCTGGCGGGTTGCCACCGTGGATCTGAAGGAGGACGAGCGGGGGCTTGTGGGGGCGGCGCGGGAGCGCGGCTGGCAGGTCGCCGGCTTCGCTCCTGCGGACCTGGCGGTGGTCGAGGTGCCGAACCCCAGCGAGATCGTGCGAGCGGCGATCGGCACGCCCAGCGTGGCCGAGGCGGCCGCGCTTATCGCGGCCGGTCAGGGCGCCGTGCTTGTCGCGCGCAAGCGCAAGAGCCCGCATGCCACCGTGGCGATCGCGCGGCGGCGTCCGCGCGGTCGGCTCGCACTTGTCGGGCTCGGTCCCGGCGCACGCGACCTGATCACACCGCGCAGCGTAGCGGAGCTTCGGCAGGCGAGCGTGGTCGTCGGGCTTGATCAGTATGTGGACCAGATTCGCGATCTGCTGCGCCCGGGCACAGAGGTTCTCACCAGTGAACTAGGCGCCGAGGAGGAACGGGCCGTCACGGCGGTGGCGCAGGCGCGCGCGGGCCACGCGGTGGCCCTCGTCGGCTCCGGGGACGCAGGGATCTATGCCATGGCCAGCCCGGCGCTTGAGATCGCAGACAGCGCGATCGAGGTCGTCGGCGCGCCCGGCGTTACGGCGGCACTAGCCGCGGCCGCGGCGCTCGGCGCGCCACTCGGGCATGACCATGCCTCGATTTCGCTGTCCGACCTCCACACACCGTGGGAGGCGATCGAGCGCAGGATCAGCGCCGCTGCGGAAGCCGATTTCGTCGTCTGCTTCTACAACCCTCGTAGCCGGGCACGCGGCGGCCACCTGGCGAAGGCACTGGCGCTGCTCGCGGCCCACCGCTCCCCGGGCACACCGGTGGGCATGGTCGCCGACGCGTCCAGGCCGGGTGAGCGCGTCACGCTGAGCACGCTTGCCGAGTTCGACCCCGCGGGTGTGGACATGCGCACCCTCGTGGTCGTCGGTTCCTCCGCGACGCGGATCGTCGCCGGCCGGATGGTAACCCCCCGTGGCTACCGATGGAGGGAAAGATGATCGCCATTACCCCGGCTTGCCAGGGGTGCGGCGCATGCCTGCTCACGTGCCCGGAGCGAGCCATCCGTCCGGCAGATGACACGGTGCCGGGTGCGGGCCCGCTCGCCGTGCTGACCTCCAGATGCACCGGCTGCGGCGAGTGCGTGGAGATATGCCCGGTCGACGCGGTCGGCTTCATAGGCGATTCCATGATCGCGGTGGATCCCATTCGGGTGGGCGCCGTCGGTGGTTGGCCCGTTGGGGGCGTTAGCGCCCCCAACGGGCCAACCACGCGAACTGGCCTGTTGAACGGCGAAGACTCCGGCACAACCCGTGAGACCAGTGAGGCATAAGGCAAGGGAGGGGAGGCGGAGTGACGGATCCTGGCGGCCCGGCAAACCGTGGTGGCCCGGGGCACCGTGGTGGCGTAGGGCATCCTGGTGGCGTGGGGCATCCTGGCGGCCCGGGTTCGGCAAGTACCCAGGGACAGCCAGGTGGGCCCGTGGATCCCGGCGGCTTGGTGTCGGCGAGTACGCACGGGCAGCCTGGTGGGCCGGTGGACCCTGGCGGTGCGGGCCCGGCGAATGCGCAGGGGCGGTCTGGCGGCCCGGGGGCGGCCCGGACCCAGGCAGGCGGCCCGGCACGGGCGAACCGCCTATGGCAGCCAAGCACCACTGTCCAATCCAGCGAGCAGGTGCACCCGATCGAGGCGGAGTCCTACCGGATCCTGCGTTCCCGTATCGACCTGAGTCATCTGCCGCCGTTCAGCCGGGCGGTGATCGAGCGCGTGATCCACGCGAGCGCTGACTTCGACTACGCGACCGATCTGGTCTGCGACGAGGCCGCGCTCGCCGCGGGCGCCGTGGCGCTCGCGGCCGGAGCGCCTGTGGTTGCCGACGTGGGGATGGTGGCCGCCGCGATCACCTCGCGCCCGGTCATCTGCAAGATCGGAGATTCGCTGACCACACGGCTGTCGCGGACGGTCGGCATTACCCGCGCCGCGGCCGGCATGCGGCTGGCCTTCGGTGAAGCCGGTCCCGGCGCGGTCTGGGTGGTGGGGTGCGCGCCGACCGCAGTGACCGAGATTCTCAGCAGGGACGTTCAGCCTGCTTTGGTGATCGGGCTTCCTGTCGGGTTCGTGGGCGCGGCAGAGGCGAAGGACGCGTTGCGTGCGAGTGGCCTTCCCGCGCTCACGAACAAGTCCGAGAAGGGAGGCTCCGCGGTGGCTGCCGCCGCGCTCAATGCCCTGTTGCGCGCGATGCCGGCTGGGCCCTCCCCGAGGCCGGAGGGAGGCGAGCCGCCTGAAGTGACAGGAAATGTGGATCCACCTGCCGGGCCTGACGAAAGGCAGCCGGAGCGACCGCCCGGATGGGGAGGCGGGAGATGACCCCGCCACCGCTGTTGCTCGCCGGGCACGGGAGCGCCGATCCCGCGGGCGCCGAGGCATTCGGCGCGCTCTGCGAGCGGGTGGCGAGCGTGCTCGCGCTCCAATCGGTTGACGTGGCCGGCGGCTTCATCGAACTCTCCGAGCCGCCCCTGTCCGCCGCGGTCGATTTGCTCGCGGCAGGCGGCCACCGTCGCGTGGTGGCGGTCCCGGTCGTCCTTAGCGCGGCTGGCCACGCCAAGGGTGATATCCCTGCCGCGCTTGCCGTGCAGCGCGACCGGCATCCGGGCATGTCGTTCGCCTACGGCCGGCCCTGGGCCCGCACCCCGCACTGCTCAGCCTGCTCGCCGACCGGATCGACGAGGCGCTGGGCCGCGGCCATCACCGGACACCAGCGGGGGCAGCGGGCGATGGCACGCATGACCCCCTCGCTGTGCTTGTGGTCGGCCGTGGCTCGACCGACCCGGACGCGAACGCGGAGATGTACAAGACCACGCGGCTTGTGTGGGAGACACATCAGGCCGGGCGCTGGCGCGTCGCGCTGGCGGAGACCGCGTTCGTATCGCTGGCACGGCCGGACGTCGCCGAGGGCCTGGATCGCTGCCGCAGGCTCGGGATGCGGCGAATCGTGGTGGCCCGCTACTTCCTGTTCCCTGGCGTGCTGCCGGACCGCGTCGCGACCCAGGCAAGCGCCTACGGCCGGGCCGCGGAGGAACTGGACGTGCGCTGCGCTGACGTCCTTGGCGACTGCGACGAGATCGCCCAGCTAGTCGCGCAACGGTACCGCGAGGCACTGACGGGGGATATCCGGATGAACTGTGACATGTGCGTCTACCGTGCCCCGCTGCCTGGCTTCGAAGACCGGGTCGGGGCGCCGCAACGGCCGCACTACCATCCCGCCGAGCCCTCGGGTGCGCGCTCATCCGGTCACGATCATGTGCACTGACGCGGACCTCGGCTCTCACCTGGCCGCCGGTATAGCTGACGAGCGTGCGGGCCCGTGCCGGGCCGGTGGTGCGGCGCGCGGGATGAGGCGGCCGGTGTCTGGGGCTGCTGGGTGCGGTGTGGTTCCTGAGCGCGGCGGTATCGCCGGGTACCCGCCGGTGTGGCGGTGGCCGTGGCCGCGCGGGGCGCGGAGGCTGGGCATGGCCCGGCGCCGCTCGGGGCCGCCGCGCGGGGGCGCGGAGGCTGGGCATGGCCCGGCGCCGCCGCGGGGCACCACAGGCGCCGGTGCTGTCCCTGCCCTCCTTACCCGCTGGCGTGGGTTCGGTGACCTGCTGAACGTCCCTTCACCACAGCCACACCCATGGCCCATTGCTGGCTATCACACCTGCATTTGGGCCATCGCTGGGCTGGGCGACCGGCTGGAATCCCTGCAGGCGCTCTGCAGTCCAGGGTCGACACGCCGCGCGGCAGCCGGTCAGGATAAATATTCCAAATTCCCGTACCCGGATCAGTATGGGCGCGCAGCGCGCGCCGACGGAGGAGCCGATGGACCTGCCCACACACAGCCTCGCAGACACGATCGCAGCGATCGGCCCGCTCGACCAGGCCGCCATCGCTGCGGCACGTGACCACCAGGCTCGGATGACCAAGCCGCCGGGCTCGCTCGGCGCGCTGGAGGAACTGACCGTCCGGCTCGCCGGGCTTGCGGGTGAGTGCCCGCCCCCGATGCCCGAGCCTGCCGCGGTCGCGGTCTTCGCCGCAGATCACGGTGTGCACGCCCGTGGCGTAACCCCGTGGCCGCAGGAGGTGACCGCGCAGATGGTGCAGAACTTCCTGGCCGGCGGCGCGGTGGTCAACGCCTTCGCCGCGCAGGTGGGTGCTGAGGTGGTCGTGGTAGACGTCGGGGTCGCGGCCGACCTGGCCCCCGCGGCCGGCCTGCTGCTGCGCAAGGTGGCCCACGGCACCGCGGACTTCACGGCCGGGCCGGCCATGAGCCGCGATCAGGCGGAGGCCGCGCTGCTGGCCGGAGCAGACGTGGCGCGCGACCTCGTCGCCGCCGGGAACCGGTGCCTGGTCACCGGCGACATGGGTATCGCCAATACCACCGCGTCCGCCGCCCTGGTGTGCGCGTTCACCGGGGCCGATCCCGCCGTGGCGACCGGGCGGGGCACCGGCGTGGACGCCGCCACCTACGCACGCAAGGTGGATGTCGTGTGCCAGGCGCTCGCGCTGCATCAGCCCAACCCCTCCGATCCGGTCGGTGTGCTCGCCGCCATCGGTGGTTTCGAGCACGCGGCGCTCACCGGGTACATCCTGGGTGCCGCCGCGCTGCGGACACCCGTGATCCTGGACGGCGTGATCGCGGGAGCCGCCGCGCTCGCGGCGTGCGCGCTCGCGCCGGACGCGCGGGGCGCGTGTGTCGCCGGGCATCGGTCGATGGAACCTGGGCACGGCATTACCCTTGAGTATCTGGACCTGCGGCCGCTCGTGGACCTGGACCTGCGCCTCGGCGAGGGAACGGGTGCGCTGCTTGCTCTCCCGCTTGTGCAAAGCGCGGTGCGTGCCGTGCGGGAGGTCGCCACATTCGATTCGGCGGGCGTGACCGACAAGACCGGGGCGACCGACGAGGGCTGAGGCCGATACGAGCCGACTGCCGAGAAGAGCTGTCAGAACAATGGCTGCCGCAGACGATCCGCCCGCGCCACCTGGGCCGGCTTACGCCAAGCATATGGACCACCCCCAGGCCGGCCCTCCGTACCTGCTCGGGCTGCGTCTTTCCGGCCGCCGCGTTGTGGTTGTGGGCGGCGGCCTGGTCGCCGATCGCAGGGTGCCCGTGCTGGTACGGGCGGGTGCCAGCGTCGTCGTGATCTCGCCGTCGGTGACCGCGGCGCTCGAAGGCCTGGCGGTGGCAGGTCAGATCGGCTGGGAACGCCGCCCCTACGCTCCTGGCGATGTCGAAGGCGCCTGGCTTGTTCAGGCCTGCACCAGCGATCCGGTGGTCAACGCCGCGATAACCGCGGACTGCGATTCGGCCCGTGTGTGGTGCGTGCGGGCCGACGACCGCGGGGCCTCGCCCGTATGGACGCCCGCCTCCGGTGAGGCGGGCGACGCGTACGTCGCGGTGCTGACCGGCGACCCGCGCCGGTCCGCGGGGATAAGAGACGTCGTCGTCGCGGGATTGCGTGATGGCACGATCGGCGCGAGGCGTGGGCGTGGTGTGCGCGCCTCTGGTTCCATCGCAGTTCCGGGTTCGGCCGCGGGACCCGATGGTATGCGTGAGGCCGGTGACATCGCGGCACCCGATCATGCGGGCGAGCCAGGTACCTTCGCGGTATCCGATCGCGCGGGTGAGGCAGCTGGCACTGGAGAGGCCGGTACGGCCCGAGAGGTCACTGGCGCCCCAGCATCAGGTGCGATTCCAGAGGTGAATGTGGCATCAGAGGCGAGTGTGGCTTCTTCTGATGCGAGTGTTGCTTCTAAGGCGGGTATGGCTCAAGAGGCGACTGCAGCTTCGGACACGGGCGTGTTCCCAGATGCGAACGTGGTCCCAGACATGGGTGCGGCTCACGATGCGGGCGTGGCTGGGACGCCCGGAGTTGTCGGAGAACCCGGTTTTGCCATCCGAGGCGTCGCGCTTGTCGGCGGCGGGCCGGGAGATCCAGGTCTCATCACCGTGCGGGGCAGGCATCTGCTCGCTGAGGCCGACGTCGTGGTGACCGACCGGCTCGCGCCAAGGTCGCTGCTGGACGAATTGCCGCCCGACGTGGAGATCATTGACGCCTCGAAGATCCCGTACGGGCGGGCCATGGCGCAGGATCACATCAACGAGGCGCTCGTCGAGCACGCCCTCGCGGGCCGGTTCGTCGTCCGGCTCAAGGGCGGCGACCCGTTCGTCTTCGGCCGTGGGGCGGAGGAGGTTCTCGCCTGCCTGCGTGCTGGCGTGCCTGTCACTGTTGTTCCTGGTGTGACGAGCGTGACCGCAGTTCCGGGCGCTGCTTTTGTCCCAGTTACCCACCGGGGAATCGCGCAGGAGTTTCACGTCGTTTCCGCCCACGTTGCGCCCGGCGATATGCGGTCTACCATAGATTGGACCGCGGTCGCCGGGTCGAGCGGGACGATCGTCCTGCTCATGGCCGTAGAACGGCTCGATGCGATCGCGGACACACTAATACGTCACGGTCGTGTTTCTACTACTCCCGTTGCGGTCATTCAGGACGGTACCCTTCCCACGCAACACACGCTCACCGCGACTCTGGGTACGGTTGCCGACGAGGCAGCCGCGGCGGGAATCCGGCCGCCTGCAGTCGTGGTAGTGGGGGAGGTCGTCAACATCGCGGCACAGATAGCAGAATTGCTGCCGGGGAGGCAGCGGTGGATCGGAAGAGCGTGACAGCTGCCCCGGAAGCGGCGCGGGATCCCCTGGCGGGACAAATGGGACAACAGCCGCCCGCCGGTACGGCGGATGACGCTGCACGCAATGACCCGGCCGACGATGACGCGGCCGGTGACGATGCTGTGCGCGATGATCCGTCCCGCCGTGGCCGTCCGCCCTACGAGAGTCCGCCTGGCGAGGTCGCGCGCGATGACGCCGCCAGTGAGGCCGCAGTCGGCGATGACCCCGCTCGCGACGACGCCGCCCACGACGACGCCGCGCTACAACTACCCGGGCCGACATGACCGGGCGCTCGGGGGCTCCAGGCACGAGGACCCTACGGCTCTTGCCGCACCGCATGATGACCAGGTGCACCATGGTCCCGGCCGCCACGTCGACGCGCGCGAGCTAGAGGAAGCCCTGCTTACCCTCCGCGAGCGGATCACAGCGGCGCCGCTGCTGCTCGATGTGCCTGGGGTCGCCCAGGCCAAGGCGGTCAGGAAGAAACTGCTCGTCCAGATCGACGACTACCTTCTTCCCCGCTTGCACCGGCCGGCCGCGCCCATTCTCGTTGCGGTCGTCGGGTCCACAGGCGCGGGCAAGTCCACGCTCGTCAACAGCATCGTGGGTGAGCGGGTGAGCGCGACGGGCATCCGCCGCCCAACCACCAACAGCCCGGTGCTCGCCTGCCACCCCGATGACGCCGACTGGTTCGCAGAGAACCGATTCCTGCCCACCCTGCCGCGCGTCCGCCAGGAGGGTCTGGCCCGGCCGGGCCGGGACGGGCTGCTGGTGATCGCCGCCTCCGCGGGCATGCCGAAGGGCCTCGCCCTGCTCGACACTCCCGATATCGACTCAGTGGTGCGGGCGCACTACGAGTTCGCACACCAGTTCCTCGACGCCTCGGATCTCTGGCTCTTCGTGACGACGGCGGCCAGATACGCCGACGCCCCGGTCTGGGAGCTACTGCAATACGCCAAGGAACGTGGCGCGGCGCTCGGGATCGTGCTGTCCCGGGTACCTGAAGCCGGGCACAGCGAACTTGTCGGCCACTTCTGCGCGATGCTCGAAGCGAATGGCATCGACGAGGCGGACCGGTTCGTGATCCCAGAGACCGTGGTCGCCGGCGGTACGCTCCCAGCCGAGGTGTTCGCGCCGGTGCGTAGCTGGCTGGAGGAGGCCGCGGTGAGCGAGGACCGGCGCGTCGCCGTCCTCACCCAGACCATGTCCGGTGTGCTCGACACCTTCCGCGTTCGCGTTCCTGAGCTTGCCGCCCAGGTCGAGGCTCAGGTGGCGCTCCGGATCGAACTGCAGGGCCTGGTCGAGGGCGCGTACGATGCGGCGCTGGCCGAACTCGACGAGGCGACCAGGAACGGCTCGCTCATGCAGGGCGAAGTGCTCGCCCGCTGGCAGGACTTCGCGGGTACCGGGGAGTTGCTGCGCACCCTCCAGGTCCGGCATTCACGGGGTCTGGGGCAGCCGCCGAGAAAGCGGAGAAGCTCGCCGCGCCTTCGGGCGCTCGAGGCGGCGCTCCGGTCCGGCCTCGAGTCGCTCATCGTCTCTGTCGGAGACCGGGCGGCCGAGGAGGCGGTGGCACTCTGGCGTGAGCACCCCGCGGGCGCGGTCCTGCTCGACCCGCCTGGCGGTACGAGCGGCCGCCTGCCGGATGGTCACGATGGCCGGCACGACCAGGGAGCGGCGCTCGCCGATTCGTCGGCGGACCTCGCGCGGCGTGCGGCCCGGGCGGTGAGCGGCTGGCAGGATCATGTGCTGCACCTGGTGCAGGCCGAAGGAGTCGCCAAGCGTTCCGTCGCGCGGGTCGTCTCGTTCGACGACGAGTCGCTCGCGGTCGTCTTCATGATGGACGTGCTCGGCTACAGCGGCTACGGCGGGGGCGAAGCGACGGCGGCAGGTTCCGACGGTACGGACGTGGTGGATGATACGGACACCGTGCCGCAGCGCCTCCTCGGCTCACTGCTCGGTCCTGGGCCGCTTCGCGCCATGAGCCTCGATGTCCGCGCCGACCTCCGCAACAGGCTCAGCCTGCTGCTCGCTGAGGAGATGCTCAGGTTTGCCCAGGTCGCCGACGCGACGGGTGTGCCGGACGATGCTGCGGCCGTCCAGCTTTACCAGGCGACGAATTCTCTTGAGAACGCGAGATGAGCCAATTCAGCATCGACACGCCCTCCCCGCCCGGGTCCGGCATCTGGTCGCCCGCCAAACCGAGCGCGCCGCCACCCATCGCGCGGGGCGGCCTGGCCGGGCGGCTGACCGCGCTCGCCCGCCTGATCCAGATCGGCGCGGCGCGCGTCGGGCCTGACGGCTTCGACCTCGGCCTCCTCGAAGCGGCGGAGGATCTGCTCGCGCGCGCCGGTGAGCGGCTTCGGCTGTCGGCTGAGCACACCGTCGTCGCGCTGGCGGGCGGCACCGGCAGCGGCAAGTCGTCGCTGTTCAATGCCCTGGCCGGCGCCGACCTGTCCCCGGTCGGCGTGACCAGGCCGATAACGATCGCGCCCCACGCCTGCGTCTGGCGAATGGACGGCGCCGGCCCGTTGCTCGACTGGCTCGGCGTGCCGCGCAGATACCGGTACGGGCGGGCAAGTGCCCTCGACAGCGGTGAGGAGTCGCTGGCCGGCCTCGTGCTGCTTGATCTTCCTGATCACGATTCTGTAGTGACGGGCAGTTCGGCGGAGGTGGACCGGCTCGTCGGCCTCGCCGACCTGATGATCTGGGTCCTTGATCCGCAGAAGTACGCGGATGCTGCCGTGCACCGTCGTTACCTCGCGCCGCTCGCCGGACACTCCGCGGTCACCGCGGTCGTGCTGAATCAGATAGACCAGTTGACCAGCCAGGAGGCCGAGGAGTGCGTGGCCGATCTGCGGCGGTTGCTCGACTCCGCGGACTTCCGCGATCCACGGGTGCTCGTCACCTCGGCAAGGACCGGGGCGGGCCTTGACGATTTGCGGAAGGTGCTCGTTGATGCCGTGACCGCGCGGCACACGGCGAGTGAACGGATCGCCGCCGATGTCGACGCGCTGATGCCGCGTTTCGCCGCGTACCGCACCGCGGGTCCGGGCATTGCCGTCGTCGACTCGGACGGGGCGGCCCGCCTCGCGGATGCCTTCGCCGCGGCAGCGGGTGTGCCGGCTGTCGGCGACGGCCTGCAGAGCGCCTATGAGTTGCGTGCTGTCGACTACATCGGCTGGCCGGTCGCACGTCTCGCTGAACGGCTTCCCGGCCGCGACCCGGTGCGCAAGATGCGTCTCGGCGACCTGCGTGACGAACTGCGGGGCATGATCGGCGGGCCGGTAGGTGCGCGGCAAGCCGATATCGACAACACGCTGAACGCACTCGCGGCGGAAATCTGTGCGGCTCTGCCTGAGCCGTGGTCACGTACGGTGCGCGCGGCCACGAGGTCGCAGGCCGGCCTGATTCCGGCGGAACTTGGCAGCGCACTGAAGGAGTCGCTGCCCGCGGTCAACCGGCTCCCCGGCTGGTGGCGGCTCGTCCGGGCCTGGCAGTGGGTGCTCATCGCGGTGGCCGGCGCCGGGCTGGCGTGGCTCGGCGCGCTGATTGCTTTCGGGGTGCTCGAGATCTCGCGTCAGTCGACACCATTGCTCGATGACCCCACCCTCATTCCCTGGGTCTGCGTCATGGTCGCGGCGATATTGCTGCTCGGCTGGCTCACCTCGGCCGGGTGCCAGAACGTGGTCACGCTCGCGGCCGAGCGGCAGCGGGACCGGATCGTGGAACTCATCCGCAACCGGATCACCGGGGTCGCCCAGGACAAGGTCCTCATGCCGATCCAGCAGGAACTGTCCGAGTACGCCAGGTACCGTGACGAGTTGCGCAGCGCGGGGCTTGTCTGATCGCGACACCACCGCGGACGACCGGACCTGGAGATCAGAGCCGCTCGTGTCACCCTGCTGGGTAATTTCTGCTCATGGCGTAACCACGTCGCGGAAGCGACGCCACAGCGCAGCCGTTCTGGAGATGTAATGTTGTAATTGTTCTTCATCGTGCTTTCGGAAGGGCCGCATGACATCTCCGCTTGACGCGTATTCGCAGATCGTTACCGGCGTCGCAGCGCAGCTCACGCCCCGGGTCGCGAGCTTGCGGATACCGCGCCGTGGCGTCGCGGGCGGGCAGAGCCTGGGGTCCGCTGTCGTTTTCACGTCGGACGGGTTCCTGCTGACCAACGCGCACGTCGTCGGGCGCGCGCGGGCGGGAACAGCCGAATTCGCCGATGGTTCCAGTGTCCAGTGCACCGTTGTCGGCGCCGATCCGCTGTCCGATCTGGCCGTGGTCCGCGCGGCTGGGCAGACGCCTGATCCCGCCGAGCTCGGTGACGCGGACACGCTCACCGTCGGCCAGCTTGTGGTCGCGGTCGGCAACCCGCTCGGCCTCGCGGGCTCGGTCACCGCGGGCGTGGTCAGCGCTCTCGGCAGGTCGCTGCCCACCCGCACCGAGGCAACCCGCGGCTCGGGCGTCCCGGCACGGATCATCGAAGACGTGATCCAGACGGACGCGGCCCTGAACCCGGGCAGTTCCGGCGGCGCGCTCGCGGACGCGAACGCCCAGGTGGTGGGCATCAACACCGCGGTGGCCGGGATCGGACTCGGCCTCGCGATCCCCGTGAACGCGACGACCAGGCGGATCATCGCGACGCTGATGCGCGACGGCCGTGTCCGCCGTGCCTACCTCGGGCTCATCACCACACCAGCGCCGGTGCCGCCCAAGTTCCGCGAACGCGGCAGTTCCGGCCGCGGGATCCGCGTGGCGGAAGTGATAGCAGGCGGGCCCGCTGACCGGGCCGGGCTGCGCGCCGGAGACCTGCTGCTGTTCGCGGGCGGGCAGCCCCTGGACAGCGCGCAGGCGCTCCAGCGGCTGATGTTCGATGAGGCCATCGGGCGCCCGTTCGCGATCACAGCGATGCGCAACGGCGCACTTGTCGACGTGATCACCGAGCCGGCCGAACTGGTCGGCGCCTGAGGCGGGAAAGCAAAGACAAGACCGATACTTAACGGCTGCGCGGCGTGCCACCCGAATAGCGGAACTGCCCGCCCGGCCCGGGGGGTCGCCCCCCGGGCTGGCAGAGCCTTAACGGCCGCGCGGATGACGCACACGCTCTCACGTCGCGTCGCGTCGCGGTGGCGGTGGCGGTGGCGAGCGACGGGATCATCCCACAATCTGCCCCATGCTGACGTGCGGCTGTCCACAGATCTCCACGGCGCGTCCCTTCGTCCACAGAACCACGCTCGGCGTGGCGGCTAGCCGCCCGGTGGGCCGAACGTGGATCGCAGAGCCGGCAGCGCCGCGCCGCCGGTGGACCAGAAGGGGCTGTGATGAACGAAGCACAGGTGACCGTGGTCGGCTTCGTGGCGAGCGCACCGAAGCTCGTCGTGACGAAGGCCGGCCGTTTCGTGACGAATATGCGCGTGGGGGTGACCCCACGCCGACAGGACAAGGACAGCGGCCAGTGGTCAGATGGGGAAAGCTCATACGTCACTGTGACCTGCTGGCGCTCGCTCGCGACCAACGTCGCCTCGTGTCTTCGCAAGGGCGACCCGGTGGTCGTCAAGGGGCGGATGCGGGTGCGGCAGTTCGACGACAAGGAAGGAAACCAGCGCGTCGCGGTCGAGGTGGACGCGTCCACGGTGGGGCACGATCTCACCCGCGGCGTCGCTCACTTCTTGCGTACCAAACGCTCGCCGGGGGACGCGCCCACCCTTCAGCTTGCTCAGCGCGCGGCCGGTGATCCTGGCCTGCCCAATGACGACGGCTTCGAGCCTGGCCACGTTGAAGGTGACGGCTGGGACGAGCCGGGCCCCGGAGCGCCGGATGGGTCGGCGCCAGGGCAATCTCCCGAGGACGAGTTCTCCGCCGCCGATCTGTTCGATGATGCCGGGGTGGAGGCATCGTCAGCCGACCTTGTAACCAGCGGTGGCGCCGCCGGTGACACCGGGGGTCCGGCCGATCCCGTCTCGAGCCCGGGTGCAGGGGACGCTCCCCAGCTTGGGCAGGCCGCCTGACCTGACGGACCCGCCCCGCTGGGCCGCGCCATGGCCTATCGCCGCGACGTGTGGTCAGCGCGCCGAGGCCGCGAGGTCGACGGGTTCCTGTCCACAGGTCTGCCAGCAGCCAGCACGCTGAAGGTTCGCCCGCCGGTCAGGCTGGGCCGCCGGTCAGGTCCGGCCCGGCCTGGCCGGGCCACCGGTCGGGCTGGGCCCGCTGGTTTTGGCCGGGCCGGCCTGGGGCTGGGCTGCCGGTTTGGCTGGGCTGGGCCAGCCAGGTGCGATGACGCTTGACCTTCCCGGCGTCTCCGCGCGGCACAACATACTCGTTTCCTCAACTGTGCGCACGTATTGCATCTATTCTGTTACCCAATGTGACGACAGCTACGGGACGGCATGGAGCCACAGGACTGGGAATGGACCGCATGTCACCCGCTCGTCTGGCGGCGATGCGGCGCGGAGCGCGCCGCAGCCTGAACCGGTTAACGGAAGGGTGGCCCCCGCGCTGGGGGTTCCTCGACCAGCCGGCGCCACTGCTTGCCTGCCTGCTTGCCGTGGTGGGCGCCGACATCGGGCTGACCTGCTGGGAGCTTGCGCGTACTCCGCCCCGCCTGGGGCAGATGATGCTTTTCGCGGCCTTGCTCGCCTGCGGCGCTGTGTGCACCGAGGCGTCCAGGCGGCTCGGCATGCCCGCCGGGATCTCGCGGGACCTGCTGTCCGCATGGTGGCTTCCTGTCGCCCTGCTGCTCCCGCCCGTGTACGCGCTCGTCGCGCCGGTGCCGATCAGCTTCTTGCTCCAGCGCAGAGTCAGGCGTGCACCGCCGCTGCGGCGCCTCTTCAGCGCGGCCGTTCTCGGTCTTGCTGGCGCCGGGGCATCAGGCATGTTCCAGATTCTGGGTGAGCGGATCGCCGGGGGCGTTCCGCTCGGGCGCCCGGACGTCTGGCTCACCTATCCGGCGATGGTCGCGGCGGCCGTCGCGTGCGCCCTGTTCTTCACGATCGTCAACGTGGCTCTGGTCGCGGTGGCGGCGCACGCCGCCGAGCGGCGCACATCGGCGCGTGGCGCGGTGTGGGACAAGGAGAGCCTGCTGCTCGATCTTGCCGAGCTCTGCCTGGGCGTGCTTGTCACCATCGCGTGTGTGGCGAGCCCGGCGCTGCTGCTGGTCGCGCTGCCGCCCGTGGTCGTGCTCCAGCGCAGCCTGCTGCACAAACAACTGCGGGCGGCAGCGCGAATTGACGCGAAGACAGGCCTGCTCAACGTCGCCGCCTGGCAGCGGGAGGCCGTCGTAGAGATCGGCAAGGCAGTGCGCGGCGGCCAGCCGCTCGCGCTCCTGCTCGTCGATATCGACCACTTCAAGCGCGTGAACGACACCTGCGGTCACCTGGCAGGTGACCAGGTACTTGCCGGGCTGTCCGCGGCGCTGCGCTTGCTTGTCCGCGAAAGCGACATCATCGGGCGGTTCGGCGGTGAGGAGTTCGTAGCACTGCTGCCACGCGCCAATGTCGCCGAAGCGCGCCTGGTCGCGGAACGGGTGCGGGCGCGCGTCAGCGAGCTGAGCGTCCCTGTCGAGGAGAAGAGGGTGACGGTGACGGTGTCGATCGGTATGGCGATGCTGGGCCCGCACGGCCACGATCTGTCCGGGCTGCTGTCAGCGGCGGATCTCGCGCTCTACCGCGCCAAGGAATCCGGCCGTGACCGCGTGTGCCTGTTCACCAGTGGTGACACCGAATCCCCGCGGCTGACGGGCCATGACGAACCGGCACCGGACAGGGGCGCGGCCTAGACCGGCGCGCCCCGAGCCGAGGGCTGGGCCGCGGCGCCGGCGTCCACGCACTGAGGAAGCCCGGCTATCGGTGGCGCCGTGGGCAGCGCCAGCCCGTCAGGGCGCGGCGGCCCCGATCGCGGGTGCATCTGAGCGGCGTTACCCGAGCGCGGTGCTCGCGCCTTGTTCACGGTCGGCGCGCCCTGCTGTGAGCACGGCCTCGAACCGGCGCCGGATGTCCGCCCGGTCGGCTGCCTCGGGCACCGAGCGCTCGCTCGCCCGCTGGATCATGGCGGCCTGGTCCAGCAGCACCTGGCGCTGGCCGGCGCTGGACGTCTCGTCCATGATCTTCGTGAGCGCCTCGAGCTGGCGGATCATCACGGCCGGCATGCCCTGGCTGGCCTGGCGGATCTTCTCAAACGAGCGCTGCACAAGGCGTTCGTAGCTCGGCTCGGCCGTGATGACCCGGATGAACCCGCGGCTGTCCCGGTGCACCCGTGTTGGATGCCACCTGTCCATGATCTTGCAGAGGCTCTCGCCCAGCCAGTCAATGCAGGTCAGCGCGGTGAAGGTGTCATTGACGGCAGGTGAAAGTGCCCGGATGGCGATCTCCACGAGCTGGTCGACGCCAAAGGAGATGTCCTGCGTGAGCGTCCGGTATGGCCCGGTGATGTGCGCGCGCCCGAGCGCATCGCTCACTCGTGCCGCCGCCTGTGGCGGCCACACCGCGGCGAACGGGTGCCCCTCGACGAGAAAGTGCCCAGGCCGGTAGTCCAGGGCAATGACCGCGTTCGCCTCGGCGGCGAACTGCACGAGGATCCGGTGCCGAATGAACTGGAGGTAGCCACTCGCAGGCGCACGGACCACGCCGCCGCCTGCCTTCATCCGGGCGAGCAGTTCCGCGGACGACGGGCCGCTCACCAGGTGGCCCGCTGAGAGGGCCCGGCTGTCATGGCCGCCCTGCACGTCGATTGCCTCCGACAGGTCGCTCGCGATGCTCGCGATCACCTGCGGCAGCTGGATCGACGTCGCCGTGTGATGGATGAAGTAGATCAGCACGCCCAGGTCGGCGACCATCAGCGCCAGTGTCACCGTGACGCCGATGTGCGGCACGAAATCCCCGTGGGATCCCGGGCCGATCGAGACGAGCACGAGCGCGGCGTAGACGAACGTCGCCACGAAGGTCCCGAGCGTGAGCTGCGTGCCGCGGTCACGGATGAAGTTACGCAGCATTCGTGGCCCGAACTGGGTGGAAGCGAGTGTCAGGGTCACGAGGATGATCGAGAATACGACGCCCACTACCGTGATGACGGCGGCGGCAATCGCGGTGAGGATCTGCCTGGCCGCGTCGGCGGTGCCACTGATCACCCAGGAGGGCAGACCGAACTCGCCGCGGTAGGCGGCACGGTCCAGGCTCAGCGTGCCGGCGAAGAGCACGATGGCCGCGAGCACCTCGATCCCGGGGACGAGCCACAGGTTGGTGCGCAGCACATCTGCGCGCCAATGGGAGCCAAGTGCCGAAGACCGGTTACCGCGAAACATGATGAGCCCCTGCCGTCGACTGCTGCCGACCAGGCTTCCCGGCTCACCTGGCAGGAACTATACCGGCGCGAATGAGCTACCGAGATCGTCGTGACCGAGCCGCTCGGCCTGTGGCCGAGCTGGTTCCGGTCAGCCAATACCCTTGATGGCATGCCCGAGTTCATTTACCAGATGCGTGCCGTGCGCATGGCGCACGGCGACAAGGTGATCCTCGACGACGTCACGCTGGCTTTCCTTCCCGGAGCCAAGATCGGCGTGGTCGGGCCTAACGGCACCGGCAAGTCGACGCTGCTGAGGATCATGGCAGGGCTCGAGCAGCCGTCGAACGGTGACGCCCGGCTGATGCCTGGTTACACGGTCGGGATCTTGGAGCAGGAGCCACGGCTCAACGAGGACAAGACGGTGCTCGGCAACGTCGAGGAGGGCGTCGCGGGGACCAAGGCGCTGGTCGACCGCTACAACGAGATCGCAGAAAAGCTGGCCGTCGACTACTCCGACGAGCTTCTCACCGAGATGGGCCAGCTTCAGGAGCAGCTCGACCACCGCGATGCCTGGGACCTCGACAGCCAGCTCGAGCAGGCGATGGACGCCCTGCGCTGCCCGCCGCCCGACGCCGATGTCCGGATCCTGTCCGGCGGTGAGCGGCGCCGCGTCGCGCTGTGCAAGCTGTTGCTCGCACAGCCGGACCTGCTGCTGCTCGACGAGCCGACCAACCATCTCGACGCCGAGAGCGTGCAGTGGCTGGAGCAGCATCTCGACAAGTACCCGGGGACAGTGGTGGCCGTCACCCACGACAGGTACTTCCTTGACAACGTGGCGCAGTGGATTCTCGAACTCGACCGCGGGCGTGCCCATCCGTACGAGGGCAACTACTCGACATACCTGGAGAACAAGGCGGCCAGGATCAAGGTCGAGGGTGCTAAGGACGTCAAGCGGCGCAAGCGCCTGGAGGACGAGCTCGAGTGGGTCCGGGCGGCGCCGAGGGCGCGGCAGGCCAAGAGCCGGGCCCGGCTTGATCGGTATGAGGAGATGGCCGCCGAGGCGGATAAGCACAGGAAGCTTGACTTCGAGGAGATCCAGATCCCGCCGGGCCCGCGGCTGGGCGGCCTGGTGGTCGAAACCGACCGCCTCACCAAGGGCTTCAGCGACCGGGTGCTGATCGAGGACCTGAGCTTCTCGCTGCCCCGCAACGGCATCGTCGGCGTCATCGGGCCGAATGGTGTCGGCAAGACCACCCTGTTCAAGATGATCGTGGGTGAGGAGCAGCCGGACTCAGGCGTCGTCCGGGTCGGCGACACCGTTGTGATCTCCTACGTGGATCAGTCACGCGGCCGGATCGCGGCGGACAAGAACGTGTGGGAAGTGATCTCGGACGGGGAGTCGTACATCCGGGCCGGTGGCGTGGAGATCCCGAGCCGTGCCTACGTCGCCGCGTTCGGCTTCAAGGGACCGGACCAGCAGAAACCGGCCGGTGTGCTGTCCGGGGGGGAGCGTAACCGCGTCAACCTCGCCCTCACCCTCAAGCAGGGCGGGAACCTGCTGCTGCTCGACGAGCCGACCAACGACCTCGATGTGGAGACGCTGTCCTCGCTGGAGAACGCGCTGCTCGACTTTCCCGGCTGCGCCGTGATCACCAGTCACGACCGGTGGTTCCTGGACCGGGTGGCCACCCACATCCTGGCGTGGGAGGGCGACGCGAACTGGTTCTGGTTCGAGGGCAACTTCGATGCCTACGAGAAGAACAAGATCGAGCGGCTGGGTGCCGAGGCCGCCCGCCCGCACCGGGTGACCTACCGCAAGCTGACGCGGGGCTGACCAGGAGGCTGAACGATGGCCTGCTGGTGGCGCGGTCCCCGGCAGTAGTGCTCGAATGATCTTCTGGGGGCTCTCCGACGAGGAAGCCGACGTCTTGCCGCGCCGGACCGGGCGACGGCCTGCGGGTGCCAGCGCGGGCTCAGCCGGTCACGGGGGCCGGGCCGTCAGGTGTGCTCGCGTAGTCGATGGCGTCGCGGACGCGGGTGAGCAGGGCGGCCTCGGAGAAGGGTTTTTCCAGGAGGTCCACGTCGGGATCGAGAGCGCCCTGGGTGGCGAGGACCGGCTGGGCGTATCCGGACATGTACAGGACCGGCAGGCCCGGGCGGACGGCGCGCACGCGGACAGCGACCTCGTTGCCGAGCATCTCAGGCATGACCACGTCGGTGAGCAGCAGGTCGATGGTCTGAGTCAGGTCACTGGCCTGGCGGAGGGCGTCTGGGGCGGTGGTGGCCACGCAAACCTGGTATCCGTTGCGGGCCAGGATCCGGCTGGTCAGGTTCCGCAGGCTCTGTTCGTCCTCGACGACCAGGATTGTCTCGCCACGGCCGCCGGCCGGTGCGGCAGCCCTGGTCTCGCCCTCGACGGCCGCGGCCTCGGTAGCGGGCAGCAGCGCGGTGACCGTGGTGCCGAGCCCGGGTTCGGAGTAGATCTGGGCGTAACCGCCTGCATGGGTGATGATGCCGTAGACGGTGGCGAGCCCGAGCCCGGTGCCCTGGCCGACGGGTTTTGTGGTGTAGAAGGGTTCGAACACCCGGGCGGCGGTCTCGCGGTCCATGCCGGTGCCGGTGTCGGAGACACGCAGCCGGACGTAGCGGCCCGGTATCGAGGTCGGGCCGGCTGGCCGCGTAGGCGTCGTCCACGGCGACGTTGCCAGTGTCGATGGTAAGCTTGCCGCCGCCTGGCATCGCGTCACGGGCGTTGACGGCCAGGTTGACCAGGACCTGCTCGAGCTGGCCGGCGTCGGCCTTGACCGGCCACAGCCCGGGGGCGAGGTTGAAGATCAGGTCAATGTGCTCGCCCAGGGTGCGGCGCAGCAGTTGCTCGACGCCGCTGGTGACCTCGTTGAGGCTGAGGATTTCCGGGTGGATGACGTCACGCCTGGCGAAGATCAGGAGCTGGCGAGTGAGCCGGGTTGCCCGCTCCGCCGCGCCGCGGACCTCCTCGACGTCGGCGAGCAATCTCACCAGCCGCTCGTCGCCGCTGCTCACCATGGCGGTCACCTGTTCGGCGATGAGCTCGGTGTAGCCGCCGATGACGTTCAGCAGGTTGTTGAAGTCGTGCGCGACCCCGCCGACCAGCTGGCCGAGGCTCTCCAGCCGCTGCGACTGCTCCAGCCGCCGTTCGAAACGCTCCTGGTCGGCTTCGGCCCGCAGCCGCTCTCGTTCGGCTTCGGCGGCCAGCCGCTCGGAGATGTCACGGATAGCCACCGAAGTCACAACCCCGCGTTCGGTGGGCAGCGAACTCAGGCTGATCTCGACGGGGAACTCGCGCCCGTCCTTTCGCACCGCCGACAGGATCAGGCCCTCACCCATCTGCCGTGGCCTCGGGCTGGCGAAATAGTTGGCACGGTGCGCGGGGTGGGCCGCGCGGGCCGGCTCGGATACCAGGATCTCCACCGGCTGGCCGACCAGCTCGCTGTTGCTGTACCCGAACATGCGCGCCGCCTGGGCGTTCACCATCATGATGGACCCGTCCGCTGCCACGGTCAGCGTGGCATCAGGCGACGACTCGAACAGGCCGCGGAACCGTTCCTCAGCCCGTTCCCTTTCGCCCAGGGCCGCGACCAGCCTGGTGCGCATTTGCTCGGTGCTGCGGCCCAGTGCCGCGAGCTCGGCCGGGCCGGCAGCGGGAATCTGGGTGTCATAACGGCCCGCCGCGACGGAGTCGGCCGCCGCGCGCAGCGCCGTAAATGGTGTGAGCAGCCAGCGGCGTACCACCACCACACCCCCGACCGAGATCACCGCTACCACGGCACATACCGCCACCAGGGCCGCGATCAGGCGGCCCTGCGCACCGGTGAGGTCGGCGGTGGCCTCGGCCTGCGACTGGGTGATCTGCGCCTGCAGGTCCGCCATCCGTGAGCGCACGGCCATCGTGTACGGCCGGGCTGAACGCGAGATCGGCCTGCAGCGCCCGCGCACGCGCGAAATCGCCGCGTGCCGCCGCCGCGAGCTCTGGCTGGGCCACTCTCGCGAGCCATTCCCGCCGCGCCGTCTCGGCCGCCGCGAGCTGCCGCGGCAGCAGCGGATAGCCTGCCACCAGCCCGGCCACCCCGTCTTGCTGGCCGGGGATCTGCGCGGCCGCCTGCTGGAATGGTGCCAGTGCCGCCGCCCGCCCGCTCGTCACATAATCACGCAACGACGTCTGCTGCGCCGTGTACTGCCCAAGCAGCACACCCGACGCGGCGGCGGCCGGCACGAGCCGCTGCGACAGCTCCCGGCTGGAGGCATGTGTACCGGCCGCCGCGGCAAGGGCGACGACCAAAGCGGCCACCGTCACCGCCAACGACAGAGCTGCCGCAAGACTCACCCACCGCCGCAGGCCAGAGATCAAGGCCATGTGACGCC
This sequence comes from uncultured Actinomycetota bacterium, assembly GCA_963851085.1. GTDB lineage: Bacteria > Actinomycetota > Actinomycetes > Streptosporangiales > Streptosporangiaceae > DATFVJ01. The sequence goes on along the minus strand of CAWKNX010000002.1, from coordinate 193,198 downwards.
TCCGATCAAGAAATTGAGCCACCCACCTATCAATTTATAACTCATCGTAACGAATATGTCACTCTGTGTGGGTCACCATACGGCCGGACGAATCAGCGTTCGCTGCCCTCCACGATGAGCGCGAGCGGCCCGCCCGTCGGCAACCGCCCGTCGGCAAGCGCCTGCCGGGCGGGCCGCTCAAGCCCGGCGCGGATGGGCGGTGTGGGTGACGATGACCGGGGCGAAGCGGGATCGCGCCCATGCTGAGCGGCGGTTGCGAGAGGAGCGTGCGGCGGCGGATGAACGAGCACCCGGGGGGTGAGCCGTGCCGCATGCGCGCGGTCCCGGGCGAACCACCACTTCCCCGCGGGGGGCCACTTGACGCACAGTCGCGCAGATCGCGCCGCGCGGCAGTGCCACGCCTACGAGGGGGCAAGCGGCAGCGTCTTGGTGCCGACGTCTGCGCCGCTGGGCGTATTGACCAGGCTGTACGCGGCCATCACGAGGTAGTCCCAGAACTGCCCGTCCAGCCCCGGGTCAAGTTGCAGTTCGTCGAGGGCGGTACGCATGTGGCGGAGCCACGCGTCCCGTTCGGCCTCACCGATCCGGAACGGCGCGTGGCGCATCCGCAGTCGCGGATGGCCGCGCTGCTCGTTGTATGTATGGGGCCCGCCCCAGTACTGGATGAGGAACAACCGCAGGTGCTTCTCGGCGGGCCCGAGGTCTGCACCTGGATAGATCGGCCGCAGCAGCGGATCATTGGCGACTTGCTCGTAGAAGCGGCTCACCAGGCGGCGGAAGGTTTCCTCGCCGCCCACCGCCTCGAAGAAGCTGGGTTCGGTGGCGTTATTCATAGCTGGTCACAAGGGTATGCGCCGTCATGCGGGCCTGGCCGTGTCATGGGACGTTGCCATCGGTCGCCGCCAGCCGTACCTCATTGCCGTCAAGTACTGTCTTCAGCCGCTCCCGAAGCTCCCTGGCCACCTCCCACTGCTTGAGCGGCACGGTCTTCGCGACAAGCCGCATGACCACGGCCTTGCCGGAAAGCGCCTCGACGCCCCACACCTCGGGCTCTTCAACGATGACTGGCTGCCATCGCGGCTCGGCCCACATGGCTGTCGCGGCCTCCTTCATCAGCTCGCGGACCCTGGGAATGTCCTGGTCGTATTCGACTGGAAGATCGATGACCGCGCGTGACCAGCCCTGCGACTCATTGCCGATCCGGTCGATGGCGCCGTTGCGCACATGCCACACGACGCCGTTGATGTCACGCAGACGGGTGACGCGCAGGCCCACCGTCTCCACCGTTCCGGTGGCCGCGCCCGCGTCGATGACGTCGCCGACACCGTACTGGTCCTCGACCAGCATGAAGATTCCCGACAAGAAGTCCCTGACCAGGCTCTGCGCGCCGAATCCGACGGCGACGCCGACCACGCCCGCACTGGCGAGCACCGGGGCAAGGTTCAGGCCAAGGTCACCCAGAATGTAGATGCCGGCGATGCCAAAGATCACCGCGGAGGAGATGCTGCGGAGGATCGAGCCGAGCGCGTACGCGCGCTGTTTGCGCCGTTCGGTGAACAGCAGCTGGGTCGCGGTGCCTGGCGCCCGCTTCCGGTTCGGTGCCGTCATCCCGGCGGCCCGGTTGGTCAGCCGGGTAATGAGCCGGTTGATGAGCAAGCGGGTCACCAGCGCGAGGATCACCACGAAGACGATCCGTAGTACGACGTTGAGTGGGCCCGCGACGTAGGCATCGACGAACTTGGCCACGCTCGCACTTTGCGACAGATCCCACGCGAGGCGGCACGCGGCACCTGGGTGGGGGCCGCACGCGGCGGACAGGGTGTCAGCCGTGCCATTGGCGACGGGCACTTCCGGCGCGAGCGGGGTCACCGCGGTTCCTTCCATACCGGGGAAGCGACGGGCCGGTCGGCTGCGGTCTTACTCGGTAGTGCTCAGTCTTACTCGCGGCCGATCGATGATCTCGTCTGCGGGCTGACCCCTCATACTGGCCGATGGCGGCGTGCCCGCGCACGCCGGCCCGCGCCATCGGCCCGCGCAGGCCGGCCCGCGCCATCGGCCCGCGCAGGCCGGCCCGCGCCATCGGCCCGCGCAGGCCGGCCCGCGCCATCGGCCCGCGCAGGCCGCCCGCGCCATCGGCCCGCGCAGGCCGGCCCGCGCCATCGGCCCGCGCAGGCCGGCCCGCGCCATCGGCCCGCACACATCGGCAGCGCGAGGAGGACCGGGCCCCAAGGAGGACCGCGCGAGGAGCGCTACCTGGACTACCGGGCCGACGCCACCATGGTGTCCAGGACATGAGCGACCTTCGAGGCCGCCCCGGCCGGGTCATCGACGCAGTGCATGCATTCCCCCCACGACCACCAGTAGTACCAATCGTGCAGGCGGCGGGCGACGGCGCACACGTGACGTTCTCGCGCATCGCCGTCGCGACCGGATTGACGACCCGGACGAATGCGACGCCCGAGCGCGCCCGGATCACCCGGGCCATCAGCCCTCGGGCATGCAGCTCGTCCGCGAGGTTCTTCAGGTAAGCCATCGCTCCCTGGCAATGACGGTGCACCCGGCCGTCGTCCGTAACCGAGGCCACGTCGTCCTGCCAGGCCGTCGCGCCGGACCTGGACATCGTGCCCGGATGTGCCGTGCTGTCCTGCCTGCCCACCGTATCCCTCCCTGCCATACCAGCCACTCCAGTCCATGTGACGCCAGCCGCCACGATGACGCCGGCGTTCGTCACGAGCAGTTCCGCGGGCTCAGAGCTGGAACAAATACGAACAGATCGGAATTCTCGTGACCTTTGCCGCATCTCCGGCGTATTACACTTCGCATATGATGTGTTACTTGACGTAGTTGCCACAGGTCAGGTACATCTATCCGTCGCATGCCTTGAGCCGCGCAAAGCGCAACATGTGAAATGAGAATCGCAATCTCGATACAGTACGGTCAAACGCAGTCGGCCGGTCCGCGGTCAGGATCCATGTCTGTGAGGGCAGGAAGGTTCGTCCCGGTGTGAGGAACATCCGCCATGATCCATGGGGGATCGTGTGAGCACGCGGATTTCCTGTCATTCTAGTTGGCGGAGAGCAACGGATGAGTTACGCTGCGTCAGCATAAAGCTTGGTACGCCGGGGAACGGGTGAGGCTGAGGGGGAAAGGTGGCCGGTATGTCCGGGCAGCACAGCCCGATCACCGCTATCCATGGGAGGTCGTGTGCGCAGCCACACGACACCGCGAGGGCAGGCCTGTCGCCGGCAGCCGTCCAAGCGAGTGGTGACGTGCAGAAGGAAGCCATCGTCGCGCGCAGGATCCGGGCCGAGGGACTGGTGGAAGGCCGTGCGCCCGCCGCCATCGCGGCGGCCATTCACGACGAGTGTGAACCGCTCTTCGGCACGACCTGGATCAGGGCCTACCGCCTGGCGTGCGGCACGGCGCTCGTCGACATCGTCGAGCAGGTCAAGGCCTGGTACGAGCACGAGGGCCGGAGCGCGCCGCGCTTCAGTGAGACCCTGCTCTCCGCATACGAGAGCGGGCACAAGCGGCCGGGCCCGGAGTATCTGCATTATCTGTGCGCCGTCTACCGCGCCGAGCCGACGGATCTGGGCTATTCCGCCCGGTGTTTCTGCGGTCGCAGTCACCGGTGCGCGGGCCCCGCCCGTGATGGGGCACATATTGAGGAGGGCGACCCTGGCGGCGGCTCAGCTGGCGGCGCTCATGGCAAGCAAGGCGCGGACGTCGCATCCGCAATAACCGCCAGCGGTGTCCGCGATCACTTTGGCGGTATGGGCGAGGAGCATGAGGACGTGTTACGACGAACCCTGCTGCAGATGATCGCCGGGCCGGCGTCTCGCCAGACAGCCGTTTCTTCGGCGCAGTCGACGATGTCCGGCGCCATCTCGACGGCGCACTGCTGCGCAGCGGCGTCGCGGCGACCGTGCTTGACCAGTGGGAGGAGGCCGCGGCTGGTTACGGACGCCAGTACATGACCATGGCACCGCTCCGCCTCCTCTGCGACGTCCTGCTGGATCTCGGTGACGTGCGCAGGATGTGCGAGCAGCGCCAGTCCATCGAGGCACAGGAACGGCTGTGCCGGCTGGCCGCCCAGCTTGCGGCGCTCACCGGAATGACGATGATCGATGTCGGCGACCACAGGCTCGCCAGATCGTTCTTCCGCACCGCGCGCACCGCGGCGGACGAAACGGGTGATCGGGCCCTGCGCGCCTGGGTGGTGGCGAGGGAAGGGCTCGTGCCGCTCTACTACGGCGACGCGCGTGAGGCGCTGAGGCTGGCCCGGATCAGCCAGGATCTGGCCGGCCGGACGCCGTGCGCCGCCAGCGCCATGGCTCCGATGATCGAGGCCCGTGCGCTCGCCAAAGGTGGCCACGGCCGGCCCGCACGGACCGAGCTCGCGCAGCGCGCGATAGCCCGGGCCCACACGGCTTTCGCGCAGCTCAGCGAGGACCAGCGGGCCGACACTGCGTTCGGGTACACCGAGCGGCAACTGCTCTTTCACGAGGGTGAGGCGCTCGCCGAGCTCGGCGTTGCCGGGGCGGACCGCGTGCTCGCCGACGCGCTCGCCGCGTATCCGGCGACCGAGCGCCTCGACCGCTCACTGATCCACTTCGACCGGGCGATGTTCAGGCTCGTTCGCGGTGAGATCGAAGAGGCACTGCGCATAGGCGAGGAGACGATCAAGGATCTGCCGACCGACCATCGCCCCGAGATCGTGCTGAACCGGGCGAGGGATCTGGTGTGCGCGGCCGTTGCCAAATCCGGAGACGAGGCCAAGGTGCAGGGCCTGCGCGACCATATCGCCGCGCTCCCCGCGGCGATGAGCGCCTAGGTCGGGTGGGCCTTGCCCCGACGCGCCGCGTGCGGCGGATGGGCCTCTGGGCAACGCCAGCAGCGCGGCTACCCCAGCGCACAGCGATACCGCGGAAGGGATGAGCAGCGCCACGGCGATCCCGGTCGGCCACCGGCGCCGGAACCACAGCGCCGCGGATGCGCCACCCCGATCCCGCATCCGTAACGTGCCTTGATCATTAACCGCCGTGCGGATGGGCTGCGGTGGGCCAGCGGCCGCGCCCCCGCTGACCGGCCGGCCGCGACGTTGGATTTTCCTGAACGGCTGCCGCGGCGCGAACCGCTAAGGTCCTTGATCACTGGCCGCGACGCGGCTTACGGCCCTTGGCAGGTGCTTCGCAGCCGGGCCGAAACGAACAGGGTCCTTCCAGCGGCGGAGTTGTTCGCGATGTCCACCGGCCGGTCGATGTGTAACGATCGCATCTATGCCGGCTGCCCCCGCCACAGCACCGAAGCTGCTGGCCATCAGCGACCTCCACGTCGGGTTCCCGGAGAACCGGGAGATCACCGAGAAGCTGCGGCCGGGATCTGCCGGGGACTGGCTGGTGGTGGCCGGTGATGTCGGTGAGCAGATCGCCGACGTCGCGTGGGCGCTTCGCACGCTCACGCAGCGGTTCGCAAAGGTGGTGTGGGTACCGGGCAACCACGAGCTGTGGACCCCGAAGGACGATCCGCTGCAGCTCCGCGGCGAGCAGCGCTACCGGCACTTGGTGGGACTGTGCCGTGGCATGGGCGTCATCACCCCGGAGGACCCGTATCCCGTCTGGGATGGCCCCGGCGGGCCGGTCACGATCGCACCGTTGTTCGTGCTCTACGACTACACCTTCAGGCCCGACGGAACCTCCACCAAGGAAGCGGCTCTCGCGCGGGCATACGAGGCGGGTGTGGTGTGTACGGACGAGATGCTGCTCCACCCGGATCCACATCCGAGCCGGGAGGCGTGGTGTGAGGTCAGGCTCACGATCACACAGCGCAGGCTCGCCGACCGCGATACCAGCCTGCCGACGGTGCTGGTAAACCACTTCCCGCTCGTACGCGAGCCGACGAGGATCTTGCGCTACCCGGAATTCGCGCAGTGGTGCGGCACCGAGCGCACCTCTGACTGGCACCTCAGATACGGCGCCACCGTGGTGGTGTACGGGCACTTGCACATCCCGCGCACCACGTGGCACGACGGTGTGCGGTTCGAGGAGGTCTCGTGCGGATACCCGAGGGAGTGGCGCCACAGGAAAGGCGAACCGGGAATCCCGCGCCAGATACTCCCGCAAGGAACCGCGAGCCGGTGATTCTTCGAACCAATAGTGATATGCCCCGTCGGCCGTGAATCGGTGAACTAGCATCATCCCTGATCTAATCCGACAAACCATAAGAAACCGTATCAATATGATAGATTCTTGACCTTACACACAGCTACTGCGATACTGCAGCTTGTATCGAGCGCGGACCCGACACGCCGCCATCGAAGTGGTTGCCACCTTTCAGGAGGCGTGATGAAGAAGATCATCGTGCGCAAGCCGGGCACGGCGCGGCTGACCGGAATCGCTACCACACTTCACTGCAGCAGGTAGCAGGCCCGAGATGCGGCGACACATCCTGTGAGCCCTGGTTGGGTAGGTAGGTGCGGCCAAGGCTCGTGGGCTGTGACGGTCTACGAGATGTGCCGGCCCAACATGTTGGGCGGTCCGCTGGGTCGCTCGCCGGGTCATATCAGGCCGGCGAGCGGCCCCGCGGCCGGCCTGGCACACGCGCCACCCGGCTGTTCCCCTGCCGCCGCGGCTCGGCGAGTTCCGGCCGTCCCAGGCAAGCTACCACCGGCCAGCGAAGTACGAATGTCCTCCGTGGGACGCTGCTGCTTCCGGCAGGAGGGGGATGAAGGCGCTCGCCGCGGGGGTGGCTCGGTCGCGGCTCACGATGGTGGCGAGAGTCCATGTCATGGACGGGTCGGCGAGCGGGATGGCTCGAAGATCCGCCCGGCTGGTGGCCAGATACTCGTGAACGAGAGTCACGCCGAGCCCGTCTGCGACGAACTCCAGAATGGTCAAGGCGTCGTTGACCTCGAAGAGGACCCGCCGCTCGTGCCCGGTGTCGGTGAGGACCCGGTCAACCGCCTCATACCCGGTCGAGCCCTTGGGCGGCCCTACGAAGTCCTCTGCAGCAAGGGACTTGGGCGCGACTTGCTGCTGACCTGCGAGCGGGTGGTCGGGTCGGCACACGAACATCAACGGTTGGGTATCCCGTGGGATGGCCATCACCGCCTCCGGCAGTCGCCGCCGCAGCGACACGAACGCGACATCGAGTCGGGAGGTCTCGACCTCGGACAATGCTTAAGTGGCCGAGCCGGGGGAGGAGATCCAGAACTCACTTAGCGGACTTGTCCTGCCAGGACAGCAAGTTGGTCCGGCGGGACGGGTGCGCTGCGATCGCGCCTCGCCGATGCTGCACCCAGGAGCAAAGCGGAGCGACGTGAGTCGTGACGCGCATTGAAGATGCGCATTGAACTGGGCCAAGCCAGCGACGAGACCTCGTGGGCTCAATTCAGTGCACGGGGCAACGAACTGCACGGAGGTCTCATGACCAGCCCGTTCCGCCACCTCTCGGTGCGTGGCGGCTTGCGCGAGGACCGGGAACGGCTCATTTCCGCCATGGATCTTCCGCCGCGGCTGATCGCCACGGTCGACGCCCATGCCAGGCTACGGGGACCGTACACGGCAGGAGGCGCGATCGTGCGTGCCGTCGCTGAAGCGGCCCTGTTATCCGAACCTGCACTCGCGCACCGCCACGACATAGAGATCCGTGCACTCGTACCCGAACTTCGAGACGCGGTTCCTATTGTCAGGGAGGCCCTGGCGGAAACAGTTCCGCCCGCCGAGCGAACACGGATATATCCGCGATTAAGAACCCGGCGGCTCGCGCACGGTGTCACGGATCTTCTCCGCGACTACCTGCTCGGGCTGGGCGGTGGGCCACGCTCGCTGGTGATCGAGAACATGCATCAGGCGGACCCGTGCGATCGCGAGCTTGTCGCTGTTTTGGTACGCAGGCTTGACCCGGCGCTGCTGACGGTCGTCGCCTGCGGGGCCGGTCCAGCTGCCGGACCTGGCCCCGGTCCAGATGCCGGACCTCGCGCCGGTTCAGATTCCACCGATCCGGCACCAGGCGCACGGGGCCAAGCGCCACCATCCGCGGCTCGTGACCCTCTCGACGACGCTCTCGGCGACGCTCTGGCCGCGCACGCCGTATGGGTCTATGTGCCGGCGCAGGACCCGGGGGCGCCGGCCACGGCGGCGCTGGATCCGGCGCCCGGGCAGGGCGCGAGTGCGGTGGGCGCCGAGACCCCGTCGCGTGGCACCCAGCGCAGGCCGCGAGACGGCGTCGCGCGGCGCCGAGCCGGCCGGTGGCGGTGACGCCGCGTCTCTCGCCGCGCGTTTTGTCCGCGGCGATGGCGTGTCGGACGACCCGGCGCTGCTCGGAGCGTATGCGGGTCTCGGTGCGGCCGCGCGGGCCCAGTTACATGACGCACGCGCTGACGAGCTTGCGGGCGGTGGCGAGTCGGCCGCGCGGCTCGGTGCCATCCCGTACCACCGGGAACGAGGCAGCGATCCGGCGGGCGGGGGAGTGCGAGCGCTCGCGGCGGCCGCCGGGCACTGTTTCGCGACCGGTTTCCACGCGGCCGTCACCGACCTTGGCGCACGTGGCCGAGGGCTCACCAGGCCCGAGCGCGACCCGGCTCACTGGTGGCTGTTCACGTCGCTGGCCGCCGCCTCGCTTGCGGCGCTGGGCCGCGGCGTCGAGGCCGAGGCGCTGTATGACGAGGCCCGGAGGGCATCCACAGACCCTGGCATGCACGCCGCGGCCGCGTACGAGACCGCCATGCTGTATGCCCGCCACCACGATGTGTCCCGCCGGGACCCGGTGGCGGCCCAGCCGTGGATCAACGAGGCGATCGCATTCGCACGCGCGCTGCCCGATGCGGCCGACCGGGCGTTCAACCTCGCCTTCGGCATGAACGGGCTCGCCCTGGTGGAGATGCGCAGTGGCAACCCCGACCGTGCGCTCAAGCTCGTGGGCGAGGGCCTCGAACTGTTCGATCGTGATCTCCCGGCCGGCAGCCATCCGCTGGACCGTTGTTCCCTGCTCGCCAACCGTGCCCGCCTGCTCACGATGAAGGGCGCGCTGACTGCGGCACTTGCGGGCCACGACGCTCTCATCGCGCTCGACCCGACGTACGGGGAATACCACTTCGAACGCGGCAACCTGCTGCACCTGCTCGGCCGTGACGACGACGCGCTCGCCGCCTATGCCGAGGCAGAGCGGCTGTCACTGCCCTTCCCTGAGTTGCACTACAACCGCGCCGACCTGCTCGCCGGGCGCGGCGAACAGGACGTGGCGCTCGCCGACCTCGACCGGGTGCTCGAGCTCGACCCCGACTTCCTCGACGCCTACGTCAACCGGGCCGGGATACTCGCCGCACGCGACGACGGCGCTGCGGCATGGCCAGATGTGAACGCCGGCCTCGCGAGGGATCCTGGTAACCCTTACCTGCTGTGTATCCTCGGGCAGCTTGAAGCCGCAGGCGGACGGGTGGCCGCTGCCCTCGCCGCATTCGACGCGGCCGTCGCGGCCCAGCCTGGCCTGTCCGCGGCGTGGGCGAGCCGTGCCGCGCTCCGGCTCGAGGTGGGTGACCCGGACGCGGCGGTCACCGACCTGACTCGCGCACTCGAACAGGGTGAGGATTCGTGCCTGCTGTTCAACCGGGCCGTCGCGCACAAGGCGGCGGGGCGGCTGAAGGCGGCGAGAGACGACGCCGAGCGCTCGCTCACGCTGCACCCGGGTGACCCGGAGACGCTCGCGCTCCTCGCCGAGATCACTCCTCGACGGCGAGGCCGGTTTCGTGGGCGAGGAAAGCGAGGGTGTCCGCGGAAAGCGAAACCGCGCGGCTGATGGCACGCGCCCCATGACCGACCTCTGACTCGGATCTGAGCAGAACGGGGAGATCGGAGGCGGTCGCGTGCTGAAGCGCCGCGCACATCTTGCGCGCGTGCATCGGATCAACCCTGGTGTCGGAGCCGAACACGGTGAAGAGCGTTGCCGGGTAGGACGTGCCCTCGCGCACATGGTGATAGGGCGAGTAGGCGAGTAGCCAGCCGAACTGCTCCGGATCGTCCGCGCTGCCGTACTCGACGTTCCAGGTCTGGCCGAGCCCGAATTTCTCGTATCGCACCATGTCGAGCAGCGGCGCGGAACACACGACGGCGGCGTAGAGGTCCGGCCGCTGCGTCATCGCCGCACCGACGAGCAAACCGCCGTTCGAGCCGCCGGAGATGGCCAGCTGCTGCGGTGTTGTCCAGCCATCGGTGATCAGCTTCTCGGCCGCGGCGTGGAAGTCGTCGAAGACGTCCTGTTTGTGCTCGAACATCCCGGCGCGGTGCCAGTCCTCACCCTCCTCGCTGCCACCGCGCAGGCCGGCTACCGCGTACACGCCCCCCGCCTCGACCCAGGCGAGGATGTTCGCGGAATACGCCGGGGTCAGGCTGATCCCGAACCCGCCGTAGCCGTAGAGGATGGCCGGCCGCGGCCTGGCCGCGGCAGTCCCGCCAGCGCCCGCGGCATTCTCACCAGGGCCCGCGGCCCGCGCGGTGCCGCCATCCGGGCCGGCCGTATCCGCGGTCTCAGGGTCGGCCCCGGGCTGCGACATCACGAGCATCCGGACCTCGGTGCCATCCGCCGACCGGTAGCTCACCTGCCGTGCCTGCACCGCCGGCACCCGCACTTCACCGGGCGGGCTGCGCCACAGCGTCGTCTCACCGGTTCGCGCGTCGTACCGGTGCACGGCGGCGGGGGTGGTGTGATCGGTATAGCTGAACCACGCCTCGTGGCCGCCCTCCGGGCGCTCGCTGATCCCGCTTGCCGAACCGAGACCAGGCAGCGGCACATAACCGGTTCGCTGCCCGCTCGCCAGGTCATGCACGGTGATCTCGCTGATCGCGTGGCGGGTCCACCGTGCGAGCAGCACCGGTTCGGCTAGCTCCGGGCCATCCAGGATGGCGTAGTCGGTCAGCACCGCCTCGGGGTCCTCGCTGATCAAGTCACGCCACGAGTCCGGCCCGGGGTCGGCCGGGTCGGTGACCGCGAGCCGGCCGCGTGGCGCACCGTAGTCGCTGAACATGTACAGCCGGCCGTCCCGGCCTGCGTGTGCGCTGGTCTGGGCGTCGAGACCCTGTTGCACCACGACGAACTCGGGCACGGCCGGATCGCAGCCGGCCAGGTCGGCGAGCCAGAGGTCATTGCGCGGCGCGGTGCCGCGCGATGCCGCCACCATCAGCCAGCGGCCGTCCAAGCTGACCGACACACCGTAGTAGTTGGTCTTCTCCATGCCCGCACCGAAGATCATCACATCCTGCTCGGGCGACGTGCCGACCTGATGCAGGTAGACGCGACGGTGGTATTGATCTTCGCCCGGTGGGACCGCGTCCGGGGGCATTCTGCGGACGTAGTAGAAGGCCTTTCCACCGGGTTGCCAGGCCACGGGGGAGTAGCGGCACCTGTCGATCGGCCCGTCGACAATCTGGCCGTTCGATACGTCCATGATCCGCAGGGACGACTCCTCGTCGCCGCCCTCCGATAGCTGGTAGGCCAGCAGCCTGCCCTCCTTGTCCGGCTGCCAGGAATCGAGCGTCGTGGAGCCGGACGGGTCGATCTCCATCGGGTCGAGCAGGACGCGTTCCGCAGCAGCGCTGCCTGGCTCGGCCGCGCTCGTGCCAACGGTAAGGACCGCGTGCTCCTGCGACGCGGAGCGGCGCATGAAGAACTGGTGTTCCGCCCGCCAGGCCGGCGGGCTGACGTACCCGGCATCCATCAGTTCTCTGGTCCGGGCGGCGAACCGCTCGCGGCCCGGCCAGGTGGCTGCGGTGGCGGCGAAGAGCTCCTCCTGTGCGGACAGCCAGGTGCGGGTCTCCTCGCTGGCCCCGTCTTCCAGCCATCGATAAGGGTCGTTCACCAGATGACCGTGAAGATCCTCGGTTAGAGACAGGCGTCGCGACAGTGGATAGCGCGGTCGGGTCATGGCTCGCACCCTAACCGGAGACCAGATGTGATCGGGCGTCCAGCCCTGGCCACAGCCCGCCGCCGCGCTTGCCGCCGACATGCGATGGACACGCCCCGTTGGCATATGGGGTAGCGGATGCACATCTCACCGGACACACTGGATCTCGGGCGCATCTGGCGACGCTGACTCCTGACCCGCCTGGGTGTGCTCGCGTGGAGGTGCTGTTGCGACGAGTTCTGCTGCTCAACGCCACGTATGAGCCAATGACGACGCTGTGTCTGCACCGCGCGGTCTGCCTGGTGCTTGGCGACAAAGCAGACGTGGTGCACGACGACGCCTCCGGCGCCGTACTGCATGCGGCCTCGATCGCGCTGGCGGTTCCCTCCGTCATCAGGCTCCGCCGGTACGTGCGGGTACCGTACCGGCACCGGGTGCCGCTGACCCGGGCCGCGCTCATGCGCAGGGACGACTACAGGTGCGCCTACTGCGGCCACCGCGCAGAGACAATCGACCACGTGGTGCCCCGCAGCCGCGGCGGCAAGCACGCCTGGGAGAACTGCGTCGCCTCCTGCATGGCGTGCAACCACCGCAAGGCCGACCGGTTGCTCGAAGAACTCGGCTGGAGCCTGCGCGCCGCGCCGGCGGTACCACGCGGCGTGCACTGGCGGCTGATCGGTGCCCACCACGACGGAGATCCCCAGTGGGCGCCGTATCTCCCCGCGCCGAACGCCGCGTAACCCGCAAATGATCCCGAACGGCTGCGCGGCAGCCGCGGTCCTGCCCTGGACGCGCCCTTCCCCTTACAAGACCCACCCGCCCATGGGGGCGGCACCCTACTGACGATCTTGGCACGTTGTCAACGGGTTCGCGAGGGGTGAACGGGATTTTGTGGATAACGTCCTTGGCTGCCGGCGGGCGGGTCCACAGATTGCGGCGACGCCACCATGCGCAGCCGTTATGGATCATTATGGGGACGCTGGTAAGTGTGGTGTTACATTCGATTCGCCGCATCTAACCGGCGGAAACGGAGCGCGGCTGCCATGCGAAGGGACATCTTCACCTCCGAACACGACGCCTTCCGTGACATGGTGCGCGCGTTCATCGCCAAGGAGATCGAGCCCTACCACGACCAGTGGGACCGTGACGGCATCGTGTCACGTGACGTGTGGCTGGCGGCCGGCCGCGCCGGTCTGCTCGGCATCGACTTCGAGGAGCGCTACGGCGGCGGCGGGCATCCGGACTACCGGTATTACGTGATCTTCAACGAAGAGATGTCGCGGGCCGGCGCACACGGTCCCGGCTTCTCGGTCCACAACGACATCAACGGCCAGTACTTCCTCCGGCTGTGCACCGAACAGCAGCGGGACCGCTGGTTCCCTGGTTACTGCAGCGGCGAGATCATCACGGCGATCGCGATGAGCGAGCCTGAGGCGGGCAGCGATCTGCAGGGCATCCGCACCACGGCCGAGGACTGCGGCGATCATTATCTCCTGAACGGGCAGAAGACCTTCATCTCCAACGGGCAGTTGTGCGACCTGGTCATCGTCATGACCAAGACCGACGCAGACGCGGGGCACCGTGGCATCAGCCTGCTCGTGGTCGAGCGCGGCATGGCCGGGTTCGAGCGCGGCAGAAACCTGGAGAAGGTTGGCCTGCATGCCCAGGACACGTCGGAGCTGTTCTTCTCCGACGTGCGGGTCCCCAAGGAGAACCTGCTTGGTGAGCCGGGCATGGGTTTCATCTACCTGATGCAGAACCTGCCGCGGGAGCGCGTCGCGATCGGCGCCACCGCGCTCGCGGGTGCGGAAGCTGTCTTCGAGCAGACACTTGAATACTGCAAGCAGCGGCAGGCGTTCGGGCGGCCGATCGGGAAATTCCAGCACAACAGGTTCGTCCTCGCGGAGATCGCCACCGAGCTTGCCGTCGCCCGCGCCTTCACCGACAGGGCCATCACCGAGCACAACGCCGGCGAGCTGAGCGCGGAGGAGGCCTCCATGCTCAAGTGGTGGAACACTGAACTGTGCAACCGTGTGGTGGACAGGTGCGTCCAGCTGCACGGGGGTTACGGCTACATGCTCGAATACCCGGTCGCGCGCGCGTACATGGACACAAGAGTTCAGACGATCTTCGGCGGGACCACCGAGATCATGAAGGAGATCATCGGACGGGGCCTCGGGCTGTGACTCGTCACGCCATCTCGTCACGGCCGGTCAGGTCGTGTGCTCGCCGGCTGGCTTGAGCAGCTCGAAGCCCGCGATGCCGGCGCAGCCAATCCCGTCGTCCACCGCGCCGGCCTGGCCATAGCGCCATTGCGAGCTGGCGCACTGGGGTGGCCAGGAGAATGATCACGGCGAGCAGGTACACCTCGATGAGCGACCGGAAGTCGGCGACGTAGCTGCTCCAGATGGTGGGGGTCAGGGCGCAGGCCAGGGCCAGGTAGAACACGAAAGCGAGGCGTTCGTGGGCCGGCGCGGTCGTGGCGCGCAGCGCCAGGAGCGCGGCGATGGCGAGGATGGCAAGGGCGGTGAACTCGAGGAGCCAGGTGTCCAGCTCGCCATTCTTGGTGACTATGTGGCTGAAGTTATACAGCACCGCGTGGAGGGCGGCAGCGAAAGGCGGTCCAACGTTGCGGCCGCTGTCCGCGAAAAGGGGCAGTTCTCCCGTGGCGGCCATCGCCACGAGCTGCCACCCGGCGAAGATGGCCATGGGCACCGCCCAGGCCAGGTCGTCGGTCCCGGGCCTGGCCCGGCGGCGGGCCATCTGAGCCAGCCGGATGATCGCGATAGCGGCGGGGACCGCCAGGACGGTTTCCCTGGTGAGGGCCCCATAGGCGAACAGCACCGTGGCCGCCGCCGGGCGCCGTCGGCGGTAGGCGAGCAGCCCGCCGAGCAGGCAGGCCGCGGCGAGCGGCTCGGCAGTGTCACGGCCGAGGCTGGTGAGGAGTCCGAAATAGGCGGGCAGCACCAGCCCCCACAGGGCGTGACGGCCGGACTGGCGGGCGAACAGCCCGCCGAGCACGCCCAGGGCAGCGACGGCCAGGACGTTGACCGCGATGAGGGCGACGGGCACATTCTGGTGCTGGCCCAGCGAGATCAGCCAGGTAAGTGCCGGATAGCCAATCCGCGTGTACCTGTAGGGCTGGTCCATGGTGATGCCGAACGCGGTGTGGTGGAGGTTGGCTGGATCGAGGGCAAGGCGGTAGAAGAACTGGCCGTCGTAGCCATAGGTCGCCAGGGGATGCACGCCCTTCGGCAGCTGGGTGGCATTCGCGAAATGATTGCCGAGATTGATGAACGCGCTGATGTCGCGGTGGGCCCGCAGCCAGCGCACTATGACGAAGCTGACTGCCCCCACGAGGGCGACCAGGCCTGGGAGAGCGGCCCGGTTCGTCTTCGACCAGATCGCAGCGCCAGGCACCAAGGCAGATGCGCCGGCGGCTGCCTTGATCGCACGCTTGTCCGCGGCTGACGTCAGGCGCACGGGGAGCCTCCGCCGCGGCTCGCGTCGTCCTGCGCCGACCGGCACGCTCCTGGCCAGGACATCTTCCTCCCTCGGAAGGCGCGGCGACGTCAGGGCCGCCGTGCTGTCAGCGCACCGATCGCCCGTTCCGCTTGCGGGACCATCATGGGGAACAGGCGCGCTCCGGATACGAAGGTGACACACTATCCGGCGGACGCTGCCCACGTGCCGCTGGCGCAGCTTAGAAACAGCTGAGAAGCATGCGTCTGCAGCGTCATGACAGGGCTGGTAAGTAGTCTGCTGGCATGCTCTCGCTGGCCCACAGTGCCGATGCCTGACCCGGTGACGCCTGACCCAAGGCCAGCGGCGGTAGGAGTGGCCGGAGCCGTCCGTTCCCCGGACACACCCACGGCGCCGTCGCCAGCCCCGTCCGGCGGACGGCTCGCGGCCAGGGCGCAGACCTGGCGGGCGCGCGGCGGACGCTGGATCGCGCCGATCTTGTTCGTCGTAGCCGGCGCCGCGCTCTTTTTCACCTACCTGCGGTTGTCGCGCACCTATCCGGAGAACTCGGACGAAGCGAACATCCTGCTGATGGCGTCGGACATGCTGCACGGCAACCTGCTGCTGCACGGCTGGGCCATGTCGGATGTGTCGTTCTACACGACCGAGCTTCCGCAGTACGTGCTGGTGGAGCTTGTCCGCGGGCTGAACCCGGATACGGCGCACGTCGCGGCGGCGATGACCTACACGCTTGCGGTACTGCTCGCAGCGCTGCTGGCCAAGGGGAACGCGACCGGCAGGAGCGCCGCGGTCCGGGTGCTGCTGGCGGCCGGGATCATGCTGGCACCGCAGCTTGGTGTGGGCGTCTTCGCCCTGCTGTTGTCTGTGGGGCACATCGGGACGTCCGTGCCTCTCCTGCTGATCTGGCTGATGCTGGACCGGGCCAGGCACCGGTGGTACGTGCCGGTGGCGGCAGGCGCGGCGCTGGCGTGGGTCCTGGTCGCCGATTCCCTCGTGCTATTGGTGGGGGTCGCGCCGCTGGTGCTGGTGTGCGCCGTGCGCGTGGTCCGGGATCTGCGGCGCAATCGGGGGCCGGTCGGCGATCGGGCCAGCCGGGTCCGGCGGGTGCTGGCGGCGCGGTGGTATGAGCTGTCCCTGGCCGGCGCGGCCCTCGTTGCTGTGGGTGTTTCGTGGATCGTGGCCAGGCTGATCCGCGACGAGGGCGGGTACCTCCTCCACTCGGTCCCGTATGGCCTCGCCGCGGCCAGCAAGCTGCCCGCCCACGCCGGGATCACGGCCCAGGGACTGCTGGCGCTGTTCGGCGCTGGCTTCAACGGGCTGTATCCGGGCGCCGGGCTGACCTTCGCGCTGCCGCACGGTGCCGGGCTGGTTCTTGCCGCGGTGCACCTGGCCGGGGTGGCGCTGGTGGCCTGGGCGCTGTGGCTGGTGGCGTGTCGGTTTCTGGCGGGGGCGAACCTGGTCGACCAGGTATTAGCAGTCGCGGTGGCGGCGAACGTGGCTGCGTACCTGCCGAGCACGTTGGCCACCGGGGTGCTGAACGCGCGGGAGATGGCGGTGGTACTGCCGTTCGGCGCCGCGCTCGCGGGGCGCACGCTCGCACCGCGAATCCGCGGCACCAAGCTCGCGCGGGTGCTGCTGGCGGTGCTGATCGGCTACGGGCTCGGCCTCGCGCATGAAGCGGCCCAGCCAGCGGTCGCGCCGGCCAATGAACGGCTTGCGTCATGGCTGGCCGCCCATGACCTGACATACGGCCTGGGCGGCTACTGGGAGGCCAGCATCGTCACGGCCGACACCGGGGGCCGTGTCACGATCAGGGCGGTGCTCCCGACGACGGTGCGGTGGGACAGCTGGGAATCGAAGCAGTCGTGGTATGACCCGCGTTCGCACTGGGCCGACTTTGTCGTCTTCGACAGCCAGCCGGGGTTCTTTCACTATTGGGTCCCTTACGGCTCCGTGCGGGCGAAGTTCGGCCGGCCCGTGCGCACCTACCACGTCGGCCAGTACACGATCATGGTCTGGGACAAGAACCTGCTGGCTCAGCGCGTGGGCTGACGGCACGATTAGTCGTACGGTTAGTCGTACGGTGCCCCAACAGGACGCCGCTTGCCCGGGTCAGACCGCGGCCAGGCCCGGGTAGAGCTGGACATCGAGGGCGTGGATGTCGCCGGACATCAACCCGGAGGACATCCCGGTGTTCTGACCCGCGCGGGACTGGCCACGCAGATCCGACCGCCCAGTTACCCACAGAATCACATTCGGTTCTGCCGCCGCCCTTGACAGCCTGGCAAAATCAGCAGTAGGGCAACGCCCCCAAGGGCGGGCGGGTCTTGTCAGGGCCGGCACGGCATATGCGGAGATCTTGCGAGACGTTCGGCGTCGCATGGGCTGGGCGGATATGGTCCGGGATGTGATGCCGAATGGAGCCCACAGCGGCCGTGGTGTGCGCCAGCCGCCGTGGCGGAACCGTAAGATCATCGCTGGCGCCGCGGTCGTCGCCGCCGCTGTAGTCGCCGTGGTCATCGCGCTCGCCGCCACCGGCAGCGGAGCCCAGAAGGTGAAGCCGCCCGCGGCCGCCCCTGCGACGGCGACCGCGTCGGCGGCCGCGCCGCAGCCGAGCCTGCCCACCGCGCCGAGCAGCGCCCCGGCGAGCCCGCCGCAGGCACAGCCGTCAGTTGCGCCGAGCACCCCCGCCACCACGGGCAGCACGCATGCAGCGCTGGTCACCCAGGCCGAACTCGGCTCGGACTGGCCGCTCACCGTGTCGTCCGGCTGGGTGCGCTGCATCGCGCGCTCCAACGCCTACACGTTCAAGACCGCGGGAGGCGGCGCCCGTATCTACGCGCTCAACCTTCCGGCGCTCAAGCTGGGCTATCCGTCGATCACCGCGATACAGATCCAGTCGCAGGATGGCACGGGCGAGCCCGCGGACGTGAGCCCTTTGCAGGAGCGCGCAGCCAACCTGTGCTGAGGATTCAGCGGTGACATGTACCGGGCCGCCGGCGCGGTGGCTCACCCGCCGGCGTTGCGCGGCGGCTCACCCGCCGGCGCGGCGGCTCACCCGCCGACGTTGAGCAGTGTGATGAGCGCGACAAGAACGAGCGTCGTTGTGGCGATGCCGACATGGAGGGTTGCCGACCAGACGGGGAAGCCACGCCCGGCCACAGCGGGACGGGCGTGCCTGCCGTAGCCGTTTCGCCAGCGGTCGACGACGCCGATGCCGAGCAGGGCGATCACGCCGAGCAGGCTCAGCGCAACATCTGCGAAGACGGCGCGGTCGGACAGGGCGTAAGCCGTCCATGCGGCGAGGCCGGCGACCGCGCAGAGCAGATGCAGTGCCATCAGGATGGCGCGGACAACCGGAGGCCGGCCCCCGGCTGGCGCCCGGCCCACCGCGGCATACAGGAAGAGCCGGTAGGCCTTGCCCCGAAGCAACAAGTTGACCCCGAGCACGGCGGTCACGGTCCAGGTGCCGAGGGCAACCAAGGTCAGCCTGCTCGCATCGTGGAACAAACGCTTCACCCCTTGCTGCCACCCGTGTCAAGCCCCTCGGCGCGACAGGGGCCACACAGCCCCGGACGCGATCTCTCAACGGCAGTCACGTAAGAAACCCGGCTGGAGTTCGGATTGCCCGAAAATCCCCAACGCCGGGCGACAGGCGGGCGGATGTGGCGCGGCAGTCACGCATTGATATCTCTGGCGCTCTGTGCGTAACGATGCCCTCGCCGGTACCGATGAGCAGATAGACGCGGTTGACGTGGGTACCCCCGAGCCCACGTCGGCCGCGCCTTGCCGCGCGGGGCAGGTTCGCGGACTCCCGCGGTACCCAGGCCTTACCACGGAAAACGTGCCACCATCCGGTGCCCGGCCCCCAGCCGGCCTCGGTTGATGCCTGCCGCCACCGGCCGCGTGCGGGTAGCGTTCGGGTATGACAGGTACGCAAGCTCCGCCGTTCGGCCGGATGCTGACCGCCATGGTCACGCCGATGACGGCCGACGGCTCCCTCGACTACGACGGCGCCGCCACGCTCGCCGCCTACCTCGTTGACGACATGCGCAACGACGGCCTCGCGATCAGCGGAACCACGGGCGAATCGCCCACCACGACGGACGCGGAAAAGGAACGCCTGCTTCGCACGGTGCTCGAAGCCGTGGGGGACCGGGCGACGGTCCTGGCCGGCGTGGGCACCAACGACACCGCGCACACGATCGAGCTGGCCAGGCAGGCTGAGCGTGCGGGCGCACACGGCCTGCTCGTCGTGACTCCTTACTACAACAAGCCGCCGCAGGCCGGCCTGTACCGGCATTTCACCGCCGTCGCCGACTCCACCGGACTGCCGGTCATCCTGTACGACATCCCGGGCCGGACCGGCACGCCGATCGCCACCGAGACGCTGATCCGGCTGGCCGAGCATCCAAGGATCGTCGCGGTCAAGGACGCCAAGGGCGACCTGGGCGCGGGCTCGGAGGTCATGACCGTCACCGGCCTTGCCTTCTACAGCGGCGAGGACATGCTGAACCTGCCGTGGCTGTCGGTCGGCGCATGCGGTTTCGTCAGCGTGGTGGGCCACGTGGTGGGCGACCGCCTGCACGACATGATCGACGCGCACGCCTCGGGTGACGTGAACCGCGCCCTGGCGATCCACCGCAGCCTTCTGCCCGTGTACACGGGCATGTTCCGCAACCAGGGAGTGATCATGACAAAGGCGGCGCTCGGGCTGCTTGGCCAGCCTGGCGGCTCCGTTCGCAGCCCGCTGACGGACGCGACGGCAGCCGAGGTCGATCGGCTGAGCACCGACCTGGTGGCCGGCGAAGTCAAGATCCCGGGGACGGCCGCGTGAGCCATCCGCACCCCGAACTCACCGCCCCACCACCCCTTCTCCCTAACGGCTTGCGCATCGTGCCACTGGGCGGTCTCGGTGAGATCGGCAGGAACATGACGGTGTTCGAGTACGGTGGCCGGCTCCTCATCGTGGACTGCGGTGTCCTTTTCCCAGAATCCGACCAGCCAGGCGTCGACCTGATCCTGCCCGACTTCGACTACATCAGGGGCCGGCTCGACGCGGTGGACGCGCTTGTCCTCACCCACGCGCACGAGGATCACATCGGAGCGGTGCCTTACCTGCTGCGTGAGCGAAGGGACATCCCCCTCGTCGGGTCGAGGCTCACGCTTGCGCTGGTGGCGAGCAAGCTGACCGAGCACCGCATCGATCCGGTCACCGTTGTGGTGGCGGAGGGCACCCGGCAGTCGTTCGGGAGCTTTGATCTTGAATTCTTCGCGGTCAACCATTCCATCCCGGATGCGCTCGCCGTCGCGATCCGCACGCCCGCTGGGCTGGTGCTGCACACCGGCGACTTCAAGATGGACCAGTTGCCGCTCGACGGCAGGCTGACCGACCTCGCGGGATTTGCGCGGCTGGGCGGCGACGGCATCGACCTGCTCATGTCCGACTCCACGAACGCCGAGGTGCCGGGAATCGTGACCAGCGAGCGGGCAATCGCGCCCGTGCTGGCCGACGTGTTCGCGACCGCGGAGAAGCGTGTCATCGTGGCGTGCTTCGCGAGCCACGTGCACCGGGTGCAGCAGGTGCTCGACGCCGCGGCAACCCACGGCCGCAAGGTGGCGTTCGTGGGCAGGTCGATGGTGCGCAACATGGGCGTCGCGCGCGATCTCGGCTACCTGCGCGTTCCTGGCGGGCTGATGGTGGACGTGCGCGAGGTCGACGACCTGCCGCCCGACCAGATCGTGCTCGTCTCCACCGGGTCGCAGGGCGAGCCGATGTCCGCGCTTTCCCGGATGGCCACCCGTGATCACCAGATCCGCGTCGTCGAAGGCGACACGGTGATCCTGGCGTCCTCGCTGATCCCGGGAAACGAGACCGCTGTCTACCGGGTGATCAACGGGCTGACGCGGTGGGGCGCGCGGGTCGTGCACAAGGGCAACGCGCTCGTGCACGTGTCCGGGCACGCCCCGGCCGGCGAACTGCTCTACGTGCTCAACCTCACCCGCCCGTCCAATTTCATGCCCGTGCACGGCGAGTGGCGGCATCTGCGGGCGCACGCGGAGCTTGCCGAGCTGACCGGGGTGCCGCGCCGTGGCATCGTCATCCCCGAGGACGGCGTCGTGGTGGACCTCGTGGACGGGCAGGCGTCGATCGCGGGCGCGGTGCCGTGCGGCTACGTGTACGTGGACGGGCTCTCGGTGGGTGAGGTGACCGAGTCGTCGCTGAAGGACCGGCGGATTCTCGGCGACGAGGGGCTCGTCTCCGTCGTCGTGGTGGTCGACTCGACAACTGGCAAGCTGGTCGGCGGTCCGGAGATCCACGCGCGCGGCTCGGGTATCGACGACGCGGCGTTCGTGGACGTGCGGCCGCTGATCGAGGAGACCCTCGCCTACGCCGCGGCCGACGGCATCAACGACACGCACCAGCTTCGCCAGCTCGTCCGCCGTACGGTCGGCCGGTGGGTCAACGAGAACTACCGCCGCCGCCCCATGATTATCCCGGTCGTGGTAGAGCTCTGACCCTGCCCAGCGCGCTCAGGCGGCTGAGCCCAGCCCCAGCGATGGCGCGTTGCTGCGGCTGGTACCCCAGCCGTGGGCCATCGCTGGGGCAAGAAGCCGGAGCTTAGATCCAGGAAAGTTCGCCAGCTGAGCTACGTGCCTGGGAAACCCGGTCGGTCAGGACCCTGAGCCGATGATCGCGGTATCTTTTCCGCGGTATGGGCGGAAAAGATACCGCGATCATGGAAGGTGCCTTGGTTTCCCGCGCGATGGGGGTGCCGGCGGTGGCTGTGGGGCCTTGCCGGCCTGGGGTGCGCCCGGAACTTCCGCAGTTCCGTGATGGGGGTGCCGGCGGTGGCTGTGGGGCCTTGCCGGCCTGGGGTGCGCCCGGAACTTCCGCAGTTCCGTGTTGGTGTGCCACGTGGCAGACGTCAGCGCCGTGTTGGTGTGCCACGTGGCAGACGTCAGCGCCGTGTTGTTATGCCACACGGCAGACGTCAGCGCCGCGCCGACGCCTGCATTTCATGATCGCGGTACTTTTTCGGCGGATACGGCGGAAAAGTTACCGCGATCATGAAACCGGCATCCCCAAGCGGCGCGCAGGGCCCGCCCAGGCACGCAAATCATGACATATCGGACGGCTCATCCGTGCTGCCGGGCTTGGTGACGGCGAGCCGCCGCCGGGGTCGGGGACGGCGTGCCGCCGCCGGGGTCGGGGACGGCGTGCCGCTGCCGGTAGATCCGCAACTCGCCGGCCCGGCTGAACTCCGTACCATGGTTCGGGGCGCGCGAACCGGATCGCATCGCCTGGACCTACCCGAAGTGGATGATCGGTAAGCGGACGACCGGTCCTGGGTGGATCGCGCGGCGGATGTTCTGGGACGGCGCGACCATCTCGGTCGAGGCACCGGACCTGATCATTCTGGAAACCCGGCTGCGGGACGAGCACGAGCAGGAACGCCGTGCGCGAGCCGTGACGTGAACGCCAGGTCGTGACTGCGAGTATGACAATCTTCGCGACACGCCCGCCGATGCGTTTGGGCGCTAAAGGGTCCTTCAGTACCGTTGAAATCATGGCGACCCGTGCGCCGCGAAGCGCTGCCCGCATGCCGGCCGGTCCATCGGGCCGAGCTGGCCGCGATCCTGCGGCCGGCTCGCGCAACGGCTCGCGCAATGGCTCGCGCAATGGGTCGCGCACCCGATCCGGGAGCCAGGCTGGCAGGCAGGACCGAAGGCAGTCGGGTCGGCGTCCGCCAAATGGCAACCGCCCGCGCGGCAAGGGCACAGGCCGCGGGCGGCAGAGCGCGGCCGCGCGGCGGCAGAGTGACCCGTTCCTGATCATGTTCGGCTGGATCGGGCACGTCCTCGCTGCCGCCTGGATGGTCGCGGCGCATGGCCTCGGTTTCGCGGTGCGGGCGATCGGGCGCGGCGCCCGCGACCTGGATCCGCTCCACCGCAGGGACGGCATCGGCCTGGCCATCCTCGGCGCGGCGATCGTCACCGCCGCGGCTATCTGGTGGCACCTCGGCAGCGGCGCGGGCCGCGCGCTGTGGGCGCTGGTGAGCGGCGCCTTCGGCTCGGCCGCGTGGCTGGTGCCGCTCCTGCTCGCCCTGCTCTCGTGGCGGTACCTGCGCCACCCGGACCGTAACGCGGAAACGGGCCGGATGGTGATCGGCTGGTCGGCGCTGATCGTCGGGGGCCTTGGCCTCGTGCACATCGCCAATGGCACGCCGCCGCCGACCGCGGGCGCCGCCGTCATGCGCTCGGCGGGGGGCATCATCGGCTTCTTCGTGTCGGCTCCGCTCGTCGCGGCCGTCACGTCCTGGATCGCCGCGCCGCTGCTCGCCCTGCTCTGTGTCTTCGGCCTGCTCGTCATCACCGCCACACCGGTGCACCGGATTCCCGAGCGGCTCGCCGACCTGCACGGCTTCGTGCGAGGTGACCAGCAAAGCGCGGGCGGCGCAGCGGGCGGCACGCAGGACCCAGCCGCCGATCCGCAGGGCACCCCGGCCGTGGGAAAGGGCGCCAAGCGCGGCCACCTCCTGCGCGGCGCACGGGCGCGCAGGGCCGCCATAGAACATGGCGAGCACGAGAAGCCTTACGACACTCCGCTGCTGTCCGGCGGCGGCGTCGGCCAGGGCCGTCCGGCGTCGCTGGCAGGAGACGCGGCGGCGCGCGCCGCCGCGCTTTCCGCCGTGCCGCACGAGGACGACGCTGACCACGGTGCCGGCCGGCCGGGCAAAGGCCAGCACGGCACCGGCCAGGACGCGGCAACCGGCGAAGGCGGCACCGACGACCTGCTCGACGCACTTGGGTTCGGGCCAAGGCCAGGCGACCGCGGCGGATCGCGTGGCACCGCCGGGCAGCGTGACCCCGGGGCCCCAGCCCGTGCCGGGATCCGCGGTTCCGAGCAGCTCACCCTCACCGCATCGGCTGACGGCAGCTACACGCTTCCGCCTGCCGCGCTGCTTCGCCCGGGGAGCGCGCCGAAGATGCGCACCCGCGCCAACGACGCGATGGTCGCCGCGCTGAGCGGAGTACTCGAGCAGTTCGACGTCGACGCGCAGGTCACGGGCTTCACCCGGGGCCCGACTGTGACCAGGTACGAAATCGAGCTCGGCCCGGCGGTCAAGGTCGAGCGGGTCACGCAGCTATCCAAGAACATCGCGTATGCGGTGAAGAGCGCCGACGTGCGCATCCTTTCGCCGATCCCCGGCAAGTCCGCGATCGGCGTCGAGATCCCGAACACCGACCGCGAGATCGTCAGCCTTGGCGACGTGCTCCGCTCCCCGGTAGCGGTGAACGACCACCACGCGATGATCGTGGGCCTGGGCAAGGACGTCGAGGGCCGCACCGTCGTCGCGAACCTGGCCAAGATGCCGCACTTGCTGATAGCCGGAGCGACTGGGGCGGGGAAAGCGCTCGCTCTCGACACGCCGATCCCGACACCGGATGGCTGGACCACGATGGGTGAGGTCCAGGTCGGCGGCGAGGTCTTCGATGAGCATGGTCACGCATGCAAGGTAACTGCGGCGACTCCAGTCATGTACGGGCGCCCATGTTATGAGGTCGAGTTTTCTGACGGGACCGTCATTGTGGCCGACGCCGAGCATCTGTGGCGGACCAGCACGGCCGCTGGGCGTCAACAGCGTGCCCGGCCGCCCCGGAATGTCCCGTACTGGCCAACGGCGGATGTCGCTCGGATCACCGAGCGCGCAGCCGAGGTCCTGCGTGAACCTGATCGGCTTACCGGGACGGCGGAGGTGCTCGCGGATGTGGGCGCGCAGTTCCGAAACGTCCTGTACCAGCTCGTTATGGACCTTCCCAAGGAAGGCCGCATCATCCGGCCGACGTACCACCGAGGCGGGCGCGAGGTTGGGTTCTGGGCGCAGGCCTATTCTCGCCACCTGGTCTTTAAGGCGCTCGCGGAACGTGTCAGCGCCCCTGCTGGCAGCGGCCGCGTTCGCCCGGCGGACATGGAGCCGGTCACAACCGCGGAGATCGCCGCGTCTCTCCGCCATTGGCAGCGCTTCAACCACTCGGTCGCACTGAGCGGGCCACTCGGCTACCCCGAGCGGGATCTTCCCGTAGCTCCGTACACGTTCGGGTGCTGGGCTGGTGACGGCACGACGATGAGTGCCGGCTTTACCTGTGCCGACGAGGAGATTCTCAACCAGATCCGCAATGACGGATACGTCGTCACCCGGCACCCACGTACCCGGATGCATTACACGATTTCGAACCGGCCAGAACGTGCACGGCGCATCGCTGAAGCACTGGACTTGGCTGATCGCGGGATGAGCGTTGAGCAGGCAGCAAACCACGCTGGCGTCGGCCTTTCTGCTGTACTCCGGGCGGCGAGTGGCCGATTCGCGCAGGGACGCAGAGGGAAGCATGTACCGGCAGCGCGCCGCCGCGAACGCTACCGGACCATGCGTGAGATCTTTCGCATGGTCGGAGCCAAGCACATCCCCGAGGTGTATCTGCGTGCTTCCATCGCCCAGCGCCGCGCCCTCCTCGCAGGACTGCTAGACACGGATGGGTACTGCGGTCGTGGCGGTGGCGTGGAGTTCTCTGTTACGAATGAGTGTCTCGCCCGCGACACCCTGGAGCTGGTGCTCGGGCTCGGCTACAAGGCCACGCTGCGGACCAAGCCCTGCAAGGGCCGTAGCGAGAGCACGTCAACCGTCTATACCGTCGCCTTTACTCCGCACGATCGAGTGTTCCGGCTCGGCCGCAAGGCGGCACGGCAGACTGAGGTCAAGCCAACAAGTCCAGCGCGGCAGCGGTACATCGTCGACGTGCGGCCGATCGAGTCAGTGCCAGTCCGCTGCATCGCGGTCGACAGCCCCAGCCGCCTCTACCTCGCCAGCCGCTCGTGTATCCCGACGCACAACTCGGTCTGCATCAATGGGCTGATTACTTCGATCCTTACCCGGGCCACGCCGGACGAGGTGCGGGCGATCCTCATCGACCCCAAGCGGGTCGAGCTGACCATCTACGAGGGGATCCCGCACCTGATCACGCCGATCATCACCAACCCGAAGAAGGCGGCCGAGGCGCTTGAGTGGGTGGTCGGTGAGATGGAGCGGCGCTACGACGACCTGGCGGCATCGGGGTTCCGCCATGTCGACGACTTCAACAAGGCGGTGCGGGCAGGCAAGCTCACCCCAGCGCCCGGCAGCGAACGCGTCTACCAGCCGTACCCGTACCTCCTGGTGATCGTGGACGAACTCGCCGACCTGATGATGGTCGCCCCGCGTGACGTGGAAGATTCTGTCGTCCGGATCACGCAGCTCGCCCGTGCGGCAGGCATCCACCTGGTGCTCGCCACGCAGCGGCCGAGTGTGGACGTCGTGACCGGCCTGATCAAGGCCAATGTCCCGTCCCGCCTGGCGTTCGCGACCTCCAGCCTCGCCGACAGCCGGGTCATTCTCGACCAGCCGGGCGCGGAGAAGCTGGTCGGGCAGGGCGATTCGCTGTTCCTGCCCATGGGCGCGAGCAAGCCGCTCCGGCTCCAGAACGCCTTCGTGATGGAGAAGGAGATCCGCGAGGTCGTCGCGCACTGCAAGAAGCAGGCACAGCCGACCTACCGGGAGGACGTGGCCGCCCCTGCGGGGCGCAAGCGTGAGATCGACGAGGATATAGGCGATGATCTAGATCTTCTCGTCCAGGCGGCCGAGCTGATCGTCAGCACGCAGTTCGGCTCCACCTCGATGCTCCAGCGCAAGCTCCGGGTGGGTTTCGCAAAGGCCGGACGGCTGATGGACCTGCTCGAGAGCCGCGCGATTGTCGGGCCGAGCGAGGGTTCCAAGGCGCGGGATGTTCTGGTCAAGCCCGATGATCTCTCTGAGATTCTCGGCAGTCTGCGCGGCGAGTGAGCGACACGCCGACGGTTGCCCAAGGGCCGTGCCGGGTATGAAGATGATCGCTCCGGGGGGAGATCTCTACAGAGTTCCGAATCCATGCTTCTCAATGCGGCCGGTGTCTCGCTGCGTCTCGCGCGGATGTCTAGACTTGGGGACTGGATCGGGACTCCGGCGATGCAGCGGAGGAATGGCGTGAGTATCGGCGATACCCTGGCACGCGCCCGACGGGACGCCGGTCTCAGCGTTACGCAGGTCAGCCAGCGGACGCGGATCAGGGAAGCGATCATCCGCGGGATCGAGGACGACGATTTCTCGCCCTGCGGCGGTGACTTCTACGCGCGCGGGCACATCAGAAGCATGGCCAAGATCGTCGGGATCGATCCTGGGCCGCTCATCCGGGAGTACGACGACGTGCACGGCGGCCTCGGCCCGGTGTCAGCGGCCGAGGTCTTCGAGCCGTCCACCCCGATCAAGATCCGCGAGCGCCTGCCGCCGAACTGGAGCGCGGCGATGGCGCTGGCAGTCATCGCCGTCATCGTGTACGCGGTTGTGCACGCCTTCGCCAGCTCCTCGCATCACGTGAGCACGGCGGCGGGGCAGACCAAGAGACCGTCCGCGACCGCCTCGGCCACGCCGAGCCCCACCCCGTCCGGCCAGCACCGGCGTTCGGTGCTCGTTCGGCTCGCGGCCACCGAGGATTGCTGGATCGGTGTATTCGCGCCGGACGGCACGATGGAATCGCAGGCC
This sequence comes from uncultured Actinomycetota bacterium, assembly GCA_963851085.1. Lineage (GTDB taxonomy): Bacteria > Actinomycetota > Actinomycetes > Streptosporangiales > Streptosporangiaceae > DATFVJ01. The sequence goes on along the minus strand of CAWKNX010000002.1, from coordinate 165,205 downwards.
TTCATTCCCGCCGGGTCGACGCGTTCCTGGAACTTCACGCATCAGGTATCGATGGAGATCGGCAATCCCGGCGGCATCATGCTCACGGTGAACGGCCACCGGATAAAGTTCCCCGGCTCCGACGTGACCACGCTGAAGTTCCAGCCCGGCCGTACCGTGTCCGGTTAGCCGGCCGGGCCAAGCGAGGCCGGAACGCGGCCGCTGCCAGCGCGATCGGCCGTTGCCGCCGCAGCCGTGCGGCCAGCGGATCGCGCGGATGGCCCGTTCGCCGATTCGGCGCCCGGCGGGCGGGGCCGGGCTCTCGGGCGGGGCCGGGCTATCCACGCGGCCTGTTACCGTAGTCTGCCGGTGTGCCATCGACTCAGCGCGGCGCGAGCGCCGGGAACCGTACCGTCCGCCTGGTCACGCTCGGCTGCGCGCGCAACGAGGTCGATTCCGAGGAACTTGCGGCGCGGCTCGAGGCGTCGGGCTGGACGCTGATCGGCGTCGGCGGCCCCGACGATGACGGCGGCGCCGGCGGCAGCGCGATCGCCGATGCTGATGGGGATCCCCGGGAAGCAGCGGTCGTGCTCGTCAACACCTGCGGTTTCATCGAGGCCGCGAAACAGGACTCCATCGGTGAACTGCTGTCCGCGGCGGACTCAGGCAGCCCGGTCGTGGCGGCCGGCTGTCTCGCGGAAAGATACGGTGCCGATCTTGCCGAGGCACTTCCCGAGGCCGAGGTGATCAGTTTCGACGACTACCTGGACATCGGCAGGGTGCTCGACCGGGTCGTCGCGGGGGAGCGCAGGCCGGCCCACACACCGCGCGACAGGCGCCGGCTGCTGCCGCTCGCGCCCGCCGAGCGTCCGGGCGCCGCGGAGAAGGCCGGGGGCGCGCACGTGCCAGGGCACGGCGCACCGCTGTCCGAACCGGGGCCGTTCTCAGATCCAGGATCAAGACCACAAGCAGGATCCCTAACGGCTGCGCAAACCGACGCACACGGGTTGGTGCAGCGCGAGCCGGGCGTTGGCGGGGGGTTCCGGGGGGTCGCCCCCCGGGCAAGCAGAGACCTAACGGCTGCGCAAACCGACGCACACGGGTTGGTGCAGCGCGAGCCGGGCGTTGGCGGGGGGTTCCGGGGGGTCGCCCCCCGGGCAAGCAGAGACCTAACGGCTGCGCAAACCGACGCACAGGAGTTGGTGCAGCGCGAGCCGGGCGTTGGCGGGGGGTTCCGGGGGGTCGCCCCCCGGGCAAGCAGAGACCTAACGACTGCCGCCAGCGATGGCGGGCCCGCCGCAGGCGACGCGCCTGCCGGTGCGAAGCCAGCACCGGCCGGGATATCCTCGCCGCCAGGTGCGCCGCCGTCCGGGGGCGCGCCGGGGCGTGCGGGGACCTCTTCCCCGGTGGATGTGCCACCTTCAGGGGCGGTGCCAGGGCGTGTGGGGCTCTCCTCCCGGGCGGGCGTGGCACCTTCTGGGGTGGTGCCTGGGCGTGCGGGGGTCTCCTCCCCGGCGGGGGCGCCAGTTTCCGGGGCGGTGCCAGAGCGCGTGAGCCGTTCGGGATCTGGGGGGTTTCCGCCTTCCGGACCGCCAGTACTGCGCCGCAGGCTGTCGAGCGGGCTGGCCGCGCCATTGAAGATCGCGTCCGGCTGCGACCGCAGGTGCAGCTTCTGCGCGATCCCGTCGTTTCGCGGCGCTTTCGTCTCGCGGCACCCGCAGGAGATCCTCGCCGAGGCGGGCTGGCTGGCTGCCGGGGGCGTGCGTGAGGTCGTGCTCGTCAGCGAGAACTCGACCTCGTACGGCAAGGATCTGGGCAATCTGCGGCTGCTGGAGGAACTGCTGCCCGCGCTCGCCGCCGTGCCCGGGATCGCGCGGGTCCGTGTCAGTTACCTCCAGCCGGCCGAGGTACGGCCTGGGCTGACGCAGGTGATCACGTCGACCCCGGGGGTCGCGCCGTACTTCGATCTGTCGTTCCAGCACGCCAGCGGCCCGGTGCTCCGGGCCATGCGGCGGTTTGGCGACCGTGAGCGGTTCTGCGGGCTGATCGGGCAGGTCCGCCACCTGTGCCCCGACGCGGGCGTGCGGTCCAACTTCATCGTCGGGTTCCCCGGCGAGACCAGGGCCGACCTCGCTGAGCTCCGGGGCTTCCTCGAAGACGCCAGGCTCGACGCCATCGGTGTCTTCGCCTATTCGGACGAGGACGGCACTGCCGCGGCGTCGCTGCCAGGCAAGGTGGACGACGACGAGGTTGCCGCCCGGCTGAGGGAGATCAGCGATCTTGCCGAGGAGCTCATGGCGCAGCGCGCCGAGGAGCGGATCGGCCAGGATGTGGTCGTGCTGATCGAAAGGCCGCTGCCCGGCGGCGGGTTCGAGGGGCGCGCCGCGCACCAGGCACCCGAAGTGGACGGGGCGACGACGGTCCTTGGCGATCTGCGGGCACGTCCTGGAGATCTCGTCCGTGCCACCGTCCGCGGCGCCGAGGGTGTCGACCTGGTCGCCGACGCCGTCGAGATCTTGCCCGGGCACCCGGCCGCGGCCGCGCCTGGGCACGCCGTGGAGACCGTTCCCGGGCACGCCGCCGGGACCGTGACCGGGCGCGCCGCGGGACGGCATTGAACCGGGCAGAGCCCGGCTCGAATCCCGAAAGTCCCGAGCCGGTCACCGCCGGCACACCAGCGGGCCGTACCGACGCAGGTGCGGACAACGCGGAAGCGGAAGACATCCTGGCTGGCGGGGACAGCGCTCGTGTGGACGACATGCGGGGGCGCGAGGAGAGCGCGGGTGCGGGGGAGCGCGCGGGGGCGGACGCGCGGGAGAGTGTAGCGAGCGCGGGCGTACGGGACAGCGCAGCGAGCGCGGTCGCGCCACCCACGGCGCCACCCCTGGCGCCACCCGCGCCACCCGCGGCAACGGTCACCGCGGAAGCGGGCGCGCCGCCCGCGGTGCGCCTGGTCAATGTGGCCAACGGCCTCACCGTGCTGCGGCTCGTGTTCGTGCCTGTCTTCGTCGTCTTCCTGCTCAGGGGCGGCACCCTGGACCGGATTGTCGCGTTCGTGTTGTTCGTGGTCGCGTCGTTCACTGACTTCCTCGACGGGCGGCTGGCCCGCAGCCACAACCTGATCACAGACTTCGGCAAGATCGCCGACCCGATCGCGGACAAGGCACTCACCGGTTCTGCCCTGATCAGCCTGTCGTACCTCGGCGAATTGCCCTGGTGGGTCACGGGCGTGATTCTCTTCCGCGAGGTCGGCGTCACCGTGCTGCGGTTCTGGGTAATCCGGCGCGGTGTCATCCCGGCAAGCCGGGGAGGCAAGCTGAAGACCCTGCTCCAGGTGGTCGCGATCGGGTTCTATGTGCTTCCAGGGCCACTCGGCCTGGTCCGTGAGGTTCTTATGGCGGCGGCGGTGGCGGTGACCCTCGTGACGGGCGGCGACTACGTGGTGCGCGCCGTCTCGCTGCGCCGTGGCCAGGTGGGCGGGCACGGCACCCACGGCCCGCGCGGCACGCATGGCCCGTCCGGCACGCATGGCCCGTCCGGCACGCATGGCCCGTCCGGCACGAGCGGCCCGTCCGGCACACGGAAGGGAATTCATGGTTGAGGAACGGCCAGGCGGGCCGGACGTCGGCGAGTCAGCCACGGTGGAACTGGCCGGCCAGATCCTGGATCTGCTGCGCTCGCGGGGCGAGACCCTCGCGGTCGCCGAGTCGCTGACCGGCGGCCTGGTCTGCGCCGCGCTCACCGACATCGCGGGCGCATCGGTGGCGGTGCGGGGCGGGGTCGTCGCGTACGCGACCGATCTGAAGGCCGTCCTGCTCGGCGTTCCCCGCGCTCTGCTCGACCGGTACGGAGCGGTGCATCCCGATGTCGCCGTCGCGATGGCCGAAGGAGTGCGGCTGCGGCTCGGTGCGAGCTTTTCCGTCGCGACAACGGGAGTGGCAGGTCCAGACCCCCAGGATGGCCAGCCGGTCGGGACCGTCCATATCGCCGTCGCCGCCGAAGGTGACACGGTCGTGCGGACACTCGCGCTGCCCGGAGACCGCGCCGCGGTGCGGGCGGGTACGGTCGCGGCGGCGCTCGGGCTTCTTCTCGGCCGGCTAGGGAAGAGACCGCCTGATTACAGCGTTACCAGGATTAATGAGTCCGCAACCCCTGGGCCTGCCACTTCGTCGGCAACGCCAGGTACGGTGGAAGGTATCGCCAGGGATGAAGTGCAAGGGTCACGGGAAGGGGTGCGACGATGGTACTGCTTCGTCACTTGCTCGGTGACGTGCTACGGCGGCTGCGCCTACGGCAGGGTCGCACTCTCCGCGAGGTTTCTGCCGCGGCACGGGTATCGCTCGGTTACTTGTCTGAGGTAGAACGCGGCCAGAAAGAGGCCTCGTCCGAACTGCTCGCGGCGATCTGTTCCGCGCTCGGTGTGCCGCTGTCCAGGGTGCTCGGTGAAGTGTCGGACGGGTTCGCGCTCGCCGAGCTTCAGAACGCTCCTGTTCTCGGCGCCCCGCAGGAACCGGCGCTCGTCGGCCGCGCGCCGCAGCGTGATGGCGAGTTTGTGAGCGCCACCGCTCGTTCGGCAGCGATGTCCGGAGCACGCCAGGCCGTGCTCGAAGGCCCCGTTCCCGCTAGAGAGGTTCTCGCGAGCAGGCCGCTGCACCACGAGATCATCAGCGGGCGGGACGGCCAGGCCGCGCGCGGCCCGTTCGGTGACATCAAGGACATGATCTCGGTCTGACCGGTCCTGACTTGACTTGATATGGCGAGGCCGGGCGGTAAAACGCCCGGCCTCGCGAGTCTACGCTCGGCCTTGGCCGCGGTTTTGAGCGGAAATGCGGGCAGCGCCCGCTACGTGTCCCATATCTATTGCCACCACCTGCCAACTTGCCGCCCGGTTGCGGTGACGGCGTTCGGCATGCTCTTACGCTCCGGTGGCCTGGGTGATACACGCAACCAGCCTGCAATCGGCAAACGGCGCGTCCACCCGCGCCAACGAGGTGGCCCGTATGGGCAGCACCGAACCATCCGTCAGACCGGGAAAGGTCCTCGAGGACGACCCGGCCGCGGCGCGCTTCGTCCCCTACGAGCCGAGCGGACGCGCGCGCTTCGACGCCACCCGTCAGGCTGATCCGGTCGTTGCCGTCCAGGTGCGCGCCTCCAGGCGCATCGTCGTGGTCATCCCGGCACACAACGAGCAGGACCAGATCGCCGCGGCCGTCGCGGGAATCTCCGCTCAGACGATGTGCGTCAACTGTCCAGTGCAACGAGTACGCGCGCTACGGGCGTGACGTCAACCGCAAGCGGGGCAAGGTGCTCGTGCTTACCGGCACCGCGGCGCTGTTCTCCGTAGCCGCGTTGCGCGATGTAGTGGCGGCACGTAAGGCTGGACGGCTGCGCCTTGCCTCACACCCAGGCCTGGGGATCCTCGGCGAGCTCGACGACCCGGCGCGGCAGCTTGCCCGAGGCGATGTTTTCCAGCGTGACCTGCTCCAGGATCGCGCGCTCGTTCGCGCGCAGCGCGATCCACACGCGTTGCAGCGGCGCGGCCGCGCCGGCGTAGCCGACATTCTCCGGCCGTGCGCCGCGGACCCCGACCAGCGGCCCGTCGACAGCGCGGATGATGTCGGCGAGCGCGATGTCACTTGCCGGGCGCGCCAGCCAGAAACCGCCGGACGCACCCCGCTGGCTGCGCACGAGCCCCGCGCGGCGCAACTGGGTGAGGATGTTCTCCAGAAACTTGACCGGGATCCCCTGCGCGCTCGCGAGGTGCTCAGCGGTGATGGGGGTGCCGTCTCCAGCAGCAAGCTCGGCGGCCGCGCGTAGTGCATAGTCGGCCCGGGCAGACAAACGCATGATTGGCATTATTGCCGTAAGCGCAGACCGGCCGTGCGATGGCTCGCGTTCGTGTCGCGCACAACCTGACGATCGTTACTTTTCGCGCCCCCCTGGCGACGTACCGTCATGATCGAGGCCGAGAATCTCGGCGGCGGCCTGGCAGTTGGCGTAGCCGGCGCCGTAGGAGGAACTCGCCCGCCGGGTGGCCCTGGGCCTCGCCGCGGTGTGCGCGGTCCGCGATCCGCGGCTCGTTGTGCTCGGCGGCAGCGTGGGCTCGGCGGGCGGAGTGCCGCTCGTCGAGCGCGTCGCGACCAGGGTCGGCCCAGACCTGCCTGAGTAATCCCCAGGTCGTGCCCACGGCCGTGACGCAGAACGCCGTGCTGCGCGGCGCGATTCTGACCGCCGTCGAACAAGCACGCAAGGAGCTGCTCGACTCCGTAGCCACCGGATAAACCCATGATCCTAATGGCGGCACGGATGTCTACGGCGGCGCGGGGCCCGTACACCACCGGGCTTTCATGATCCCGGTAACTATTCCGCGCATATCGCCGAGAAGTTACCGCGATCAAGAAGCCACCCTGGAGCAGGGTAATGGTCCATATCGACAGCTGTGCCATGCGCGGGTAACCCACCACGATCATGGAAGAGCGGGCCGTCTTCGCCTTCGGCAACTGCGCGCTGTTCACGCTCTACGTACCGTGCGGTGCGATCAAGCCGCATCGCGAATCGCCAGGGCTGCCGCCACACGGCGAAGACCGCCGTGCCGGGTGGCCTCAAGCGCGCAGGCGCAGGCCGCGTGGGGTGGGGTGGAAACCCGCGTCCCGCAGCGCTTGCGCCAGTGGTGAGTCGTAGACACCGGCGCCGTCCGCGCGCTCGACGGTAAGCCGGCCGAGAGCGCCCTCGCGGACCGCACGGGCCAGTGCGGCGGCCGCCGGACCCAGGATGCCCGGGTCGTCGCTCCACGACAGCAGGGTCCGGCCACCCCGCTCGACATAGAGCACCAGATGCCCGTCCATGACGACGACGAGCGCACCGGCCTTGCGGCCCGGCTTGTGCGCCCCGGCCGTCTCGTCCGGGCGCGGCGGCCACGGCAGCGCGGCCCCGAAGGCATTCGCCGGGTCGGCGGCGGCGAGCACGAGGCTGCGGCCCGGCGCCATTGTGCTCGCGGGTACCACCGAACCGGCGGGCAGCACCGAACCGGCGGGCAGCACCGAACCGGCGGGCAGCACCGAACCGGCGGGCAGCACCGAACCGGCGGGCAGCACCGAACCGGCGGGCGGCGCCGATCGGGCGGCTCGCGCTTGCCCGGCAGGCTCCCGCAGGATTCGCATCCGGTCGACCGCCCCGGGCAGCGCGAACTGCGCCGCACCGAGACCCTCGACGAAGTAACCGCGCCTGCACCGCCCGGTTTCCTCCAGCGCCCGGAGCACCGGGTACACGGCAGCGAACCCGCCGGGCACGCGCTCCGCGCTCACCACGCCGCGGGTCAGTACCCCGTAACGGTCGAGCAGCGTTTCCGCGAGCGCGTGCGCCCGGCGGGTTGGATCAGTGTCGCGCTCAGGAACCAGCGACCAGCGCCCGCTGACAGTTGGCGGCCCAGCCCGCGAGGGCAGGACAGGACGGCCAAGGCTACGGCGCCGGCCCGCAGCGCGGCCGGGCCGGCCCCGGCGCCGGCACCGCCCCAGACGGCGCCGCCCCAGACGGCACCGCCGGGGGTGCCTGCCAGGCGGGCGTTGCCGTGCCACGACGTGGCCCGGTTCGGCGGCCGGGCCGCGCCGAGCAGGGTCCGCAGCGGCGCGAGCGTGTCGTTGGTGACCCGGCCCGCCCACACAAGATCCCAGACAACTGAGGCAAGCGCCTGGTCCGTCAGGTCGTAGCCGGTGACCTCGGTGCCGCCCGCATCGCCCGGCGACCCGGCCGGAGATCCCATCGACGCGCCAGGCTGTGGAGACGGGCCGGCGTGCTGCGGCGCGGCCTGGTCCGGCCGGGCCTGGCTCGAGAGGATCATGGCTGCCCGGTCGGCCAGCATCCGGAAGAACAGTGCGCCACCGCCGTCGAGCGCGGCGAGCACCGCCTCGTGTACCGGCGTCATCGTGATCCCGGCGGGCTCAGGGAGCAAGAGGGGCGCCGTCTCGGCCGGGGCAAGCATCACCCAGCCGTCGCCGCCCGGGCGCGTTCCGCCGACCGAGCCGGCCCCGGCCCAGACCACCTCACCTGCGGCGGTGAGTTCGTCGAGCATCGCGGGGGAGTAGCCAGTGACCCGGGACGGTAGTACGAGCGTCTCGAGCGCGGACGCCGGAAGCAACGCGCCCTGCAACTGGTCCACGGTGTCGAGCAAGGCAAGTGTGCTGCCGATCCGGGGGGACCACGCGCCGGGCCGCCCCATGCGGTCAGCGTGCCCCACGGCCTGCTCAGCGCGTGAGCCGCGGTGCTCGGCCAGGCCCGCACCGGACGCATCGCCTGGCGGGCCGTACCTCGGGAAGGCCGGGTCAGCCGGGTCAGCGGCGTTCTGCACTCCGTCCACGGCCGCTCCGGCCGCGGCCACTCCGTCCGGGACCGCGGCCACGGCCACGTGCTGCCAGGCCGGTAGGAGCCGGGCGAGCGCTTCCGGCGGCGACGGCTCGGCCTCCTTGCGGAGGCGGGCGAGTGAGCGGCGGCGCAGCAGCCGCAGCATGCCAGCGTCGCACCACTCGGTGCCCCGCCCGCCTGGCCGGAATTCGCCCTCGGCGACTCGGCTGTCAGCCGCGAGCCGCTGGAGCGAACCGGTGACCACAGCGACACCGAGTCCGTATCTGGCCGCCGGATCCGCTGCCGTGAACGGGCCATGCGTGCGCGCGTACCGGGCGACCAGGTCGCCGAGCGGATCGGCAACCGGCTCGGTAAACGCCTCAGGAACCCCGACTGGCAGCGGCACTCCAAGCGCGTCACGCAGCCGGCCCGCGTCCTCGCCTGCGGCCCAGCGCTGCGTTCCCGCGATCCGCACCTGGATGGCCCGCCGCGTGGCCTCCAGCTCAGAAAGCCACCCCGGCACGTCACCGGGATCGGTGCAACGCTGCATCACCTCATCGGCCGACAACGGGCCGGTCTCACGAAGCAGGTCGGCAACGCCCTCCAGCCCGCGGGCCTTGCGCTCTTCCGCAAGCCGCTGCGCCGCCCGTTCGGCCTCGGCGATCACCTCCGGGTCGAGCAGTTCGCGCAGCTCGGCCTGGCCGAGCAGTTCAGCGAGCAGCACGGAGTCAAGGGTGAGCGCCTGCGCCCGCCGCTCGGCAAGCGGTGAGTCTCCCTCGTACATGAAGGCGCCGACGTACGCCAGCAGCAGCGAGCGCGCGAACGGTGACGCCATAGCGGTCTCGGTCTCGGTGATCCGCACCTTCCGCCCGCCGATGTCGCGCATCAGTGCGTTCAGGGCAGGCATGTCGAAGACGTCTTGCAGGCACTCACGCACTGTCTCGAGCACGATGGGGAAGGTGCTGTACTGGCTGGCTACGGCGAGCAATTGCGCGGAACGCTGGCGCTGCTGCCAGAGTGGGGTACGCCGGTCGGGCCGGCGCCTGGGCAGCAGCAGTGCGCGCGCCGAGCATTCACGGAACCGCGAGGCCAGCAAGGCAGATCCGCCAAGCTCCGCGGTCACCAACGGCTCCACCTCGTCGGGATCGAAGAGCACGATGTCCGGCGGTGGCGGCTCGTCGGTGTCAGGGATGCGCAGCACGATCCCGTCATCGGCGTGCAGCGCCTGCACGTCCATGCCGCCGTAGCGTTCGCGCAGCCTGCTTGCGATGGCGAGTGCCCAAGGGGCGTGCACCCGGGCGCCGTAAGGGCTGTGCAGAACCATTCGCCAGTCGCCGAGTTCGTCCCTGAACCGCTCTACTACCAGCGTGCGGTCGTCCGGCACGCAGCCGGTAGCCTGCCGCTGCTCCGCAAGGTAACTGACCAGGTTGCCCGCCGCGTAACCGTCCAGCCCTGCGGCGCGCGCGCGGGCCATCGCCGCGTCGGGTTCCATCCCCGCGAGCTCGCGGCGGAACGCGCCGATGGCGCGGCCAAGCTCGGCCGGCCGTCCGGGCGCATCGCCGTGCCAGAAAGGAAGCTTCCCTGGCTGCCCTGGGGCGGGCGAGACAAGGACGCGGTCGGCGGTGATGTCCTCGATCCGCCACGAGCTCGCGCCGAGGACGAAAACGTCGCCGATCCTGGACTCGTACACCATCTCCTCGTCCAGTTCGCCCACGCGTGACGACTGGCGACCGGCCAGGAACACCCCGAACAGCCCGCGGTCGGGGATCGTGCCCCCGCTGGTGACGGCCAGCCGCTGCGCGCCCGGCCTGCCCCGAAGCGTGTCCGTCACCCGGTCCCACACCAGCCGCGGGCGCAGCTCGGCAAACTGCTCGCTCGGGTACCGGCCGGCGAGCATGTCCAGCACCGCCTCAAGTACCTGACGCGATAGGGTCCCGAACGGCTGCGCGCGGCGGACCACCCGTTCAAGCGCGTCGACCTGCCAGTCGTCCATGGCGGTCATCGCCACGATCTGCTGTGCGAGCACGTCGAGCGGATTGCGCGGGCAGCGGAGTTCCTCGATCTCGCCGGCCCGCATGCGCTCGGCCGTGACAGCCGCTTGCACCAGGTCGCCGCGGTACTTGGGGAAGATCACGCCGCGGGAGACCTCGCCCACCTGGTGCCCTGCCCGGCCTACCCGCTGCAGCCCGCTCGCGACTGAGGGCGGTGATTCGACCTGGATGACCAGGTCCACCGCGCCCATGTCGATGCCGAGTTCGAGGCTGGAGGTCGCTACCACGGCGGGTAGCCTGCCTGCCTTCAGTGCCTCCTCGATCTGGGCGCGTTCGGCCTTCGACACCGAACCGTGGTGGGCCCTGGCCACCGCCGGGGGTTCCGTGGTGACGTCGCCGTTGGACGGCGCTGCGGGAGGGGCGCCGCGGGTGGCGCCCGCCTGGGCCATGAGCTGCGCCGGCGGGCTGCCTGCTGGCCGGGCCTGACCGGTGGCGCGTTCGAATGCGAGTTCGTTGAGCGCGGCACAGAGCCGTTCTGACAGACGGCGGGAGTTCGCGAACACGATCGTGGAGCGGTGACGCTCGATCAGATCGAGCACGCGCTCCTCGACATGCGGCCAGATCGACCGCCGCTGCGCGGGCTCCGCGAACCCGCCGTCTGTGAACCCGCCGTCCGGGTTGATGAGTCCGTCGCGTGGCATTCCATCGGCCGGAACTCCGTCGGCCGGAACTCCGCCGCCCGGCAGTCCATCATTCGGCTCGGCGCCACTTGGCACGGCGCCACTTGGCACGGCGCCACTTGGCACGGCGCCACTTGGCACGGCGCCAGGTTTCGGCATGGCGCCGAGTTCGGTCATGTCCTCGACCGGCACCACGATCTGCAGCTCAAGCCGTTTCTCATGCGGCGGGGCGGCGATCGCCACCGGGCGGTCGCCGCCGAGGAACGCCGCGACCTCGGCGGCCGGGCGTACTGTCGCGGACAACCCGATTCGCTGCGCCCGTGGAAGGGGTACCTGTACCTGCCCGGGGAGTGCCTGCCCCGCTGGTGCCTGCTGGGCCGGTGCACTCCTGGGGACGCTCCCGACTCCGACGACCTGGGATCCCCCCGCAGACCGTCGTGGAGTGCTTACTGCTGACGGTGAATCGGGCGATTCACCTATCCGGGCCCTGAGCGCGTCCAGCCGTTCGAGTGAGAGCGCGAGGTGGGCGCCCCGCTTGTTCCCTGCGAGCGCGTGTACCTCGTCCACGATCACCGTCTGCACGCTGCGCAGCGTCTCGCGTGCACGGGATGTGAGCAGGAGGAACAGTGACTCGGGCGTGGTAATCAGGATGTCGGGCGGGCTGCCGGCGAGCCGGCGCCTTTCTTCCGCCGCCGTGTCACCTGAACGGACCGCCACCTTGATGTCCGGCTCAGGCAACCCCAGGCGGTGGGCCGCCTGGCGCAGGCCGGCCAGCGGTGCACGCAGGTTCCGCTCGATGTCCACCGCCAGTGCCTTGAGCGGCGAGACGTACAGCACCCGGCAGCGGTGCGCCGGGTCTTCCGGCGCGGGTGTGCCGGCGAGGCGGTCGAGCGCCCACAGGAACGCCGCGAGGGTCTTACCTGATCCGGTCGGGGCGATGACCAGCGTGTGCCTGCCACTGCTTATCGACTCCCACGCCTGCACCTGCGCGGCCGTGGGCGCTGCGAAGGCGCCGGTGAACCAGGCCCGGGTGATCTCGGAAAAGCACCCGAGCGGGTCGCCGGCCTGGCCCGGGGGCGGGTTCCCGGGCCGGCCCTCGGTCGCTGCGGCAGGCATGTCACCATCCTGCCTTGTGCCACCGACATTCTCGGACCTTCCGGCGAGCCGGCGGTGGGGGCCATCGCTGGGGATAATCCCTGCGTGTTCGGTCACACTCCGGCGAGACGGTCGATGAGGACGCGATAGCGCCGGAGCGCGTTGCGGAGTTGCTCGGTGTCGGTCTCGCCGCCGGCCCGGTCGGCCGACTCGGCCGCGAGGCCGCCCGGTTCGCTGGCGGCCTGCACTGGTTCGCCCGCCAGGCCGGCTGGTTCGCCCGCCAGGCCGGCTGGTTCGCCCGCCAGGCCGGCTGGTTCGCCCGCCAGGCCGGCTGGTTCGCCCGCCAGGTCGGCCGGTGCGCCGACAGCGTCGTTGGCGGCGTGCCGGGCGGTGCCACGGCGGGCGGTCTCCTGGGCAGTCCCGTCCTGAGGTGCCCTGCGTGGGTCCGCGAAGTCCTGACCTGCCGTGTCCTGGCCTGCCGTGTCCTGACCGGCGAAGTCCTGAATCCGACGAAAGTCCTGACCCGCCGTGTCCTGACCGGCGATGTACTGATCGCCCCGGGTCTCAAGAAATCGATCTTCCACTACTCGTCACCTCCTGGGCGAGCGCTGCTGCGACTCGACTTGTCTTGCGGGGTCGTCCACCGCCGTGACGGCTGATGACTGCTCGTCGCGTGCGATGCCGCCGGCCACCCGGACGTCGCCGGGTCCAGCGCCTGGCCGTGCATCTGCCTCGTAGCCTCCTGTTTCGTAGTCGGCGCCATATCCTCCGGCTTCGCTTCCCTGAACACCGACAAGCTCCTCGAAGAGCGACCGGTAGTTGATCATTGCCTGGCGCATGTCCTCGGTGGAGGCGCCGTTGGCGTCGGCACGCGCGCTTATCTCGTGTGCGTCACGGAACCTGCTGAGCGTATGCGCGTGTTCGACGGACAGGTCCGCCAGGATCTGGTCGTAGTTCTCTGTCGGGTAGCCGCGGTCTCGCATCACGGCGGCGACGAGGCGTGTCGCGGCCGTGAGCGCTTCGGCCGGCGTCTCCACGAATCGTTCCTGGATCGCCGTCCACTCGGTGCGATACCCGGCACGCGCGTCCGGGCTCAGCGGGCGGATGTCCAGGTCCGCAACGCGGCGCTCGCGCTCGCTCAGTTCGGCTTCGGCCTTGCGCCTGCTGTCGTGCTTACGCGCGAGCCGCTCGTATTCAGGGCCGAAGCGCTCCCGCAGCCTGCGCCGCCTGGCCTCCAGCGTGAACCATGCCGCGGCGGCCGCCACGATGATGACGGCGACCACGGTGACTATGACAATCCCCATGATTGCCTCCCTGGTCGGGGGTCGGAACCGTGGCGCCTCTGCCCGGCCGGCGTAGCCCAAACCGGATCGGGCGACCTTCGAGGGCGGCGGCCCACCACTCCCGGCCGCACCCCGGACACCTCCCGAGCCCACCTACCCGGCCCGCGAGACTGGGGCCTTGCTGTTGGGACAGTTCTGCCCAGCCCGAGCCCGCGGAGGCCCTCAGCGGGCCGGGCGGAGCACAACATTCGGGGAACAACCCTTGCGATTGACGTATCTCTCCGCACATATGGGCGTCTATAGGTTGTGACGGTTTCCGCTCCCGTGGCGCTGCGGGGATTCCACGTCAGGGAACGCGCTCAACGCCCGATTCTGAGGAGATGCGTATGCACCATCGCCTGTTTCGGCTCGCCGCCGTCGCGGCCGGTCTGACCGTCGCTACGTCCGCGGTGTGCGCCGCCTCCGCAGCGGCGTTATCTACCAGGGCAAATGCTGGCGCGGCGGGCGCCACACTTGCGGCGTCGGGCCGCGTGGCGAGGGCCGCGCCGCATGCGGTCGTGCTGATCAACGGCGACAAGATCATCGCCTCGGCTACCCCTGGAGGCACGCGGTTCGGCAGTGTCGTCTCCGCGGCCAGGGGAATCAACGGGGCGCTGGTCACCCTGCGTCTCGGCCGCAGAACCTACGAGGTCCCTGTGGCGGCACTCCCGTATCTGGGCCGGGGACTTGATCCGAGCTTGTTCGACGTCACTGCCCTGATCGGGCGGGAGACCGGTGGCCGGCTGCCGGTGCGGGTGGGCTTTCAGGGGCGCCCACCGGCCCTGCCGGGCGTGCAGGTCACGCACAAGGGTTCAACCGCGGAGGACGGCTACCTCACCGCCTCGTCGGCGAAGCTGTTCGGCGCCGCGCTCGCCCGCCAGTTCCGCGCAGATCACAAGCGCGGCAGTTACGGCAAGGACGGCATGTTCGCAGGGGCCGTGTCGGTCAGCCTCGCGGGAACCACGCCGCCGCCCAGTCGTGAAGCCGGCGTTCGTGATGCGCACCCTCACGATGCGGGGGACGAACCTGTCGGGCAAACCCGCCGACGGCGACTTCGCGTTCGTCTTCAACGCCGACAACAGCAGCCTCTTCTCCGACCCGATCGAGTCACTCAACGACTTCTTCCACGGCGTTGCCAAGTTCAGCGTGCCGGGCGGCCACTACTGGGCGCTCGCGGTGTTCGTCGGCCTGTCACCCGGATTGTCGCTGCGGACCGACGTGCTGCCTCAGTTCACCGTGGGCAAGCACACCACCGTGCGGGTGGACGCGCGCGCCGCGACCAGCGAGATCACGATGGTGACGCCCAGGCCCTCGGTCGCGCAGGCGCTCAGCCTGGAAATCCGCCGCCCACCAAGGGTCGGCTTTGCGGAGAGCTTCACCCTCGGCCCCCTTCCCGGCGGGCTCTGGGTCAATCCGACCAGGACGCCCGTTACCGTCGGCCAGTTGCAGACGTTCACCGACGGCCTGCTCACGTCGGTTAACGGTCCGACCGCTGCGTACGAGTACGATCTGGCTTTCGCCTCGGCGAACGGGCTCATCCCGCCGCAGCGCTTCGTGGTGAAGCCGTCCAGCCTCGCCCGCGTTGACGCGCGTTACTACGATGGCGTCGCGACGACCGGATCGCTCGGCCGGGTCGGGTTGTTCGCGGCGCAGCTCCAAGATGGGTTCTTCGACTTCAGCACCTTTCCGTTCACGCTGCCGCAGAGACGGGTCGAGTACACCAGCGCCGGGAGCGGCCTGGCGTGGCTCAGTGTGCTCACGAACGGGCCTGGCGACGTCATCCAGGCCGACGCGTTCCGCAGCTACCACCCTGGCGGGGCCGTGCGGGAGGACTGGAACAGCTACCCGCTGCATACTGGTGTCAACTTCAGCGCCATCACGGGGTCAGATTCGTTCCTCGACCTGCCGTCTGCGGCCAGAGCCGGCGACACGCTCTCGCTCGACATGACGCCGTTCAGCGACAACCTGCCCGGGCACCTGGGTAACGGCTTCGGTTTTGACAGCACCGGCGCCAAGATCACCGGTAGCTTCGAGATCGATCAGAACGGTACGAAGATCGTCGGAGGAAACGTCCCAACGCCGTGGTCGCCGGACCTGTTCCTTACGGGCGTCTCTCTCAGCCCCCAACCGTCAGTGATCAGGTTCGTCCTGAACTCGGCCAGGTCCGGCGCGCAGTATCCGCTGTCGACGGCAAGCCAGACCACCTGGACCTGGAACTCATCGCACGAGGCCGGGACCACGCTGCCGACCGGCTGGGCATGTGCGAATACCTTCATCACCGGGGTCCTGGACCGCCACTGCGCCGTAGCACCGCTGCTGACCCTGCGGTATGGGGTCGGCGGGCTCGCATTGGACGGGTCGGTGGCGGCCGGCCCGCAGGTGCTCGACGTGTCTGTGGGCCATCTTCAGGTCGCGAAGGCCACGAAGATCACCGGCGCGACCGTGGCAGTGTCGTTCGACAACGGCACGACGTGGCAGCCGGCCAGCGTCAGCCGCCGACGCGCCGGCAACTTCCGCGCCGTGTTCACCGCTCCACCGCTGGGACCGGGCACGACCGGCTACGTCACGCTGCGGGTGACCGCGAGGGACGCGGCCGGCAGCGCGATCACCGAAACCATCACCCGCGCCTACAAGATCGCGCCCTGACCCGAGCCGAAGGAGCAAGCCCATGAATGCACGCAAGCTCGTCACGGCGCTCGGCAGGCCGCGCACCGCACCGCGCACCGCAGGGCGTGCGGCGGTGGCGATGTCGGCCGCGGTTGCCGTCTTCGGCGGTGTCGCGGCGGGCGCCGTGTCCACCGCGGGTGCGGCAGTGACAGCAGGGACGACAGGGGCCGCAGGGACGTCCCTGCGGCCGGCGAACGCATCGCCGAGCCTGGCGTTAGTGGCGTCCGCGCCACAGGCGGGGAGGCAACGGGCGGCGTGCCCGCCCGTGGCGCCGGGTTTCGCGCGGTGCCTGACCCTGTACACGCCGCAGACCGCGGTGAACCGGGCGCTTGCCGCGGGGGCCATCGGGCCGGCGGTCACACCGCAGGGCTGGGGCGCGAAGAGCATCGAGTCCGCGTACAAGCTGCCCGTGCGCCGCTCCTCGCATGCCCTGGTCGCGGTGGTGGACGCGTTCGGTGACAAGAACCTGGCACATGACCTGGGCGTCTACCGCAAGCAGTACCATCTGCCGCCGTGCACGACGGCGAACAGGTGCCTGCGCAAGGTCAACCAGCGGGGGAAGGCGTCCCCGCTGCCGCCGACCGATCCCGGCTGGGAGGTCGAGACGACGCTGGACGTGTCGATGGTCTCCGCCGCCTGCCCGCACTGCAGGATCCTGGTCGTGGAGGGAACCACCAGCAGCATCGCCGACCTGGCCGCCGCGGAGGACACGGCGGTCCGCCTCGGCGCCGCGGTTGTCTCCAACAGCTACGGTGCCAGAGAGGACGGCTTCTCGCTGACCTACGCGAAGCACTACAGCCACCGTGGCCACGTGATCGTGGTGTCCTCGGGCGACAGCGGCTTCACCGCCGCGCCGTTCCCCGCCAACCTCACGACCGTGACCGGGGTCGGCGGAACGGAACTGGCCCGCGCCCATAACAGGCGCGGCTGGACCGAGCGGGTCTGGAACGACAACGACCCGTTCGGCGGCGCGGGCGGAAGTGGCTGTTCTGCGTATGTGAAAAAGCCCGCCTGGCAGCACGACCGCCATTGCGCGATGCGCACCGTCGCTGACGTCTCCGCGCTCGCCGCCGACGTGCCGATGTACAACAAGGACGTCGGCGGCTGGATCACGGTCGAGGGCACAAGTGCGGCCGCACCGATCATCGCGGGGGTCTACGGGCTGGCAGGAAACGCGGCGACGGCAGCGCCGGGCTACCCCTACCACCACGCCAGGTCCCTGTTCGACGTCACCTCGGGCGACAACGACTTGTTCTCTGGCAACAAGGGCGCCACCTGCGGTTTCGACTATCTGTGTGTCGCCAGGAAGGGCTACGACGCCCCGACCGGTCTCGGCACACCTGACGGCACCGGGGCATTCTGAGCCACCCCGGACAGGAAACCCACCGCCCACCCGATGGCGGTGGGTTTCCTGCGCGTCCGCGGAATCCACCCGCGCTCGTTGCCCAGCAGCCGAGTTCCGCACCGGCCGCCGCAACCCCGCCGCGCCGCTGCACCAGGACAATCGGCGCGCCACGCGGCAGCCGTAGACCCTGCCTGCCCGGGGCGGCGGCCCCCCGGAACCCCCCGCCCGCCGTGCCCCGCAGCCACGGTCGGCGCGCCACGCGGCAGCCGTTAAGGATCATTCTTGTGGTCCGGCCGGGCCGCCGCGGGTCCGGCCCGGCCACGAGGGCGCAGGCGGTAACGTGGCGTGCGTGCGGCTGACAGCCTTCTGGGAACGGATGAACACGCAGTTCGGTTCCGGCTACGCGGACAGCCTGGCCAAGGATTACGTGTTCGCGGACCTGGCTGGGCGCACCATCACACAGGCATTGGCCGAGGGCGAAGACGCGAAGACCGTATGGCGCGCGGTATGCGAAACGTTTCAAGTTCCCGAACGGCTGCGCTGAGTCCCCTCAGCCGCCGGTGACCCAGTCGTGGAGGCCGGCCACGACCATGCGGATAAGGCGCTGGTGAGTGACATCGGTCTGTTCAGGCAGGCCAAACCCCCCACTGATCTGCAGCGCCGCGAACCCGTGCATGGTCGACCTCAGGCAGCGGGTCGCGTGGATCGCGTCCGATCCTTCCAGGCCGTAGCCGCGGAGCACGGCAAGCACGATGTTCACCAGGCGCTCCGCAGCGGCGATGAGTTGCGGATCGTCCCGCGGCTGCTGCGGGAACAGCACGTAACGGTTCGGGTGCTCGGTGGCGTACGTGTGATAGGCGAGCATGAGCGCCGCGACGGCGTCGTCGCCGCTGCGGCCGACGACCGCGGTGGCTACCGCGGCGGTGACTTCCTCCAAGATCCGCACGCTCACCAGACCGCGCAGGGCGGCGAGGCTGTCCACGTGCTTGTACAGGGAGGGGGCGGCGACACCTGTCCGGGCGGCGACCTTGGCCAGGGTGAGCGAATCCGCCCCCTGTTCGTCCAGGAGAGCAGCGGCGGCATCGACGACAGCGCTGGTGGACAGGCCCGCCCTAGGCACCTGTGACCTGCTTGAGGAACGGCAGGATCTCGGCGGTGACGCGGTCGGGGAACTCGGCCATCGCGTAGTGTCCCGCACCCTCGATCATTGCCGCCCGCCCACGCAGTGCCTTCGCTATCGCGGCGGCCTCGGCGGCGGGATCACGGCTGTCCGGGTCCTTGGTGCCCATCACCACGAGCGCCGGGCAGCGCACCTCGGGCATCCTCGCGTTGCACTCGTCCGCGGTGCCCGATGCGATTTCGCGCAGCATGCCGTGCAGCGCGGCCATCCGCCCGGGCTCGGCAAGCATGGCGGCGAGGACCTTCTTGTAGTCGGCATAGTCGTCCGGCTTGCGCGCCTTGAACAGGCTCGCCCAGTAAGCCATCCAGGCCCACCGGAACCGGCCCACTATTTCGCCGCCAACCTTCATGGTGACGCGCTGCATGGTGGAAGATGGGGTGCCGCCTGAGGGGCCGCAGAGGACGAGGCCCGCGATCTGATCCGGCGCCTCGGCCGCCGCCCACACCGCCGAGGCGGCGGTGATCGACTCGGCGATCACGATGGCTGACTCGTTGTCTGGTTGCGCGGTGCTCGGCTGAGCGGTGCCCGGCGCGGTGCCCGGCTGCGGGGTACCTGGGTGCGGGATGCTTGGGCGGGTGGAGTTCAGGTGGCGAATGAGGGCCACGATATCCGAGCCGAGAGCAGCGGCGGAGTACACCGGCCAGCCGGTGCTCGACTCGCCGTGACCGCGCAGATCCATGGTCGCGACGCGGTAACCGGCCTCGGCCAGAGCCGGGCGCAGGAAGCGGTAGAGCTGGCGGCGGTCGCCGATACCCGGCGTGCATACGATCAGTGCGCCGGCGCCACCCGTGTCGTCGTAGGCGATCTGACCGCCTGGCACGTCGACGAAGTGGGTCTGAGGTTGCATCGTGAGCCTCCGGATGGGCTGGCGCGTTTCCTTGCTAGTTGAAGTAGCTCAAAAGCTAATAACATTAGCTAATCCTGTCAAGGCGTCCGCTGGGTGGCCCCGCTGTGAGCGAGGATTCCCATGATCATGGAACGGGCTGCCGCCGCGCGCGGATAACCTGACCCGCGTGCTTCGAACACGTCACGGTGACCAGGTACGTGACCCCGCTGCGTGAGGGCGGAAGCCGAGCTCGAGCACCTTTTCGACACCCTGGTGCGCTGACACATCGTTGTGCCTATGGGTCGCGCCGCGACTGTGAGTGGCACGGCGCGACTGTGAGTGGCACGGCGCGACTGTGAGTGGCACGGCGCGACTGTGAGTGGCACGGCGCGACTGTGAGTGGCACGGCGCGACTGTGAGTGGCACCGCGCTGGCCTGAATCCGGCGCGGTCGCGCGCTGCTGTTGGGTGGCGCCTTGTTGGGTGGCGCCTTGTTGGGCGGCGCTGTTGTGTGGTGCGGGTTTCCGCGTCGCGGCCGGCGTGTCGCCTTCATGATCGAACAACTGTTCGCATAGGCTCGCCACGTGCGCCGCACCCTTCCCCGGATTGTCACGCTCGGCACGACTGGCAGGACGCCGTTCCTGGCGTGGCCGTTTCCTGTGCTGCCTGTTCCTGTGCGGCCTGGGGCGGGCTGTGCGGGTTGTCAGCTGAGGCCGCGCTTGCCTGGCCGGCGCAAATTGTCGGCAGGGGCGCGTAGCGTCTGTGCCGACAAGCCGACAACACACCGGACAGCACCGCTGAACGGCACACTGGACAGTTACGTCGGCAGGCGGACCTTACAACCACGACGATCATCTGGGCGGTACGGCGGAGACGCCATCAACAGGCCCGTGACCCTCACTGGGAGTTCTCATGGCAGCTAGCGACAGGACGGGGATTGACCGGTCCGGCGACCGGGACAAGGCCCTTGAGGCCGCGCTCGTCCAGATCGAGCGGCAGTTCGGCAAGGGCTCGGTCATGCGCCTCGGCGACGACGCCCGTGCCCCGGTCGAGGTGATCCCGACCGGTTCGATCGCGCTCGACGTCGCGCTCGGCATCGGCGGGCTGCCGCGCGGCCGTGTCGTCGAGATATACGGACCGGAGAGCAGCGGGAAGTGCCTCACGGCTGATACGTACGTGTGGACGGATCGAGGACTGGAGACGATCGCCGAGATCTTCGCGCGTGCAGAGATGAACGCAAGCTGCACGTCCCGCGTGACTGATGTCAGGGAATATGGCATCCGCCTGGTCAACGAGCGCGGTGAACTCGAGCGCGTGGCCGCGTTGACACACAACAACCGCAAACCCGTGCGCCTGCTGAGATTGCGGTCCGGTCGTGCGATTAGTGTGACCCACAATCATCCGCTTCGCGTGATGAGCGAGCGTGGCTTCATCGTGTGGCGGAACGCTGGAAATATTCAAGCGGGTGACACTCTCGTCTCAGCTACGTTCGGTGCCATAGAGGCAGCGGAGGGTACTGGGCTCAGCGAAGATGAAGCCATTCTGCTTGGTTATCTCGTCGCCGAGGGTACGTTCTCCTACGATTACTCAATCCGGTTCACCAACTGGGATCCCGAGGTAAGCGGAGAGTTCACCCGGCTCATGGAAGGACTCTTCGGCGTCCAGGTAAAAAGTTACGGCGGCAAAGAGTTCGCAGTCTATGGCAAGGCTATCCGGGAACGATTCGCCAAGGAATATGACCTAGACTATGTGGTGGCTGCGGGTAAGAAGGTTCCCGCCTGTGTCCGTACTGCGGGGCACAAGATGCAACGCGCTTTCCTATCTGCGCTCTTTGAAGGTGATGGGTGGATCGATCCTTCGTCCACCATCGGTCTTGGTACCGCATCAGAAGAGCTAGCCCGCCAGGTGCAACTCATGCTCTACGGTCTTGGAGTCCCCGCAACCGTCTCGTCGAAGTACAACTCGAAATATGCGCGTGACTACTGGACCGTCACCATCAATTCTGCCGTGGCCGGCCGATTCCTATCCGAGATAGGTTTCCGCTCCTCCCGTAGACAGGCGCAGGTAGAGAAATGCTTCAAGCTCTCAACTCTCGATCCGCAGTTCGAGAACATTCCATATATATCCGGGCTACTTCATGACCTACGTGACGACTGCGGTGGAGACAGAGAATTCGATCGCATCGCCCGGGATCTTTTCCGTCAGGATATGAACCTTTCTTGCTCTCGCCAACGCCTGGTGAAGATCGTCGAATGGTGTGAGCGCCGCCTGGATCGGCTTTCTGCGGGTGGTCAGGTGATCGTGCGCTATCTCCGAGTGCTTGCGGAAATGCCATATACCTACGAGGATGTTGTCTCGATCCAGGACGTTGGCCTACAGCCGACATTCGATGTTGTCTTGCCAGATACCCATAGCTTCCTCGCCAACGGCATGCTTTCACACAACACCACGGTCGCGTTGCATGCTGTTGCTAATGCGCAGAAGGCGGGCGGTATTGCCGCATTCATCGACGCCGAGCACGCGCTCGATCCCGAATACGCCAAAAAGCTGGGCGTCGACACCGACGCGCTGCTCGTTTCCCAGCCCGATACGGGGGAGCAGGCGCTTGAGATCGCCGACATGCTGATCCGCTCCGGCGCGCTCGACCTCCTTGTCGTTGACTCGGTAGCGGCACTGGTCCCGCGGGCCGAGATCGAGGGTGAGATGGGGGACAGCCACGTCGGCCTCCAAGCCAGGCTCATGTCCCAGGCCCTGCGCAAGCTCGCGGGCGCGCTGAACCAGACCAAGACCACCGCAATTTTCATCAACCAATTGCGGGAAAAGATAGGTGTCATGTTCGGCTGTGTATCCTACACTACGCGTATCACGCTAGCTGATGGCACTCAGGAAAAGATCGGAAAGATTGTCAACCAGCGGATGAACGTCGAGGTTCTATCATACGACCAGGAAACTGGGCGCGTCGTTCCGCGGAAAATTACCAACTGGTTCAACAATGGCCCCACCGAGCGATTCCTTCAGTTCAAAGTCGCAAAGTCGGGCGGGAACGGCCAGGCGCAATTCGCCGCAACAGAGAACCACCTCGTCAGTACTCCAGGCGGGTGGCGGCCGGCGGGTGAACTGGTGATAGGTGATCGAGTAATGATCGCAGAAACGCATCGCCTGAGTGGGCAGCAGCAGCAAATGGTGCTCGGTTCACTCATGGGAGACGGGTGCCTGTCACCCAATGCCCGAAGCCGGTCCGGAGTGCGCCTCCGCATGGGCCAGGGTGCGAGGCAGGTCAGCTACCTGGACTGGAAAGTGTCGCTGATGGCGAACGTCCCATGCACCCGTACAGTCGATTCCAAGGGCGCTGTCTTCGCGGACTTCATGCCTCTAGCGGAGCTAGGGGAGCTGCATGAGGTCGTCTACTTCGGGGATGGGAAGAAGCATTTTACCTGGGATTACCTCAAAGCACTTACGCCCTTCTCGCTCGCGATCTGGTACATGGACGATGGCTGCTTCACCGTTCGCTCGAAGGGCGCACAGGAGCGGACCAAGGGCGGTAGCGGCCGGATCGAGATCTGCGTTGAGGCGATGAGCAGTGGATCACGGGAACGGCTCGTGCAGCTTCTTCGAGATACTTATGGCCTCGATGTGAAGCTTACCGAGCGCGGAGCAAGGAAGATCAGTTTCCTGCAATTCACCACCGCTGCTAGCGAGAAGTTCCAGAAGCTCGTGGCTGCGTATATCCATCCATCAATGGAGTACAAACTCCTGCCGCGATTCCATGGGCAGTTCGGTCTCCAGCCACAATTCGTTGATCCTGAGCGGCAGCTAGTCCCCGCGAGGATCCTCGGCATCCACGTTAAGCCGACGACCCGCTCGATGAACCGTTTCGACATCGAGGTTGAGGGGTCACACAATTACCTCGCCGATGGCATCATGGTGCACAACAGCCCCGAGACCACGACAGGTGGGCGGGCACTGAAGTTCTATGCCTCGATACGGCTCGACGTTCGGCGTATAGAGACGCTGAAAGACGGCACGGATGCGGTCGGCAGCCGCACGCGAATAAAGGTCGTAAAGAACAAAATGGCGCCGCCATTCAAGCAGGCGGAAATGGATATCCTGTACGGCATCGGGATCAGCCGTGAGGGTGGCCTGATCGACCTCGGCGTGGAGCAGGGCATCGTGCGCAAGTCCGGTGCCTGGTACACCTACGAGGGCGACCAGCTCGGTCAGGGCAAAGAGAACGCGCGGAACTTCCTGCGGAGTAACCCCGACCTCTCCGACGAGATTGAGAAGAGGCTCAAAGAGAAGCTGGGTGTGGGGGCCAAGCTCGACGCCGACCCCTTGGGCGCTACTGGCCCAGATGGCCTGGCGGGTCCGGGCGGGCGATCCACAGGCGGTCCGGCAGCGCCGCCTGGAGGACCTGCCGGACGCGGCCGGACGGCTAACCCGGGGCGGTCGTGACGGCGCCGAGACCGGGAGCCGACTGACCCGCGGTCGCGGCTGGGTGTACGGCTCGTTCGCGAACCGCTCGGCCGTCTCCTCACCCGGCCGAGCCTGCTGAGGAAGCTGGTCCAGCCTGCTGTGCAGGTTCCGGGCGGCTCCTGAGCCGCGGGTGATGCCGAGGACGAGAGGGACAGACCGGAGGTATGGCGGTGGCCACCCGGCGGCGTAGCGGACAACAGCGGCGGACGCCCGGTCATGCGCCCGGAGCAGATGCGGGACGTGCGACTGGGCGGGCGGCAGCACGCGGAACCGGTGATACGGCGGGGCCTGCACACGGCGAGGTGGCGGGGCGTGCACCGGCTGAGGTGGCGGGGCGTGCGCCCCGCGAAGTGGTGGCATCCGATGCGGTGGCAGGGCATGCGTGCGACGAGGATGCGGGCGGTCAGGTGGTGGCGCCCGATGCAGTAGCGGGGCGTGTGTCCGGTGCGGCGGCGGTCGGCGATGCGGTGGCCAACAGGGCGGCGGGGCGTGCAACCGGCGACGTGGCGGAACACGCGACTGGTGGGATGGGCGGGCAGTCGGGGCGACAGACGCACGACCCGCACGCCAAGGCGAGGGAAGCCTGCCTGCGGCTGCTCACAACCGCGCCGCGCACAAGGGCGCAGCTTGCCACCGCTCTCCGTAGCCGGGGTGTGCCGGAGAGTGTGGCAGAGGAGGTTCTCGGCCGGTTCGCCGAGATCGGCCTGATCGACGACGTGGCGTTCGCCAGCGCGTGGGTCGAGTCGCGGCACTACAGCCGCGGCCTGTCCCGGCGCGCGCTCGCCGCCGAGCTTCGCCAGCGTGGTGTCGGCGATGACGAGGTCCGCGGCGCGCTCGGCGAGCTTGATCCACAGCAGGAAGCCGCGACCGCCCGTCGGCTTGTGAATGCCAAGCTGGCGGCCACGCGCGGCCAGTCGCCGCAGGTCCGTACCCGCCGCCTCGCCGGGATGCTGGCACGCAGGGGTTACCCCGCCGCGATGGTGTTCCGTGTCGTACGTGAGGCGCTCGAGCAGGAAGGAATCGACGCGGCCGAGGCTGGGCTCGACGAATCGGCGGAAGCCGCTTTCGAGGCCGCGGACGAGTGGCCGGACGGCACAGAGGCGGGCTTGAGGCTGTCGGACGAGTGGCCGGACCCGACAGAGGTGGGCTGAGGGCTGCGGACGAGTGGCCGGGCCAGATGGGCACAGGAGCGCCCGGACGTACGGTGCGCCCAGACGGCACGGCGGCGTGCGTGCGGGGATGGGCACCGGGCTGGGGGCGCCCGGACGGTGGGACACCGCCGCGAGGATGTCACGGGCCGGGGGCCGGACGGCACGCGGGGCGCCCGCGAGGACGGGCACAGGGCCGGGGTCGGGTCGCGCCCGGACGGTACGGCGGGACGCCCGTGAGGGCGGTGCAGGGCCGCGGCGCGCCCGGGACGGCGCTGCGCCGGCGCCCGCGAGGACGGTACAGGCCGGGCGCCGGGACGGCACGGGCGGGCGGCACGGCCGGGGGCGTGCACGGATTACGGTCGACGCCGGCGGGCGCCCGGTGGGTGGAACTAGGCGTTCAGACGCGTCCGAGTGCAAGGACTTCGAATCAGCTTCCATTTCGGGCATTTGCCCTGGTCACAGCCACTTGTGGGCGCTCATCCGCCGGGCCGGGCGCTGGGGTTTGCTTGCCCCTGGCGTTATCGCAGCTTAACCTCACGGCAGCGAGGTGTTACTCCGCAACGTGCGGATTGACATAGATGGAAATGACGATGCACAGACGACAATCGGGCTGCGGCACCCGCAGAGCCCGCCACCGGCCGGTATCAAACCGGCCCGCCAGGAGTGCTGGCGGTATACCAGGCCGCACCGACTGCGGCCAGGCGGGTTGTGATGGTGACACGGTCTGCGGCGCTTATGCCGGGCAGGGTGGCGATACGCAAGGTGGCTGCCATCACGGCGGTTGCCGTGCGCAGGGCTGCGCGTGCCGTGCGCAGGGCTGCGTGTATGGCGGTCGCCAGGCGGATGACAGTGGCGGTGCGCATGATCATTTGGGTGCACCCGGCACCCTGATCATCGGCGCCCGCTGCGCCATGGCAACCCGGACTGTGGTCAGTGGCAGCGTGAGCCGCGCCACGGTCAACGGTGGCCCTGTGGTCAGTGGCCGGGCGGTCAGCGGCGCTGCGAGCCGCTGCGCCATGGTCACCGGCACTGGGACCAGCGCCGCCAGGGCCAGCGCCGCCAGGGCCAGCGCCGCCAGGGCCGGTGCGGCCAGGGCCGGTGCGGCCAGGGCCGGTGCCGCTGGGCCGGGTGCCGCTGGGGTCAGCGGCATGGTGGCCCGGCGTGCCACCGCCCGCGAAGTCGTGGTGCGCGTCGTCGCCGGTCACGGAGTCGGCGGCGTCGTCGCAGTCTGTGCAGGTGACGTTGCTGGCGGCCGCACGCGCTCGTAACCCTCGCGCCAGGCACGGCCGTGGTACCGCATCACGGCCGGCTTGCGAGCGGGAAGGGGTACGCCGTGGGCAGCGCGCTACTCGCGTTCATCGGGCTCGGGCTCGGACTGCTTGCTAGTTTGTTCGCCCTTGTCGTGATGTTGCGCCGCCCGGCTGCATCCGTGCAGGCCCGCGAAGACCGCGCAGGCACCCAGGCGCAGCCGCTGCCCGGCCAGGTCAGCCGTGAAGCCGAGCAGATATTGTCCCGCGCGCAAGCCGACGCCGCACAGGTGGTCGAGCGGGCCGAGGCATCGGTCGAGCAGGCGGAGAAGGCCCGCGACGCGATCGAGAACGAGGCGCGGACGATCAAGGCCGAACTACGCGAGCTGCGCAGCGATCTGGAGCGCCGCGAGACCAGGCTCTCCGACCGCGAGCAGCGGCTCGACGACGAAGAGCGCAAGCTCGAAGATCGCGCCGCCGGGCTTGACGAATCGCGGGTCGAACTTGACAAGCGCCGCGCCGAACTCGACCGGTTCGAGGCGCAGCGCCGCGAAGCCCTCGAGCGCGTCGCCGGGCTCACCGCGGATCAGGCCAAGGCCGAACTCGTGTCCAGCATCGGCAACCAGGCCAAGCGCGAAGCTGCCCTCACCGTCAGGGATATCGAGCGGCAGGCACGGGCCGATGGGGAGCAGCGGGCCAGGAAGATTGTGACGCTGGCGATCCAGCGGGTCGCCACCGAACAGACCACAGAGTCGGTCGTATCCGTCCTTCATCTGCCGAGCGACGAGATGAAGGGCCGCATTATCGGCCGTGAGGGCCGGAATATCCGCGCGTTCGAGTCGGTGACCGGCGTCAACCTCATCATCGATGACACGCCAGAAGCCGTCCTGCTGTCCTGTTTCGATCCGGTTCGGCGTGAGGTCGGCAGGCTCACGCTTGAACGGCTTGTGCTCGACGGGCGCATCCACCCGCAACGGATCGAGGAGGCCCACGAGCGCAGCAAGGCAGAAGTGGCGCAACTGTGCGTCAGGGCGGGTGAGGATGCGCTCCTCGAACTTGGTATCACCGACATGCACTCGGAACTCGTCACGCTGCTCGGCCAGCTGCGATACCGCACGTCCTACGGCCAGAACGTGCTCAAGCACCTGATCGAGTCCGCGCACATCGCCGGCATGATGGCCAGCGAGCTGCGCCTGAGCGCACCGCTGCTCAAGCGCTGCACGGTGCTGCACGATATCGGCAAGGCCCTCACCCATGAGGTCGAGGGCAGCCACGCCCTGGTCGGAGCCGAGATCGCCCGCAGGTACGGCGAGCCGGAGGATGTGGTGCACGCGATCGAGGCGCATCACAACGAGGTCGAGGTACGCACCGTCGAGGCGGTGCTCACCCAGGCGGCCGACGCGATCAGCGGTGGCAGGCCGGGCGCACGGCGTGAGTCGCTCGAAGCGTACGTGAAGCGGCTCGAACGGCTGGAGCAGATCGCCGCCGCGCACGAGGGCGTCGAGAAGGTCTTCGCCATGCAGGCCGGCCGCGAGATCCGGGTGATGGTCCTGCCCGACCGCGTCGACGACATCCAGGCACAGGTGATCGCCCGGGACGTGGCCAAACAGATCGAGGAGGAGCTGACCTACCCGGGGCAGATAAGGATCATCGTCGTCCGGGAGTCGCGCGCCACCGAATTCGCCCGCTGACCGGCGCCGGCAGGTCGCGCCAGCGGGGCTCCTGGCTCACGCGAGTGGCGGCTACCGTGCCCGGCCGGTCCGCTGCGCCGCAGCTCGTGCGGGCTTTCATGATCGCGGTATTCTTCCGGCAAATGCTTCCCAAAAGTTACCGCGATCATGAAATCGGCGCCTGCTAGCTGTCCCCTTCCAGCTTCAGCACCGGGATGCCCGCGGGGTTGAAGCCAAGCACCTGACCGTAGAACGACAGCTCGGCCTCGATCGCCGCGACGACGCTCTCCGCCCGGCGGAACCCGTGCGACTCACCTTCGAATGCCAGATAGGCGTGCGTGATCCCGTGCTCGGTGAGTTCGCCGACGATCGCTTCGGACTGCTCGGCCAGCACGACCGGGTCGTCCATCCCCTGCAGCACAAGAACCGGGCTCGTGGCATCGGTCACATGGCCGCCAGGCGATCGCTCACGGTAGGTGGCCTCGAATCCGGGCAGCGGGCCGACGAGGCCGTCGAGGTAGCGTGATTCGAAGTCATGCGTCTGGTGCGCGAATTCCTCCAGGTTTGCTGGGCCCGAAGTAGGACGCCGCGGCGCTGAAGACAGTACCGTGCGCCGCAGCGCCCGTGGTCACGGCGCACAGCGCCGTCCAGCCGCCCGAAGAACCGCCCCGGATCGCCAGCCGCTGCGGGTCCGCGTCACCACGGGCCGCGAGGCCACGCGCGGCCGCGATCACGTCTTCGACGTCCACGATCCCCCACTGCCTGGCGCAGCCGCTCACGGTAGCCCCTGCCATGCCCGGTCGAGCCACCGTAGTTGACGTCGATGATCCCGATGCCACGGCTCGTGAAGTACGCCTTCTCCAGATCCAGCACGCTCGTCACGTGGCTGGTGGGCCCGCCATGCACCCACACCACGTAGGGCGGGAGCTCTCCGTCCGGAGCGGTCGCGGTCGGGTTCGACGGCGGATAGACGATCGCGTGCACAACGCGGCCGAACGGGCCCTCGATCTCGACCGCGTTCGGGATCGGCAAGTACGCCGCGTCGGGAAGCTCGTCAAGCTCGCGGCGGAGCGCTTCGGTGCGGCCAGTGACCGTGTCGACACGCACGACGCCCTGCGGTGCCGCCGGTCCCCCTGCGACCCCCACGACGACGGTCCCGTCCGCGGAAACAGCAGTGGCGAATGCGGTGTAGGGAATATCGAGATCGGTCAGCTCGCCGCTGTCCGGGTCGAGCACGCCAAGCTGCGGATCGCCCTGACCATGTATGACCGCGAGCCGGCCGTTGCCAAGAACCGCGAACGGCCGCCCGCCGAGCTGCCAGAGTGGCCCGGCGAATTCTTCCTCGGCCGGGTACAGCGCCTGCGGCGGTTCGCCGTAGAGACCTACCTGGTAGATGTTCCACCAGCCGGACCAGTCCGAGACCACGTACAGGCTGGTGTCGTCGCGCCAGCAGGGCGCGAGCACAGACTCCGACACTCCGCCCTTGATCAGGGTCCCCCTGCGAGGAACACCGTTCTCCATGACCGCTACCCGCAGTTCCGTTCCGTCCCATGGCATGCGCGGGTGGTTCCAGCAGATCCAGGCGAGGCGTGCACCATCAGGGGACGGAGTCGGGAACGCGTAGAAGTCCGACCCGCTGACGAGTTCCCGCACCGCCGAGGGGTCGCCGGCGGCCGAGCCGTCCAGGGGGACCGCGACGATCGCGCGCCTGACGCGGTCCTGCCCGTACTGCTCGCGGACGCACCAGATCTCGTCGCCGCCGGGCGAGAGAACGAAATCGGCGTAGCGCAGCGCATCCGCCTCAGCGGGCTCGGGCGTCAGCGGCCGCGGCGCACGCGCGGCAGGCTCCTGCCCGGGTCCCTTGCTCTTGCGCCGCAATGGAGCGGCGCCCGGGGCCACGTACAGCCGCTGATCCGCGTAGTTCGCGAAAGCGATGTCCCAGCGGCCCGCCGAGCTGGTGGACGTGCCGTTGGGCGCGTTGGCGGGGACCGGCAGGTAGGAGCGGCCGCCGTACTCATGCACGCGGGTGCGGGCATTCCACGGCGCGGCGATCAGCTCGGACCGATGCCCGTCCGCCGCGCGGTGCACGACGGTGGTTCGCCCACCCTCCTCCGGCCGGAGCTCCTGCCACCACACCTGGTCCGCTATGACGGTGGCAAAGGACAGGCGGATATTCGCACGGGCAACATCGGAGGCGCCGACAGGGGAGGGCCAGGCGCCGAAAGGCGCCGTCAGGCATTCGGTCATAGCGGCATCGTGCCCTATGCGGCGGGACGTTGGGGCACAGACCTGGCAGCTCGGCGCACACGACTGCGCGGCCCAGCCCGCGAGGAGACGCGGCGGCCCCAGGATTGGTCCCCATCTGCACTATCTGTACATATGCAGACACCTCGCGTGCTCGCGGGGGGCGGCGCGCGTCGCCCGCTACGCGCTAACCCAAGCCCATCCCTAACGGCTGCCGCGCGCCACCCGCCCGCCCACTATGACGCCTGCTCAGGCTGGCCCGCGCTCTGTGCCCGCGGTGTGGCACGTCGTCCCAGCGCAGAGCGCGGGGGAGGGATGTGCGCCTGGCCTGGCTGGCCCACGCTCTGTGCCCGCGTTGTGGCACGTCGTCCCAGCGCAGAGCGCGGGGGAGGGATGTGCGCCTGGCCTGGCTGGCCCGCGCTCTGTGCCCGCGGTGTGGCACGTCGTCCCAACGCAGAGCGCGGGGTGAACGTCCGCGGACTCCACGCCATAGTGGAGCGTGCCGTCTGCGACTGGCGCATTCCAGCGCCTCCCCGCTTTCCCGATCCCGGGACATTTCCGTGCAAACGCGGTGTGTCATGGCTGAGTTACCGCTCACACTACTGGCCGCGTAACCTCTATCCCGAGATGAGAATCGTGATCCCGAGATGAGGATCGTGGACGGCACAGCGGGCACAGCCAGCCGCACGTATCAGATCCGCACCTTCGGGTGCCAGATGAACGTGCACGATTCCGAGCGCCTGGCCGGCCTGCTCGAAGAGGCCGGCTACCGCCGCGCCGCGCCTGATGCCACACCGGACGTGGTGGTGTTCAACACCTGCGCGGTGCGGGAGAACGCGGACAACAGGCTCTACGGCAATCTCGGCCATCTGCGCCCGGTAAAGGACGGCCGTCCTGGCATGCAGATCGCGGTCGGCGGGTGCCTGGCGCAGAAGGACAGGGGCGAGATCGTCCGCCGCGCCCCCTGGGTGGATGTCGTCTTCGGCACCCATAACATCGGTGCGCTCCCTGCGCTGCTCGAACGGGCTCGTGTGCTCGACGAGGCTCAGGTGGAGATCGAGGAGGCGTTGCAGCGGTTCCCGTCCGCGCTCCCTGCTCGCCGCGAGTCCGCATATTCCGCCTGGGTCGCTATCTCGGTCGGGTGCAACAACACGTGCACGTTCTGCATCGTGCCGAGCCTTCGCGGCCATGAGCAGGACCGGCGTCCTGGCGACATCCTCGCGGAGGTTCGTGCACTGGTCAGCGAGGGTGTGCTCGAAGTGACGCTCCTCGGCCAGAACGTCAACTCCTACGGCGTCGCGTTCGGCGACCGTCAGGCGTTCGGGAAATTGCTTCGTGCCTGCGGCGAGATCGATGGGCTGGAGCGGGTGCGGTTCACCTCACCCCACCCCCGCGACTTCACCACCGATGTGATCACGGCGATGGCGCGGACCCCGAACGTGATGCCACAGTTGCACATGCCGCTGCAGTCGGGCTCCGACGCGGTGCTGCGGGCGATGCGCCGTGCCTACCGCCGGGACAGGTACCTGCAGATCATCGATCAGGTCCGCACGCAGATCCCCGACGCGGCCATCACCACCGACATCATCGTGGGTTTCCCCGGCGAAACAGAACGCGATTTCCAGGAGACGCTCGACGTCGTGCGGCGGGCTCGGTTCGCGGGCGCCTTCACCTTCCAGTACTCGAAGCGCCCAGGCACCGCGGCGGCCGGCATGCCGGGCCAGGTGCCAGCCGATGTGGTCAGGGAGCGGTACGAGCGGCTCGCCGCGCTGGTCGAGGAGATCACCTGGGCGGGGAACCAGGCACTGCTCGGCCGTGAACTCGAGGTTCTCGTGGCCGAGGGGGAGGGACGCAAGGACGTCGCGACGCACCGGCTGTCCGGCCGGGCGCGCGATGGCAGGCTCGTGCATTTCGCGCCCGGCGGCACCGCGCCGCGCCCGGGCGACGTGGTGCGGGTCGCGGTCACACATGCCGCACCGCACCACCTGATCGCCGACCTGCCGCCGCTGGCCGTCCGCCGGACGCGTGCAGGTGACGCATGGGAAGCCGGGCGGGCCGGGCAAGGCGCCGGGCCGCAGGCCCCTCCGCCGCACGCTGTGGCTGGCGGAGCAGGGGAACCCACCGGGCGCGCGGCCGGCGCCGAGCCAGTCGGCTGCGGGGCGCCTGGCGGGCCGTCAGCCGGCGCGGCGCCCGCTACCGCGGTGCTGCTCGGCATGCCTGCGGTCGGCCGCCCAGCCCTGCCGTGAACGTCGTGGGTCGCCTGCGTGCCGGGCTGGACGTCCACCGGCGTCGCGCGCGACGCCATCGGGATGCCCTGGCGTGCTGATCGCCGCTGCCGTCTGCCCACATCCTCCGCTGCTTGTGCCGGAAGCCGCCTGCGGTGCAGCGGCCGAACTCGACGAGATGCGTGCGGCATGCGATGCGGCCGTGGCCGTCCTGGCGGCGGCGGATCCCGATCTGATCGTCACGGTGGGCGGGGCGGACGAAGCCGCGGAGTTCGACGGCAGCGCCGCAGGGAGCCTGGCCGCCTACGGTGTCGGCTGGCGAACCGGTGCTGGCGCGCCGGTGCTCCCGCTGTCTTTGACCATCGGCCGCTGGCTGCTGCAACGGGCCGGTCTGCTTCCAGCGGACGCGGCTGAGCGGCCTGCGCCGCGAGACGCGACTGGGCCAGGGTTGCGGAATGCCGCTGGGCAGGGCCAGTTCCGTGGCGTGGACCCAGCGCACGGGGCCGTGCGGCAGGTACGGGGTGCGGCGGGGCCGGATGTGCGGGGTGCGGCGGCGCACGGGACGCGGGTTGCGGCAGGGCCGGATGTGCGGGGTGCGGCCGGGCCAGGGATGCGGGTCGCGGCAGGGCCGGACGTGCGGGGTGCGGCCGGGCCGGCGCGGTGGGACGGCGTGTCATCTGGCGCGGATCCAGGGGAGGAGCCGGCGCGAACCGACCCGGTGGCCGATACGGTCGAGGCGCGGCCCCCGGCACCCGTGCGCCTGCACGCCACGGCGTTCGGCGCACCCACCTCGACCTGCCTGCGCCTCGGGGCAGAGATCGCAGCCCGCGAAAGCCGTGTCGCACTGCTGGTGATGGCCGATGGCCCTGCATGTCTTTCCCCGCAGGCGCCGGGGTACTTCGATGCCCGCGCCGAACCGTACGACGCGGACGTGACGGCCGCGCTGGCTGATGCCGACGCCGGGCGGCTGGCGCGGCTGGATCCTGACGTCTCGGCGGACCTGCTGGTCGCCGGCCGGGCTGCCTGGCAGGTCCTCGCCGGCGCGGCCGGAGACGGCAGCTACCGCGGTCGGTTGCATGGTGCCGCCGCACCGTACGGCGTCAGCTACCTTGTCGCGTCCTGGACCGCGATCACCGCCACGTGAGTTGCGGGACGCGCTGCTGCCACTATGCTCCGCGCCGCATGCGCCCGCGCAAACCAGTGGTGGCCACTAATCCACAGGATCCGTTCACCGCTTCCGCTTATCCACAGAACCCCGTTCACCGCTTCCGCAGGCCTTGACAGCCCGCCAGAATCAGCAGTAGGGCAACGCCCCCATAGGGCGGGCGGGTAGTGCAAGGGAGTTCCGGTTGGGACCGGTTTCGTTCGAGCCCGCGCGTATCCCGCCCCTAGCCGGTGCGTGCTCGTCTGAGCCAACGGGCCGCGTGCTGCCAAACGGGTGGGTGTGGTCAGTCCTGGCCGACCGTGCTTGGTGGGCGCTCATCCTGCCCTGCCGTACCGCCGGCTGGGTCGGCGGCTGCGGCCGTCTGGTCTTCTCGGCCGGCCGCCTGCCCAGTGTGATCCGCAGCGGGTGTCGGCGCCGCGTGCCAGGCTGCTTGATCGGTGCGGCCGTCCTGCCCCGATTCCGGGCCGTGAGCCTGGGCACCCCTGGCGCCGTGGGCTTGTTTCTGATGCTTGCCGGATCCGCCGGTCAGCAGATCGCGCACCCTTGCAGCGAACCCCATGGATCTTCCCCCGACCATCCCGGTGATCTAGCAGCTGATATAACGCGCTGAGTCACGCTCGTGCCCAGATTTCACCGTACCCATGGCTGAGAGACTGAATCCATGCCCGGATGCGTTATCGCGGTCGTCGGGCCGACCGCGGCGGGAAAGTCCCGACTGTCCATCGACCTGGCTCGCGAGATCGGCGGCGAGGTCGTGAATGCGGACTCTATGCAGCTGTACCGCGGCATGGACATCGGCACCGCGAAACTGACCGAGGCGGAGCGGGGCGGCGTCCCGCATCACCTGCTCGACATCTGGGATATCCGGCAGGCCGCGAGTGTGGCCGAGTACCAGAGCATCGCACGTGCGGCCATCGATCTGATCCTGGCGCGCGGCCGGGTCCCCATCCTGGTCGGCGGTTCAGGACTGTATGTCCGTGCGGCCCTGGACAACCTCGACTTCCCAGGGACCGACCCGCTGGTGCGCGAGCGCTTGGCGGCCGAGCTTGCCGAACAGGGCCCGGCCGCCCTGCACGAGCGGCTCAGCCGGCTCGACCCAGCCGCCGCTGCCGCGATCCTGCCAGGTAACGGGCGCCGGATCGTCCGTGCGCTCGAGGTGATCGACGTCTCCGGGCGCCCGTTCACCGCGACGCTGCCGAACTACGAGTCGGTCTACCCAGCGGTTCACGTTGGCCTTCGCCTGCCACGGGAACGGCTCGACGAGCGGATCGAGGCGCGGGTAGCGGCCATGTGGCAGATGGGTTTCGTGGCGGAGGTACGTCAGCTTGAGGCCGCGGGGCTGCGCGCGGGCCCTACCGCGAGCCGTGCGCTCGGCTATGCCCAGGTGCTGCGGGTTCTCGCGGGTGAGTGCTCGCAGGAGCAGGCGCGCGAGGAGACGGCGCGCGCGACGAGGCGTTTCGCCCGCAGGCAGGAGGCGTGGTTCAGGCGCGATCCCCGCGTCCACTGGCTCGACCCACGTGAGCCCGGCCTGTTCGCTGCCGCACTCGCGCTGTGTCCGAGCGGGTAGTTCCCGTGATCGCGGTGGACTGTCCCCTGATACGAGCCTGTGGCGAGTCGCGGGATCTTCGCGTGCCCAACCTTTGCGACCAGCCGGGACAACCTTTGCGGCCAGCCGGGGGCTCTGCCATGTGTGATCTACGATCCAGACGTGCAGCCGGGCGCCAGCCGGCCTCGGTGCGCGGCCAACGCGAGGTAAGGTCTGCCGCGATCATGGCCGGGACTAAGATCGGCGTGTGCGGTTCGCGAAGGGACACGGTACCGAGAACGACTTCGTGATCCTGCCTGACCCCGATGGCGTTCTCGATCTTTCCCCGCGGCTCGTGGCCCGGCTGTGCGACCGCAGGACCGGGCTAGGCGGCGACGGGGTGCTGCGCGTCGTCCGTGCCGCCGCGATGATGCCCCAAGAGGCCGGTGCGTCGGCCGAAGCGAATCTGGCCGCAGGAACGGATGCGCCGGCTGCGGTTGCCATACGGGCGGCTCCGGCTGCGCCGACCGCAGCGGATGCGGTGACCCGGGCAGGTGTTCTGGCCGGAGCGGATCTGCGTGAAGACGCCCTCTGGTTCATGGACTACCGGAACGCTGACGGCAGCGTCGCCGAGATGTGCGGCAACGGCATCCGCGTGTTCGCACGGTATCTGCTCGAGGCGGGCCTCGCCGACGGCGATGAGCTCACCATCGCCACCCGCAGCGGCCCGCGCCGGGTGCTCGTGCGGCCAGACGGCCGCATCAGCGTGGACATGGGCGTCCCAATGGTTCTCGGCCCAGGCCACGGCGTCGTCGGCGGCCAGGTCTGCCAGGGCCTGCGGATTTCGGTCGGGAATCCGCACCTGGCCTGCATAGTCGACACGTCGGGCACATCGTTGGACGAGTTCGACCTGTCCAGCCCGCCCGAGCTCGATCCCGGCGATTTCCCCGAGGGCGCCAACGTCGAACTGGTCGAGGTGACAGGCCGCGCAGCCGTCCGGATGCGGGTGCGTGAACGCGGGTCGGGTGAGACACGGTCCTGCGGGACCGGTGCCGTCGCAGCCGCTGTGGCCGCCGCGCACGCGGCGCAGCGCAGCCAGGCGGCGCAGCACAGCCAGGCGGCGCAGCGCAGCCAGGCGGCGAGCGCAGCCAGGCGGCGCAGCGCAGTCGCGCGGCCGCACGAGCGAACGGGCGCCCATTGGCTGAGGCGGACGCGACTCGGGTGGACCGCATCTCCGCCGAGGCCGCCTTGGACGATGGGGACGACGTGTACGTCGCGGGTGCAGCGGGGCGGGACCGTGAGGCGCGCTGGGTGGCCGGCGGATCATGGCGGGTGGATGTCCCCGGCGGTGAGCTCACCGTGACGCTGGACGGCCGGACAAGCTGGCTGACCGGGCCGGCTGTGATCGTGGCCGAGGGCGAGCTTCGCGACGCCTGGCTCACCCTGCCGGAGCGCACGCGATAGTCACGGGCCGCACGCGGTGACGTGCCCTCGCGCCCGGCGCGTCGACCCGGTCAGGAGGCAGCGAGCACGTGGTGACGTGCCCTACGCCGGGAGCGCGGTCATGTGCCAAGCGCCGGGCCGCTGTGCCGGCGGCCCGCGGGTGAGCTAAGGGCCGGCCCGGACCCGGACGCACCAGGTCCGCTGGCCGCGCCGGGCGCACCGGGCCGGCTCGGACCCGGACGCACCAGGTCCGCTGGCCGCGCCGGGCGCACTGGGCCGGCTGGGCGACCCGGACGCACCAGGTCCGCTGGCCGCGCCGGGCGCACTGGGCCGGCTGGGCGACCCGGAGGCACCAGGTCCGCTGGCCGCGCCGGGCGCACCGGGCCGACCGGGCCCACTGGGCCCGCTGGGCGCGCCGGGCTCTGCGGTTGGCCCGCCGGTCCCGCCCCCGAGTTCCCGCACCCATCACGTCAATTCCCGTGCTCGCCCAGACGCCATCACCCTCGGCCTTCATGATCGCGGTAACTTCTCCGCGGATACTTCCGAAAAGTTACCGCGATCATGAAGGCGTGCGCCAACGTCGGGGGCGGTTACCTGGAACCGTGCGCGTCCCGTCATATCCGACGGCGCAGCTGAACGGCTGGGCGAGCGCGGACGCGGTTGCCGCGCCAGGTGCGCAGGGGTGCACCCGATGCTCTACGGCGTGCGATCACCAATGAGCTGCCTGCCGGGCTCCAGATCTGGAGCACACGGGTATTCTCCGCCGCCGGTGGGCTCGCGGCCGCCACACGCTGCTGAGACAATCTGGTGAGCCAGGACGACCTCGTGGTGGCCCAGCCCTGGCTCAAGGGTGTCGCGCAGGCTCACGTGACCGCCCGCCCTCAGCGCCCTCAGCATCACCAGGCTGCCGGCGGGCTGAGCACACAGGGCCGAGGGCACGCAGGGCCGAGGGCACACAGGGCCGAGGGCACGCAGGGCCGAGGGCAGGCCGAAGGCCCGAGCAGCAAGACGAGCGGGGAGCTGAGAGATGGGATCAGGTGTCCGGGCGATCGTCCCGCTGACGCTGGGTTATGAGGATCTGCCCAAGTCGGTGTCGGTGCACGGTGCTCCCGCGGGCCAGCGGCTGCTCGAGCCGGTACCCGGCGTCCTGCTGCGCTGCGACGGTGGCTGGTTCTTGCTTGACACAGGCTTCAATCTCGCGCTCATCAACGATCCGGTGCTGCGGCGCCGCTTCCACCCGGACCCGGCGGAGCAGCCCGTGCTGCCGGGCCCTGGTGAGCCGCTCGAGGACGCCCTGGGAAAGGCGGGGATCGACATCAGGGACATCCACGCGGTTGCCGTCAGCCATCTGCATCTGGACCACGCTGGTGGCCTGAAGCATTTCGCTGGGCGAGCCGCCGTGCATATTCAGCGGGCTGAGCTCGACTACGGCATGACCGCGCCGCACCCGGAGCCGGAGCGGCACGGGATCTTCAGGATCGACTTCGATGATCCGTGCATCGACTGGCGGATCGCGGACGGGGATGCGGAAATCGCCCCCGGAGTGACCGCCGTGCTGACCGCTGGCCACACTCCTGGCCACCAGAGTTTCGTGGTGGACATCGACGCCTCGGCGGGGGGCGGCGGCTTCGTGTTCGCGTTCGACGCGGCCGACCTGACCGAGAACATCGAGCGGGAGCTGCCGATCGGGTCGACGATCGATGTGGAACCTGCGGCGACGGTCGAGCCCATCAGGCGGCTCAAGCGCATCGCGGCCGAGCGCGGCTACCGGGTCGTGCCCGGCCATGACCCGGTCGCGTGGCCCGCACTTACCGGGGAGCTAGCCGCCCGCTGGGCGGACTAGCCGCCGCCCGCCCGCATGTGCCGCACTTACCGGGGAGCTAGTGCGGTGACCACCAACGTTCACCGGGTTGGCGACTCGCCGTGAGCGGTACGTGATCGGGGATGTGACCCGTTCCACTCTTGATCTTGCGGGGGTGGGTCGAGGTGTGTGATGTCCGAACCTGTCAGGGCCCGTCGACTGCGTGAGGAAGAGGGCAAGTACCTGCTTGGGCTGGTGCGCCGGGGTCGGCACGACTCCGTCCGGGTCCGCCGAGCGTTGATCATCATGGCGTCGTCGTCCGGGACAACGGTGCCGGCGATTGCCCGGCTGGTGGCCGCCGACGAAGACACGGTCCGAGATGTGGTCCACGCGTTCAACGAACGAGGGTTGGCCGCGTCGGGCCCTCGGTGGGCGGGAGGCCGTGCCCGCCGGATCAGCGACGCTGACATCACCGTCATCGTCCAGGCGGCCACCACCCGCCCGAAGAAGCTCGGGCTGCCGCTCACGCACTGGAGCGTGCGCCAAGCTGGCCCTGCACGCGTGAACGGCCGCGACGTCGACGCTGCCGTCAGCGAGATGCTGCGCGTGCTGGGCCTGCACGTCGGCGCCGACTGGTCGGTGCGGGCCGGGTCGCTCGAGTGGAGTTGCTGGACGACTGCGGCCCATGTCGCGCACGACCTGCTCGCCTGCGCCGGGCAGGTCGCGGCGCGTCCGGGCGACCGCTATCTGCCGTTCGACCTCGCGGTCGACGCCGATGCCTCGCCGCGCGACGTGCTTCGCGTCGTCACCGCGCGCGGCGGGCTGCTCCGCAGCGCGGCCGCCGGACCGGATGTCCGCGCCTGGCACTTCGCGCTTGACAATCCCGGCGAGACCCTGCTGCACACCTACGACATCACCCATGGGCTCGGTGTGGCGTGGCTGCCGCGTGCCGCGGCATCCTCGCGCGGCTGATGCCGGACGCGCCCGCGGGCGATGCGGCGCGGGTCCTGCTCTGGGCCACCGGACGCGGCGGGCTCGCCGGCCGGGACCGGGTCACGTCGCGGGTCTGGCATGCGGCAGTATCAGCCACATGACCGAACTCACCGATGATTCCGGCGCATTCGGCTACGGCGACTCGATCCTCGTCGGCGAGCGGGTGCGACTGCGCGGCGTGCGTGACGACGACCTGCCCACGCTCGCGAAGTGGGAGATGGATCCCGGACGCATGGCCACGCTGTCGAACTGGGTGGCCCCGCCGTCGGAGGCCGCGGCGAAGGAGCTCATCGCGAAGTGGAGCGCGAACGAGAAGGACGACCTCGGCTTCGCCATCGAGACACTCGACGATCCGCCGGTGCTGGTCGGCAACATTTTGTTGTCGGGCGCGCGCCCCAAGGACCGGTGTGCGACGGTCGCGATCGCCCTCGGCCGTGAGTACATCGGTCGTGGCTACGGCACGGACGCGATGCGCGTCATCGTCGACTACGGGTTCCGCGAGATGGGCCTGCACCGCATTCAGCTCGGCGTGGCTCCGTTCAACCCCGCCGGGATCCGCGCCTACGAGAAGGCGGGGTTCGTCGAGGAGGGCCGCCATCGCGAGTCGGTGCTGCACGACGGGCGCTGGTACGACGAGGTGCTGATGTCCATCCTCGACCACGAGTGGGCGGCCCGCCGATCGTCTGGCCGATGAGCGAGCCGATACCGTGGGCGCCATGCGAGTCACCGGGCTCGGGCACGCCAGGCGTGCTGATCGACACCGCCCACGGCCGCATCCTCGCCACCGACAGCGTCGGCGACTCCTGCCGCAGCGGCTCGACCGCGTGCCGGAACGACACGCCCTGCGCGGCCATCACCCAATCGATCGGGCCACCCCCGGCCCGGCACGCGCCAGTACCTGCTTGGGCTGGTGCGCCGGGGTCGATGAGCATCAGAGTGGGTCCAGGCGGGCCTTGAGCAGGCAGAACTCATTGCCTTCGGGGTCGGTCAGGACATGCCACTGCTCCTCCCCTGTCTGGCCGATGTCGGCCGGGCGCGCACCGAGCTTCAGAAGGCGTTCGAGCTCGGCGTCCTGATCGCGGTCGGTGGCGTTGACGTCGATGTGCAGCCGGGATTTCCCCTTCTCCGGCTCATCCCTGCGACTGAGGATGATCGTCGGCTGCGGACCGCCGAACCCTTCGCGCGGCCCGATCTCCACCGAGCCGTCGTCCTCGCGATCGAGCACGACGAAGTCCAGGACCTCGCACCAGAACCGCGCCAGCACCTCAGGGTCGCGGCAACCGAGCACGAGTTCACTGATACGACATGCCATTAACGAAACCTGCTCTCAGCCTGGGAACTGCCGGGGAGGCCACACGCGAACCTCATGGGCTCCCAGCAGTGAAAACAATCCCGCGATTGTACCGGACGAGGCGATGCACGGGCGGAATGATTTCAGGGCCGCCCCTGTCCGGGCAGCCGGGCAAGGCCGTTGGCCATGCAGTAGGGAAGCTGACTTTGAGACACGACCTAGCCGCCGCCTGCTGGGCGGACCAGCCGCCGCCCGCCCGCATGTGCCGCGCCTGCGTGGCTGCTGTTACCGATTGGGATCCGCGAGGCCGCTCTGATAGGCGTACCGGATGGCCTGGGCGCGGTCGCGGGCACCGGTCTTGGCGAAGATCCGGTTGATGTGGGTCTTCACGGTGGCGTTGCTGACGAACAGGCGCTGGGCGATCTCGGTGTTGCTCAGCCCCGCTGCGAGAAGGGTGAGCACTTCGGCTTCGCGGCTGGTGAGCCCGGCGGGCGGGGGGTGGCCGGCGCCGACCGCGGGTGCGCCCGGTGGCTGGCTGGTGACCGCGGCCACGAGGCGTTCCTGGACGGCGGGGTCGAGGTGGGTCTGCCCCGCGTGCACCGCGCGGATCGCCGTCTCGATCTGTTCGGCGCTCGCGTCCTTGGTGAGGTACCCGAGTGCGCCGGCCCGCAGCGCCGGGAGGATCGCGGTCTCGTCGGCGTAGGTGGTCAGCACGAGCACGCGGGTGGCGGGCAGCCGCTGGCGCAGCTGCTCGGTGGCGGCGATGCCATCGACGCCCGGCATGCGCAGGTCCATCATGACCACGTCGGGGCGGTGTGCCTCGGCGAGCCGCAGGGCCTCGGCTCCGTCGCTGGCCGAGCCCACGACGGTGACCCCGTCGATGAGCGAGACCAGCATGGTCAGCCCGTCGCGCACGACCCGCTGATCGTCGGCGATCAGGACACGGATGCCGGTCGGCTGGCGCGGAGTCGTCACGCCGGGACCTCCAGCTCGACGAGCCACCCGCTGGCGGCCGGGCCTGCCCGTGCGGTGCCGCCCGCGCGCTGGAGGCGCTCCCGCATCGCCGCCAGGCCGTGCCCGCCGCCGGCGCCTTCAAGCGGCGGGGGGCCGGGCTCGGCGGCCGGGCCGGTGGCGGGCCCTGGTCGGCGGGCGTGGTTCTCGACGGTGAGGAACGTGCGGCCGGGGGCATAGCGGACGGTGATGGCGGCCGCCGCTCCTGGCGCATAGCGCACGATGTTGGTCAGGGCTTCCTGAGCGCCGCGGAACAGGGCCAGGCTTGCCTCAGCGGGCAGTGGCCGGCGGGTCCCCTCGATCCGCAGGATGGCGTCCACACCGGTGTCGCGGCGGAAATCTTCGACGAGCGCGCCGAGCTGGTCAATGGTGGGTAGCCGGTCACCGCGCAAGGCGCCGACGGCTTGCCGGGCGTCAGCGATTCCTTCCTTCGCCAGCTCCGCGGACCGCCCGATCGCCGCGCGAAGAGCGGGGCTGACCGGCTCGCGGCCGGCCAGCTTGCGGGCGCCCTGGAGCTGGATGGCCAGCCCGGACAGCGAATGGGCGAGCACGTCATGCAGCTCGCCGGCGATGCGGCTGCGTTCGGCGAGCGCGGCGGCGGCCGCCTCGCCGTCGCGTGCGTCCTGCAGTTGGGCCAGCAGCATCTCCGTGCGGTCCTGGCTGTCCCGGCCGCGGCGGATGAATTGGCCTGTCACCGCGAGCAACAGGCACAAGAGTGCCGCGGCGATGACCGACTGGGCCGCGGGCTGCTGGGTGAAGGCGATCGCGGCGCCCAGTGCCGCCGTGATCGCTGCCGCGGCGGCGGCGGCCGGCACGGGCGGCAGCCGCACCGCCGCGATCCACACGCCCATGGTCGCCGCGAGCTCGGCCGGCCCGTGTGGCTGCAAGGCGGCCAGCGCCACCCCGCAGCCGCCGATCAGCCCGATCAGCACGGCCTGGACGGCGAGGCCGCGCTGGGCCCAGCCGCTGGCTGTCGCCGCCGCGACCGCGGCGGCGTAGCCGGCCAGGGCCAGGCTCACCCCCAGGCGGGCACCGGCCAGACCCGGCGGCGGATGACTTTGCAGGCCCGCCACCACGACGATCGCGATCAGCGCCCAGCCCAGCGGCCGCAGTGTCTGCCGCTGGCGGTCGCGGCGCTCGCGGGCGCGGGACCGCGCCGCGGTGACCCGGGCCGACGCCGGCTCCCCGGCGGGGCTGCCTGCTGCCCCGGGCGCCGTGGCGCGGGTGGCGGCATGGAAGCGGGTGGCGGCATGGATAAGGCCCGCCGCTGCCAGCCGTGCCCTCATGGACACAGTGTGGCGCGCGGCGGGCAGGGATGCGAGGTCACGCACGGTCCCCGGCCGGGACCCGCACCGGCTGGGCCGCCGAACCCGCCGCCAGCCGGCGGCCCCGCAGGTACACCACGGCCAGCCGGGCGAGCACATCAGCCAGCGCCATCATCACCAGTGCGGCGACCCACGCGTCCGAGCCGGTGATCTGTTGTCCGGCGCTGAACCGTCCGATTGCCGGCCCGGCGCCGTGACTGGCGGCGAACCCGAAGGCCATCCGGGCGCCGACACCGGCGACCCACAGGCTGGCCGCCAGCCAGCCCGCGCGGCCCAGCGGCACGCCATCGCCGCTGCGGCGCAGGTGAGTCGCCAGGCCAGCCAGCACGCCCATGACCGCGCCGATCGAGGCGCAGATCAGCTCCAGCGCGATGTCGTTGCCGCGGCCAGGCACCGAGTGCAGGAACAAGACGGCGGCAGCACCTACCGCGAGCACCGGGACGGCCAGGGCTGCAAGGTCCAGGCGGTGTTCGCGGATCTGGCGGACAACCAGCAGGACAAGGAATGCGTTGACCAGGTACATGCTTGTATTCATGCCGTGAGCATGCCGCGCCACCCAGCTCACCACGTCGCCCCGCGGGTTGGGATCCGGGCTGACACCCGGGCTCAACCCCCAGGTTGACCCACGTCAACCCCGCGCCCGCCGCCGCCCCGTCACCTACCGGCGAGCCTGATGCGGTCACCGGCAGTCGGCCCGTACGCTGTGACGACAAATTTCGGCGCCGTGCGCCGTGCGCCGTCACGTCGGCCCCTGCGGCGCGCATCGCCGTGGCACCCCAGCAGTCTTAACGGCTGCCGCGTGGTGCCGTCCAGGCGCATGCGGGGGATTCCGGGGTCGTCCCCGGGCTGGCAGAGGCTTAACGGCTGCCGCGTGGCGCGCCGTCCAGGCGCATGCGGGGGTCGCCCCCGGGCTCGCACTGTCGATACGGCTGCCGCGTGGCGCGCCGTGCGCGCGGTGGCTGTCCGCCCGCGGAGTAACCTGGCCGATGCCAGTCCGCGCGAGGAGGTACGACATGAGGAACATCGTGGTGACCAACCCGCCCCGTGCGGACCTCGCCGAGGTCGATAGGCTCGGCGAATTCGGGGTCGCGACCGTGCACGAGGCCCTCGGCAGGTCGGGATTCCTCGGCCCGCGGCTGCGCCCGGTGCGGCTTGGTTCCCGTATCGCCGGCCCCGCCGTCACCGTGCTGT
Organism: uncultured Actinomycetota bacterium; assembly: GCA_963851085.1. Taxonomy (GTDB): domain Bacteria; phylum Actinomycetota; class Actinomycetes; order Streptosporangiales; family Streptosporangiaceae; genus DATFVJ01. The sequence continues at coordinate 121,029 of CAWKNX010000002.1, read as the reverse complement.
GCTGGCCTGGTGACAATCTCATGGTCCATGCCGCGGTCGAGCAGTGCCGGCCTGGCGACGTCCTTGTCATAACCACCACGTCGCCGTGCACGGATGGACTGCTCGGCGAACTTGTCGCGACCGCGCTGCAGGTGCGCGGGGTACGCGGCGCGGTCATCGACGGCGGCGTACGTGACGTGGCCGAACTGCACGAGATGGGCTTCCCGGTCTGGTCCGCGCAGGTGAGCGCGCAGGGGACCGTCAAGGCCACGCCAGGGGCGGTCAACGTGCCCATCGTGGTCGGTGGCGAGCGGGTCTGCCCCGGTGACGCCGTCATCGCCGACGACGACGGCGTTATGTGCGTGCCGCGCGCGCAGGTCGAGCATGCTCTGGTTGCCGCGCGGGCCAGAGCGGAGCGGGAAGCGGTGTCCCGTGCGGCGTTTCGTGCGGGCGAGCTCAGTCTCGACAGGAACGCACTGCGCGATGTGCTCGAGCAGGAGGGGGTCCGCTACCTGACCGCTGAGGAGTACGCGCGCGATGCGGCCGGCTGATCCGGAGTCATGTGCTGCTGTATCACGCGGGCCCGCGGAACTGCTCCACCCGCCCATGCTCGGCCCCGCTTATATCGCGCCCGCCGCCCTTGCCGCTCTTACCGCCCAACATCCCGAACGGCTGCCGCGTGGCGTTCGCGGCTGGGGGGCGCCTGACGGGGGCCGGGGGTCGCCCCCGGGCTGGTGCTGTGCTGCTGTGGCGTGGCGACCGCTGAGTGGTGGCTGAGCCAGCCGGTGAGCCAGCGGATGTGCGCCAGCCACCCGTACGGAGCCCGGAGCTGACGCCGCCCGCACGTCCCCGCGACATGCGCAACCGCGGGGCCGTGCGGGCGGACTATTCATCATGGCCCCCAGGGAAGAGGCGACTGTTAGACGTGCGGGGCCACGGAGTTGGTTCCCGGTGAGGAAAAAATCAGTTGCGCCGCCTCGGCCGGTGTCATGCGCCCGTCTCGTAGCCGGGCCCGCGCGAGGTGACCAGGCCGGCGTTTACCCGGCGAGTGGCGTGCCAGCCGGTGCGCCAGCCGGCGCCGGCGCCGCCCGGGCCACGTGCGCGGGCTGGGCGGCCGGTGCCGGCCCGGCCGCAGGTGAGAGCCCGGCGGCAGGCGGTGGTGCGGCCGCAAGCGCGGGCCCGGTTGCTGGTGCGGCCGTTGCTGCCGCCGCGGGCTGGGCCGCGCGGCGCAGCGCGAGGAAGCTCACGACCGCGCCCGCCATCACCAGCGCGACCGTGACAAGCAGGCCCGCCTGATAGCCGTCGAGGAACGCCCTGGTTGGCGTCGCGCCACCCCGGGCAACGGCGCCCTGCCGGGACCGCAGGACGGCACCGATGACCGTGATGCCGAGCAGTCCTGATACCTCACGCGAGGCATTGAGCAGCGCCGACGCGATTCCGGAGCGGTCGCGCGGCATCGCGTGCAAGATCGAGTCAGTCAATGGCACGTTCAGCCCAGAACCAGCCCCGATCAGCACGAAGCCAGGCATCAGATCCGCGAGCGTCGCGCCCTGGCCGAGCCGCGAGACCAGGTACACCCCGATCGCGATGAGCACAAGCCCGAACGCGACCGTCGTGTGCGCCCCAGCGCGGGCCGCGATAGGGCCGGCGATCGCGGCTACCGCCGCGAGGCACAATGCCATCGGCATGAATGCGAGGCCCGCCTCGGTCGGGGAGAACCCGAGGACATTCTGCAGGTACAGCGAGGTGAAGAAGTAGATCCCGAAGATTCCGAACGCCCACAGCATCATCGTCACGATGCCGCCGCTGAACACGCGGGAGCGAAACAGTGACATGGTGACCATCGGGTGGCTGCTCCGGGACTCGATCAGGGCGAAGGCCGCGCCCGACGCGGCGGCAGCCGCGAAGCCACCGAGAATCAGGCTGGACGTCCAGCCCCTGTCGTGGCCCTCGATGAGCGCGTAGGTGAGCGAGAACAGCGCGGCCGCCGAGGTGATCAGGCCAGGGATGTCGAGGCGGCGCACCGTGGACGTGTCGCGCGATTCCCGCATCGTCAGCGCGGCCATGACGAAGGTCGCGGCGCCCACGGGCACGTTGATAAAGAAGATCCATCCCCAGCGCAGGTGCTGGCTGACGAAGCCGCCGATGAGCGGGCCGAACGCAAGCGCGAGTGCGCCGATCGCGGTCCATACCCCCACCGCGGTGGTGCGTTCCTTCACGTCGTCGAAGGTCGCAAGGATGATCGCGAGTGTGGTGGGCACCACGAGCGCCGCGCCGAGCCCTTGCAGCAGCCTGCTCGCGATGAGGATCCCGCCGCTGCCCGCCAGGCCCGCGGTCAGCGAGGCGAGCGTGAAGATCGACAGCCCGATCATGAACAGCCGCCGCCGGCCGTAGACGTCGGCAAGCCGCCCGCCGGCCAGCAGTAACGCGGCGAAGACCAGGATGTAGCTGCTGACCACCCATTCCAGGCCGGCGATCGACAGATGCAGGCTGCGCTGGATCGTCGGGATCGCCACGTTCGTCACGTTGTTGTCGAGATAGGTCATGAATGTGGCGAGCGCTACCGCCACCAGCGTCCACCAGCGTCTGGACATGTGTTTGCTCCCCTTCTGCGTGCCGGTGTGGACAGTCCTGTACAACGTTCCTGAACGGTGTACCTGTACGTCGTTCCTATACGTTGTATATGCTGTATGGAAAAGCTTGCCTTGTACGGCGTATAGTTGTCAAGAGATGGCAACGACACCGGCGCGCGACGACGCGGAACGGACCCGGCTCAGCAAGGCGGCCGTGGTCGAAAGAGCGCTGGCCCTCGGCGACGCCGAGGGCCTTGAGGCACTGACCATCCGGCGGCTTGCGCAGGAACTCGGCGTCACGCCCATGGCGCTGTACTGGCACTTCCGCAACAAGGAGGAACTGCTCGCCGGGCTCGCCGACCGGATCTGGGGCGAGATCGACACCGACATCGACGCGGCGGCGCCGTGGCCAAGCCAGCTGCGCGGCATGCTGGGATCCCTTGTCGCGGTGCTGCGTTCGCACCCGTGCGCTTCGCAGCTCCTGCTGACGGGCGAGAAACAGAGCGCGGCCGCGCTGGAGGCGACCGAGACCACGCTCGGGATCCTGCAACGCGCCGGATTCGATCCCCTGCACGCCAGCGAGATCGCCCGCGGCACGCTATGGACCGGGCTGATGCTCGTGATGAGCGAACCGGGATTCGACCCGGGCCTGAGCGAAGAAGAGCGCGCGGAACTACAGCGCCGCAACCGGGTCCGGCTCGCCGTGCTGCCGCCCGACCGGTACCCGTGCCTTGTCGAGGCGGCGGGCCCGATGACGGCGTGCGACAACCCGGACTTCCATTACCGGTTCGGGATCGACCTCTTCATCGCCGGGGTCGAAGCGATGGCCGCGCGCCAGCAATAGGTGACCTGCGGCAGCCGACCCTGCCGCGTGCGACTAGGCCCACCGCCGGGCCGGTGTGATGGCCCCCTGGTCAGGGCCGCACGCGGGGCTGCAGGCGCAGCGCGGCTGGGGCGCTGGCGGGGACGGCAGGATTGACCGGCGCAACGGGCGCCACCTGCTCGTACGGGGCGCCTGGAGCAGGCCGTGGGTCGGCTTCGCCGCGGTTCGGCCACATTGCCATGGCCCGCTCGGCCTGAGTGGTGATCGTGAGCGCCGGGTTCACGCCGAGGTTGGCCGAGACGGCCGAACCGTCCACGACGTGCAGTCCCTCATACCCGTAGACCCGGTGGTAGGGGTCGATCACCCCGGTGTCGGGCGAGTCGCCGATCGCGGCGCCACCGAGGAAATGCGCCGTCATCGGGATGTTGAACAGGTCGGTCCAGGTGCCGAACGCGGTCCCGCCGATTTCCTCGGCCAGCATGCGCGTGGCGCGGTGTGCGTCCGGGATCCAGACCGGGTTCTGCTCACCGTGCCCCCGCCCGGACCGCATTCCCCAGCCGAGCCGCCCGCGCTTGGCCCGCACGGTGACCGAGTTGTCACGGTTCTGCATGACCAGTGCGATCACCGCCCGCTCCGACCAGTGCCGCAGGTTGACCACCTTGGCCAGGTCCAATGGGTGGGTCGCCACCCGGCCCAGGAACTTGGCCCATCGCGGTGTGCCCCCGCCGCCGTCGACCAGCAGGGTGCGCAGCGAGCCCATTTCGTTGGAGCCGCGACCATAGCGGACCGGCTCGATATGGGTCTCGTCGTCCGGGAAGAAGGAAGACGTGATCGCCACGCCGCGGCTGTAGTCTTCACCCTTGAACCGCATGCGCTCAGCGCCAAGGAGCGCCTCCGAGTTGGTGCGGGTCAGCACGCCAAGCCGCGCGGACAGCCGCGGCAGGATACCGGTCGCCTTCATCCGGTGCAGCAGCTTCTGGGTGCCCCACGTGCCCGCCGCGAACACGACCTGCTCGGCCGTGAGCGTGCGCCGCTGACGGCTCGGGCTCCCGGTTCGCTTGATCTCCACGGAGTAGCCGCCCGGTCGAGGCCGCACAGCGGTCACCATCGTCATCGGCATGATCCGCGCGCCGGCCCGTTCAGCGAGGTAGAGATAGTTCTCTGTGAGCATGTTCTTCGCGCCGTCGCGGCAGCCGGTCATGCACGCCCCGCACTCGGTACAGGTGGTCCGCCGCGGCCCGGCACCGCCGAAGTAAGGGTCCGGGTTCTCTTTCCCTGGTGTGTCGCCGAAATAGACGCCGACCCGGGTGAGATGGAAGGTGTCGCCACGCCCCATCCGGTCCGCGACCTTCCTCATCACCAGGTCCGCGGGTGTCATGGTCGGGTTGGGTGCCACACCGAGCATCCGTTCGGCCTGGTCATAGTACGGCGCAAGCTCGGTGCGCCAGTCGGTGATGTGGCGCCACTGCGGGTCGTCGAAGAACGGCTCTGTTGGCCTGTACAGCGTGTTCCCATAGTTGAGCGAACCGCCGCCGACCCCGGCGCCGGCCAGGACGAGCACACGTGAGTCCTTCTCACCGCGCAGCAGGTGGATGCGCTGGATCCCGGTCATGCCGAACTGCGGCGCCCACATGTACTTGAGGATCCGCCATGATGTCTTGGGCAAGCTGCTTTGGCGCTGCCCGGGTGTGGGATCATCGGGATCGTCGAACCGGCGGCCCGCCTCGAGCACACCTACGCGGTAGCCCTTCTCGGTCAGCCGCAACGCTGTGACGCTGCCGCCGAAGCCCGACCCGATGACCAGAACGTCGTAGTCAAAATCGCTCATTTTTATCCTCAGCCCCCGGACCACGACCAGGCCAGCAGCCGGCCCGGTGGGAGCCGTGGTCACACAACGAAGCCTAGAGCGTCCCGGCGACGTTGACTACCGTTCAGTAACAAAAGGTTTGGCGTAATCGTGGTGCATTGGCCGGTGATATGCGCACCTTGGTTAGTAAACCGCGGTCATTGGCCGAGCGGGCAGGAGCGTTCGCACGCGTGGTGGGGCAGCCCAGCCTCAGGTACCGGTACTCGGGTGGGCCCCGGCCTGAACATCCAGCAGGGCCTGCGAAAGCTCTCCGCGCCAGCGCAGCTTCTTGCGCATGTCCATTCTCATGCGCAGCAGCGTGGGGGTGGTGAGTCCCCGCTGGCAGGCGCGGGCAGCCCAGGCGAACGCGTCGTCGAAGGTGCCAGCCGCCTGGGTGAGATCGAGTACTGTCTCCTCGATCATGGTGCGGGGCGGCGTCAGGCCGGGATGGCGGACCTGCTCGATCAGGCCGGAGCGGTGCAGCGCAATGCCAGGTATGGGCTGTATGTGCTTGCCTGCCGGCACGGTGACATGGACAGGCTCGCTTCGCCGGTCCGACAGTCCGTCCAGCTCTGCGGCCGTCTCATGGCTGAGAATCGCGTGCGGTCCCGCCCGCAACACGGCCGCCCACAGCGCGGCGTCGCGTGACGGCTGTCCGGTGAAGGCTGCGTAGACTCCGCGGTGCAGGCGCTGCCAGCGTCCGTAGCGGACCAGGCTCTCGATGGTGCGTGGGCTCAGCCCAGCCGGCGCTGCCTGCCAGTGTGCGATGACGCCGCGCTGAGCGACCAGCAGGCAGCGGGCCTGTTCGGGAAGTCGGGATGGCATATCCATGGCGTGTCCCTCGCCTACGGCAATTGATCATGCTAGAACCATGATCATGCTAGAACCATGATCGTGGTAGGTTACCCGTTATATCGGTGCCCAACGGGCCATGGATCATGATCCGGGCGATGGCCGCGGCCCCGGCAACGCCGGGCTTCGTGATCGCGGTAACTTCCCGGCGGTATGTGCGGAAAAGTTACCGCGATCATGAAATGCCGCGCGGGAGGACAACGCGGGACCGCGCGGGCACCAGCGCCCTGGGCAAGACGGGGCCCAGGGGAAACAAGAGACGGCAGGGGCGCGGGCCCGGGAGGCGGCCCAGGCTGGCGGGCGCGGCGGTCAGGAGGTGAGGGCGGTGACCGGGAGCCCGCGGATCGAGGCGTCAAGGACCTGGGCAGTGTGCGCCACGGGAATCCACTCACCGCGCGCGGCCAGCGCGGCACTGATCTGCAGCGAGCAGCCCGGGTTCGCGGAGACGAGCAGATCGGCTCCCGCCAGCTTGGCCGCCATGACGGCGTCCGCCTTCCGCTCGCCGAGCTGCCTGGCGGCCTCCGGCTGGAGCAGGTTGTACACCCCGGCGGAGCCGCAGCAGGTCCCGCCGTCCGGGATCTCCACCAGCGTCAGGCCAGGGATCGCGCGCAGCAGAGCGCGTGGCTGCGCATGTACGCCCTGTGCGTGCCCGAGATGGCACGCGTCGTGGTACGCCACGGTCATCGGGAGCGGATGCCGCTGTGCCACCGGCCCGAGCTCGACGAGGAACTCGGTGAGGTCGCGGACCTTCCCGGCCAGGCGGCGGGCCGGGCTCACGGCGGTGTCGGCGGCGTCACCCTCATCGTCGGTGTCACCCAAATCGGCGGTGCCGGCGGCGTGGCCGGTGTCGGCGCTGCCGCCCGAGTCTTGCGCATTCGCCCTGATCAGGTCGCCGTACTCCTTCATCGCAGAGCCGCAGCCCGCGGCATTCACCACCACGGCGTCCACCCCGGCCCGGTCGAACACGGCCACCAGGCGCCGCGCAAGCGACGCAGCTTCGTCGGCGCGGCCCGAGTGCAGCGAAAGAGCACCGCAGCAGCCCTGCCCGCGCGGAATGATGACGTCGCAGCCCTCGGCCGCGAGCAGCCGCGCGGTCGCGGCGTTCACCTGCGGGAAGAATTCACCCTGCACGCAGCCGGTGAGCATGCCGACGACCGCGCGCCGCGTCGGCCCCCCATCCGCGTTGCGCGAGCCATCTGGTTCAGGGGCTCGACGGCCTCCAGCGCCGCCACGGCCTGCGTCGCGGCTGTCCTGGCTGCGGCGCCCACGGGCGGGCACGCGCTCAGGCAGCCGGATCCGCTGGGCCGGCGGCGGGGCGAGCCGCAGCGCCGCCGCCGCCGTCGCGGGCAGCCGCGCGGCCAGGCCGCTGCGGGTAATGAGCTTGTCGAGGCCGACCTTCTGGGCCACGCGGAGCGGGCCCGTGAGCATGCGGAGCCGCCGGGGATAAGGGAACACCGCGAAAATGGCGGCCCGCGCGGCCCGCTGGGCCGGCGTCCGCGGCTGGTCGAGCGGCCACGCCCGCACCGCCTCGATCAGCTTGTCGTACTGCACGCCGGAAGGACACGCGGGCACACAGGCCATGCAGCCCAGGCAGCGATCAAGGTGTGAGAGCACCGGCCTGTCCAGCTTCGCGCCATCCATGAGCTGCGTCATCAGGTGAATCCGGCCGCGCGGCGAGTCCATCTCGTCGCCCCATAGCTGATAAGTGGGGCATGCGGGCAGGCAGAACCCGCAATGCACGCAGTCGCCCGCGAGTGCGCGCAGATCCTCCATCAGATCCCTCCCGCGAACCGTCCAGGTGACATGACATGACCTGGATCGAACTGATCCTTGACCGCCCGCATCAGCTCGGCTGCGGTAACCGGTCCCCACATATCGACAGCGCCGCGTATCTCCGCCGGCGCGTGCAGCACGGCCACGCTCGCACCCGGTACGTCGCCCCAGCCAGGAGGCGCGGCCAGGCGGCGCCGCAGAACCGTCACGAACGATGCCGCCGCCTCGGGCGGCGTCCCCGGGTGCAGGCCGGCCTTGAGCACGCCCGCGCCGGCCGAGCCGCGGATGGCAGGGCTCAGCACCTCGGGGGCCGCCCCGGCGGCGGCCTCGTCCACGGCGTCGAGCACGGTCTGAAGTTCACCGGGGGGGAAGGCGATCCGCAGTGCGGTAGCGCCGGAGCCTGCGACGCTGCGGCCCCACCATACGGGCGGAGTCACGCCAGCCTGCGTGCCGGGGCCGAGGATGTCGCGCATCCGGGTCACCCGTTCGGTAATCGCGTCGGCGCTGCCTTCGAGCAGCAGGCATACGGACACGGGCGTGCCGGGCGCGGGCCGGTCGATCTCGGCTGCGGACGGCGCGAGCTGCGAGTCGACCGCCGTCCGGACGGCGCCGAGTGCGTCCGATGCGCTCGCGCATGTCATGGTGACGTAGGCGGTGGCCTGCGGCAGTGGATGCAGCCGGAACGCCGCTTCGGCGATCAGCCCGAGCGTGCCGTGCGAGCCGGCGAACAGCTTGCCGAGGTCGTAACCGGCCACGTTCTTGACGACCTTGCCGCCCGACGACGCGACCGTGCCGTCCGCCAGCACCACGGTGATTCCGATCAGCAGGTCGCGTGGCGCGCCGTAGCGCAGCCGCCTGGGTCCCGCGGCGCCCGTCGCGACCACCCCGCCCACGGTGCCCGTGGCAGCCGCGGCGCCGGTGACGCCCCCGGCCCCTGGGTTGTCAGCTGCAGCGCCCACGCCGTCCGTGCTGTCATCGCCGCCGGCACTGCTGGCACCTCCGGCACTGCTGGCACCTCCGGCACTGCTGGCACCTCCGGCACCGCTGGCACCTCCGGCACCGCTGGCACCTCCGGCACCTCCGGTGTCCGGTGTGCCGTCCGCGCGCGGCGTGTCGAGCACGAGTTCCTGGCCCGCGGACGCGAGATGTGCGGCGAGGCGCGCCATCGAGAGCCCGGCCTGTACCCGCACCACCAGGTCGCCTGCCGCGTGCTCGATGACCTGGTCGAGCCGGGTGGTATCGACGATCACGTCGCAGCGGTCGGGCGGCGCGCCCCAGGTGAGCTTGGTCCCGGTGCCGCGGGGGAGTATCGCGAGCCCGTATCCGGCCGCGGCCCGCAGCAGTTCGCTGGCCTCCGCGACCGTCATGGGGGAGGCGACGGCCGCTGGAACCGTGCCGAACAGCGCGTCGGCGGGTCCGCCTGGACGCACCGCGGCGCACACGCCGCCCAGCGCTGCCACGGGGTCAGCCACGGCGGTCCTTTCCATGATCCCGGATGGTCTTCCGGGCCAGGGAGCGCGGCGGAAAAGCGTCCGGGATCATGCCGCGGTACCCATCAGAACTGGTCAACCTGGCCAGAGGCGACCAGCGGATGCACGCCGCGCCGCACACCCGGCACCTCACCGCACAGCCTCGGGGTCGGAAAGATCTTGCCCGGGTTGCACAGCCCGGCCGGGTCGAACGCGCATCGCAGCAACTGCATGGTGTCCAGATCGGCGGGCCCGAACATCTTCGGCATGTACTGCGACTTGTCCGTGCCGACGCCATGCTCGCCGGTGATCGAGCCGCCATGCTCGATGCACGCGTCCAGGATCGCGCCGGACAGCCGCTCCGCGCGTTCGGCCTCACCAGGCCGGGTGTCGTCGAAGAGCACGAGCGGATGCAGGTTGCCGTCGCCGGCGTGAAACACGTTGGCCACCCTGATCCCTTCCTCCCTCGACAGGCTGGAGATCTTCCTCAGCACGTCGGGCAGCGCTGTGCGCGGCACGACGCCGTCTTGCACGATATAAGCAGGGCTGATCCTGCCGACAGCAGCGAACGCGGCGCGCCGGCCCTTCCAGATGGCGGCCCGTTCAGCTGGGCCGTCGGCGACCCTGATCTCGGTCGCGCCCGCCCCCTCGCAGAGAGCACGGATCTGTGCGTACTCACGCTCGACCTCCGCCGCGGGCCCGTCGAGTTCCACGATGAGGACGGCGCCTGCACCCTGCGGATAACGGCAGGCCACCGCTGCTTCGGCGGCCTCGATGGCGAGTGCGTCCATCATCTCGATCGCGGCGGGCAGGACACCCGCGCTGATGATCGCCGACACCGCCGCGCCGCCGGCGTCGGTGCTGGCGAACGCGGCGAGCAGCGTGCGCACCGAGTGTGGCAGCCGGGTGAGCCTGACGACGATCTTGGTGACGATGCCGAGTGTGCCCTCCGAACCGACAAACGCGCCGAGCAGGTCGTACCCCAGGGCCGTTCCGGTCCCGTCACCGATCCACACCAGCGATCCCGATGGCAGCGCGACCTGCAGGGCGAGGATGTGGTGCACGGTGAAGCCGTACTTGAGGCAGTGCGCGCCGCCCGAGTTCTCCGCCACGTTTCCGCCGACCGAGCAGACCACCTGGCTCGACGGATCCGGCGCGTAAAAGTAGCCGAACGGCTCCGCTGCCTGGCTGACGGCCAGATTGGTGACGCCGGGCTCGACCACGGCCCTGCGGTTCGCGGGGTCGACCTCGATGACGCGCCGCATCTTCGCGGTGACGACAAGGACGCCCTCGGCGTGGGGGAGCGCGCCACCGGAAAGGCCGGTGCCCGAGCCGCGGGCCACGTAGGGGACACCAGCGCGCAGGCAGGTGCGGACGATGGCGGCCACCTGCTCGGCGGTCTCAGGCAGCACGGCGATCGCCGGGGTGCAGCGGTGTGAGGTGAGCCCGTCGCACTCGTACGTGCGGAGCTGGCGCGGATCGGTGATGACGTTCGCGTGGCCCACGATCTCGGCCAGCCGCGGCGCGAGCGCCGCGGCATCGCCATACTCACTCATGCCACGACACTAGCTCCGGAAGCTCCTGGGACGTTATCCCCAGATCTTCCCGCGCCGTCAGGGCATCCGCTCGTATGCGGGAACGGTGAGGAAGTCGGCGTAGTCGTCGGCCAGCGCGACCTCCGTGAACAGGGCGGTTGCCTGTTCGAGCCGGGCCTCGTCGAAGTCGGGGCCTGGCGCCTGGCGGATCTTCGCCAGCTCCTCGCCGGTGATCCGTTCGACAAGATCCCTGGTGACGCGCGGGCCGTCGGCGAGCTCGATGTCGTTGTGCAGCCATTGCCAGACCTGGGAGCGGGAGATCTCGGCGGTGGCCGCGTCCTCCATCAGGTTGAAGATGCCGACCGCGCCGTTGCCGCCGAGCCACGCCGTCAGGTACTGGAGGCCGACGCTGATGTTGTTACGCAGGCCCGCCTCGGTGATCGCGCCAGGGGTCTTGGCGACGGCCAGCAGATCCGCCGGGCTGACGCTGACATCGTCACGGAGCTTGTCGAGCTGGTTCGGCTTGCTGCCGAGAACGCCGTCGAATACCTCGCGGCACAGCGGCACCAGGTCGGGATGGGCCACCCAGGAGCCGTCGAACCCATCGGCCGACTCGCGTGCCTTGTCGTCCCGCACCTTCGCCAGCGCCGTCGCGTTTATCTCGGGGTCCTTGCGGCTCGGGATGAACGCCGCCATGCCGCCCATGGCGAAGGCGCCCCGCTTGTGGCAGGTGTGCACGAGCAGTTCGGTGTAGGCGCGCATGAACGGCGCGGTCATGGTCACGGCGTTGCGCTCGGGGAGCACGAACTCGCGGCCCCGGGTGCGGAATTTCTTGATCACACTGAACAGGTAGTCCCAGCGGCCCGCGTTGAGCCCCGCCGAATGATCCCTCAGCTCGTAGAGGATCTCGTCCATCTCGAACGCGGCCGGGACGGTCTCGATCAGCACGGTCGCCCTGATCGTGCCGCGGGGGATGCCGAGGAAGTCCTGCGCGATGTTGAAGGCGTCATTCCACAGCCGCGCCTCGAGGTGGCTCTCGATCTTCGGCAGGTAGAAGTACGGGCCCCTGCCCTTGTCGATCTGCCGCTGTGCGCAGTGGTAGAAGTACAGGCCGAAGTCGAACAGGCTGCCGGACATGCGCTGACCGTCGATCAGCAGGTGCTTCTCGTCCAGGTGCCAGCCGCGCGGTCTGGCCACGATCGTGGGCAGTTCGCCGTCCGGGCGCAGCCGGTACTCCTTGCCTTCCGGGCTGGTGTAGTCGATCACCCGGTCCAGGGCGTCCTTGAGGTTGAGCTGGCCGGTGACCATGTTGTCCCACAGCGGGGTGTTGGCGTCCTCGAAGTCGGCCAGCCATACGCTCGCGCCCGAATTCAGCGCATTGATCGTCATCTTCTTGTCGGTCGGCCCGGTGATCTCCACGCGCCGGTCCACGAGCCCCGGCGCCGGCGGTGCGACCCGCCAGGCAGGGTCGTCACGGATATGTCTCGTCTCCGGCAGGAAGTCAAGTGTTCCCCCGGCGATGAGGTCCTGCTGGCGAACCGCGCGGGCGGCCAGCAGTTCCGCGCGGCGCGCGCCGAGTTCCCGCTGCAGCGTGGCAAGCAGGCTCAGCGCCTCGTTGGTCAGGATCTCGTCGTAGCGTTCCCGGCTCTGGGCCGTGATCTCCACGTTCTCGGTTCCCGGCATCGCCCGCTCCCTTCACGGTGTGGTGACAGGTTCCGGATCGTGGTGCGGCAGGTTCCGGATTGTGACTTTGACGCTAGCACTGCGAGTGGCGGGGTTCCGTGGGGTCACCCCCGGGCTGGCACTGCGGCCGGCGGCTGCGGGGGCCGGGCGGGCCTGCCGGCGCGGTGTCACCCTGCGGCAGCCGTAGTAAGACTGTATTGCCCCGGGGGGACGACCCCAGGGATCCCCCCGCCTGTGGTAGTGGCCGCTCGCTGCTGGATGTGAATCGGCCGATTCACATATCAGGATCATTATCCCGAACGGCATGCGCGGGTGCCAGCGCCCGGCAGCCTGGCCCTGGCTGGTGCGAATTGCCGTGCCTGTGCCCGTAGCTTGGCGGCGGGCCGGAAACTGGGATGAGTGTCACCCCTGCCACGTGGCACCATCGGGGAATGACGCACATAACGGGGGCGTTCTCCAGTCATACGGAGGGTTCGCGGCCAGACGGGGTCGGCGGATCCCGACAGCGGGCCGAGCACATGGAGGTATCAGTTACCGGCGAACTAGATCTTGAAGACCGGCAGGCGCTGCAGCGGGTGGCGGGGCTGGCAGGACTATCGACAGAACTGCGGGACGTCACCGAGGTCGAATACCGTGAGCTGCGGCTCGAGCGGGTCGTCCTGATCAGTGTCTGGGCGGACGGCAGCCTGGCCGGTGCGGAGAACTCACTGAATGAGCTGTCACAGCTCGCGGAGACCGCCGGTTCGCAGGTTCTCGAGGGGCTGATCCAGCGGCGCCCGCGACCCGACCCCGCGACATACGTGGGTGCGGGTAAGGCCGCGGAGCTTGCCGAGATCGTCGCGTCGACCGGTGCGGACACGGTGATCTGCGACGGGGAGCTGAGCCCTGGCCAGTTGCGCAAGCTCGAGGACATCGTGAAGGTGAAGGTCGTTGACCGCACCGCGCTGATCCTGGACATTTTCGCCCAGCACGCGCGCAGCCGCGAGGGCAAGGCGCAGGTGGAGCTTGCCCAGCTCGAGTACATGCTGCCGAGGCTGCGTGGCTGGGGCGACTCGCTGTCACGACAGGCCGGTGGCCGGGTAGCCGGTGGCGGCGGAATCGGTACGCGCGGGCCTGGTGAGACGAAGCTGGAGACCGACCGGCGCCGCATCCGTGCCCGGATCGCGAAGCTGCGGCGCGAGATCGCCGCCATGGCGACCGGCCGTGAGGTGCAGCGTGGGCGCAGGCGCAGCAGGGACGTGCCGGCCGTGGCCATCGCTGGCTACACCAACGCTGGCAAGTCGAGCCTGCTGAACACGCTTACCGGTGCCGGCGTGCTCGTGCACGACGCACTGTTCGCGACGCTGGATCCGACGGTGCGCCGGGCGCGTACCCCGTCCGGCCGCGCGCTGACGCTGACGGACACGGTCGGGTTCGTGCGGCATCTCCCGCATCAGCTCGTCGAGGCGTTCCGCTCCACCCTCGAGGAAGTGGCCGACGCCGATGTGATCCTGCACGTCGTCGACGGCTCTGACGCCGACCCCAGGGCGCAGCTCGCGGCGGTCCGCGGTGTGCTCGCTGAGATCGGTGCCGAGGACGTGCCCGAGCTTGTCGTCGTCAACAAGGCGGATGTCGCGGATCCGATCGTGGTGGAAGGGCTGCGGTTGCGTGAGCGAGGCTGCGTCGTGGTGTCGGCGCGCACGGGTGCGGGCATACCCGAGCTGCTCGCCGTGCTCGAGCAACGGCTCCCGAGGCGCGATCGTGAGATACACGCTCTGGTGCCGTACAGCCGAGGTGATCTTGTCGCGCGTGCGCACGAACTCGGCGAGGTGATCGGCGAGGAGCATGCGGCAGACGGGATCACGTTGCACGCCCGGGTGCCGGCGTCGCTCGCGGCCGAGTTCGCGGCGTTCAACGGCCATCCCGGGTGAGCGCGCGTCCTATTTGGCGGCCTTAAGGCGGGCTCGAAACGGGAGCTGATACCCGTCGGTGGGCGCCCGAGCGACAAAGGATCCCGCGCCCCGGGTGTTGGATAGTGCGTCTAAGCCCTGCTTAAGATTAATGCAATCGATTGCAGCCGAATCGGCTCTTATGCGGCACGGCTCTCATGCGCCGCGGTGCGGTCCGAGGCGGTGCCGGGTGAGACGGTCACCGCGAGGCTGGCGGCGGCGCCAGCCCTGGGTGTGACGGCGCCCCTGGCAGCGACGTCAGCCCTGGCAGCGACGTCAGCCCTGGCAGCGACGGCGCCCCTGGCTGTGACGGCGCCCCTGGCTGTGACGGCGCCGCCTGGCAGCGACGGCAGCCCTGGCTGTGACGGAGCCCCCTGGCTGTGACGGCGCCCCTGGCAGCGACGGCAGCCATGGCAGCGACGCGCAGGTGGCTTGGGGACATCACCATCCCCGCCGATCCTTTAATAGCGTTTCGAAGCCCTATGTATCCATGATGTAATCGGTTTCGGTTCGGCCGGATCGTCGGATGCGCGTCGGTGCCCGCGCGGGCCGGTCATAGGACGCCCGCGGGCATGACCGTTGCCCTCGATCCGGTGCCGAACGGCAGGACGAGGCAGGTGCACGTGCATGCGGGGCTACCTGGACCGGAGGTGCGAGGTGGCGTTCGCCCGAAATCATCTATTCCGGGCCCGACTTCTTCGCATTCAGCCTGTACATGGTGCCAGCGGTGCAATAACGTGACGGAATCGAATATCTCGGCCGCGCTGTCAGCGCGCCGGGGTTGCGCTAACTGCGAACGATCCGCTTCACTGTGTGCTTGCCAGTGTGTACCGCGAGCACGTCCGTGTTTCGGCAGGCACGACCGACGGCAGGTGACCCCAATGACGCCCGGAACCCCCGCCCCCGGTTCCAGCACCCGTGGTCAGGGCTGAGCCGTGACGGTCCGTCTCTTGACGAACATCGGCCGCCTCTGGACGGGGAGCGAGATCCTCACCAACGCCGCCGTGATCACCCAGAACGACCGCATCGCGTGGGTAGGCCCTGCTGTCGAGCTGCCGCAGCGTGTACCCGGGGTCGTCGACGACATCGTTGATGTCGATCATGTCGAGAACCTCGGCGGCGGTTTGGTCACCCCTGGCCTGATTGACGCGCACACGCATCCGGTCTACGCGGGGAACCGCTGGGCAGAGCTGGCCATGCGGTCAAGCGGTTCGACGGCGTCGGAGATCGCTGCCGCGGGCGGCGGGATCGCCTCCACCGTGACGGTGACCCGGGGAACGGATCCGTGGACGCTCTGCAACGGCGTGCGCGAGCGGCTCAGCGACTGGGTGCGTTCGGGGACAACGACCATCGAGGCAAAGACGGGCTACCACCTCACCCGCGACGGTGAACTCGCCGACGTGCGCATGCTGCGGTCGCTCGAGGAGGAGCCGAACACACCACGTATCCACGTGACCTTCCTCGCGGCGCACGCGGTACCGCCGGAGTTCTTCGGGCGCCGCCACGATTACATCGACGCCGTGAGCCTCTGGTGTGCCGACGCGGCCGCCGCGGGCGCGGACAGCGTCGACGTCTACTGCGAGGAAGGCCGGTTCACCGAGGCCGAGGCACGGTGGATACTCGGTGCCGGACGCGCGTCCGGGCTGCTGCCGCGTCTGCACGCCTGCGGCCACTCCCGCACCGGGGCGGCACGGCTCGCCGCCGAGCTCGGCTGCGCATCAGCGGACATGCTGCACGAGGCGGATGACGACGACGTGGCGGCGCTTGCGCAGGCCGGCGTGGCCGCCGTCGTCTGTCCGAGCACCGCGCTTCAGACCGGCCGCAAGCCGCCCGTCCGTGCGCTGCTCGACAAGGGTGTCGCGGTCGCCCTCGGGTCTGATCACTCGCCGGGCGGCAACGGCATCACGTCGATGCCTCTGATGATCGCGTTCGCGGTCGCTCACTTCGGCATGAGCGTCACGGAAGCCCTGCGTGCCGCGACGATCGGTGGCTCGCACGCGCTGCGCGCGCCGGATCGCGGTGCGCTGGTCCGTGGCAGGTACGCCGACATGGTCCTCTGGGACGCCGATCACGAGGGCGCCTTCGCCTGGGCCTACGGACTCAAGCCACAGCGCGTTTGGCGCGGTGGCGAGCTCATCCCGGATTGACGGTCCACAGTTACACCGTCGAATATGGCGGGCACGGTTGCGGTCGTCACGGATTCGACCGCGTGCCTCGGACGTGACCTCGCCAGTGGCAGCGGCCTCGCCAGTGGCAGTGACCTCGCCAGTGGCAGTGACCTCGACATCCGCGTAGTGCCTCTGCGGGTCGTACTCGCCGGGCACGCCCACGACGAGACGTCCGCCGCCGGAATCGACGTGTCCGACGCGTTGCGCCGGGGGATGGCGCTGACCACGTCCCGCCCGGCACCGCAGCGATTTGGCCGGGTGTACGCGGAGGCGGCAGCGGCGGGTGCGCCCGGGATCGTCTCGGTGCACCTGTCGGGCCGCATGTCCGGCACCGTGGACGCGGCCCGCCTGGCCGCGGCGGCCGCCGCGATACCGGTTCTCGTGGTGGATTCCCGGACCGTCGGCGCAGGGCTCGGCTTCGCGGTACTCACCGCCGCGGCGGCCGCGCGATCGGGCCACACTATCGGGGAGGTGGCCGCCGCGGCCGCGCGGCGCAGTGCGCGGCTCAACTCGCTGTTCTGCCTCGGCTCGCTTGACCAGTTGCGCCGGGGCGGGCGCGACAGCGGTGCCCTCGCGCCGTCAGGTACCGCGCCGTACCGGCGCGTACCGCGCCGTCAGGTACCGCGCTGAGCGTGAAGCAGCTGATGCGGGTCGTCGACGGCCAGATCGTCCCGTTCGAGAAGGTACGGACGATGGCCCGCGCGGTTGCGCGCCTCGAACAGCTCGCTGCCAGCTTCGCTGCCGAGTTCGCCCCGGGCGGGGCACGGGTGGACCTGGCGGTCCAGCATGTGGCCAACAGCGAGCGGGCGGCGCAGCTGGCTGGGCGCCTTAAATCGCGAATCCCAAGCCTGCGGACCCTTCATATCAGCGAGGCGGGGCCGGTAATCGCCGTGCATACCGGCCCGGACATGCTCGGGGTTGTTGTGGCGCCGGAATGACTGGGCTGCTCGCGCTACTATTGGCCGCGATGGACGGAGGCCGATGATGTCAAGGGGATTTGATCCCATGACGCCGAACATCGCTCGCATGAACGACTACCTTCTCGGCGGCAAGGACAACTTCGCCGCGGACCGGCAGACCGCGGAAAAGGCGCTCGAGGTTGCGCCCGAGCTTCTCGTGCTGATGCGTGAGTGGCGCAGCTTCATCCGCCGTGTGGTGCGATTCCTGGCCGAAGGCGGTATCAGGCAGTTCATCGACATCGGGACCGGGCTTCCGGCCGCGGAGAACGTCCATGAGATCGCGCAGGCGACGGCGCCGGGCGCCCGCGTCGTCTATGTCGACAGCGACCCCGTCGTCTGCTCGCACGCTCAGGCGCTGCTCGCCGACAACGAGCAGACGATCGCCATCCGCGCCGACATACGCCAGCCAGGTGAGATCATCGACAACGAGGCGCTGCGTAAGCTGATCAATCTTGATCAGCCGGTTGCGATCCTGCTGCTGACGGTGCTGCATTCCATTCCCGATGATCATACGGCGAAGCGCGTCATCGCGGAGCTTCGCACCGCGATGACGTCCGGCAGCTACCTGGCCATCCAGCATGCGGTCTCCGATACCCGCCCAGAGGTCACGGAGAGCCTCACTTCCCTGTACCAGGACGAGAAGGCCATCACCGGCTCGCGGCGGGCGCGCAACACCCGGACCAAGGCCAAGATCGAGAGCTTCTTCGACGGCCTTGAACTCGTCGATCCGGGTGTTGTCTACCTGCCCACGTGGCGGCCGGAGCCGGGCATCCCGGTCGAGGATCCCGAAGCCGTCTGGCTCGTGGGCGGCGTGGGCCGCAAGAACTGAATTGACCTGCCAGCGCCGCCTGTGCCGCGGGGCGACCAGCACAGGCGGCACTTCCGGTACTGCGGTCAGAATTCTTTGAGGACCTTGCTGAGGACTTCGGCGGTGCTGGCGGCGGGCTCTGCCTCCAGGCACAGACGTTCCATCACCGCGAGATAGTGGTCCACGTCATCTCGCTTGTCCAGATAGAGAGCACTGGTCAGCTGTTCGAGGTAGACCACATCAGGCAGATCGGGCTCGGCGAAACGCAGGATGCTGAACGGGCCGCCAGCAGCAGCGTGACCGCCGGAATGGAACGGAATTACCTGGAGAGTGACATTTCGCATCGCTGTGACCTCGATGAGATGCTCTATCTGCCCTCGCATCACTCCGGGCCCACCGAGCGGCCGCCTCAGCACCGCCTCGTCGACCACCGCCCAGAGCTGGAGCGGATCTTTTACCCTGAGCAGCCGCTGGCGCGCGATCCGCAGACTGACCCGCCGCTCGATCTCCTCGGCTGGGGCATCCGCGTATCCGAGCATAGTGACCGCACGCGCGTAGTCTTCGGTCTGAAGCAGGCCGGGAACGAATTGGACCTCGTAGGTGCGTACGGTCGAGGCAGCCTCTTCTAACCCGACGTACGCCTCGAACCACGTCGCCAGGATGTCGGAGTAGACGTGCCACCAGCCCTGCGCGTTCGCCTGTCGTGCGAGCGCGCGCAGCATGTCGCGCTCCTGCTCGTCGAGGACGTCGTACTCGGTGAGCAGATCGGCGACGTCGCGGTCCTTGAATCCCACCCGGCCGAGCTCCAGCCGGCGCATCTTGGAGTGCGAGGCCCGGATCTTGTGCCCGGCCTCCTCTAGCGTGATGCCCTTCGCTTCCCGTAGCCGACGCAGTTGCGCGCCCAGGAGGATCCGCAGGACCGTCGGTCCGCCTTTCCTGACTGCGAGCATGCTTCTGACGGCAGGGTCCCCACCCGGCTCCACTGTGGCCATGCGTGCTCCTCGGAACACTCGATCGGCCCAGTCTCCCACTCTGGGTTCCCTTTGCAAAGTCCGCATCGCGGATTGCGCATCACGCGACTAAGCCGTCGAAATCACCGTCCTTGATCCCGCGGATGAATGCGTCGATCTCGGCTCGGGTGTAGATCAGCGCTGGCCCGTCTGGATCGCGTGAATTGCGGACCGCGATCACGCCGCTCGGCAGCCGGGCCATCTCGACGCAATTGCCGCTCGGGTTGCTCCTGTGGCTCTTCCGCCAGACGGCCCTTCGCATCAGCAAGGCCGGCATACCGTTGTAGGTCGAACCCACCTTCGCCCTCCTGTTAAGGATCAGGCGACCCCGTGGTGAGAATCCTTCTCTTGCGTCTGGTGACAGACAAGAGCCGCGAGGTCACTTTTTTGGGTGCACGTGCATCAGTACTTGCACATGCACACGATGAGTGGCATCGTAGCGGACATGCGGAACCGCTGCGCTGCTGCGTGACCCGACCCCCGGACTCCCCCCAATCGCCTTCCACACCTCGCCATGACTGCGTACCGAAGACACCAGATCACCCCGACGTCGATCGGTGATGCACCATGGGGGGAAGGGCTGGCGATGCTTGACCTCCAAGGTCACGCAGGCGCCGCGAGGCCTCCGTCCGCGACGTCGGCCCCGTCTTCCGCTGCCCACCGCACGTTGGCCCGTTGCGCGCTGCGCCCGCAGCCGTGCGCGGTGAAGGCGGCACGCGACTTCACCCACACGACGCTGAGTCAATGGGAAGCGGACGCACTCTTCGACGACGCCGCCGTCGTCATCTCCGAGCTGGTGACGAACGCCGTACGGTACGGATCGCGGGCTGGGCTCCCCAGCTCCGCGGCTGACGCACGGGTTGAGCTCGTGCTGATGCGCAGGACGGGCTGCATCGTCTGTGCGGTCACCGACCCGAATCCGGGGCCACCTGTGCGGATGGAGCCCGACTATGCGGCTGAGAGCGGCCGGGGCCTGTGTGTCGTGGAGAGCCTGAGCGAGGAATGGGGCTGGACGCCGCTGAATACCGGCCGCAAGGCGGTCTGGGCGGCACTTGCGCTGACCTAGCCAGCTGAGGCTGACCTCTAGCTAGCTGAGGCCGTGCGAGGCGTCTATCGTCCCCCGGCAGCGGCTGGAGATGTGGCATCCTGCCGACATGCCACCACCCGCTTCAGGTGCTTCACCCGATTCTGCGCCCGTGAACATCGTGGTCGGCGACGAAGAGCTGCTCGTCGAGCGCGCCGTCAGTGATCTGGTGACAGCGGCCCGCGAGACCATGGGATCGGCGGATGAGCATGATCTGCTGGCCGCCAGCCTCACACCTGGGCAACTGGCCGCACTGGTCTCGCCGTCCTTGTTCGGGGGCGGATGCGTTGCGGTGATCCGCGCCGTCCAGGATGCCGGCAAGGACACCGCGGCGGAGCTCGCCGGTTACGCCGCGGCCCCAGCCACTGACGCCGTGGTGGTGTTGACCCACGCGGGCGGCGCGAAGGGCAAGGCGTTGCTCGACACGCTCGCTCGCAGCGGCGCCAACGTCGTGAGGTGCCCGAAGATTACGCGTTTCGCCGAGCGGCTGGATTTCGTGCGGCAGGAGTTCCGCCGTGCGGGCCGCAGCGCGAGCGAGAGCGGTGCGCGTGCGCTTGTTGAGGCGGTCGGCCAGGATCTGCGCGACCTGGCCGCGGCGTGCAGCCAGTTGGCGGTCGACACCACTGGCGTGGTGGATGAAACAGTCGTGGCGACCTATTACCGTGGCCGCGCGGAGGTGACCGGCTTCAGCGTCGCGGACCAGGCAGTCGAGGGCCGCCTCGGTGCCGCCCTGGAGCAGTTGCGCTGGGCGCTGGCCGTCGGCGTGTCGCCCGTCCTGATAACCAGCGCACTGGCGCAGGGCGTGCGGTCGCTCGCCAGGGTGGGCAGCGCGCCGCGCGGCCGCAGCGGTGCCGCGCTCGCCAGCGAACTCGGCATGCCGCCGTGGAAAGTGGACCGCGTCCGCCAGCAGTTGCGCGGCTGGACGCCGACTGGGGTAGCCCGCGCGCTGCGTGCTGTCGCGGACGCGGACGCGGAGGTCAAGGGCGGGGGCACCAACTCCGCTTATGCGCTCGAGCGGGCCATCACCAATATCGTGACGGCCCGCACGGCCCGCTGAACCTCTCAGTGGGCTCCGCTCACCCCCGGTAACCGCCCGAACCGGTCCGGGCCCGGCGGTGTGGTAGATCCGCGCCACGGCTGGCCCGCAGCGGACGCTACCCCACGGCGGTCGATATGTACCATCGCCTTGACCCACGGCGGCTTTCATGATCGCGGTAACCTTTCCGCACATACCGCCGAGAAGTTACCGCGATCATGAAGCTAGACCTTCGCGGTCACGCTCCTGCCTGTGCCCAGGCCAGGACCTGACGGCTGTCGCGTGGCGCGTCCAGGCGTGGGACTGCGCGGGCTCTACTGCTGCTCGTCCTGATCGGGCTGATCGGGCTGCGCGTACGGCTGCGGCGGCGGCTGACCGTATTGCTCGTGTGCCGGCGGCGGCTGACCTGGCTGGCCGTATTGCTGGCCCTGTTCGCGTTGCCCGTATTGCGGCTGCCCGGGTCCGCCATACTGCGGCTGGCCGTGCGCCGGTTGCTGCCCGTATTGCTGACCAGGCGGTTGTGGCCCGGGCTGGCCATAGGGCTGCTGGCCCTGATCGGGCTGCCCGTACTGCGGCTGCCCGTACTGAGGCTCGCCGTACTGAGGCTCGCCGTACTGAGGCTCGCCGTACTGCGGTTGCCCGTACTGGGGCTGGCCGTACTGGGGCTGGCCGTACTGGGGCTGGCCGTACTGGGGCTGGCCGTACTGGGGCTGGCCGTACTGGGGCTGGCCGTACTGGGGCTGGCCGTACTGTGGCTGACCGGACTGGGGCTCACCGTACGGCGGCTGCCCGTACTGGGGCTGCGCGTACGGAGTCGGTGCGTAGCTGGCGGCCGGCCTACTGGCCGCGTAGTACTCGCTGGACTGCCGCTGCCAGAGGAACACGATCGCGGCGAGTCCTGCCACCCATTCAAGAATGATGACGGTCCGCAGACTTGGGCCAATCGCCCCCGCAAAGCTTCCCAGGGTGTCGATGGTGAGTAGTCCGAAGAGGACACTTGACAGGATCCGCGCCCACGACTTGCCTCGTTGGTTCGCCCACGCCATCCAGTACCAGAGGCCAGCGAAGATGAGCCCGGCGATCACGCCGCCGATGAGCCTTCCGGCTCTGAACGCGCCGGAGCCGAGCCCAGAGTTTTGCTGGCCGAAGTGCAGTGTCAGGCCCGCGACTACCCCATAGACCACGGCCAGCACGGCACCCGCATACATGAGCCTGACCGCGTTCACCATGGACTGGGGCGGCGCAGGCGGCTCCGGCATCTGGGCAGCCTGCGGGTATTGCGGGTACTGAGGATATTGCGGGTAGTTGGCCATCGTGGCTCCTAGGTTCACGCCCAGGACGGGCGCGTCAGCCGCTTACGCGAATTCTCACGCGTACCGTGCCTTCTGGCCGAGTCTAGTGTTGCCCGCTACCGGGGTACGGCATGCGCTTCGAGCCCTGGAGCAGACCGCCGCCACTCAGCGTCCGTGCCGCTGCGCGCCTCAGGCATCGGCCAGATCGAGGGGTCGACCCGGCCTGTGCGGTGTTACCGCGGCTCAGCCGCGCTGCAGTTCGGCCGCGCGCCTGGCTAGCGCCGACTTGCGGTTCGCCGCCTGGTTCTTGTGAATGACGCCCTTGCTCGCGGCCCTGTCCAGCTGGCGGCAGGCAGCGCGCATGGCCTCGGTCGCGGTGTCGATGTCGCTCGCGTCCGCGGCCTCGCGGAACTTGCGCACCGAGGTCCTCAGGGAGGACTTGACCGCCTTGTTGCGCACGCGGGCCTTCTCGTTCTGCTTGTTGCGCTTGATCTGGGATTTAATGTTCGCCACGCGAAAGCCTCGCTCGAGCCTTGGGTCTGGATCAGGTCGTCACGCTAGTTCGTTGCGGTGCGCCGCGCCTCCGACTGCGTGCACGACTACGCCGAGGAAGGATAGCCGAGGCGATGGCAACTACTCAAACCGGCCGCGGATCGGCGCCGGGTGCACGCCGGAAGGGGGAGCCGGACGAGACCCACCGTTGGCGGTGGTCGGCGAGACACCGCCGCCTACGTCGCGTCGCCCGCGCGGGGCCACGGCGCTCGCCGCTGCTGGATTCGAGCATCCCAGATCGGCAGATCCGTGCGGTAACCGGGGCCCTCCCGGACCGTGGTCACTCGGCTCGCCGTTCTCCTCGGCGATCTCCCTGACGTGAGCCAGCAGATGGCCTAGCCGGGCCGCACCCAGTCCTGCAGGTACGACGTCCAATCGCGGCTGGTAGCGCTGTAGTCCGCGAAAAGCGCGACCCCGAAGGGGCCTTCGCCGCTGCCACTACGGCCGCTGCCACTACGGCCGCTGCCACCACGGCCGCTGCCACCACGGTTGCCGCCGCGCCCCGCCGCTGTTAACGCGACGCGTATCCCATGGATCGCCGTGGCGACGGTCTCCGCGCCCGGGTGATGGCCGAGATTGCTGTCGTGATAAGTGGGAAGCCCCATGACCAGAGCTGTATGGCGGGGGACCGCGCGAAGCGCGAGCGCTGTTTCGCGTTCGACGTACCCGCCGTACCAGGACGGGAAGGGCATCCCGGTGTCGTAGCTCATCACCGCCACCTGGTCCACGCGGCTGGCGACCTGCGTCAGGTATCCGGGAGCCCAGAACACCGGCCTGCGGATGGCGAGTTGCGCCGGGAGGCGCAGGCCTGGCAGCGGTTCAAGCTTGGGAACAGCGACCGACAGCGGATCTGGACGGAGCTGGCGGGTCGCGCTGAGCAGCGCGAGCAGGCCAGGATCGCCGCTGGTCACTGGTTCAAGGTCGTACTGCACGCCAGCGAAGCCCGCGTGCAGCACCGCTGCCGCCGCCGCCAGGATCCGGTCACGGGTGGCCCTGTCGCCGAGGTTGATGTGACCAGGCCCGGTCACGCCGCCGAGCCACGCCGACACCTGGACGCCCGGGCAAGCGGCACGGAACGAGGCGAGGAACCCCCCCGCGTCTGCGTAGTCGGCTGGCGCGAGCCGGCCCGCGCTGTCAAGGCCGCCGGCGAAGACGTAGACATCGCTGATCCCGGAGCCGCGGATTCGTGCCGCGAGCGAGCGCAGATCGTCCGGGCTGTGGCGGCCGTCCAGCCAGGCATGCCCCATCCACAGGGCGTCGTGGCCCGCGGACCTCGCCCATGCCGCGACCGGCCCGCCGTCCGCGCGCTGCAGCAGGAAACCGGCGGCCCCAACAGTCACCATCAGCACGGCGAGCAGCGCCGCCACCCGGATCCCGATCCACGCGAGCACGCCACCCGCAGGCCCGCCGGCCGATGTGGACAGCCAGCGACCACGGCCGGGCAGCCCACCGCCGCCGGGTGACCCCCGGCTGCCCGGCAGCCCTCCATTGCCGGCCTGCCCGCGGCCTGCCTGGCTGGTGCCAGCTGAGCCGCCGCCACCCCCGTGCCCGGTACCGCTGCCCCCGGTACCGGGGGCAGCGGTACCGCTAGCGCTGCCGCCGCGCGAGCCATGGCCGCCATCGCCTGGACGCAGCCACCATGGCCCACCGCGCCCCCACGGGCGGTGTCTGGCCCAGAACGGGCGATTGCGGTGGTCCCGACGCGAGCGTTGCGCCCAGAAAGGACCGCGTCTGGCGGCTGGCATCGGGCACCCCTCTCCTTTCGCGAGGACGGATACGCCCCCCCGCGAGGACGCCCAGCGTCTCCCGTGCGGACGCCGAATGACTCTCCTGGGCGCCCAGCGTCATCGGATGGCCCCAGGACGTGCGACCATGGACCTCGGCGACTTCTCTGCGCGGTCGCGGGCCGGGCGACCCCGGGCAGCCCCGGGTGACCACCGGGAAGCAACTGACGGGGGCCGCCCTGGGAGAGGAAATTTCCCAGCCCAAGCAAGGGAAGCGACCCCCGGGGGAAGCAACCTGGGCACGGCACGAGACCGCGTACCTGACCATTGAACCCGAACGTGAAACCGTGAACCTGACGACGCGCAGCCAAGCTTGCCCGGGCCCACCAAGCCGCTCAGCCAGCAGTTCGCCCGCGCATCCACCTGCCCGCCCATCCTCCCGCCGAGCTGGACGGACAAACAGTGCCATTGACACCTGAGCCGGGCCGCACCGACCCCGCTGTGATCCGCAACTTCTGTGTCATCGCGCACATAGATCACGGTAAGTCCACCCTTGCTGACCGTATGCTCCAGCTCACCGGTGTGGTGGCCGGTCGGCAGATGCGCGCGCAGTACCTCGACCGGATGGACATCGAGCGGGAACGTGGCATCACGATCAAGAGCCAGGCCGTCCGGCTGCCCTGGACCGGCCCTGATGGAACGACCTACGTTCTCAATCTCATCGACACCCCCGGGCACGTCGACTTCTCCTACGAGGTCTCGCGGTCGCTCGCGGCGTGTGAGGGTGCCGTCCTGCTCGTCGACGCCGCACAGGGCATCGAGGCCCAGACCCTCGCCAACCTGTACCTGGCACTCGACGCGGACCTCCAGATCATCCCGGTCCTCAACAAGATCGACCTGCCGGCCGCGCAGCCGGACGCCTACGCGCGTGAGCTTGCCGGGATCATCGGCTGCGACCCGGCCGACGTGCTCCGGGTCTCGGCCAAGACCGGCGAGGGCGTGACCGAACTGCTGAACGCCATCGTTGAGCAGGTTCCGCCGCCGTCCGGCGACCCCGATGCCCCGGCGAGGGCGATGATCTTCGACTCCGTCTACGACACCTACCGGGGCGTCGTCACCTACGTCCGTGTGATCGACGGCCATCTGACCACCCGCGAGCGAAGCGTGATGATGGTCACGGGCGCCGCGCACGAGACACTTGAACTCGGCGTGATCTCACCGGAGCCGCAGCCGCGCGCCGTGCTTGGTGTGGGCGAGGTCGGTTACCTGATCACGGGCGTGAAAGACGTCAGGCAGGCCCGGGTCGGCGACACGGTGACCAGCGCGAGCCGCCGCGCCACGCAGCCGCTGGCGGGCTACGCGGACCCGAAGCCGATGGTGTTCTCCGGGCTCTATCCGCTCGACGGCGACGACTACCCCGAACTGCGTGACGCACTCGACAAGCTTCAGCTGAACGACGCGGCGCTGGTCTACGAGCCTGAAACGTCCGCCGCGCTTGGCTTCGGCTTCCGCTGCGGCTTCCTCGGATTGCTGCACATGGAGATCGTCAGGGAGCGGCTGGAGCGCGAGTTCGGCCTGGAACTGATCTCGACGGCGCCGAACGTGGTGTACCGCGTGGTCCTCGACTCAGCGCAGGAGCTGACGGTCACCAACCCGACTGACTACCCGGAGGGCAAGGTCGCCCAGGTCTTCGAGCCGGTGGTCCGCGCCACCGTGCTCGCGCCGAGTGGGTACATCGGCCCGATCATGGAGCTGTGCCAGGGCAGGCGCGGCACCCTGCTCGGCATGGACTACCTGTCCACTGAGCGGGTCGAGATCCGATACACCATGCCGCTGGCCGAGATCATCTTCGACTTCTTCGACCAGCTCAAGTCGCGTACCCGCGGTTACGCCTCCCTTGACTACGAACCGGCCGGCGAACAGGAGGCCAACCTGGTCAAGGTCGACATCCTGCTGCAGGGCCAGCCGGTGGACGCGTTCAGCCAGATCGTGCACGCGGACAAGGCCCGTGACTACGGCCTCGCGATGACGGCGAGGCTGAAGGAGCTGATCCCGCGCCAGCAGTTCGAAGTGCCGATCCAGGCGGCGATCGGGTCGCGCATCATCGCCCGCGAGAACATCCGGGCCATGCGCAAGGACGTGCTCGCCAAGTGCTACGGCGGGGACATCACCCGCAAGCGAAAGCTGCTGGAGCGGCAGAAGGAAGGCAAGCGGCGGATGAAGACGATCGGCCGCGTGGACGTACCGCAGGAGGCGTTCATCGCCGCCCTCTCCACGCAACAGCCCAATCAGCGCTGACCCGCCGCCCTGCCACGCAAACCCAGAAAATCATCCTTAACGGCTGCCGCGTGGCGACGCGTAGCGGCGCAGCGGGGTTCCGGGGGTCGCCCCCCGGGCCAATACTGCCTTAACCGGCTGCGCAGGGTGGCGCCGGAACGGCGCAGCGGGGGGTTCCGGGGGGTCGCCCCCCGGGCCAATACTGCCGGCTGCGGCAGGGTGGCGCCGGAACGGCGCAGCGGGGGGTTCCGGGGGGTCCCCCCGGGCCAATACTGCCTACGGCTGCGCAAGGTCCACGCGCGGTCCGTGCGGCGAGGACATGTGGTGGCGGGGGTCCGCCCCGGGCTGGCGCGGTCCTGACGGCTGCGGGAAAGCCCGCAATTCGTGATCGCGGTATTTTTTCTGCGGATACTTCCAGAAAGTTACCGCGATCATGAAAGCGAGCCCCAGCGGCGGGCGGGCGGCGAGCGGCGGCTGGACGGGCGGCGGCCGGCGGAGACGGCGCTGCTTGTTCGCGGCATAAAGTATTCGCGCGGCTGGCTGGGCGCTACTAGCGTGCGTCGTATGGGACTCGCCAAGGTCTATTCCGTCAACGCGGGACACGGTGTGGACGCGGACTGGGCAGGTGTGCTCAAGCGAACCGCGATCGACAAGCGGCCGGTGGACGGTCTGGCCGGCCCTGGCGGGGTGGCAGTTCCCGTCGGGAGGCTTGGCCTCGCCGGGGACGAGCAGGTAGACACGGAGCACCACGGCGGGCCCGAACAGGCCCTGTACGCGTACGCTCGCGAGGATCTTGACTGGTGGGTGGAGCGCCTGGGCCGCGAGCTGCCCAACGGCCTGTTCGGCGAGAACATCACGACGGCGGGCCTCGACATCACCGGCGCGCTCATCGGGGAGCGCTGGCAGTTTGGCACCGCGGTTGTCGAGGTCACACTCCCGAGGATCCCGTGCGTCGTCTTCCAGAACTGGCTTGGCGAAGATCACTGGGTCCGTCGGTTCTCCGCCGCGGCGCGGCCGGGCGCCTACCTGCGCGTGGCGCAGGAGGGCGCGGTCGCCCCCGGCGATCGCATCGTGGTGCTTGGCCGACCCGAGGTGAGCGTGACGGTTGCCGAGTCGATGCGCGCGTACTACGGTGACGCCGCGCTGCTGCGGAGATTGCTCGAAGTACCTGGCCGCAGCGCGAAGTGGGACGAGGTGGCGCGGCGGGTACTCCGCCCGGTGACGCCCTAGCGACCGAGGATCGCTAGGGGCCTGGCCCGGGCATCGGCTGGTGCACAACGGCATGCGGGGCCGCGGTCGCGACCGCGACGATGATGGCGGTCGCGACAATCGCCATGAACGCTATGCCGATCCAGCCGAACGTCAGCCCGACGGTGGCCATGCCCATACCTGACTCGCCGGTCCTGCGGATCTGCCGTCGTGCCATATGCCCGCAGACCGCGGCGGGAATCGTGGTGATGCCGAAGGTGAGGGGCTGAGCCAGCCCGAGGACGAGCGCCGCGATCGCCAGCCCGTTCGTGCCGCGCGGGGGGAGGTACATCGGCTGCGGGGCGGGCAGCACCGTGCCGAGCGGCCCGGCTGGAAGGTCGCAGGTCAGGACGCTGAGCTCGCCGTAGGTGCGGGACGCGAAGATCCTGGTCATGCGATCGTCGTACTCGTCCTTGCTCAGGCGCCCTTCCGCGAACGCGGCCTTGAGCACGTCGACCGCGCGTTCACGATCGGTGTCGGACGCGCGCAACCTGGCGACATCACCGGCCGCTCGGCCGTTTCCTGGCGCGATGCTCATCGGCGCCTCCCGCGCAGCGTAACCATTTGCGAGTCTAGCTGGGCGGCGCGCGCATCTGGGCCCCTGCGCCTGGCCCGAACTGTTTCACATCTGGTCGGTTGACGTGCTCGGCAAACCGGCGGCGCAGGTAGCGTACTTCCGGACCACCAGGAAGGGGACCGCGTGCCTGCATCAGTGCCGCACGGCGATCCGGTTCCCGCGGATGGCCGGCTGCCAGCGAGCGCGCTCCGGGCTCTTGGGCGGCAGCCGTTCGGTATCTATGTCCATATCCCCTTCTGCCTGACGCGCTGCGGGTATTGCGATTTCAATACCTACACCGCCGCGGAACTCGGGTCTGGTGCCTCCCGCGACTCCTACGCGGAGCTCGCGATCGCTGAGATCAGGCTGGCGCGGCGGGTGCTCGGCACCGTGGATCTGCCTGTCAGCAGCGTGTTCTTCGGTGGCGGCACGCCGACCGTGCTGCCGCCCGCCGATCTGGGGAAGATCGTTGCCGCCATCGGGGCCGAGTTCGGGTTCGCCGGGAGCGCCGAGGTCACGGCGGAGGCGAACCCGGAAACGGCAGATGAGCGATCGCTTTCTGCACTGCGCGCGCAGGGGATCAACCGGATGTCGTTCGGGATGCAGAGCGCGGCAGCGCACGTGCTGGCGGTCCTTGACCGTGTGCACACCCCGGGCAGGCCCGCCCGCTGCGTCGCGTGGGCGCGGGCCGCGGGGTTCGGCGCCGTCAACCTGGACCTCATCTACGGCACGCCCGGTGAGAGTGACCGGGACTGGACGCGCAGCGTGCAGGCAGCCCTCGGGGCGCAGCCCGATCACATCTCCGCGTACGCGCTCATCGTGGAGGAAGGCACGAGGCTCGCCGCGAGGATCGCCCGCGGCGAACTGCCCCGACCGGACGACGACGTCATGGCCGACCGCTATCTGGCTGCGGACGAGATGTTCACCGCGCACGGGCTGAGCTGGTACGAGATCTCCAACTGGGCGGCGGGTGAGCCGGCCAGATGCCGCCATAACCTGCTGTACTGGACCGACGGTGACTGGTGGGGGATCGGCCCGGGCGCGCACAGTCACGTCGGCGGGACCCGCTGGTGGAACGTGAAGCACCCGGCGGCCTTCGCGGCGCGGCTGGCCGACGGGGTGAGCCCCGGGCACGCGCGCGAGGTCGTCACGCCCGATCAGCGGCTGCTCGAGCAGGTGATGCTGCGCACCAGGCTGGTCAGTGGCTGCCCGGCGGGCCTGCTCGGCCCGGGTGGGCAAGCAGCGGCACGGCGCGCCGTGGCGGACGGGCTCGCGGACCCAGCGGCCCATCGCGCCGGCCGTGTGGTACTCACCAGGCGCGGGCGGCTCCTTGCTGACGCCGTTATCCGCGACCTCACGGACTGACGCCAGGGACCTGCGGACGGGCGTGCCCGTTCCTCAGGTCACCATCGGGACGCAGATCCAGCCGGGAATCTCGTAGCGCGAACCGCGCCCCGCCGCGACCGCGGCCCTGACGGCGAACGCCAGCATCGCGATTCCGGCGGCCGCGATCAGCGGGATGCCGACCGACAGCGCCGTCGAGACCGTGTCGAGCGCGAGGATACCCCCGATGATCACAAACGACAGTGCGTACAGGAACGCGGTTATCCACAGATTCAGCGCCTGGGCCGCGTGAAACCGCACGTAGCGGGACTCGTGCCGCTTGAGCAGGTACACGGCGAATGGCGGGAGGAAGGCGAAGAAGATCATGCCGAGGTAGGCCATCATGGCCCACAGTTGGTCGTCGTCTCCGACCTGCCCGTACATCAGGTCCGGGTCAGCCGCGTGCGCGGCCGCTCCGTACCCGGTGCCCGGGCTGCCAGGCTCGTGGTGCGCTGCCCCGGCACGTGCGGCGTCCGGGTGCCCGGCCTCATGGTGATGGTCGGGTGGGTCAGAGCCATTGCGCAACCGGTGGTCCGCAGCAAACGGCCCACTCGGCAGCGGCCCAGTCAGCGGCCCTGTGAGCGGCCCGCTCGGCGGGCCAGTCAGCGGCCCTGTGAGCGGCCCGCTCGGCGGGCCGGTGAATTGCCCGCCCGGGGGTACGAACGGCCCGTTCGGCGGCCCGGTGAACGCGCTGCGCGGTGGCCCGGTCGGTGGGCCTGTGAGCTGCCCGCCCGGGGGTACGAACGGCCCGTTCGGCGGCCCGGTGAACGCGCCGCGTAGTGGCCCGGTCGGTGGGCCGGTGGAGGCTCCGTTCTGCGGCGCCGCCGGTGGCCCGTTCCGCGGACCCGCCGACGGCCCGTTCCGCGGTCCCGCCGATGGCCCCGCTAACGGCCCGCCCTGCGGTCTGGCCTGCGGCCCTGGATCGTCAGGGTCGGGCGCTTCAGCGCCCGGATCGAACGGTCCTGTCGAGTGGCTGGTCATGGCTTCCGGTGCCTTTCGCTCACCGCTGCATTCCGCCCATCACGGCTGATGGCCGCCTCCAAATGCGGTCGCCCCTCTATTCCGACGCGGTGACGAAGTCAATAAGTTCCTCAACGCTGCGCAGTAATCCGGGTTCCAGGTCAGCGTACGTGCGGACCGCGGCGAGAATCCGCCGCCATGCCGCGCTCGCATCGGTGCTCGTGCCGGCTCCCCAGCCGAGTGCCCGCACCGTGCCTTCCTTCCACGATGTGCCACGTGGGACCTGGGGCCAGCCGCCGATGCCGAGCACGGACGGTTTGACGGCCTGCCAGATGTCCACGAACTCGTGCCCGGTGATGAGCACGTGCGGTGAGGTGACCTGGGCGGCGATGTGGCTCTCCTTTGATCCCGCGATGAGGTGGTCGACGAGCACGCCCAGCCTGCGCCGCGGCCCCGGAGCGAAGGCGGCGACGAGCGCGGGCAGATGGTCGACTCCCTCGAGGTACTCGACTACGACGCCCTCGATCCGCAGATCGTCGCCCCAGATCTTTTCGACGAGCTCCGCGTCGTGCAGCCCTTCGACGTAGATCCGGCTTGCCCTGGCCACTCGCGCGCGCGCCGATGGCAATGCGACCGAGCCCGAGGCCGTCCGGGCCCGCCCCTGGTCAGGGGCGCCGCGCAGGGCGGGCCTGACCAGGGTGACCGGCGTTCCTTCGAGCAGAAACGTGGCCTCTGCCAGCGGGAACACCCGCCGCTTCCCAAACCGGTCCTCGAGCGTCACCGCCTGCTTGTCGCACGCCACCACCTCGCCGCAGAAGCCGGCGTCGGCCGTCTCCACGACCAATCCGGCGGTGGCCTCGACCTGGGGCAGGTGCCCGCTGCGCTGGCCGTGGCGGCCGCGGGGCCCGCGTCCGTCTGCGGCGAGCACGTCATGGCCGTAGTCCCTGCTCCGCATGACCGCCCTTCGCCTGTCGGCCGCCGCTGCCCCGGTGGTCCGCGCCCCGGGCCGGACCGTACAGCAAACATCCGCGGCTGCGGGCGGGAACGGCGGCACCTCGCCAGTGGTTGTTCAAAAGGGTAGGAGATGGCGGGAGGGTAGGAGATGGCGGGCGACAGGATGTCCACTGTCAAGGAGCCTCGGTTGCGCAATACACTTGGCACTCGGGATCTCTGAGTGCCAGGGAGGTGAGCACGTGCTCGACGACCGCAAGCTAGAGGTGCTGCGCACCATCGTCGAGGATTACGTGTCCACCAACGAACCGGTCGGCTCGAAGGCCCTTGTCGACCGGCACAGTCTGGACGTGTCACCGGCGACCATCCGCAACGACATGGCCGTGCTCGAGGAACAGGGTTACATCACCCAGCCGCATACGAGCGCGGGCCGCGTGCCGACAGACAAGGGCTACCGGCTGTTCGTGGATCGCTTGTCTGGCGTAAAGCCGCTTTCGGCGGCCGAGCGGCGTGCGATTGAGACATTCCTTGCGGGTGCGTACGACCTGGATGATGTGGTAACCCGCACCGTCAGGCTGCTGGCGCAGCTGACCCGGCAGGTCGCGGTCGTTCAGTACCCGTCTCTCACCAGGTCGGCGGTCCGCCACATCGAGCTTGTGCCGCTCGCCGTCCGGCGGCTGCTCCTGGTCCTGATCACGGGCGCCGGCCGGGTGGAGCAGCGGTCGGTCGATCTTCCCGATGCGATGGCCGACGAGGAAGTCGCGCATCTGCGTGCGGTGCTGAATGCCTCTCTCGACGGTAAGTGGATCAGGGATGTGCCGCACATCGTCTCGCGTCTGCCCGAGACGCTTGCGCCGTCCGCCAGGCCGAACGCCGCTGCGGTGTTCTCGGTGATTCTGGAGACGCTGGTCGAGAACCACGACGGGAAGGTTGTGTTCGGCGGAGCGGCCAACCTGGCCGCGGCGGATTTGTCGATTGGCTTGCGTGAAGTCCTCGAGGCACTCGAGGAACAGGTTGTGCTCATCCGCTTGCTCGGTGAGGTGGCGGAACCCGCCTCAGTCACCGTGCGGATCGGTGCGGAGAACCCGGTCGAGGGATTGCGAGGCACGTCGTTGGTGACGACGGGTTACGGTGGGGAGAACCAGGCTCTGGCCAGGCTCGGTGTGCTCGGGCCGACCCGGATGGACTATCCAGGCGCGATGGCGGCCGTCCGGGCTGTCGCGCGGTACGTGAGCCAGATTCTGGCAGGTTCCTAGTGGCGGCCGACTACTACGCCGTGCTCGGCGTTCGCCGGGACGCCAGCCAGGATGAGATCAAGAAGGCGTACCGGCGGCTCGCACGTGAGCTGCATCCTGACGTGAATCCGGACCCGCAGACTCAGGAACGGTTCAAGGAGATCACCCAGGCGTACGAGGTGCTCTCCGACACCGAGAAGCGTCAGATGTACGACCTTGGCGCCGACCCGTTCGCGCCAAGTGGGGGGGCCGGGCCCGGCGGCTTTGCCGCGGGGTTCCCCTTCAGCGACATCATGGACGCGTTCTTCGGGGCGGGCGCAGCGGGTTCCCGCGGACCGCGCAGCCGGGCCAGGAGGGGCCGCAACGCCACCCTGCGGGTCGAGCTCGATCTCGCCGAGTGTGCGTTCGGCACGACCAGGGAACTCGTGGTCAACACCGCGGTTGTCTGCCCCACCTGCTCGGGTGAGGGAACGGCGCCGGGGACGCACCCGGACACGTGTGAGGTGTGCGGCGGCCGTGGCGAGGTGAGCCAGGTGACCCGCTCGTTCCTCGGCCAGGTGATGACGACACGGCCCTGCCCGCGGTGCGGCGGCCACGGCACGGTGATCCACCATCCGTGCCCGGAATGCGATGGGGACGGCCGGGTCCGCACCCGTCGCACGATCAAGGTGCCGATCCCGGCTGGCGTCGAGGACGGAACACACATCCAGCTTGCCGGTGAGGGAGAGGTCGGCCCGGGCGGTGGCCCGCCGGGTGACCTGTTCCTCGAGATCGTGCAGCGTCCGCATCCGATTTTCGAACGGCGCGGCGATGACCTGCATTGCACGTTGACCATCCCGATGGTCGCGGCCGCTCTTGGCGCGACGCTGTCGGTGGAGACGCTGGATGGCAAGCAGCAGGTAGATGTCAGGCCGGGCAGCCAATCGGGGCAGTCGATCCCGCTGTACGGCAAGGGCATGCAGCACCTGAACGACTCCGGTCGCGGCGACCTGGTGATCCACCTGACCGTGGAGACACCAACGAAACTGGACGCGGAGCAGGAGCGCCTGCTCCGTGAACTGGCACGCCTGCGTAGTGAGGAAGCGCCGCCAGGCAAGTTCGCGCCCGGGCAGCACGGTTTCTTCTCCAGGCTGCGCGACGCCTTCAACGGGCGCTAGCGGTCCAGTGGTCCAGTGGTCTAGTGGTCTAGTGGTCCGCAAGAGCCGCGCCGTGGATCCCCGCCGTCGCGGTCGCTGCCCGGCCGGTCGCTGCCCGGCCGGCCAGGTGGGCCGGCCGGCCGGGTCCTGGTGGTCGCGTCCGGTGATCCCGGGGGCCGGCCCTGAGCCCGCCCGTCTTCCTCGCAGAGCCGTCCCAGCTTCGCGCGGACACGGTCGTGCTCTCAGGCGCCGAGGGCCGGCACGCCGCAACCGTACGGAGAATCAGGCCCGGCGAGCGCGTGGACCTGACTGACGGCGCCGGGCAGGTCGCCGAATGCGTCGTCACCGGAGCCACGCAGGGATCGCTGGAACTGCGGGTCCTCTGCCGCCGCGCGGAGCCACGGCCCGAGCCTGCGCTCGTCGTGGTGCAGGCGATACCGAAGGGCGGCAGGGGAGAACTGGCCGTCGAGATGATGACCGAGGTCGGCGTGGACGTCATCGCACCCTGGGCGGCGTCACGGTGCGTCCCGAGGTGGCAGGGCCCGCGGGGCGCCAAAGCGGCTGCCCGCTGGCGTGACACGGCGCGTGAGGCGGCAAAACAGGCACGGCGGGCGTGGCTACCCGAGGTCGCGCCGCTGGCGGAAACGCACGCCGTGGTCGCGATGATTCAGCGCGCAGCCCGTGCGGTCGTGCTCGAGCCGGGCGCCAGGATGCGGCTGGCCGACGTGCCCGTACCCAGCTCCGGAGATATGATCATCGTGGCTGGACCTGAGGGCGGTATTTCCGAGGAAGAGAGCACGGCGTTCACCGCCGCGGGCGCGATACCGGCCAGGCTCGGCCCGTCGGTGCTCCGCGCATCGACGGCCGGTGCCGTGGCGGCCGCCGTGGTTCTCAGCGGTAGTGACCGGTGGTGATGTGCGGGCGTCGCACCCGCCCGTTACGTCGCTGATCCGCGGTCTGCGTCGTCGTTGCGCTCGCCTGCGCGGTCTGCGTCGTCGTTGCGCTCGATCCCGTGCTCTGCGTCGTCGTGCCTGTCGAGCTACCGGTGCCCGGCGAGGAGTCTGTCGGGCTCGGGCTCGGGTCCGGGCTCGGATCCGGGGTCGGTGAGGGCGATGGGCTCGTAGACGGGGTCGGTGACACCGACTGGATAGGCGGGGGCAGTGAAGTGGTGCGTATCGGTGCGGGCGCCGAACTCTTCGTCGGGCATGCTGTCGGGTTCTTCGCCACTGGGCTGTGACCACCTGTCGTGAGCTTCCCACGCGGGCACTGGGTCGTATGGGTGCTGCTCGCGCCTGGCTGCGTCGACGCCGGCGGCGTGGCCGAGCCTGTCGTGCCCGCGGGCAGCCCGCCCGTTCCGTGCTGACCCGAAGGCTGGCTGCTCTGGGCACTTGGGGTGGTCAAGCCAAAGCTGGCCGTGACGCCTTGCCGCAAGCCTGGCACGGCGAGGATTGTCACAATCACGGCGACGAGCACAGCTCCTGCGGTCGCTATCACCGGCCGCAGCCAGCCGTCACTGCCTCGCAGCCGCTCCGGTACGAGAGATCTCAGCGTTACGAATATCGAGCCGACTGCTGCCGCCGCCGACTTGATCGGCGGCAGCGTGGACCTGACCGGCGCCAGCGCGGACTTGATCGGCGGCAGCGCGGACTTGACCGGCGGCAGCGCGGACTTGACCGGCGGCAGCGCGGACTTGATCGGCGGCAGCGCGGACTTGACCGGCGCGAGCGCGGACTTGACCGGCGCGAGCGCGGACTTGACCAGCGGCAGGACTGATTTGATCAGCGGCAGGACTGACTTCAGCGCGGGGAGGACAGACCGCACGTCCGGCATGCTGGACCTGACGTCTGCTGCCAGGGACCTCAGCCAGCCGAGGAGCAAGCCGAAGCCTTCCCTGGCCGGCTCATGGGCGATCCTGGTCCGGATGCGCTCCAGGCCATCCCCGGACGGCACGACGCCGTCTGCGGCCGCGTGCAACGCGCGGCGCAGGCGCTCGCCGTACTCGGCTTCCGGATCCGTCATGACTCCTGCTCCAGCACGCTGCGGAGCGCGGACATGCCACGCGCCGTGTGACTTTTCACTGCCCCCCTGCTGATCCCCATTGCGTTCGCGATCTGCGCCTCGGACAGGTCCGCGTAGTAGCCGCAGCACCAGGGCCTCACGCTGGCGGGCGGGCAGCCCCCGCAGCGCGGCGATGACCGCCGACCGCTCGAGCAAGCTGATCGCTCCCTGCTCGGCGCTCGGCGCGTCCGGCGCCGGCTTCGGCGCGTACTTGTCGACGACGGCCCGGTGCCGCAGCACCGACCTGGACCGGTTCACCACCGATTGGCGCAGATAAGAAAGCGCCTTGTCGGTATCGCGCAGCCGTATCCAGGCCCCGTGCATCGCGACGAACGCGTCCTGCACGACCTCCTCCGCCGTGGCGGCATCGCGGACAAGGATCGCGGCCAGGCGCACCAGCGACTGGTAGTTCGAGCTGTACAGCTCGCACACCGCCGCCTCGGAATCCTGCTCGGCCGCGATCGAACCCATAACGGTTTCCGCCACAAGGGTCTCGGTCACGTCAGTGTGACGCGCGGCCTTGCCGCGCGGTTCACGAATCGTCATGGCCGTTTGCCGTCGATCGGTTCGGCCCGGGCTGCGGCCCGCGGGCTGAACAGGTATCGGTTGCAGTCGGGCGCGGCCTCGGGCAGTCGCGTGCCCCGCGCAGCTCGGCCGTGTGAGCGACGCGGTGTTTCCCCGGGTCGGCCACCAAACCGGCCACCGCGCACGTGCCACAGGCGTGGCAGCTGCCACGCCCATGTGTATTGCGGGCGCTGCTGCTTACACGCCCATATGTACTGCGGGCGTGGCTGCTTCCACGCCCGCAAGAACCATGTGCCGAGCGAACACAAATATCCGGTGGCCTCCCGGCCACCGCTCGCCGTTGCCCGTTCATGCCCCAGCGCCACCCCTGCCGACTCCGCGTTGCCACCCCTGTCCGGCCCATCCGCCCTGGCTGCACTCTCCCTGTTTGCAGCCATGCCGTGAATGCGGAGCGTTCTCACGCATCGTATTCACAGCTACGGCGCCCGCACCAGGGGTCACCTGGCCTCGTTCGCCGCCATAGATTGCTGGCCCGGCCGGGGGTTTCGCGGTACAGGAAACGATAGCTTCCCGGACGTTGTGCCAGCATGGACGAGAAAAGAATATGGTCGGAAGTCTCCGCATGCGAGGCTTCCGAACATATTCCAACAGCCGCGTGTTTCTTGCGGGTTTCGCGGTGTGCGGGCCCCGCGGCTACGATCATTGGGTGCCGGATTGCCTGTTCTGCAAGATCGCCGCCGGTGACGTACCGGCTGAGCGTGTGCTGGAGAGTCACCGCACCGTGGCTTTCCGCGACATCAACCCGCAGGCCCCCGTTCATGTGCTTGTCATCCCGAGGGAACACTATGCGGATGCGGCCGCGCTGGCCACGGCCGCGGAGGGGCTGCTCGCCGAGGTGGTCAGCCAGGCGCATCGGGTTGCGGTCGCCGAGGGCCTCACCGGCGATGGTTACCGTCTGGTGTTCAACACCGGGTCGGGTGCGGGCCAGACGGTGTTCCATGCCCATGCCCATGTACTCGGCGGGCGTGCCATGCGCTGGCCACCCGGATAGGCGGTGACGGCCCTGATGGCCGCTAGCATGTAATGGCACGCGAGCGCAAGCCTGTCGGGAACCGGGGGCGTCATCCGTGGGCAGCAGAGGCAGCACAGCGGGCGGAGAAAGAAGTATTGGCAGATTCATCGACTGATCCCCGCACCCGCGGTGAAACGACCGTCGTAAGTGCGGCGCGTGAGGAGAGCGTCACGCCACAGTCACGCCGGGGGAGCGCCGGGGACGGGCGGTCCCAGGTCAAGATTGTGATTCCCGGCGACCACTCGATGGTCAGCCTGCTCGGCTCGAGGGACGAGCTTCTGCACGTCATCGAGCGCGGCTTCGATGCCGACATCCATGTGCGCGGCAACGAGATCACGGTCACCGGGCATCCTAAGGAAAATGCGCTGGTCACGAAGCTGTTCGAGGAACTGATCGAGCTTCTGGGCAGTGGCGCGGAACTGTCCGCCGACGCTGTGGAGCGGAGCGTGTCGATGCTGCGCCGAGGCGGCGGGGAGCGCCCGGCGGACGTGCTGACGCTGGACATCCTGTCCGCCCGCGGCCGGACGATCCGCCCGAAGACCCTGAACCAGAAGCGCTACGTCGATGCGATCGACCATCACACCATCGTCTTCGCCATTGGGCCTGCGGGCACAGGAAAGACGTATCTCGCCATGGCGAAGGCGGTCAAGGCGCTGCAGGCCAAGCAGGTCAACCGCATCATCCTGACCAGGCCCGCCGTCGAGGCAGGCGAGCGTCTTGGCTTCCTGCCCGGAACCCTCTACGAGAAGATCGATCCGTATCTGCGGCCGTTGTACGACGCGCTGCACGACATGATCGATCCAGACTCCATCCCGCGGCTGACGTCGGCGGGCACGATCGAGATCGCGCCGCTCGCCTACATGCGGGGCCGCACCCTGAATGACTCGTTCATCATCCTGGATGAGGCGCAGAACACCTCACCCGAGCAGATGAAGATGTTCCTCACCAGGCTCGGGTTCGGGTCAAAGGTCGTGGTCACAGGCGACGTCACGCAGGTTGACCTGCCGGCCGGGCAGCCTAGTGGCCTGCGCGTTGTGCAGGAGATTCTCGAGGGTCTCGACGATATCCACTTCACGCGGCTGACCAGCCATGATGTTGTGCGGCACCGGCTGGTCGGTGACATCGTCGATGCCTACGAACGCTATGACGCCCGGAGCGGGCCCGGCGCCCTTCCCGCCGGCCCGCAGGGTCCACACATGCAGCGCGGCCCGCGCAAGCGTGGGCGGTGAGCGTGACGATGACGGTGCCGGTTGCATCGACCGCGGCGATGATCCGTTGAGTATCGACATCGCCAACGAATCAGGCGTCGCTGTCAACGAGGCGGCGCTGGCGGCCGTCGCCAGGCACGTGCTCGACCGGCTGCGCATCCACCCCCTCGCCGAGCTGTCCGTTCTCCTGGTCGGCGAGGACGCGATCGCCGATCTGCACCAGCGATGGATGGGCGAGCCAGGTCCGACCGACGTGCTCGCGTTCCCCATGGATGAGCTACGGCCACCGCACATGGGTGGCGGTCGCGGCGTGGGTGGCGGGCACGAACCTGAGCCGGTGCCCGGCCTGCTCGGTGACGTCGTGCTTTGCCCGCAGATCGCCGCCGCGCAGGCGCAGACGCAGGGACACAGCACCGAAGAGGAGGTCGAACTGCTGTGCGTCCACGGCATCTTGCATCTGCTTGGATACGATCACGCAGAGCCTGAAGAGCACGCCGCGATGTTCGGCCTTCAGGATGAGCTCCTGGCGTCCTGGCGTGCGGCGGGCCGTGGCGGCATGGAGGCCGGTGTGGGCTCCCAAGGAGCGCCGCCGGCGGCCGCGCCCGCCAGCGTGCAGGCGGACAGCGCGGCTGAGCCGTCTGGAGAGGTCTCTGGAGGGCGGGAAGGGCCTGGGTGATGTCGCCCATGGGGTGGCTCGTGTCCGCCGCGGTGGTGCTGACGCTCATGGCTGGCCTGTGCGCGAGCGCGGAAGCCGCGCTCGCGCGCGTGTCAAGGGTGCGCGTGCAGGAACTCGTGGCGCAGCGCCGCCGGGGCTCGATTCGGCTGCAGGAGATGCTCACCGACGCGCCGCGGTCCCTGAACGTTGTGCTGCTGCTCCGGGTGAGCTTCGAGCTGTCCGCGGTCGTCGTCGTCACCGCAGTGTTCGTCCGGCTGTTCGGGCCGACCGCGCGCGCGTTCGGCCTGACCGTGGCGGTCATGATCGTGGTCAGCTACATCGCTGTCGGGGTTAGCCCGCGCACCCTGGGGCAGCAGCACGCGGACCGCGTGGCGCTCGGCGCGGCCGTCGTGCTGCAGCCGGTCGCGCGGGTGCTCGGGCCCATCACACGGCTGCTCATCAGCATCGGGAACGCGGTCACGCCGGGCAAAGGGTTCCGCGGGGGCCCGTTCGCGTCCGAGGCGGAGCTGCGGGATCTCGTGGATCTGCTCGAGCAGCGCAGGGTGATCGAGCCCGGTGAGCGGGAAATGATCCATTCCGTCTTCGAGTTCGGCGACACCCTGGTGCGTGAGGTGATGGTGCCGCGTACCGACATTGTCTTCATCGAACGGGACAAGACGCTGCGCCAGGCCCTGTCGCTCGCCTTGCGCAGCGGTTTCTCCAGGATCCCCGTTGTCGGTGAGAACGAGGACGACGTCATCGGCATCTCCTACCTCAAGGACATCGTGGCGCGCAGCCACGAATACCGCGAGGGCGAGTCGGTGGAGCGGATCGAGTCGATCATGCGGCCCGCGACGTACGTCCCTGACAGCAAGCCGATCGACGAACTGCTGCGGGAGATGCAGGCCAGGCAGATCCATCTCGCGATCGTGATCGACGAGTACGGCGGCACCGCCGGCCTGGTCACGATCGAGGACATCCTCGAGGAGCTCGTCGGCGACATCGCAGACGAATACGATCGCGAACAGCCGGCCGTTGAGTGGCTGGCACCGGACAAGGCCAGGGTGACCGCGCGGCTTAATGTGGACGAGCTGGCTGAGCTGTTCGAGGTGACCATCGAGGCCGAAGATGTGGAGACGGTCGGCGGCCTGCTCGCGCATGCGCTCGGACGTGTCCCGATTGCGGGCTCGGAGGCGACCGTGGCGGGCCTGCGCCTCACCGCCGAGAGCCTGGCGGGCAGGCGCAACCGGATCGGCACTGTGGTGGTGGAGCGGGTGCACGCCACCGCCGCGCGCATCAACGGCCGCCCGGCGTAGCGTTGGCACCGTTACCGGCGCGGCAGGCGTGCCCGGTGCTGCGGCCGCCCGGTTGGACGTGGGCGCGAGCGGCCATATGACGTGGCCGTAGGACGTGGGCGCGAGCGGCCGTAGGACGCGGCTGCGGGCGGCGGGCGTGGATGGCCAGGGGGAGCAGTGAGCGAGGATGGCGGTGTGAGTGGTGTGGATCCCGATTCCGAGGACTTGAAGATCATTACGCTCGCCCGGTCGACCCGGGCGCGGGTTTCCGCGCCAGAGGGTGCCGCAGTGCGCGACGAGACCGGGCGCACCTACGCCGCGGCCGCCGTGTCCCTGCCGTCGTTGCGGCTTTCCGCGCTGCGGCTCGCGGTCGCGATGGCGGCGTCGAGCGGAGCGACCAATCTCGCCGCCGCAGTCGTGGTCAGCGACGCGGAGGCGCCTGACCCGGGCGACATCGCCGTCGTGCGGGACCTAGGGCCCGCCGCCGTCGTATTCCACGCCGCACCGGATGGCACGGTGCTGTCCACACTCACGCCGGACGGTACGGACGGCAGACAATCGTGATCATCGCCCATGCCGCGAGGCAGGCAGTGCAAAGCATGACCTGGCCTGTGGCCCTCCCGGCGTTACGCCACCGGCAGATCATGGATTGGACCAGTGTGGAGGAGAATCGGCATCGTGAGCTCGCCACCGATGGCCGAGGGGCCCTCCTTCCGTTCTGGCTTCGCCTGCTTCGCCGGACGGCCCAACGTGGGGAAGTCCACCCTGATGAACGCGCTCGTCGGCACCAAGGTGGCCATCACGAGCAGCCGCCCGCAGACGACCAGACGGGTGGTCCGCGGCATCGTGCACCGGCCAGATGCCCAGCTCGTCCTCATGGACACGCCGGGACTGCACAAGCCGCGGACCTTGCTTGGCGAGCGGTTGGACAGCCTGGCCCGTTCCACCCTGACCGAGGTCGATGTGGTCGGCTTCTGCGTGCCCGCGGCCGATCCCGTGGGCCCAGGTGACCGGTATCTCGCCCGTGAGCTTGGCGCTCTCAGCAAGACGCCCGTGGTCGCCGTCGTCACCAAGACCGACCAGGCATCAAAGGAGCAGATCGCAAACCAGCTCATGGCCGCCCGCAGGCTCGGCGAGTGGGCGGACATCGTGCCGGTGTCCGCGGTCACCGGTTACCAGCTCGACGTGCTTGCC
This sequence comes from uncultured Actinomycetota bacterium, assembly GCA_963851085.1. Lineage (GTDB taxonomy): Bacteria > Actinomycetota > Actinomycetes > Streptosporangiales > Streptosporangiaceae > DATFVJ01. Next base: position 78,182 of record CAWKNX010000002.1, on the reverse strand, counting down.
GACGTGCTCGTTTCGCATCTGCCTGAGGGCGGCCCGCTGTACCCTCCGGGCGAACTGACCGACGAGCCCGAGCAGCAACTGGTCGCCGAGCTGATCCGGGAGGCCGCGCTCGAGGGGGTCAGGGACGAGTTGCCGCATTCGATCGCCGTGCTGGTCGACGAGATGGCCGCCCGTGGCGACGACAGCGGCCTCATCGATATCCATGCCGTCATGTACGTGGAGCGGCCGAGCCAGAAGGCCATCGTGATCGGGGCCAGGGGGGTCAGGCTCAAGGAGGTCGGCAGCCGGGCACGGCGGCAGATCGAGGCGCTCCTGGGGAGCAGGGTCTACCTGGACCTGCGCGTCAAGATCGCGAAGGACTGGCAGCGGGACCCGAAGCAGCTGCGGCGGTTGGGCTTCCATGACTGAGATGCCAGGCAAACCCGCGGCCGCCGGATACTCAGGTACACCGCTCGCGAAGAAGCTCGGCGTGAAGCAGGGGCACAGAGTGCTGCTCAGGCACGCTCCAGCGGGCTGGACCATCCCTGGCCTGCCGCCGGACGTGACCGTTGCCCGCCGCGCCGCACCGGTGGCCGATACCGCCGGCACCGCTGGTGACATCGCCGCGGACATCATCGTTGTCTTCTCCTGGTCGCGACGGCAGCTCGAAGGTGACCTCGCGGATCTCACCGCACGCCTGCCCGCCACGAGCTCGCTGTGGATCGCGTGGCCGCGCCGCGCCGCCGGCCACTCATCCGACATCACCGAGAATGGTCTGCGCGAGCTGCTGCTTCCCGTTGGTGTCGTCGATGTCAAGGTGGCCGCGCTCGATCATGACTGGTCAGGCCTGAAGTTCGTCTGGCGCAAGGCCATGCGGAAGTAACCGGGAGCCCGCCGTCGCGTCATGTGGCGAAACGTCATGAACTCGCGGAAATCATGCGGCAGGATGTGATGGCGCGCCAGTTGGCTGTGCTTCGGGGAAAGGGGTGAGGCGTTGCTGATCATTTTCGGTCTCAGGGTCTTCTTCCGGTCCATCGCGCAGGGTGTGTTCCACTGCCCGCGCTGCGGCGGGGACAGGCAGTACAGGCTCCGCTCAGGTCGGCGTTTCTTCACCCTGTTCTTCGTGCCGGTCATCCCGCTCACCAAGGTCGGCGAGCACATCCAGTGCATGGCCTGCCAGGCGCGCTTCCACACCGACGTGCTCCAGCTGCCGACCGCCGCGCAGATGTCGGCGGCCCTGCCGGAAGGCATGCGCACCGCGGCGGTGACCATGCTGCGAGCCAACGCGCCGGTTAGCCCGGCCGCGCGTCAGCAAGCGATCGACGCGATTCGCGGCGCCGGTGCCAGCGGCTATGGTCCCGCCAATCTCGATGCGGACCTCGAGCAGCCGGGCAGCCCTGACCCGGGCCCGCTCGGACGGGTCGGAACGCAGCTCACACCGGAGGCCAGGGAGTGGTTCTTCGCGCAGGTGGTGCGGATCGCCGTGGTTGACGGGCCGCTTTCACCGGCGCAGCGGCAGGTCGCCCAGGCGATCGGGCAGCACCTCGGCATGACCCCGGCGCAGACGCTCGGCGTGGTCACGATGACCGAGCAGGCGGCACCGCACGACTGACGGGCAGCGAGTTCGGCAGCTGCGGGACGGTTCTCTGTTGTTGCGGTGGGTGCCGCAGCCCCGACACGCCGAGCGGAGCCGACCGGTCTGGTACCGTTGATAATCATGCTGCGAGAGCTGCTAGTCCTTAGCGGCCGCGGCGAGGGCCGATAAGGGCCGGTTCCCTCGTCGCGGGTTCTGGCGTGACCGCTGGCCATCCGCTGATCAATGAGGGAAAGCACTCGAGACATGACTTCGCAGCAGAAGCACGCCCAGCAACAAGATGACCATCAGCGCAGCGCCGCGCGGGCCGCAGCGCGACACCATGACAACCACGGAAACCCGCAGCACGGGTCCAGCGGGATGCCCTGCCATCGCTACGCGCCATTCAAGGCCGTCGAGCTCCCCGGCCGGACCTGGCCAGGCAAAACGATCACGAAGGCACCGCGCTGGCTGTCGACCGATCTGCGGGACGGTAACCAGGCCCTGATCGACCCGATGAGCCCTGCGCGCAAGCACAAGATGTTCGACCTGCTTGTGCGGATGGGCTATAAGGAAATCGAGGTCGGCTTCCCCTCGGCAAGCCAGGCGGACTTCGACTTCGTCCGCGAGCTGATCGAGCGCGACCTGATCCCGGGCGACGTCCAGATCTCCGTGCTGACCCAGGCCAGGGACGAGCTGATCGAGCGGACCGTCCAGTCCCTGGCCGGCGCGCAGCGCGCCACCGTCCATCTGTACAACGCCACCGCGCCGCTGTTCCGCCGTGTTGTCTTCGGCGTCGACCGCGAGCAGTGCAAGTCGCTGGCGACGGACGGCACCCGCTCCGTGCTCAAGTATGCCGAGGCGTATCTGGGCGGGTGTGACTTCGGCTTCGAGTATTCGCCGGAGATCTTCATGGACACCGAGCTTGATTTCGCGGCCGGGGTGTGTGAGGCGGTCATGGACGTCTGGCAGCCGGGCCCGGGCCGCGAGATCATCCTCAACCTGCCATGCACGGTGGAGCGGTCCACCCCCAACGTGTACGCCGACCAGATCGAGTGGATGAGCCGTAACCTGTCGCGGCGCACGCACGTATGCCTGTCGGTGCACACCCACAACGACCGCGGCACCGCCGTGGCCGACGCCGAGCTCGCGATCCTCGCCGGGGCGGACCGGGTGGAGGGCTGCCTGTTCGGCAACGGTGAGCGGACCGGGAACGTATGCCTTGCCACGCTCGGCCTGAACCTGTTCAGCCAGGGCATCGACCCGATGATCGATTTCTCCGACATCGACGAGATCCGGCGGACCGTGGAGTACTGCAACCAGATTCCCGTGCATCCACGGCACCCGTACGCTGGCGAGCTTGTCTACACCGCCTTCTCCGGCTCTCACCAGGATGCGATCAAGAAGGGTTTCGACGCCCTGGAGCAAGATGCCGCCGCGGCCGGCGTGCCCGTGGGCGATCTCGACTGGGCAGTGCCGTATCTGCCGATCGACCCCAGGGACGTGGGCCGCACGTACGAGGCCGTGATCCGGGTGAACAGCCAGTCGGGCAAGGGCGGCGTCGCGTTCGTCATGAAGGCCGAGTACCAGCTCGAAATGCCAAGACGGCTGCAGATCGAGTTCTCCCGTGTCATCCAGGCACACACCGATGAAGAGGGCGGTGAGGTCAGCCCGGCGCAGATGTGGGACATCTTCTCGGCCGAGTACCTCGCAGAAGGTTCGGTCGCACTGCTCGCGTGTCACACATCCTCGGCCGTCGATGACAAGGACGTCCTGGCGGCGGAGGTACGGGTGGCGGGCGAGGCCCGCGAACTCGAGGGCGCGGGCAACGGCCCGATCTCTGCGTTCTGCGACGCGCTCGCGAGCGCGGGTATCGGCGTGCGGGTCCTGGACTACAGCGAGCACGCACTGTCGGCAGGCAGTGACGCCAAGGCCGCCGCGTACCTCGAATGCGAGGTCACGGCGCCATCCGCGGATGGTGGAGACGCCCGCACAATGGTGCTGTGGGGTGCCGCCATTGACGCCAACACCGTCACCGCGTCACTCAAGGCGGTGCTCTCCGCGGTCAACCGGGCCCGCCGCACACCTTAGCCACGTGGCGTAACGCGCTGATCCTGAACGGCTGCCGCGGATGCGGCGGGCCTTCGGTGCGGACGATCCCGGGGGGCCGGCCCCCGGGACAGCCCGCGCAGCCACCGCTGTGGATAACTGGCATGGCGGATGAAGTTATCCCCACAACCCCGTTCGCCCCTCCCAAAGCACTTGACAACATGCCAAGATCGGCAGTGGGGCAAGGCCCCCATGGGAGGGCGGGTCGTGCAGGGCGGGTCGTACAGGGCGGGTCGTGCATGAGGGGCTGGTTGTGCCGGGGCAGGCCATGCGGGGCGGCACAATGGCGGAGTGAGTAGTTACCGCGATGAGGGCATTGTCCTGCGCACGCACAAACTGGGCGAAGCTGACCGCATCATCACGCTGCTCACCAGGCGTAACGGCCGTGTGCGCGCTGTCGCGAAGGGTGTGCGGCGTACCACGTCGAGGTTCGGCGGCAGGCTGGAGCCATTTACCCACGTGGACCTGCAGATCTACGAGGGACGCTCGCTCGATGTGATCACCCAGGCGGAGACCGTTCGGCCCTATGGTGAGCCGTTCACCGCCGACTATCCCCGGTACACCGCCGGCACGGCGATGCTGGAGACGGCCGAGCGGCTGACGCCGGTTGAGAAGGAGCCGGCGCTCCGGCAGTTCCTGCTGCTGATCGGTGGACTGCGCACGCTCGGCGAGGTTGCCCACGATCCGCGGATGGTGCTCGACGCTTACCTCCTTCGGTCGCTTGCGCTCGCCGGCTACGCACCAGCGCTCGAGGAATGCGCCCGCTGCGGTACTCGCGCCGCGAGCGGCTCGGTCAGCAGACCTGGAGCAACGGGCGGCGGCCCGCGAGCGTTCGCCATCGCCGCAGGCGGGCTGGTGTGCGGATCGTGCCGTCCGCCGGGTGCGGTGTCGCCCGCCGGGCAGACGGTCGCCCTGATGGTCGCCCTGCTCCGCGGCGACTGGGTATACGCCGACGCGAGCGAGGCCAGGCACCGGGTAGAGTGCAGCGGCCTGGTGGCTGCCTATCTGCAGTGGCACCTGGAGCACTCGATCCGTTCGTTGCGACACGTGGAGCGTGCGTGAAAGATCGCACCCGGCAGCCAGTTTCTGACCGGCCAGGCGGTCAGTTCCCGCTACCCCAAGGGCCGGGCATCCAGGCCCGGGGCATGCGTGCTCACGCTGTCCGGCCCCCGGATCCGCACATTTCCGGTGCGCGGCCGCCCGCCATCCCCGCCGACCTGGTGCCGCGCCATGTCGCCCTCGTCATGGACGGCAACGGCCGGTGGGCGAAAGAGCGCGGCCTGCCACGGACCGAGGGCCACAAGCGCGGCGAGTTCGCCCTGTTCGACGTCATCATGGGTGCGATCGAACTTGGCATCCGGAACCTGTCCGCGTACGCCTTCTCCACGGAGAACTGGAAGCGGTCCCCTGAGGAGGTCCGTTTTCTCATGGGGTTCAACCGGGACGTCATCAGGCGCCGCCGTGACCAGTTGCACGAGATGGGGGTGCGCGTGCGCTGGGCCGGCCGCCGGCCCAGGCTGTGGCGCAGCGTCATCTCCGAGCTTGAGGATGCCGAGCGGCTGACGGCCAGGAACGACGTCCTCACCCTGCAATTCTGCGTGAATTATGGCGGCCGCGCGGAGATCGCGGACGCCGCGGCGGCGATCGCCGCCGATGTGGCGGCAGCCGGCTGCGGCCAGGGAAGATCGACGAGAAGCTGTTCGCCCGTTACCTGGACGAGCCGGGCATCCCCGATGTCGATCTGTTCGTCCGTTCGTCCGGGGAACAGCGGATATCGAACTTCCTGCTCTGGCAATCGGCGTACGCGGAGTTCGTGTTCCTCGACACGCTGTTCCCCGACTTCGACCGCAGGCACCTATGGCATGCCTGCGAGATCTACGCGAGCCGAGATCGAAGGTACGGCGGTGCGGTGCCCAACACAGTGCCCGACTCGGTAACTGGCTGAGCCGCCAAGACCTCGCATGCGGCTTGATCGTTGGCCCGTAGGGGGGCGCCCTGGCGCCCCCCTACGGGCCAACCATGGCGCGGTGGCGCCGCCTGCGCCGCGTACGTCGACAATCGCGGCCTCGGCGACCGCGAGGCAGGTAGCCGACTCGACGGGTGCGTCCAGCCGCCCGGGCAGGCGCGATGCGATGCTCTTCATGCCGATGCCTCTCCTTCTGCACGGCGAGCACACGAGTCGACCGGTGGAGTCGGTATGCCATGTGCCGCTGGCTGGCCGGCCCGATTTCCTGGTGGCAATCGTGGCGCCCGTGTGGTTGCGCCGCCATGGGCCTAACCCCACTCCTTCGGGTGGGACACCAGATGCACGCGTCGCTGTGGTGCCTTGCGGGGCCGCTATGGCGCGCAGTCCGGGCAGGTGCCGAAGATCTCTACGGTGTGCGTGACGTCACGGAATCCGTGCTCGCGGCCGACTGCTTCTGCCCATCGCTCGACCGCGGGTCCGGCTACCTCGATGGTCCGCCCGCACACGCGGCAGACCAGGTGATGATGGTGCGTCTCGGTCGTGCAGGCACGGTAGACGGTTTCGCCGTCGCCGGTGCGCAGCACGTCGACCTGGTCGTTTTCGCTGAGTGCCTGGAGCGCTCTGTACACGGTGGTCAGGCCGATCTTCGCGCCTTCGGCCCGCATGACGGCGTAGATGTCCTGTGCGCTGCGGAACGAGTCACTGCGGACGAGCACCCTGCGAACGGCCTCCCTGCGGCTCGTCATGACCCCGTCCTCACTATGTCCTCACCTGAAAACCTGGACAACAGCGACCGCGAGCACCGCCGCGATAGTCACGCAGCGCAGCAGTCGCGCCGAGGTGGGGAGCGACGGCCACGACAGGTAGCTGAACCACCCGAGGAACACCGCGACCGCGGCGAGCACGACCCCACCGATCCAGCCGGGCACGGTGAAGCCGATGATCAGCGCGGCGAGCAGCGCGAGCGGCAGTATCCATCTGGGTAGCCCGTGCAGGAAGACGAGCGGAGCGGCGCTGCGGCGCTCGATACCCCGCCGCATACCGGTGGCGCCAGGGGTGAAGAACGTCTCGCCCTGTGGTAGCGGCCGCCGCCGAGGTTGGTGTGCTGCCACGGTGGTTGTCCTCCGCCTCTCCGGGGTGCGCGGTCGCGCTCTCTCATGATCTCGCATGTGGCAGGCAAAGATACCTCCCGTCATCACCTAACGAAGCACAAGCGCGGCGGGGTTGCACGCCTATGCGCCGCTCGGACAGGCACGATTGCGGGTCGTAACTTCTTTATTCGGGGTGTCATGCAGCGGGGGTTGCCGATGCGTCGCACAGCCATGGCCATGACGACCGCAGCGTTGGTTCTGGCCGTGAGCGGGGCCGCGGATCGCGGCCAGGCGGGCCCGGGCCCGCACGCGCCCGGGCGGCTGACAGCCGCTACCGGGGGTCTCACCGGCAAGAAGACTGTCGAATACGGCGGGTACGTCGTCGACGTTCCTGCCGCCTGGCCGGTCTACGACCTCGCGGCGCAGCCCCACCTGTGCGTGCGCTACGACAGGCACGCCGTGTACCTGGGACATCCGGGGCCGGATCAGCGGTGCCCCGCGCACCTGGTGGGGCGGACCGACGCGGTGCGGATCGACGGCGACGCGGTCCGGGTGGCCGTCACCTACCAACGGGGCGGCGCCGCGACCGGCGCGGCGCAGCGCGGGTCTGCGCAGCGCGGGTCTGCGCAGCGCGGGTCTGCGCAGCGCGGGTCTGCGCAGCGCCGGGTCTGCGCAGCGCCGGTATGCGCAGCGCCGGTATGCGCAGCACCGGTATGCGCAGCACCGGTATGTGCGGCGCCGGTATGTGCGGCGCCGCGTGATCGTGCGCGACACGGCGGAACGCGAACTCGGGCTGATCATTCAGCACCCGCGCCTGTCGGTCACCGCCACCTATGCGAATGACCCGGCAATGGTCGAGCGGATTATCAGCAGCGTGCGCACCGCGAACCTCCCGCGCGTCCACCCACCGGCCCACCCGCGCGTCCGCCAGTTGGCCCTCCCGCGGGTCCGCCCGCGCGCCCGCCAGCGCGCGGTGGACGCGATGGCAGCGCCCGCCCGCGCCCGGGTTCCTGCCCGCGCCGGGGTTCCTGCCCGCGCCGGGGTTCCTGCCCGCGCCGGGGTTCCTGCCCGCGCCGGGGTTCCTGCCCGCGCCGGGGTTCCTGCCCGCACGTACCGGGCCCGCCGGCCGATCGCCGGCTTCGACACGTGCACCGCGCCCTCGATTCGCGCCATGCGCGCATGGCGACACTTCTACGGTGCGGTCGCGATCTACATCGGCGGCGCTAACCGGGCCTGCGATCAGGGCAACCTCTCGGCGCAATGGGTACGGCACGTCAAGGCGATGGGCTGGCGGCTGATCCCGACGTATGTCGGCCTGCAGCCACCCTGTGACCGCTTCGGCGGCAAGATCAGGCCGAGGCGGGCCGCGCGTGAAGGCGCCGCGGCCGCGGGCGACGCGGTAGCGCTGGCGCGAGGGCTGCGCCTGCGCCGTCATGCCCCTATCTACTTCGACATGGAGGCGTACAACGGCGCGAGGAAGAGGTGCCGCCGCGCCGTCCTGACCTTTCTCGACGCCTGGACCCGCCGGCTGCGTGCCCGCCATTACATCTCTGGCGTCTACTCCAGTGCCGCGTCAGGTGCGCGGAACCTTGGCAGCGCGCGGTCGATCGCCGGTCACCCGTTCGTCAGGCCGGAATCGATTTGGTTCGCGCTGTGGGACGGCCACGTCAACGTGCTTGGAGAGCCCTACCTGCGCGCCTCATGGTGGCCCAGGGAGCGGCGCATCAAGCAGTTCCGTGGCGGCCGCTGGCAGCGGCACGGCGGATTCCGGCTCGACATCGACCGCGACGAGGTATTCGGGCCGGTCTATTAGCAGCAGCACATCGCCCCTTCATGATCGCGGTAACTTTTCCGCCATATTCGCCGAAAGATTACCGCGATCATGAAAGATGCACGCGGGGTGTAACGGATGCGGCACCGATTTGTGACCGATTGTGCTGACGCCACGCCGAGCCGTAGCCAGCCCGATTCGCTCCTTCGGGCGCGTGGCTCTAAGCTTGAGCACCGTACGCCGGGCCCGGGAGGTTCGGGGCTGGGAACGCCGGGCTCAGCAGGCGGGCCAGGTGGCCTGGCTCCGCATCCCACCGTCTGGGGCCCGCGCCGCACAGACGGCAACACAGCAAGTACACACGGGTGCCCTGAGCCAGATCCGCCTCGCTCACCACGGATACCAGGACGCGCGTGTTCGCCGCCCGCCGACCGCCAGCCGGATGGAGATCTTCATGGCCCGACGCAGCGAAACCTTGGAAACGATCGTCAACCTCTGCAAACGCCGGGGGATCGTCTTCCCGTCCAGCGAGATCTACGGCGGGCTCCGTGCGTCGTGGGATTACGGGCCGCTCGGCGTCGAGCTGAAGAACAACGTCAAGCGTCACTGGTGGCGCACGATGGTGCAGGAGCGCGATGACGTCGTCGGCATCGACTCCAGCGTGATCCTGGCCAGGGAGGTATGGGAGGCGAGCGGTCACGTCAAGGAGTTCGTCGACCCGCTCACCGAATGCCTGTCCTGCCACAAGAGGTTCCGCGCCGACCAGCTCGCCGATGCGTACGAGGCCAAGCGGGGCCACCCGCCGGCCGCCGGCCTTGCCGACATTTCGTGCCCGAACTGCGGAAGCACCGGCACGTTCACCGAGCCCCGGATGTTCAACGGAATGCTCAGGACGTCGCTCGGCGTCGTGGAGGACGAATCGAGCCTGGCGTACCTCCGGCCCGAGACCGCGCAGGGGATCTTCATCAATTTCCGCGCCGTCCAGCAGTCGTCGCGCCGCAAGATACCGTTCGGGATCGGCCAGGTCGGCAAATCATTCCGTAACGAGGTCACCCCGGGCAACTTCATCTTCCGCACGCGCGAGTTCGAGCAGATGGAGATGGAGTACTTCGTCGAGCCGGGCACCGACGAGGACTGGCACAAGTATTGGATCGACAACCGGATGAGCTGGTATTCCGACCTGGGGATCCGTGACGAGAACCTGCGCCTGTACGAGCATCCGGCGGAGAAGCGCTCGCATTATTCGAAGCGGACCGTGGATGTCGAGTACCGGTTCGGCTTCCAGGGCGGCGAGTGGGGCGAGCTCGAGGGGATCGCCAACCGAACGGACTACGATCTGACCGTGCATTCCCAGGCATCGGGTGAGGATCTCTCCTACTTCGACCAGGACTCGGGTACCCGGTACCTGCCCTATGTCATCGAGCCCGCGGCCGGCGTTGATCGTTGCGTTCTCGCCCTCCTGCTCGACGGTTACCGCGAGGACGAGGCACCGAACGCCAAGGGGGTCATGGAGAAGCGCACCGTGATGCGGCTCGACCCTCGGATAGCTCCCGTCAAGGTGGCGGTGCTGCCGCTGTCCCGCAACGCCGATCTGTCGCCGAAGGCCCGCGATCTGGCCGCCGCGCTGCGCAAGCGGTGGAATACCGACTTCGACGACGCGAGCGCGATCGGCCGCAGATACCGCCGCCAGGACGAGGTCGGCACGCCGTTCTGCGTGACGGTCGACTTCGAGACGCTTGAGGATCAGGCCGTCACCGTACGGGAGCGCGACTCGATGGGGCAGGAGCGGGTCAGCATCGGCCGGGCTCGAGTCATACCTCGATGAGCGCCTGCCGCGCTGTTGACCGGCGGTTGGCCGGTAACCCAGCGTGGCATTAGGCCGGGGCTGGTCCGGGGTCGCCCCCGGACCGCAGATTGATCCCGAACGGCTGCGCGGCCTGACGCCAGCTCTGCCGCCGCGCGCAGAACGTGGATCGCGGCGTGGAACCGCAAGCCGCACTGGCGAGGTTAGAACTTGGGTCAGATTCGTAATTTCTTCGTGATTCTTTTCTATTGACACCCGCTTCCGTGTCCGCAAGGTTGACCGGGATGTGATGGGCACGGTTCGCATGGAGCACGTCCGCCGGCCGGGGCTGGATCCGGTCTTCGTCGCTCGTGAACCCCAGCGGGGCGTGTGGCCGTGCAAGGCGCGGGGAGAACGTTATCCCCGGATGATTCCGAAAGGGGAGTCTCATGCTCTGTTCTCAGTGCGGCAATGATGTCGCGAATGGCTCCGCAACATGTCCGCGTTGTGGCGCCCCGGTTCATGTGGCCCCCGGTGCGCCGCCTGCGGCCGCGGGCGGACCTGCCGCCGGTCAGAATGCCGGGGCGCCGGCCGCTGCGTTCAAGTTCGATGCCACGCGGTGGTCGCGGGCCGATCAGATCGCCGGGGGCGGCACGTTAGTCCTGTTCATCTCGCTCTTCCTGCCTTGGTTCGGCGTGAGCCTTGGCGCGTTCGGCAGCGCCACGGCCGACGCGCTTACCGCGCATGGCTATCTGTACATCGTGTTGATCCTGTGCCTGGCAATCTTTGCCTATCTCGCCATGGTCGCGGGTTTCGAGCGGCTGCCCGTTCAACTTCCGCTCGACCGCGAGCAGTTGCTGCTCGCCGCGACCGGCATCAACTGCGTGCTCGTGCTGATCGCGTTCGTCTTCAAGCCGGGCGGTTATGGGTCGGTCGGCGTTGGCTGGCGCTTCGGCGCTTTTGTCGGCCTCATTGCCGCGATCGCGGCAGTCGCACCGCTCGCCATGCCCGCCATCCAGGCCCGCCGCGCCCATACCTGATAGGTCGCGCCCCAGCCGCCGAGAGGCCGCATCGGGTGCCCCGTGACCGGCGCGGCCTTAGCAAGCCCCTGGCTGTCACGGGGCACCCCGTCGCGCTATTCAGACCCGCCCCATTCCAAGACCCGCCCCATTCCAAGACCCACCCTCCCAGAGGGGGCGTTGCCCCACTGCCGATCTTTGCAAGTTGTCAAGGGGACGCGGAAGGGTGAATCGGATTCTGTGGACGGCTTTTTCGTTGTCCCCAGGTCTGCGCTGAGTGTCGGCCGCGATGCGGCACACTGGTTGACCATGGAACTGCTGCACTCTGGCAAGGTCCGCGAGGTGTACGCAGACGGTGATGACGTCATCCTGGTGGCCTCTGACCGGGTCAGCGTCTACGACGTTGTGCTGCCCACGCCGATCCCGGGCAAGGGGAAGATCCTCACCCAGCTTTCACTCTGGTGGTTCGACAGGCTCGCGGATATCGCACCCAATCATGTGCTCTCCGTAACCGACGTACCCGAGGAATTCGCCGGGCGGGCGATGAGGTGCCGTCGGCTGGAAATGCTGCCGGTGGAGTGCATCGCGCGTGGCTACCTCGCCGGCCTGGGCCTGCGCGAGTACGAGGCGTCGGGGGCTGTGTCAGGGATCGCCCTTCCGCCTGGTCTGGCCGAAGGGTCCCGCCTGTCAGAACCGATCTTCACCCCGACCACCAAGGCGACGGTGGGTCACGACGAGTTCATCGCGTTCGGCGATGTCGCCGCGCGATTCGGCGGGGCGAAGGCTGAGGAACTCCGCCGGATCACCCTCGAGGTGTATCGGCGGGGCAGGGACCTGGCGGCCGGACGCGGCATCATCGTGGCCGACACCAAGCTCGAGTTCGGCTTGGCCACAGGCGGCACCCTGGTTCTCGCCGATGAGGTGCTGACCCCGGACTCGTCGCGGTTCTGGCCCGCGGACCAGTGGGAGCCTGGGCGGCCGCAGTACGCGTTCGACAAGCAGATCGTGCGCGACTGGGCGGCGGGGACCGGGTGGGACAAACGTGCGCCAGGCCCGGAGATTCCCCCGGAGATCGTCCAGGCCGCGCGAGACAGGTACGAGGAGATCTACGAGCGCATCACCGGCCTGCCCTGGGTCGCCTGATCCGTAGGGCAACGACCGCGTTTCATGATCGCGGTAACTTCTCCGCGAATACTTCGGAAAAGATACCGCGATCATGGGACGGGAGCGCCGGTGCCGCCAGACCCTGTCAGTAGCGCGGCGACCACAAGATCGATTGCGGTGTCCGTCGCACCGGCAGGCTCATCCGGGTCGCCGGATCCACCCGCCAGCGAGGACGTGGCACGGGGTGACCGGCGGAAGATCTCGGCCGCCGCCTGATGGAATTCGCCGGGCAGGCCGGCCGCGGTGAAGGACGCGCTGATCTCTTCCATCTCGGCGACCCAGCGCCATCCCTTGGCGAGCGCCGACCGCGCGGCGTCCCGCGACCGGCTTGTCAGCGCGGGCTGGGACTGCGCCCACTCGCCGAGCAGCACATCCTCGACACCTTCCGCGCGGGCGAATGCTCGTATCGCGACCGCGAGGGCAGCGGTGCCTTTCGTCCACGCGGCGTAGGCCATCTTCACCGCCGAGGCCGCGGTACTGCTGCCGTCATCGGCCCCGTCGTGGTCGGGCCTGTCGTGGTCGGGCCGTCGTGGTCGGGACGGCCGCCCCCGTCGCGGCCGGAAACCCGCACGGTGTACCAAGCGGCGGCGCGCTCGATGACCCGTGCTTCGACCGCTGTGTCGGCGAACAATTCACGAACCGCGCCGGCGTTCGGGCCCGATAGGTACAGCCGGGTGCCGCCAGCCGGCGAAGGCGGTGGCCCGATGATTCCGCCGTCCACGTACCGTAGGCCGGCTCCCGCGACGATCCGCGCGATCTGGCGTGCGGTGACAGGGGACACGGCGTTGGCATCGACAAAGATGCGCGCCGGGCCCGCGGCCACGACGCCCACCCCGACCCCCGCGCTCGTGCCGGTGCCGGTGCCAAAACCAGGGCCGCCGCGCCCGTCCGTGCCCTGCGCCGCGATCTCCACCGCCACCTGTGCCGCCACCCGCGTGGCCGCGTGCGGTGGGCAGACGGAAACGATCACCTGGCTGCGCCTGGCCAATTCCGCGACGGTTCCGCAATCCGCCAGGCCGGCTGCCGCTGCACGCGCGACGGTCGCCGGGCTGCGCCCTGCGGATGCCCACAGCACCGAATGCCCACGCCCGCGAAGCTGGTGTCCTATGGCGGCACCCATGTCACCAGGATGAAGCAGGCCGATGACGACCCTGCCCGCGTTGACCGCTCCGCCAGCGCCGTCCGTATCGTCCACCCGCCAGCACCTCCCACGCCGCCCGTAGCGGCTCGCCGCCTTGCGGCCATTCTGCCGGCCAGCCCGATCGCGTCATGCTGGCCGCCAGCCTGATCGCAGCCTGATCGCAGCCCGATCGCGCCGGCAGGCGTGGCTGTTTCACGCTAGTGGTCTTTTCGGCCTAAAGAGCGGGCCAGCGGTGTGAACGCCGGACGGGCCCTTGATCGCCACCTAGCGAAGTAGGCGGCCCGGATCAAGGCAGTCAAGGCCGGGCGCCGCAGCGGCAAGACCGAATGCATCTCGTTCAAGGGGCCCCGCGACCCCGGCAGGCTGAAGGAAGCACATGCCCGGGTCACCCGCGCGGCGGGTATCGCCCATCCCGGCGGACCGGCCTTCGACTGGACGTGGCGCGCGGGCACTTCATCGATCGTTTAGGCATGAACTGACCGGTAACCACTGCCGCGTGGCGCGCCGGCCGCTCAGCGCTCGGTAGAGTTCGAGTTATCGGGCCGTGAGGCCGCATCACCCATGCTGCCCGCGTCGAGGCTGTCGCCCGCACCGGGTCGCATCATGAGGAGAACGCGCAGTGGCCAAGCTCGTCTACGCATTTGCCGAAGGCAACAAGGATCTGAAGGACCTGCTCGGCGGCAAGGGTGCCAACCTCGCCGAGATGACCAACCTGGGTCTTCCCGTCCCGCCCGGCTTCATCATCACCACCGACGCGTGCCGCCACTTTCTTGAACAGGGCAGCGTTCCTGATGGCCTGGACGAGGAGGTCGGCACCCATCTCGCCGCTCTCGAGCAGGCGATGGGCAAACGGCTGGGCGACCCTGGCGACCCGCTGCTCGTCAGCGTCCGTTCCGGCGGCAAGTTCTCCATGCCGGGCATGATGGACACGGTCCTCAACATCGGTATTTCTGACGAGTCCGTGCACGGCCTGGCCAAGCAGTCCGGCAGCGAGCGATTCGCCTGGGACGCCTACCGGCGGCTCATCCAGATGTTCGGCAAGACCGTGCTCGGCATCGACGGCGAGGAGTTCGAGCGGGCACACGACGCGGCGAAGAAGGCCAAGGGAACCACGAGCGATCTTGACCTGAATGCTGATGACCTGCGCGGCATGACCGAGGCCTTCAAGGACATCGTCAAGGAGCAGACAGGCCGCGAGTTCCCCGGCGACCCGCGCGAGCAGATGGATCTGGCGATCCGTGCCGTCTTCGAGTCATGGAACTCGCCCCGGGCGATCCTGTACCGGCGTCAGGAGCGCATCCCCGCCGACCTCGGCACCGCGGTCAACGTGGTCGCGATGGTCTTCGGCAACCTCGGCATGGATTCGGGTACCGGGGTGGCTTTCACCCGCGATCCGGGCTCCGGCCAGCAGGGCCTGTATGGCGACTACCTGCAAAACGCCCAGGGCGAAGACGTCGTGGCGGGCATCAGGAACACCGTCCCGCTGCAGGACCTGGAGCGGATCGACAAGAAGTCGTACGACGAGCTGATCCAGATCATGGCGACCCTGGAGAACCACTACCGCGACCTGTGCGACATCGAGTTCACGGTCGAGCGCGGCAAACTGTGGATGCTCCAGACGCGCGTCGGCAAGCGCACCGCCGCCGCGGCATTCCGCATCGCGACGCAGCTTGTCGACCAGGGCCTGATCGACATGGACGAGGCGGTCAGCCGGGTGACAGGGGCCCAGCTCGCCCAGCTGATGTTCCCGCGGTTCGACGCCTCCGCTAGCACGAACAAGATCACGACAGGGGTAAGCGCCTCGCCGGGTGCGGCCGTTGGGCATGCCGTATTCGACTCCACCCGCGCCGCCGAACTCGCGGCCAAGGGCGAGAACGTCATCCTGGTCCGCCGCGAGACCAACCCGGACGACCTGAACGGGATGATCGCCGCACGCGGCATCCTGACCAGCCGAGGCGGCAAGACCAGCCATGCCGCGGTGGTGGCCCGCGGCATGGGCAAGACGTGCGTGTGCGGTGCGGAGGCACTGGACGTCGACATCGCGAACCGCAAGTTCACGGCCCCGGGCGGCGTCACCGTTTCCGAGGGCGACGTGCTCTCGCTCGACGGGACCAGCGGAGACGTCTACCTGGGCGAGGTCCCCGTCACCGCATCCCCGGTCGTGGAGTACTTCGAGGGTGGCATTCGACCCCGCTGCGGCCGACGCCGACGACCTGATCAAGGCTGTCCACCGGATCATCGCGCACGCTGACACGCGCCGCCGCCTTGGCGTGCATGCCAATGCCGACACCGGCCCGGACTGCGCCCGCGCCCGCCGGTTCGGCGCGGAGGGCGTCGGCCTGGTCCGGACCGAGCACATGTTCCTTGGCGAACGGCGCCAGCTTGTCGAGAACCTCATTCTGGCCGACACAGACGAGGAGGGGCAGGAAGCCCTCGATGCCCTGGAGCCTCTGCAGCGGGGCGATTTCGTGGAAATCCTCGAAGCGATGGACGGGCTGCCGGTGACGATCCGGCTCATCGACCCGCCACTGCACGAGTTCCTGCCCGATCTCACCGATCTGACCGTGCGGGTCGCGATCGCCGGCGACAACGCCACCGACAAGGACCGCAAGCTGCTTGACGCGGTGCGCCGCCTGCACGAGCAGAACCCGATGCTCGGCCTGCGCGGTGTGCGGCTCGACCTGATCATCCCCGGGCTGCTCGCCATGCAGGTGAAGGCGATCGCGCACGCCGCGGCGGACCGCAAGAAGGCGGGCGGTGACCCCAAGCCGGAGATCATGATTCCGCTGGTCGCCACCGTGCAGGAGATGGAGATCGCGCGCGAGCGAACCGAGGAGATGCTCGCCGAAGTGGCCGCCGAAACCGGTATCGAGGTGCATACGCTGATCGGCACCATGATCGAGGTGCCACGGGCTGCGGTCACGGCGGGTGAGATCGCGCAGTCCGCTGAGTTCTTCTCCTTCGGCACGAACGACCTCACGCAAATGGGCTGGGGTTTCTCCCGCGACGACGTTGAGGGCTCGTTCTTCAGCCGGTACCTGGAGCTAGGCGTGTTCGGCGTGTCGCCGTTCGAGACCATCGACGCGGCCGGCGTTGGCCGCATGGTCAGGATCGCGGTCGAGGAGGGGCGGCGGACCCGGCCGGACCTCCACATCGGCGTCTGCGGTGAACACGGTGGCGACCCCGAATCCGTGCACTTCTTCCACGACGCTGGGCTCGACTACGTGTCCTGCTCGCCGTTCCGGGTTCCCGTGGCCCGGCTGGAGGCTGGCCGGGCCGTCGTCGAAACCGCAGGCAGCGACAGCCGCTGACGGTATTGTCCCGGGGGGTGATCCCCCCGGGATCCCCGGGACCCGCAGTATCGCGGGAGGGAGACCCCAGGGCACCCCGCAGACGCCCAGTATCGCCCCGGGGGGTGACCCCCGGGGCGCCCCCGCAGGCCCGCAGTGGTCCCGCACTGCTGGACGTGAAGCACCCGATTCACGTGTCAGGAGACAGGCAGCTTGACCGGTTACGACGCCCTGGCCACGGCGCGCTGGGCCGCCGAGCCGCCAAAACAACCAGGGCGCAGCGCATTCGAGCGCGACCGTGCACGCGTGCTGCACAGTTCGGCGCTGCGCAGGCTCGCCGCCAAGACTCAGGTGGTGGCGGTCGATGCGGGCGATTTCCCGCGCACGCGGCTCACGCATTCGCTCGAGTGCGCGCAGATCGGCCGGGAGCTGGCCAAGGCCCTGGGCGCTGACCCTGACCTGGTCGAGACAGCGTGCCTAGCGCATGACATCGGGCATCCGCCGTTCGGGCACAACGGTGAATCAGCCCTCGATGACCTGGCACGGGCCTGCGGCGGGTTCGAGGGCAATGCGCAGAGCCTGCGCCTGCTCACCCGTCTGGAGGCCAAGGTGATTACGGCGGCCGGCCGCAGCGCGGGGCTCAACCTGACCCGCGGCGTGCTGGACGCCGCGCTCAAGTATCCGTGGCTGGCGCCATCGGCGCCGGCCGTGGCCGCGCCGTCAGGCTCCGCGCCGTCAGGCTCGGCGCCGTCAGGCTCCGCGCCGTCAGGCTCCGCGCCGGCCGCGCCACCCGCAGGGGGCAAGTACGGCGCGTATGCCGGGGACGGCGAGGTATTCGGCTGGGTCAGGGACGGCGCGCCGCGGTGCCGACCCTGCCTGGAGGCGCAGGTCATGGATTGGGCCGACGACGTCGCGTACTCGGTGCACGACCTGGAGGATGGCCTGCACGCAGGTCACATCACTCTCAGGCAGCTTCGGGACGAGTCGGAACGGCTCGCGCTAGCGCAGGTCACAGCGGCTACGTACGCCGACCCAGAAGAGCCGGCCAGCGAGGCCGAGTTGTGCGAAGTGCTTGCCGATCTGCTCGCACCCGGCTATTGGCCGGGCAGCTTCGATGGTGGGCCGCGTTCGCTCGCCGCGCTGAAGAATCTGACCAGCGAGCTGATCGGCAGGTTCTGCCGTGCCGCGCAGAACGCGACGCGGATGGTGCACGGCGACGGCGACGGCCCGCTGACCCGTTACGGCGCCGATCTGATCGTGCCGCGGCGGCAGCGCCTCGAGTGCGCTCTGCTCAAGGGGGTCACGGCGCACTATGTGATGAGCCGACCTGGTGTGGGCGCGGTGCAGGAGCGTCAGCGCGAGCTGATCGCCGGGCTGGCCGAGGCGGTCGCCCGAGGCGCTCCGGCCACGCTCGATCCCGCGCTGCGGCCCGCCTGGATAGCCGCGCAGTCGGATGCGTCGCGGTTGCGCGTCGTGGTCGACCAGATCGCCTCGCTCACCGACACGTCCGCGGTGGCCTGGCATCGGCGGCTGTGCGGCGCGGTCCGCGGTGGCTGATCCAGGTGCCGCACAGACGCGGCGGTAGCCACTAGCGTGGTGCGGGCGTGTCCCGATCGTGCCGCGGGAAGGAGCGACAGATGCCTGCCGAACCCAGATTTGTGATCATCGGAGCGAGCCTGGCCGGTGCCAAGGCCGCCGAGACCTTGCGCGAGGAGGGATTCGGCGGCGCGATTGTTCTCGTCGGCACCGAATCAGAACGCCCCTACGAGCGGCCGCGGCTCTCGAAGGGCTTCCTGCTTGGTAAGGAAGACAAGAGCAAGATCTACGTACACGAGGAAGGCTGGTACAGCGCGCACGACGTCGACCTGCGGCTCGGCGTGACCGCGGTCGCGGTCCACAGCGGCGACCACCGGGTCGAGCTGGCCGGCGGCGACGTGGTCGGCTACGACAAGCTGCTCCTCACGACAGGTGCGTCGCCGCGCCGCCTGAACGTTCCCGGCGGTGAACTTGAGGATGTTCTCTACCTGCGATCGGCCGGTGATTCTGAGCGGCTCGCGGCGGCCTTCCGCGCCACTGGCGGGGCCGGCGGACGGGTGGTAATCGCCGGAGGAGGCTGGATCGGCCTGGAGACCGCCGCCGCGGCGCGATCGTACGGCTGCGAGGTCACGGTCGTGGAGCCAGAGCCGGCGCCGCTGAACCGGGTTCTCGGGCCCGAGCTAGGCGAGGTGTTCGCGGGCCTGCACCGCCGCAATGGCGTGGAGTTCAGGCTGCGCACCGGGGTATCGGAGTTCCGCAGCGGCCCAGCCGGCCAGCTGCGGACTGTCGTCACCACCGATGGGACGGAGCTCGCGGCCGACCTGGCTGTGGTCGGGATCGGGGTGGCGCCCAACGTGACGCTCGCGGAGGCGGCGGGGCTCGATCTCGCGGACGGGATTCTCGCCAGCTCCGCACTGCGAACCTCGGACCCGGACATCTACGCCGCCGGTGACGTTTCCAACTCGTGGAATCCGCTGCTGAACCGCCGGGTCCGCGTCGACCACTGGGCCAACGCGCTGCACGGCGGGCCCGCGGCGGCGCGCTCGATGCTCGGCCAGGATGTGAGCTACGACCGGGTGCCTTACTTCTACAGCGACCAGTACGAGCTTGGCATGGAGGCGTCGGGGCTGCCCGGCGAGGGATACGACATGGTCGTCTACCGCGGCGTGCCCGAGTCACTCGAATTCATCGCGTTCTGGCTGGCAGACGGGCGCGTGGTAGCCGGAATGAACGTCAACGTCTGGGACGTGACAGGCGATATCCAGGCACTCATCCGATCCGGCGCGCGGATCGATCCCGACCGGCTCGCAGATCCAGACGTGCCGGTGTCCGAACTCGCCGCCCCGGCGTGATTTCCATGATCCCGGTGGCCCGACCTCTTACCCCAGCAATGGGCCATTGCCGGGGGTGATAGCACCACCAACGGGCCATCGCTGGGGTAAAGCAACAGCCCGGCCCTCGAGGAGACCACGGAGATCCCTGGTCCGGGACCCATGAAACGGGGAGCGTCAGCCGAGGATCGCGGCGAGAACCGCCGCGGTATCGGAGAGGTCGGGCAGTACCGCGTCGGCGCCCGCGGCGGCTAGCTCAGCCGCGGACGTCCCGCCGGTCGCGACGGCGACGCCGCGTGCGCCGGTCGCCCGGGCCGCCTGGACATCGAGCCGGGTGTCGCCGATGAGCACAGTCGCCGCACCGTCGAAGGTTGTGCCGTACGCTGCTGCGGCCTTGTCCCGCGCGACCCGCACAAGCTCGGAACGCACCTCGTGCGCGTCGCCGTAGGCGCCCACGTCGAGATCCAGGTATGTGTCGAGGCCGAGCGCGCCGAGCTTGGCCTCGGCGAGCGGACGCAGGTTCCCGGTCAGGACGGACTGCACGACCTGCCGCGCTTGCCCGCGGGGACCGCTGCCCGGCCCGTGCGCTTGCTCGCGGGCCCGCTCGTGGGCCCGCCCATCGGCGTGGGCCCGCCCATCGGCGTGGGCCCGCCCATCGGCGTGGGCCCGCCCATCGGCGTGGCTGACGGAGCCGCCGGACATGGCCGCGAGCGCACGCAGGGCCTCGACAGCGCCCGGCAGCGCCCGCCCCCGCTCCCTGACGCGCGCGTCAAGCGCGGGGGCCCTGGCGGCGAGCGCGGCCGCGAATTCGCACACGTGCCTTGCCGGGTCCGGTACCCCCGCGCCGGTGAGCGTGTCGAGGATGATGGCCCGATCGGTCCGCCCGGCCATGGGTGCCACATTCGCCAGCGTGCGCCCGAACAGCTCAAGGAACACCTCGCCGTACAGCTGAGGGCTCAGCCCTCCGGCGTTGATCAGCGTGTGGTCGACATCCCACAGGACAAGGCGTTCACGCACGTCGTGACGGTATCAGGCAGTCACGGCCCGGCATCCTCCGCTAAGGCCGTCGGTGGGAGCCGCTGGCATGCCCCGCCCGTGGGTGCCGCTGGCGTGCGCCGGGCGTGCGCCAGGCCGTGTAGTCTTAGTGACACTTGCCAGGGGATAAAAATCTGGCGAACGCTTAATGTCGCTAAGCTAAAGACACGACAAAGCAATCACAAAGTGCTATCGTTCCCCTCGCGCTGCATCAAGCGCCAAGTGTAGCTTTGCCCGAATGCGCCGGGTTGCTTCAATTTTTGAGGGCGGTTGTGGATTCAACTGAGCACGCGCATACCCAGAAAAGAATCGCATCCTCGTGGCCAAATACGAGGGAATCAGCTCGTCCGGCCAGCCGGAAGCCATCGCCCCGGGTGCGATGGCTTGCGGTCGCGCTCGGTGCGGCGTGGCTGATACCGCTCGCGCTGCACGAACTGCGACTGGATGTCGTCGAGCCCTTCCTGCTTCTCCTCGCGGTCGCTTCGGTGCTGCGCTCGGGGACGAATCTGGTGGATCGCATCGTGCTTGCCGCCGGACTGCTCGCGGGCGCGGTCCTGTCCCTGGGCCTGGTCTTCTCGATCTGGCCATGGGGGCTGCATCCCGTCCCGGTGGCAGGCACGCTGTTGACGCTCGTCGCGGTGACCGCGTGGTTTGCGCGGCGGCGGCCGAGCCTGCCGCGCCGCGTGCTGGGGTCGGATGTGATAGTGATCGGCTCCGGCCTTGTCGCTTTCTTAGCCGTCTACGCTCCGGTCGCGGGGCTGCCGGCGGTGCGCAGGTTCACCTTCTCGGCCACCGCAGAAGACCGGTACGCGCATTTCGCCCTGTTCGACACGATCCACCGGCTGGGCGGATACACCTTCCTGCACCAGAGCAAGGCGGTCGTCTCGGTGGCGCACCCGGCCGAGATCGTTTACCCGTCCGGGTCGCATTTCCTTGATGCGCTGTTCGACACCTTCCTGAGATCAACCACCAACCCCGGGCCGCCGCTTGCGGAGTTCAACCGTTATTTCATCTACGTTCTCGTGGCGTACGCATTTCTGATCATGTCGCTCGTATGGGCGGCCCGCTGGATAGCGGGCCCGCTCGTGACACGCTGGCGGCGCGTTTTCGTCTGCTCCATCGTGGCCGCGCTTGCGCTCGGCGGCCCATTTGTATTCATGATCGACTACGGATTCGATTCTGAAATCACCGGCCTCGCGTTCCTCGCGCTCGCCGTGGCCGTGTCGGTCCGGCCGCCGCGCGTGGTCTACGAGCAGGTGCTTATCGCCAGCGCGCTGCTCGTCGCGGTCGCCTACAGCTACAACCTCTACGCGCCGATCGCTGCCGCGGGCCTGCTGACAGCGTGCGCCGTGTACCACCGCCGACTGCGCCGCCGCTGGTGGCTGTCCGCCATGACAATCGTCGTGGCCTTCGCCGTCGCGCTCTACCCGTCAGTGCTCAGCGTGGCGTCCGGCTTCAACGTCCAGGCACAGGCGCTGGCCCGGGGCGGGGTGCTGCGGGTGTCCGTGCCCCTTGTGATCGTGCTCGGGTTCCTCGTCGTCGCCACGATGGCCAGCGCTGTCCTGCGGCGGCTTCCGGCCTGCCGGGTCATGGCCGCGCAGGTCGTCCTCGCCGCAGTCGTGGTGGTGACCTTCGGTGCCTACCAAATCGGCAGCAAGGGGCATACCAGCTACTACTACGACAAGCTGATCATGGCGACCTACATCGTCTGCCTGACCGGCCTCGGCACTGTCAGCCTGGTGCTGCGCCGGCTTCCCGCCCCCTCCTGGCCGCGCGGCCGCCTCAGGGTGCTCAGGGACGTTCCGCTGTCCATCGTCGCCGCGGTGGCCGCGCTGATCATCGTCGCGGCATCCCAGTGGGGCATGCACTCGGCCGGCGGGGGTCCGGCAGCCTGGCGGAGAACTCCGCTCGCCGTGTGGAACGCGGGCAGGATGAGGGCGCCCACAAGTGCGTCGATGACCGCGCTGGCCAACGCTCACCTGCTCGGCGACGGGGTGCCGAGCCTGGTGTTCTACCGCAACTGGGGCCTCGGAAACTGGCGGGACAGCTTCCTCGCCGCGGTGTTCGACCGCGACCTCGGTGAGATGAAGAATACGATCGACGCGATCCTGCGCGCGGATGTCGGTGGCCGTCCGGCCAGCGCCCGAAGGACCAGCAAGGGGCTCGGCCACGTGCTCGAGGCGCTGCACACGAGTCCGTTCCCGCTGCGGCTCATCGTGTGGAATCCGGCGTTCACCTACGAACTGGAGAAGATGCTCGCCGCTCATCCCGGCGTCAGGGCGACCGTGCTGGTACTCGGCACGCTGCGGAGTTAGCGCAACCGTGACCGTGACGCGCGGGGCGGCGGTCACTGGCTGGCAATAGACTCACCGGGTCAGCACTGGACCGAGCCGGGCGGAGGCGCGTGTGGCTGGCCGGATCCGCGATGAGGACATCGATCTCGTCCGGGAGCGCTCGCCCATCGCCGATGTGATCGGCGAACACCTGCAATTGCGCAATGCGGGCGGCGGGTCACTGAAGGGGCTGTGCCCGTTCCACGAGGAGAAGACGCCCTCATTCAACGTAACCCCTGCCCGGGGGCTCTATTTCTGCTTCTCGTGCCAGCAGGGCGGGGACGTCATCTCGTTCGTTCAGAAGATCGAGAATCTCAGTTTCGCCGACGCGGTCGAACGGCTCGCCGCCCGGGCAGGCATTGAACTCCGCTACGAGCAGGGCGGGCAGGTTCCCGGGCGGGAGCAGGGCCAGCGCCGCCGGCTGCTCGATGCCCACCGCGCCGCCGCCGAGTTTTTTTCTGAACGGCTGCGCGCACCAGACGCCGCCCACGGCCGTGCCTTCCTCGCCGAGCGCGGATTCGAGATCGCCGATGCGGAGCGCTTCGGGGTCGGGTACGCGCCCGCGGAGTGGGAGGCGCTCACGAGGCACCTGCTTGGCAGGGGCTTCACCCAGCAGGAACTGCTGCTCGGCGGGCTCGCGAGCGAGGGCAGGCGTGGGCCGGTCGACAGGTTCCGCGGGCGGCTGGTGTGGCCAGTCCGCGATGTGACGGGCGACGTGATCGCGTTCGGCGCCCGCAAGCTGGAGGCCGGAGGTGACGGCCCCAAATACCTGAACACCCCTGAGACCCCGCTGTTCAAGAAGAGCTCCGTGCTGTACGGGGCGGACCTGGCGAGGCGTGAGATAGCCCAGCATCGCCAGGCGGTGATCGTCGAAGGGTACACCGACGTGATGGCGTGCCATCTTTCCGGTGTGCCGACAGCGGTAGCCACGTGTGGCACCTCGTTCGGTGAGGGGCATATCAAGATTCTGCGGCGGCTGATCATGGACACTGACCGGTCGCCCAGCGAGGTCATCTTCACCTTCGATGGGGACGGGGCGGGTCAGCGCGCCGCGCTGAAGGCTTTCGACAGCGAGCAGAAGTTCGTGACACAGACGTACGTGGCGGTGCAGCCCGATGGCCTTGATCCCTGTGATCTGCGGCTCAAGCACGGCGACGCGGCGGTGCGGGATCTGATCGCCCGCCGGGTCCCGCTTTACGAGTTCACCGTCCGCAGTGCGATGGATGAATATGACCTGGACAGTGCCGAGGGGCGGCTCGCCGCCCTGGACGGTGCGGCGCGGGTCGTGGCGGGCATCAAGGACGAGGGCCTGCGGAAGGTATATGCCCAGCGGGTGGACCGCTGGCTCGGTCTCATGGACGAGGATTTCGTGCTTGCCCGCATTGGCCTGTACTTGCGGCGCGAGCAGTCCCGGCCGGCGGATCGGCCGCCTGGCCGAAACGAGGCTGGTGCACCCGCGCGTCACTCGCGACGAGGGGGAGGCGCGGCAGCAGCGCCCGGCGTGCCCGCGCGGACGCCGTCCGGCACCAATGATGGGACCGCCTACGACGCGGGTGACCCGGTCGTGCGAGTAGAAAGAGAGGCGCTCAAGCTGGCCGTCCAGCGGCCTGCCCTGTGCGGGCCTGCCTTCGACGCGCTTGGGGCTGACGCCTTCACGGTGCCGGTGCACGCAGCGACGTTCCGGCTGATCGCCGAGTGCGGCGGCGTGGCCGGATCGCGCGGTGACCTCGATTGGGCAGCGCAGTTGCGCGCCGCCGCTCCAGGCGATACTGCCACTGCCTTTGTGACCGGACTTGCAGTCGAGCCGCTCCTGGTGCCACCGCGCCTCGATGGTGACGCGGACGCCGGTTACACCGCTGGTGTCATCGCCAGGGTTGCCGAGCTCGCCGTGTCGCGGCAGATCGTGGCGGTAAAGTCGCGGCTCCAGCGGATGAACCCGGTCGAGGAGCAGGCCGCGTACAACCGGCTCTTCGGTGACCTCATCGCCCTGGAGCAGCGGCGCAAGGTCTTGCTCGAGCGTGCGGAGGGCGCCCAGTGAAGTCCGGGCCCGCACGATAAGCAGTTCGGTGATCTTGGCGCCCGGCCCTGGCGATCCCCCGAAGATCATCCTGGTCCGCTGCGGCGGTTTCCCTGCAAGACCCGCCCTCCCTTGGGGGCGTTGCCCCACTGACGATCTTGGCATGGTGTCAAGGGGGTACGGCAGGGCTGAACGCCAATCTGTGGACGGCCGGTCTGGGGATAGCCAGTCTGTGGATAACTGCGTGATGTCGTTAAGGCTGTGTCGCCGGGGGCGGCCGAGCGCGACCCCCCGGAACCCCCGCCAGGGGTTGTGCCACGTCAGTGCGGTGGCACGCTGCGCGGCCGTAGTAATAGGCGTAAGCCGGAGGACTTGATCACAGGAACGTCCTCCTGATGCGATGTCGGGCTTGGTGTCCCAGTGCATGGAGGAGGACGTTCGTGAGCAAGCGTTAAGACTCCGCCAGCCCGGGGGCGACCGCCGGAACCTCCCGCCAGAGGTTGTGTCACGTCAGTGCTGGTGACACGCTGCGCAGCCGGTTTGGATAGCACCCACTCTGGCCTGCCGATCCCTTGATCGAGTAGCCCAACCTGGGAGCCAACCGCGCTGCGCTTCCCTGCACGGTACCGCACACCCACGCACGCGAAACAGGCGGGCACTGGAGCGCCCGCCCGTCTCTTGCCGCTGGTTACGCGGTCTGCTCGCCCGGCATGATCTGATCCCAGGCCGTTGCGGCGGCGGCCACGGTGTCCGCGATCTGATGACGGTAGACCGCCTTCGTGACCTTGCTGTTTAACCGCCTGGGCCATTGCCTGCACGGGCTGGCGTGCGCGAGCGGCGTCGTCCGTAACGTGAGAGAGCGCCCGCCACAGGGTCCGGGCGGGCGCTCTCCACATCGCGGTAGGCAGTACATGATCGTTAGGCGCTCATCCTCTTCCGGCTGGCCGGGTCCTCAGTGCGTGGTGACCGGGACGGTGCCGTCGCCCCGGTCACGTTCTCAGCGGGCGCTGCGATCGGCCTCGATTTGCGCGACGACATCATCGGCATCACGGCCGTAGTAGGTGCGATCCGCCGAGCGGGCACCTTCACCCTGGCGGCGTACGGCGCTCCCTCGGGCGTGCTCATGTCGCCCTCGCTCCACCAGGCCGAATAGCCGGGCATCGCGCCTCGATCGAGCGGCACGCCTCGATCGCCCCGGCTGGCCAGCCGGGGCGCTCCGCGATCAGCTCACGGTTGCGCTCGATCAAGCTGCGGGGGTCCTCGTTCACGTTGCCGTCTCCTGGCGTAGCAGAGCACTGGTGAGACCTTCGAGGGTGGGCTTGACCACGTACCCAGGGGTGCGCGTCGTCGGTCAGTGCCTTAGCGCTGTAGTGCTCGACGCCGTTGGCGATCTCGCGGCCAACGTCAAGTCCGGGGCATCGTTCCCGCAGGAGATCGAACACCTCGGCCTCGGCTGCCCGGCGCTCCTGCTGGCGCTGTATCCGGAGTGCTTGCAGCGCCCGCAGTTCTGCCTCACCTGGGGGGAGCGCATCCGTGGGATGATCCATTTTGGGTCCCCTCCTAGTTAGGGGATCAAGGGACCGGCCCGGCTGGTGAGCGCTTGGCCGGTCCCGCTGTTTGGCATTTTTGCAGCAAAATATGCCTGCCCGGTCAAGCACGTTCAGACACGGTGAGGCTTTAACTAGGTAATGCCTGGTCAGCTAGCTTGATCACTGTGAGCATCGACAAGGGCCTGGAGGAACCGCCCTTCGCCCAGCTCGCCGCGATCCTGCGGGCGCAGATCGAGGCCGGGGAGCTGAGGCCGGGCCGCGCGCTGCCGTCGCTCACCTACCTGATGCAGCACTACGAGCTGTCCCGCAACACCGTGCGCAGGGCCATCGGGGTCCTGGCAGAGGAAGGACTAGTGCGGACAAGGCCGGGATGGGGCACGTTCGTCGTGCCACCTGGCGAGCGCCGGGCATAGGAAACCCCCCGCGACCTGCCCCCCTGGCCCCCT
Organism: uncultured Actinomycetota bacterium; assembly: GCA_963851085.1. Lineage (GTDB taxonomy): Bacteria > Actinomycetota > Actinomycetes > Streptosporangiales > Streptosporangiaceae > DATFVJ01. Next base: position 51,051 of record CAWKNX010000002.1, on the reverse strand, counting down.
GCTTGCAAAGATCGTTAACGGTCGTCGTTGGCCAGCGCTGGCCCAGGTTTCTGCCGCGCACGGGTGTCCGCGACCGACCGTCTCATACCCTGATTCGCCGTTCGATTGGGCACGCAGCGGGCACGCTCGGGGCTCCGCAGGGGCAGCCGACCCTCTCGATGCGAACTACTGGCAGTGCGGTCATTGGCGGTCGTTTGCGAACGTGCGCGGTTTGCATTGGTTGCCGAGCGAATCGCTCGGCACCGCTGCGGTTGCTGCACTCTCGTGCTGCACGTGAGCGACTTGACGCTTAAGTGTCAATCGACACACTCACGTTTCCGGAGGCACTGGGCGCGGACGTCATCAACATCGCGACTTTCGTTTAACGAATCGAACTGGTGGCAATCACTTATGCGAGGCGAGTGCAAGCTGTGTTTCGTCTTTCGGCGCGGACGTGTTTGCCAGCATGTGCTGCCCGAGGGGCAGCCAAATCGCATCCCGCAGAATATCGATGACCTCGTCCATCTGATCCGATACATGTGTCACGAGCTTGTGGCCGATGAACCCCCGCAGGTTGTCGAGCCCGACTAGGGATACGCTGTCGTTGAGCGACACTGTGTAGCGTTTCTTCTCGTATTCCTTGATCACGTCGTTGAGGTATTCCTCGATATCTTCGTATGTCTTCTGGAGGGTTTTTTCTTTCATCGCTCTCTTGGACGTGGCCGCCTCATGACTGGGAGGGAGGCTGACGCGTTCGTCACGGATGAATGGGGGAAGTTTCTTCAACCTCTCGAACGTGAGCTGTTCGTCGATGAGGTCGGCCATGTGCTTGTCGTAGACGGCGACCGTGAGAAGGCCGACCCCGTTGTTGGTCTCGGCCTTCAGAAGCCGTCGGATTCGCTTGACTCGGTTGTAAGCGGTCAGTGTCTCTTCCATTATCGAACGCAGCTGATCGTCTTGGCCATGGCACTGCTCCAGCTTTCGCTCGTTTCTTTCCGCTTCGCGTCGGGACTGGTCATCCTCTTGAGTGCGGCTGTGCTGAAAGCTGAACGTCGCTATGGTGGCCAGGCCACCGAAGAAGGCAACGGCCAGCACCGCCATGCACGTCTTCGCAAACTCGTAGCGCAGGGTGGTGCTGGCGGGATTGCCAGACCATGCGATAACTAGCCCAATCAGGCTCAGCCCCGCAATGAAGCCGAGCCCGCCTAGGCTCCACCATCGGGCGACCTTCCATTTGTGAATGGTATCGCGCGGTTTCCGGTCCCCATCCATGTCATCCCCTTTTGAGCAGCGCGGCCTGCTGTCACGACCGGTCCATTGAGCGAGGTCGACCGTCAACCACGCAGCTCGTTTGGCGGTCGGTAGCGCCGACACGTTGCGCTCCTGCCTGCGCGGCGCGTGGCCCCACCACCTTTCCTAAGGCCAAGCGGCGCCGCAGTCTAGAAGCCTCATGTGGCATTCTGTTTGCAACGCCGTGATCTGGCAAGGTTTCTTGCTATCCGGCAGCGGCTGAGTGCCTGACGCTTAGCGATCATGCCTGGTCTTCCCCCGTCCTCCTGCCAGGTGCCGGATTTGCTGTGGAAGATCACACTCAAGAGTGGCGCTTGCGCCATCCGAAGGACGCGAGCGTAGCGAGCGCCCTTGACTGTGGTCTTTGCTCGGCGACACGATGCCCTGCGGCGGTCGGCTGGCCTCCTGAGCTGCGAACGGCAGACTGCTCAACGCCGCCGCCTGCGCCCTTCCTCGATCCAGGCCGGGATAAGGCTCTCGTCGGCACCGGCCGCGATGAGCAGCTCGGCGGCGCAGCGCTTGAGCGGCCCGTTGATGTGGTCCTCGTAGAAACCGGTCAGCAGCCCGGCTTCCTCGGCCAGCAGGTCCGAGCGCCCCCCGGCCAGGTCGCGCAGCTCCACCACGGCTGCGGTGTGTTCTTCCGCCGTCAGCTCCTGCCATTTGGCGTGATGCTCCGCCGTGCCGCGCAGCTTCGCGCCAAGCAGGCGGTCCGGATCAGGCGGTGGCCTGGATTCGCTCACATGTTCGAGTGTGCCACGGTGCTGCCCGGATGCCAGACTCTCCCCCATGAACACATTCTTGGCGGTGCTGACCGGTGGCGGGCTCGTGGCGGCAGGCGGCCTGCTAAGCGGGTGGCTGAACAATTGGCTTGGCGGTAAACGCGACCAGCGCACGCATGCCCATGAGCAGGAGATGGCTCGGGAGGTGCGGCGTCAAGACCGGCTCGACCGGGCTTACATCGAGCTGGGAGCGTACCTATCGCACTACGGAGGCTGGGCAAGGTCGGTGCAGCCAATTCATAGGCCCCGTCCCCAATCCGGGACCAGATGCGGACGGAGCTGGCTAGTCAGGCGGCACCGCAGACAAGATCGCTCACACGCCGCGAACGGGGCGAGCTCAAGCGTTGACGGCGCGGTCGGCCGTGCCGCACCAACGGCGGCCAGGTCCGCTGGGAGCCAAACCGGGAGCCAACCGTGTCGCACTTCGGTGCACTCCCAGAGGCGGGTGTGACGTATCTTCGCAGGTCATGGGACTGTGTGGCACCGTGCCGCACCCCCGCGCACGGTTGCACGCTAAGCAGCCGTTAAGGATCAAGGTGTGACTGCTCCGAGGGTGCGCGCTGGGCCGTCAAGACGCCTCATTAGTCCCATGCGTCCCTATTTCGCTACTACCACCAAGGTTACAAAATTAGACCCCCACTCGGCGGCTCCCATGACGCAGACTGTCTGCGTGGGCCCTTCGGTGTTGCCCAGTGGGTCGCCGCCGGCAGAGCAGGTGGCGGACCTCGTCGCGCAAGGCAGGGAGCGCGGTGTCGTCACGATGGGGGACGTGGCCGCCGTTCTCGACCGTTCCGACCTTCCTGCCGACGCCATCGATGGCGTCGTACGTCTGCTCGCGGATGAGGGGGTGGAGATTCTCGACGTTCAGCACGACGATGTCGAGGATCTGCGGCGGGCTGGCGAGGAGGAGGCCGGCAGGCGGGCACCCACCAGCGATCTGGTCCGTATCTACCTCCGCGAGATCGGCCGTGTGCCACTGCTAACGGCAGAAGATGAAGTCGAACTCGCCAAGACGATCGAGGCGGGCCTGTTCGCCGAGGAGAAGCTGCACGGCGGCTTCCCGCTCTTCGGCGTCCAGCGCTGTGACCTCGAGATGCTGGTCCGGGACGGGCTACGTGCTAAACAGCGGCTCACCGAGGCGAATCTCCGGTTGGTGGTGTCGATTGCCAAGCGCTACATCGGGCGCGGGATGCTGTTCCTGGATCTGATCCAGGAGGGCAATCTGGGCCTGATCCGCGCGGTGGAGAAGTTCGACTACACCAAGGGGTACAAGTTCTCGACCTACGCGACGTGGTGGATCAGGCAGGCAATCACCAGGGCCATCGCGGATCAGGCGCGGACGATCCGGATCCCGGTGCACATGGTGGAGACGATCAACAAACTCGCCCGAGTCCAGCGTCAGCTTCATCAGGACCTGGGCCGCGAGCCTGCGCCCGAGGAGATCGCACTCGAGATGGGCCTGCCGGTGGACCGGGTAGTAGAGATCCAGCGGATCGCGCAGGAACCGGTCTCCTTGCAGTCGCCCATCGGGGAGGAAGACTCCGATCTCGGGGATTTCATCGAGGATGCGGACGCCGTGGTGCCGATCGAGGCGGCGGCGTTCATCATGCTGCAGGATCAGCTTGAGGACATCCTGGACAATCTCTCCGACCGGGAGCAGAAGATCATCCAGCTGCGGTTCGGCCTGGCTGACGGGCACCCGAGGACGCTCGAGGAGGTCGGCAAGGAGTTCGGCGTGACGCGGGAGCGGATCAGGCAGATCGAGTCGAAGACGCTGGCCAAGCTGCGTCACCCGAGCCGCGCGCAGATGCTCAGGGAGTATCTCGACTAGCGGAAACCCCGTTAATATCCGCTGACCTGGCCGCCTCGAACGATGGTCCAGAGTCCGCGACCGGCAGGCCGCGACCCAGCCCGCCCGTGACGCGCTGCGCGCAAGATTCGACCCCGGCGACGACGTACCCGAGCCGCAGCGGAGCCGGATGATCGAATCCGGCCTGGCCGCCGACATGCTGCGGATGCGGCGCGTGCCCGGCAGGCGGCCCGCGATGCGGGCTGAACATGGAAGAGCCCGCCCCACCCCAGGACGGGCTCTCACCCAAGCCCCGGATTCGCCGCCGAAGCTACAGCCACGTACCGCGCCGCGGGGCTAGGACGGGTGACCGGTGCGCCGGGCCACTGCCTGCCCGCGGGCGCCGGTTCTGCTCCGACGAATGCCGCCGCAAGGGGCAGAAAGCCGAACGGAAGATCGAGAACGGGGACTACGCGGCCGGTCTCACCCGCCAGATTGACCGGATAGGCGTGCGCGCATCCGATGACCTTGACGCTCTCGGGTGGCTCGCCGGGGCGGTAGTGCATGCCCGCAAGGCGCTCGACGTGGCGGTCGAGGGATGCCGTGCCCGTGGCTACTCAGATCCCGACATCGCCGATGCGCTCGGCATCACCCGCCAGGCCGTTGGGCGGCGGTTCAGCCGTAAACGAACCATTCACACGGAACACCGGAAACGGGGGGCGCGGCATGAGGCCGCGCTACGGGCTCGGCATCAAACGCGCCGCTCGCAGGCGGTGACCCGTGACGCCGGTCTCGCCGCGCCAGGTGAAGGTGATCGTCTGCACCCGCGCTTGCCGTGGTGGGGACTACCGCTTGTGCGCCGCGCCGCGCCGCGCCGCGCCGTGGCGTGAGTGCTCCTGCCATCGGCGGGGCAAGCGAACCGTCAACCCGCGGCCGGGGAAGCCGGACGCGCCCGCCAGCTCGTCGCCCCCGGAGCACTCAGCGACGGGCAAGCCCGCCACACCAGCCCGGCCACGGGCCTGCCCAGCCTGCGGGCAGGACGTCATGCCGATGGCCGACGGGCGGCTGCGCCCACACGGCAGCCGCCGCGCACCCCGCCGGGGTAAGCAGTGACCGCGCGGCTGCTCGCGCCCCGGGTGATGAAAGCCCGCCGCGAATCCCTGTGCCCCTGTGCATGCGGTCCCGGTCACGCAGGGCCGGGTGGCCGCCAACGCATCGGCGCTTTTATGCGTCCTCGAGCAACCGCTCGAATTCCTCGCGAACCGAGTCGTCCGGCTCGGACATCAGCGCATCACGCGCGGCTAGCACATGGTTTGCGGCCGACAGCACGCGTACCTCTGCCGATCCCTCAGTCAACACCAATGTGTGCTGGCGCAGGTGGGAGCGCTGCCGGTATTCGCGGACCCATATCGCCACCTGTTCCCAGTCCCACACGCGCTCGCCGCCTCTCGTGGTAAGAATGGGGCCCGGGAAGCCACCGGGGCCACGTGCACCGGTCGCCCACAGGCGCGCCGTTTCGCGGGTTACCCCAGCGCGGGCGGCGATGTCGAGCAGCGTCACCATGTTGTCACATTCGACGCCCACGGCGCGCAGGCCGCGCACCTTCTCGATGTCCCGGGCAGCCGTCGCGATTGCCCCAGCAAGCGACGTCCCCTCGCGGTCGAAGCCGATAAGCGTGCCGTAAGGCCCGGTCTCAATGCCCGCGTCGTCACAGCCTGCCTCGTACAGCGCCTCGGCTTCCTCGTCGGTGATCCGCCGGTTCAGCCGTAGCGTGAACTCGTAGTTAGCCATGGTCGTCCTGCCTCTCCTCAGGGTGACTGTGACGCTGGACGAAGCGGCGGATCTGCCTGGCGTGAACGTCGGCGCTTGCCGGCGTCGACCAGACGTAGAACCGCCCTGCGCAGTTCAGGCAGTCGATGTACCCCCAGCTGTGTCCGTGGGCTGTCGTCGGCGAGACTTTGAAGCGTGCCGTATCAGCCTGGTCAAGGGCCGCGCGGATCTGCTTCTTGGGATGTCCCTCCATGTTGTAAACGTACAACACCAGTGTTGGAAATTCCCAACACTGGTGTCAAGGGCAAAACAGGACCAGGTGCAGCGCTCGCCCGGTCATGGGCGCTCCCCGGCCTGGATCTTGGCTATGAGGGCCTCGGGCGAATCCGCGTAATAGTCCGGGTCGCAGTACCGGGCATGCCGCAGGCGGGCGCCGTAGTGCGGCCCTGGCTGGCCCGCCATGCCACCTTTGGAGTACCAGCAGAAGTATTCAGGGCATTCGGCCTCGACCAGGCGTTCCGCCTCGACGGTCCCCTCCGGGTAGCCGAGCCGTTCCGCGATGATCTCCCGGTTGCGCTCGGCCATCTCCCCTGCCGGGCCGCCGTCCCAGCCGTTCATGACGGCGTCTGTTCCATGGCCACGATCAGGCCGCCGAGCGTGGGCTTGGCGCAAAACCACGCGCTGCCGGTGCGGGCGTAGGCGGCGAAATACACGGCGCCGCCCCGGACTTCGCGGCAGACGTCGTGACCGGGGTACACCTTGCGCAGCGCCCGGACGGCCTCAAGCTCGTCGGCTTCCTTGTCGTCCGCTTCCCGCTGGCGGCGCAGGTCCTCGCGTGCGGCTGCCAGCATTGTCAGTTCCGCTTCCCCCGGGACCGGGCCGCCGGTCATGACCGGCCGTCCTCGACGGCGTCGAGCAGGTGGGACAGAAGTGCTTCGAACCGGCCCGCCCAGTAGCCGTAGCCCGGTGGCCGCGCCGGGTCGCGGCGGGCTTCCTCAAACTCGCCGAGTGCCTCGCGGGCCCGGTTCGCCGCGTCGGTGACCGGTGCCGCGAACGCGATCACGTCCCCGGGGCCGGTGTGCTCGTGATCGCCGCAGTGTTCAATGTCAGTCATGGTGCGCGCCTCCTAGGCGAGGTTCGTGCCTAGGGACCGTGCGGCGTGTAGCGCGCCGTGCGGTCCCGCTTACGTTTCTGTGCATTCCGAACCTAGAACGTTCGTAGAGACGTTCACAAGAACGTACCCGCATGTTCTTACAAACGTGCAGGTACGTAGCTTGATCAGGTGAGCATCGATCCGGACGGCAGGCTGCCCGCCTACCTGCAACTGGCCGACATCCTCACCGAGCGCATCCGTTCCGGTGAGCTGCCCGTCGGGCGCATGCTCCCGTCGGAGAAGGCGTTGCAGCAAGAGTTCGGGGTCGGCCGCGGGACCGTGCGCCGGGCCGTCGCCGTGCTGCGCGAACGTGGCCTGGTCGACACCGTTCCGCAGCGGGGGACTTTCGTCGTCAAGCGGTAGCCGCTAGTCAAGGTAACCAGACGTACAGAGGACGGCTGCGACCACGTTTTACCTGGTCACGCACATAAGAGTAGTCGTCTCTAATCAGGGAGTACCTCGACTGACGACCGTCGTGGGCGTTACCTGGTGCGTCTCGCCAGGACTATCGTGTTGTGGAGCCAATACGGCCAATAACGGCTGTGGGGCTTTCCCGGGCGCGACGAAGTGTGGCATCGGGACGGCGCCTTTCCGTTGCCTGCCGTCGCGCCAGTTTCCCAGGGAGAGATCTCGTCAGTGCGTGGCCGGGAAAGCCGGCGAACCTGAGCCCACGATCGCGGTAACCTTCCGGGGCGCCGCGCCCTCCGCGCAGCCGCGGACACGTCGGCTGCCCGGCTACCGATTGGGTGACCCGTGGATGTGGCATCGCGGGTCGCTGCGACCCGCGATGCCACATCCACGGGTTCTGTGGGCGTGCCCCGCGCGGCAGGCTTAGTGCCGCGCGGGCGGCAGATCCGGCGCCCCGGAGGCAGGGAAGTAGGCCTCGCCGTTGCTTTCCGCGGTGCCACGCAGGCCGGGGATCTTGCCGCCGACCTTCTGCCGCGCCGTCTGTGCAAGGTCGCCCGCCTGGCCCCGCAGCGCGCCGGCCGCCTGTTGCACGGCCGGGTTGTCCACAGCCCGCCGGGCAGTCTTCTTGATCTGTTCGTAACGTTCCCGGCCTGCCCGGGCGCCGACAACGAACCCGGCGGCGAAGCCGACGGCGAACGTGACGCGATATCGCATCAGAACCTCTTTTCGCGATCATTGGTCGCGTGTTTTCTCGCGCACCAATGACTTTGCCCGTGACGGCGGCTGGTATTCCCGGTGACGGCAGGGCAACCCTGGCCGGGCTGCCGGGCAAACGGTGGAGACCCCGTGGCCGCGGGGCGTGCAGGCGAAGCCGGTGGCAGGCCGTGGCCGGTCCGCCCTCCGGGTACGCTACCCTGGTTGCCGGCGTACAGCGGGTGCCGAACGCGCCCGATGCCGCCCGGCCGTGAGATCATGTGCCGTCCATCCCGCGTAGCTCAATTGGCAGAGCGTCCGGCTGTTAACCGGCAGGTTATAGGTTCGAGTCCTATCGCGGGAGCCCAGCGGGAGGATGTGGTCCGCGCCGTGCGTGATTCCGGCTACCCGGCGCGCGAGACGCTCGAGGACTTCCGGGCCCTCGTCGCCGAGCCGATCCTCAGCGCGCCGTCCCGGCCGCGCACCGTCCGGAATGCGCCCCGGCGGCGTCCCCGCCCGGGTAAACGCCGCGGTCGCTGACAACACGCATGTCGGCCGAGGGCTGTCCGGCCACTCCCCGGGACGGCTTGCGCGGCAGGTGCCGGCCACCGGGCCGCCGAAGCTTTCCAGGGTCGGCATAATCGTCTGGTGCCCGTATCACCGCATGCTCCCAGTCCCGCGGATCTCGTGGTCCGCCTGAGGGACCGGCGGCACCATGCTCCCCTTCCGGCGCGGCCGCCAGGGAACCAGGCGAAGCCTGCGGCGGACATCACGGACTGGACGGCCCTCACCCCGGACGACTTCTTCGCCGCTCTCAAGACCGCATGCCGGGCCGAGTCCGTCCCCGCGGCCGCCGTGCCGGAGACCGAGCGCCGCCTCGCGGGCGGTGTGTTGCAGGCCCGGGAACTGCACCAGGTCATTCTCACCTCTGGACAGAACGACGAATGGGCTTCTGTCCGGCAAGCTGCTCTCGTTGCGTTGACTGAGCGGCCCGATATGGCGGTCACCGTCGTTCACCTCGAATCGCAGCGGCTCGGTTCCCCGGTCGCGTTCGAGGAAACCGCTGACGGGGCTGGCTTCACCGCCCGGGCCGCCCTGACGGTCGATGGGCAGCCCGTAACCGGACAGCAGGGACGAGGCGCGAGTAAGAAGACGGCCCGCCAGCTCGCCGCCCTGTCCCTCGTCGCGACGCTCGCGGGCCTGCCCGATCCAGTCGGCCAGACGAAGGACCCGGATACCGGAGATCCCGGATCCTGTGCGATCGGCTCCGAGGAACTGCTGGCGGCGATACGTGACGGGATGCCTCCTGTCCCGCAGCTCGCGGAGAGACTCGCGGCCCCGCGACTGTCCGCTCAAGAGCTGCACGACTTGCTGCTGGCAGCGGATCCCGTTGCCTGGGCCGCCGCCCGCAAGGTCGCCTGGGAGCAGCTCACCCGGAGCCCGCAACTGGTCGGCGGCGTCCTCTCGCTGCACACCCAGTCGCGAGGCCAGGCGTCGGTTCGCTACGTGACCATCAGCGACGGCGTCGTCGTCGCTGTCCTGCCGCACCACAACTGGATCCAGGAGGGTACCCACGTCGGTGCTCCCGGCCGCGCCGCCACGACCAAGGCCGCCCAGGCGGCCGCCGCGCTCGCGCTCCTGGCCGACCTCACGCCGCCGCTCGCCGACGAGGACCAGGTGACCGCGCCGGGCCGCAACCCGCTCATCGAACTCAACGAACGTGCCCAGGTCGGTGCGATCACCGATCTGGGCTTCACCGTCACGGCCGCGGGCCCGCCGCACGATCCGGTCTTCACCTGCTCGGCCGCCTGCCGCCACGCCGACGGTGAGATCTCCGGGACAGGGCAGGGACGCACCAAGTCACAGGCCCGGGCCGCCGCGGCGGAAGCCCTGCTCGCCGAGCTGGCCGGACCTGCCGAACCGGCTCCGCCGTCGCACGTTCAGGCCGTCTCCCGCTACGCCACCAGTCCGGCCGGCGTCGCCGACCATCTCATCCAGGCCGGCTGTGCTATCGGGTACGCCGAGGGGCAGTTCCATCTGGGGCTTCCCGACGGCTGGCCGCTGCCCGAGGAACTGCCGGATCTCCCGGTGCCGGCGGCGCACCTGCTGCCGGTACTGGCACGCGTCCGGAGTCAGGACGCCCACCCGAGCGTCCGGGCCTGGGCGCACCTGGCCACGGCCGTCCTGGCCGCGGTGGCCCGGCGTGATGTCTATCCCGCCGTGGACGCCGCCGGCTGCGACCGGTGGGCGCTGGTGCTGCCCGACGGCATTCTGGCCGGGGAAGACGGGGAAGACGGCACGCTCGACGAAGCGGGTGCCCGGGAGTTCACCGACGTGGTCGCCGAGCACCTGCTACGGACGCCGGGAGCCGCCCTCATCGCCGGGCCGGCCCCCTACACCGGTCGGCCCGCGCAGTTGCCCGGCGATGTCGCCGAGTGGGCTGACCGGTGCGCCGGGCTTGCTGACCGCCGCCCCGGGCGTCCGCTCGTGATCAGGCTGCGCATCCAGGATGAAGGGATAACCGGGGAGTTGCTACCGCGGGATCTCGGCTACCCGGAGCTGCGCATGGTGCGCCGTGCCCGGCGTGTCTGGCCACCGCTCGATGACCTCTCCGGCGGACCCGTCCGGCTGGCCGGAAGCGCCGTCGCCCCGCTCGCGGGGGACGCGGGCCGGGAACTGTCCCGCCTCGGCGTGCGCATCGAGTGGCCGGAGAACGTGGCCCGCGGCCTGGTCGCCCGCGCGTTCCTCGTGCCCCGTGCCGCCGGAGCGGTATCCGCCCAGTCCACTGTCGCCGTCCGCTGGGGGTTGTGGCTCGACGACGCCGCGCTCACCGAGCAGGAGTCCGCGGCCGTCGCCCAGGCCGAGGGACTCATCCGGATGCGCGGCCAGTGGGTGGTCATCGACCCGGCATCCCGGGATCGGGCCCGCGACCCGGGCCTGCCCGCCATCACCGGGTCCCAGGCCATCAGCGCTGCCCTCACCGGGGGGATCCAGATCGGCGCGGACACCTTCGACTGCGCGGCCACGGGACGCCTCGCCGGGCTCCTCGGCCGTTCCCGCGAGCCGGACCCCGGCGAGCCGGACGAGCTGGTCACCATATCCGGGCTGAGGGCCTCGCTGCGCGACTACCAGCGGCGAGCCGTGGCGTGGCTGGCCGGCATCACCGGGCTCGGTTTCGGCGCGGTCCTCGCCGACGACATGGGCCTGGGGAAGACGCTCACGATCATCGCGTTCCACCTGCACCGGTCGGCGGGTCCCACGATCGTGGTGTGCCCGGCGTCCCTGCTCACCAACTGGGAACGGGAGATCGCCAGGTTCGCGCCCGGCGTCCCGGTCCGGCGCCACCATGGCGCCGCCCGCGACCTGAACGGCCTCCCGGCCGGCGGCATCGTCCTCACCAGCTACGGAACACTCTTGCGTGACGTGGACGAGTTCCGCGGGATCTCTTTCGACCTGGTTGTGGCCGACGAGGCGCAGAACATCAAGAACCCGCGCAGCATGCAATCCGCGGCCCTCCACCAGCTGGACGCGGGGCTGCGGATCGCGGTCACCGGCACGCCGGTCGAGAACGGTCTTACTGATCTGTGGGCCGTCCTGGACTGGACCAACCCGGGCCTGTTCGGGACCGCGAAGGCGTTCCGGGCGGCGCCGGACCTGAACCGCCTCGTCGGCCCCTTTCTCCTGCGGCGCCGGAAGACCGACCCGGCCATCGCCGCCGAGCTCCCAGAGAAGATCGTCAGCGACTATCTCGTCGAGCTGACCCCCGAGCAAAGGGCCCTGTATACCGCCATTACCCGCGACACCTTCGGCAACATCCGCGCGAGCAGCGGCATCCAGCGTCGCGGCCTCATCCTGCGGATGCTGCAGGCGCTCCGCCAGGTCTGCAACTCTCCGGCTCACTACCTGCGTGAGCGCCCCGACGGCTGGGACGCCGACGCCGAGGCCGCTCGCTCGGGCAAGCTCGCTTGTCTCGACGACCTGCTCGCCGCTATAACAGAACGGCGTGAGGCGGTTCTCATCTTCACCGGCTACGTGTCCATGGCGCATCTCCTGGCTGGTCACCTTCGCGCCCGGGGCACGTCCGCCGACATCGTGCACGGCGGGATCCCGGCCGCCAGGCGCCAGGAGATCGTGGACCGGTTCCAGTCTGGCGAGGGCGAGTGCCTCATCCTGTCCGTCCGCGCCGCCGGCGTTGGTTTCAACCTCACCCGCGCCGACCACGTGATCCACTTCGACCGGCACTGGAACCCCGCCGTGGAAGACCAGGCCACCGACCGCGCCCACCGCATTGGCCGCCGCGAGACCGTCCATGTGCACCACCTCATCGCCGAGAACACCGTCGAGGACCATATCGGCGAGCTGCTGCGTCACAAGCGCGCGATCGCTGACCGCCTGCTCACCGGAGACGAGATGTCGCTGACCGAACTCACCGATGAAGAACTCGGCCAGCTCGTCAGGCTCGGTGCGGGGGGACGCCGTGACCACCCCTGATTGGCTCGCCGAACGGGGTCCGGCGCCGCTGCCGGATCCTGACACGCTGGAGCTGATAGTCGGCGACGCGGCCTGCCGGGCGGCCGCCATCTGCGGCGGAGAACCGGATCCGCGAGACGACGATCCGCTGGTTGATGCCATCCGCCTGCTCGCTCAGGCACCCACCCCGGAACGGCACCAGGCGATCTCCAGGAACACCGGGCTAGCCGAGGCCGACGTCAGGCGGCTCCTGCTCGCGTTCCGGCACGGCGGTACGGCCGGAGTGCACGCTGCTATTGGCGCCACTCCGCTCGCCGAGGAGCGCGTGGAGGAAGCTGCCCGGCGGGTCACCCGCCACGTGGTGGCAGCGGAACTCGCTGCTGCCGCCGGGATCGTGACTGACACGGTAAGGGGAGTCCAGATCCGCCACGGTCCCGACGGGCGCTGGTACCCGTTCACACGTTCCGGGCAGCGCTGGTGGCCCGCCCCGGGCGCATCACCTCGGGCGGACGCGGCATTCGCTGCCGCGACGCGGGCCAGGAGAGCTCGCTGAGCACTACGATCGGATCGCGCCGCCGTTCGGAATAATGGCGCTGCGTGTCATTAAGAGTCGTCCTGCGGTGCGGAGGAGCCGGTGACGAGCGTTACAGGGCGGTGGCGAATTACCGAGATGGACATGTGGGATCGAGAAGCTATTGATCTGGTCCAGCCTGGTTTCATCGAGTTCACGGGTGACGGCTTCGGCAGCATGGGCTTCATCGCGATCGAGGAGAGCTGGACTGTCGTGACGTGGCGCGCGATGGCAGGCCTGGCGTCGAGTTCTCGTGGGAAGGTCATGACGAGTACGATCCCGCGAGCGGCCGAGGCTGGGCGGTGCTTAACCCAGACGGTTCGCTGGACGGGCACATCTACTTCCATCTCGGCGACGATTCCGCGTTCCGTGCCGTGTCCTTCGACGAGGTTTCGCAGTGAGCGGGAGCGTCGATCCGGTCGAGTTCGCCGTGGAGGCGGCGAACGTTCCCGGAGACGGCAAAGGCGCGCTGGACGCCTCCGTCGCCTGAGCCGGGTTCCTAGTCAGGTTGCCGGCTACTGGATTCGATCGGTGAGTGCGGTCGCGCCTGGAAAACGCTCCAATGAGCGGGAGTTCTTCGCAAGGCTCCAGCGGGCCGGGGTCCAGGTCCGCCTGCGGTGCAGCACCCGAAATCCCGGCGAAGTCACCGGGTACGCGGTCGCCCTGCCCGGCGACACGACGGCGCGCGGGCCTGTTTGGTACGGCGGCGGGAAGCTCGCGCCCGACTTGACGCTGCCCAAGCTTCGCTGCCGCTGGCGCGGCGGGCCCGACAATGCTGAGTGGCCGGCTGGTCGCTCTGGCCGACGCCGTCGCCCACCTCCGCCAGGTCCAGCAGTACGCCGCGCAGGCCGCCGCCGCAAGAAATGCAGCTGAACGGCTGCGCGCAGGCGCACGCGGGCATGCTGAACTGCGCCCGAGCCGCTGACCCAGACCGACGATTCCGTCCAGGCATGGCGGCAGAGCATAGCCCTGCATGGCTGTGTTGTTGGCTGCTTGGGCCCACTCCATCGCCCGGTCGTACCAGTAGGCCGCGCTGGCGTGATCTTGGAGATCGCGGTACAACCACCCGGCGAACTCGGCGCCATCCGCTCGTTTTGGTGCCCGGCTCGTCCGGCAGCTCGAACCACAGCAGTTCTGCGGGACGCCGAGGATTTGGGCCCAGCGCACAAGCTTGGTGAGTTCTTCTGGAGCGCGGCCATTCTCGATCCGGCTGAGCTGCGCTTGGGTAAGGCCGAGCCAGTTGCCGACTGTTTGTTGCGACCAGGGGCTGCCGTGCTGCGGGTGCGTCCGGTAAGCGAAGATGACGCGTCCGATGTGCCAGGTGGCGAGGGCGTCACGCATCTGGTCGGTGTCCCAGAACGCACGGGGCACCTGCGGCGGCCTGATGAGCGCGTCACGCGCCAGGTGGCGGCAGGCGCTGCAAGGTGATCGGGCAGAGCGTCGAGCAGGAACCAGCGCAGTTCACTGCATAAAGCATGTGCTGCGGGAGTGGGGTTAACAACATTCGCCGAACCCGTCGACCGCACCATCGCCGCGTTCATCGGCGGCGCCACGCGTAGCAGCTTACGGCCGCCAGGCTGAGCGTCATCACAAGGTCACGCAATGCCACTGCCGTGCGGCCTGCGCAGACGCCCGAAAGGACGGGACGCCGCCCGTCAGCAAGTCTGCGGCCGTCGGCGGGCGTATCCAGCACACCGGACGGGAACTAATGAGCAGACAACAATTGTTGACACGGTATGCGCGCAAGGACAGGGTGCCGGGGTGAGGATCGGCGCGCCAGCCCGCAAGCATGGGGTGGACAATGCCGACATCTTGCATGCTGTCCGTACCGCTGTCAGGAAGATCGACATGGATGAAGACCTGACCATGCTCATCGGCCCGGCCCGTGACGGTACGCCGCTGGAGATTGGGGTGCTCGACCTGAACGGCGAGGACCCGGTCGTCATCCACGCGATGCGGCTGCGTCCCAAGTTCTACCAGCTCATCAGGCAAGGGTGATCTCATGAAGCACACAGACGCCGAAATCGAAGACGCCGCACGCCGCTTCGAGCACCTGGCCGACAACCTCGACCCGGCCAGCGTGGCGGCGGAAGACCTGTCAGACTTGCGCGCGGTCGCCGAGGCCGCCGAGCAGGTCCGCCGCGACGAGGCCCTGGTGACCGAGCGGGTCGCGGCAGCGCGCGCTCGCGGGCGGAGCTGGAATCGGATCGCGGTCGCGCTCGGCGTATCCCGGCAGGCCGCCCGTCACCGGTTCGCCGACAAGATCGGCTGACTCCCTTCCCGGTCGGGCAGCCAAGCCACCCAGCAAACCTGCTAAAAGTGCAGCGGTAAGCTGTACCCTGGGCGCCGACCCGCAGTAGACAAGCCCATTGCTATAGACGACGCCGGCCTCGTGCGGTGCAGACGTCGGCGAGGGCAGGAGCACTCGAGTGCCAGACTTTGCTGCAATACGGGCATGGTCCACCATCGCACGCGGTGCGGTAGGCGTCATGCGGCCGGGCGTAAGCGAGTGGGTTGCTGCGCCTTGGCAGTATGCGGAGCCCCTGTGCGACGAGCAATGATTGGCGGCGTGTGATTCGATGCGTTCGGCACCGTACGTCATATATCTGTTAGTGCAGAGGTTCGCGGACCATGTTCGGACGGCTCAGGGTCCGTCCGCATCCTTGGGGCGGCGCTCGGCGACCGCGACGGCATCGCTGATCAGGTCCGGCAGCAAGCCCGCCTGCTCGCCGTTCCAGCGGATCCACTCCGGCAGCAGGGACAGAGCTCCGGCCGCGTCCTCATCGTCCAACCAGCTGGTGATCTGATCACAGAAGGCCGCCGACCGCCGGGGCGAGACCGCGTGCTCGGTGCCTGGCAGCATGACGTCCAGCCATTCCTCGGCCAGCGCCTCGACCGTGTCCTGGTCAGGAACGTTGCCGTGCCGCGTGGAATACCAGGCGGTGAACCCCTCCTGTACGGCCACCGGGTCACCCTGCGGCAGCTCTGCGCGCCGCCCGCCGAGCTTCCGGGTGATGTCCTGGATGCGGCGGGGGCCGCGGAAGTAGTCGTCCAGCAACGCTCCCTGCTCTCGCTCGTCGATCAGCCCCTCGGAGTGCTCCGCGTGCGACAGCCACGCCAGCACTTCCGGAGTGACCGGTTGCGCGCCCGGCGTACTGTCGCCGACCTGCTCCCGCCACGCGGCGACCGCCGACTCCGCATCGTCGAACACGCCCGCGGCGGCCAGGCTGAGGTACTCGCTGGCATCGAAACCGAGCAGATAGACCGACGGATCGACGCCGCCGGGGTAAGCGAATCCGGCGATCACGCCGAACCGGGTGCCATACACGTCCCGCAGCCCGTGCACGTCACCGGTCGCCTCGATGCCCGGCATCAACGCCAGCCAGTCCGGCTGCTGCGCCAGCGCTGCGCGCGGCAGGGACTTCGCGGCTTCCGCGGCCTGCTGCGCGGCGTACCCGCCAAGGCCGTACGAGCCGATCGAGGCGAGCCCGTGCA
Source organism: uncultured Actinomycetota bacterium (assembly GCA_963851085.1). Lineage (GTDB taxonomy): Bacteria > Actinomycetota > Actinomycetes > Streptosporangiales > Streptosporangiaceae > DATFVJ01. Next base: position 34,654 of record CAWKNX010000002.1, on the reverse strand, counting down.
GCAGCCACCATGGCCCCTGCCAGGTGTCGTTGTTCCAGGCGACGTCGGACAGCACCCGGTTGCGGGCGCTCTCGATGAGATCGTGCGCCCACAGGTCGAACCGCAGGCCCTGGACTTCAGGGTTCCTGAATTCGGCGCCGATGAGCTCGGCGGTTGCCTGTTCCAACGCCCGGGGACCGTCGGCCCGGGGTAGCGCAGCGGACGCGGTGAGTACCCGCCGGTGCGACGGACCGAACCGATCCGGCCGCACATGCCGTGTCAAGATGTCGTCTAGCGGCGATCGCGGCAGCTCGATGCTCAGGCCGCTGTAGCCGGGATCGACTGCGGTTGCCCGCCCGGCAGCGGACGACGGGCGCTTGTTCGTCGGCTTGGACTTACCGGACTTCTTCGGCTTGCGGCCACGGGACCTGGGCGACATCGGAACAGCCTAACGGAGCACACCCAAGGCGTGGCCAGGTGCGCCGGTACGCTGCCCATCGGTCAGGTCATGATCGCGAAGGTCCGCTTGCATAGCTTGCGGCACACGACGCCGGGCCGTTTACTCGCCGCGATCGGAGCTGAGCTTGGCTCGCCACTACTGGAGGTCGGCCAGCTCGGTCCGCAGGCGAACATCAGCCCGGAGCGTGGTGGGCGACTCGGCGGAGGTGTGGCGTGACAGGCACCGCGGGCCTGGGAGCGTCCCACAAAACCCCCACAAGTGCAGGATCCCGGCAATATTCCCCACAAGAATCCCACGGACGCTCGGATAGCTAGGGTTGAGCGGTGCGTACCTATTACGAGATCGAGGAAACTGATGCCTACCTCGTCGCCCGTGAGCTGCTGCTCAGGCGGTGCGGGGCCTGGGCTGAGGCGAGTGGCCTGGTGATGTCGCCTCCGCTGGCCGGGACCCTGCTGGATTCGCGGCACTTCAGCTCTGACGGGCGGCTCGGCTACTGGACCCCAGCGCAGGTACGCCGGGCGCTGCTGGAGTGGATCCCGGAGAAGGTCGCGGCCCTCGGGCAGGACCTGCTAGACGCGCCCGAGACGCTACGGACCTTGCTGCGCTACCTGGCCGCTCAGGGGCTGCGCGACCCGCGGGGCGCCGCCGTCGAAGAGAATGAGTCCGCCATCGACGCCGTCGCGAAGGAGTTCGCTGACGCGATCGGCGACCAGGAACGGTACGGGATGGCGAAGACGGTGGCGATGTCCGCCCGGAACCGCGGCGTGGACATCGGCGATCCCGAGGCGCTGACCGCCTTCCTGGACAATGTCCAAGAAGGCCGGCTGGTGCTCGACCAGGATCTGCTGGGTCGTGCGCTTGAGCGTCAGCTCGGCCGGCCCGCTCCGGGCCAGGAGCGGAAATTCGCCCAGCTTCCGGTGAGCCTGCCGGCCCCGCAGGAACTCACCGCGGCGGCCGAACGCAGCAAGGTTGTCGGACAGCTCCGTGCCTTCGCGGAATGGCTTGGCCCGAAGGGCCAGGCGCTCACGCCGGCCGGGAACATCCGCCCCGCGGATGCCCGGGAGCTGATCACGCTGCTCGGGACCGGCGACGAGGGCCTGAGGTTCCGCAGCGCCGCCGAGCTCCCAGGCCTGGACCTGATCGTGAACTGGGCGAAAAGGGCTCGCTTGGTGCGTAAGCAGGGCGCGCGCCTAGTGCCGGTGGCGAAGGCGCGGCCGGTGCTCGCCGACGCCGAAGACCTGTGGCAGCGCGCATTCGAGGCAGCGTTCGATCTCGGCGATGCCGTCTGCCGTCCCCTCTGGGCGGACGATCCCCCATCGCCAGTGCGGCGTCTGTTCGACGTGATCGTGCCCGACGTGCTGGCCGCGATCTACAGCCTAGAGGAGCCGGTTCCGGTGGCCCGGCTCGCGGAGTCGGTGTGGGAAACGGTCCGGGCTCACTTCGACGTGGACTCCCTCAGCCCGCTTGGCCAGATGGGCCTGCGCGGGCGTGTGGACAACGACGTGGAGCACATCTTCGACGCCTTCGAGGCGCTCGGCGCGGTGACCTCGACCCACGGCGTTGCCAGCGACGTGTTCTCTGCCGACCTGGACGAAGGGTTCACGACGCCGTTCGAGATGGAAGGGGCGTTTGGCGGTGAGCCGGCCGCCCGGCTGCGCGAGCAGCTGGCGGTGCCGGGGCGCCTGGTGAGCCTCACGCCGCTGGGCGCCCGTGCGATGCGACAGCGGCTGCTCGCGGAGGGCCGGGAGGCGGGACTCGTCGGCGAACTGGCGAGCGCCTCGCCGGCGGAGTTGCTCGGCACGATTGCTGAGCATTACACGCCCGCGACCGGGGCGGAGGAGATCGCCATCTGGCGGGCCGCCCACGGCGGCTTGCTGGATCCGCTCGTGCAGGCGATTCGCGACTGCCCGTTCGTCTCCCGGCGGGTGGCGATGGTGAAGGTTCTCGCCGACGGTGTGCCGGAGCGAGACGAACTGCTGGCCAGCCTGCTGCGTGACCCGCGGCTCGGGCCGGTCGTTCTGCTCGTGCAGAAGCAGGATCGTGAACCCGAGGAGGTGAGCCCGGCGGAGGCCGCCTGGCTGATGGCCGGAAGTATCCTGGAATTGCTGGAGATCGGGGGTCCCGACGAGGTGCGGCAACAGCTCGAGGAGCTGCCCAGCTCCCAGCGGGAGGATGTGGTCCGCGCCGTGGGTGACTCTGGTTATCCAGCGAGCGAAACGCTCGAGGACTTCCGTGCCCTCGTCGCCGAGCCGATCCTCAACGCGCCGTCCCGGCTGCACACCGTCCAGAACGCTCCCGTGCGGCGTCCCCGCAGGGGGGGACGCCGCGGTTGCTGACGACACGCGCGCCGACCCAGGCCTAGGTTCGATTGGTGAGCCGCTTCCAGCGCCGGATGTCACCGCGTCGCCTGGGATGGCCAGTTCGCGACGGATCCATGCGACATCCACCAGCGCCCAGCGTGTCGGCCAGCGACAGTACGTTGCCGTCGGCGCTGTCGCTGCCACATCCAGGAGAAGGCTGTGAACTTCGCCAGGGCAGGCCGGACCGAGCGCTGTCATCAAAGCATCAGAACAATTATGATTAGATGCTATGAGGACGACGGTCACTCTTGACGACGACTTGGCTATCCGGCTGGAGAGGCACCGGACCCAGCATGGCGAGAGCTTCAAGCAAGCGCTCAACGAAGCCGTCCGCGCTGGCCTCGCCAGACTCGAAGAACGCGCCGACGCCGTGCCGGAGGTGAGCCGGACACGCCCACTGCCGCTGGGCAGGCGCCTTGCGGGCGGCATCGATAACGTCGGTGAGGTGCTCGCCATCGCCGAGGGCGAGGACTACCGCTGATGTACCTGGTCGACGCCAATATCCTCGTCTACTCCACCGACGAGGGCTCCGAGCACCATGCGGCCGCACGGGACTGGCTCGATGAGCGGACCGCCGGAGCGCCCAGGTCGGTCGGCCTGCCCTGGCCCAGCCTGCTGGCCTTTTTGCGGCTTGTCACCAACCCGCGTATGTACTCACCGCCCGCGACCGGAGCAGATGCGTGGCAGCGTATAGAGGACTGGCTGTCCCGGCCAGCGGCCTGGATCCCGGTACCGGGATCGCGGCATCAGCAGGTGCTCGGCGGGATCGTCCGGGAATGCCGCCCTGCCGGGAACCTCGTGCCGGATGCGCATCTGGCGGCGCTCGCTGTTGAGCACGGCCTCACCGTCGTCTCTACTGATACGGATTTCGCCAGGTTCCCCGGCGTCGCATGGCTCAATCCCGTCTCAGCCGCGGCCTTATGACACCCAATTGGTGTCATATGCGACAGGGCTTGGTGTAATGCGGCGTTAAGCCCAACTGGGATGGAACTTACGGCGGTCACCGTCCGCCCAAAGTGCGGCGTGGCGGGCTAAAAGTGGCGATCTTTCGTCCTAAACGGTGCCGCAGCCTGGCAGGATGGACGTGTTGGGGGATTGACCACTGTGGGGGAGTGTTCTCCCTGACCTTGGATAGACCGGTTCAGAGGAGAGGGCATCGTGGCGCAGCAGGTCCAGCGCTGGACCGAGGTGACGCCCTCCCAGTTCACGCACGAGGCCGGGGGGCTGGGCGACCTTGGTTTGCCCGGTTTGCGGCACCGGCTGTGAATCAGGAGGCCTGCTGCCGGGCGGGGAGGTGCCGCAGCAGGAACTCCTCCGTGCGCCGCCAGGCCCGGTCCGCCGGATCGGGCACGTAGAACATCGGCGCCACCCGGTTGTGGAACGCGTGCCCCGCCTCCTCCTCGATGTGGATCTCCACGTTCGGGTATGCCGCCGCGGCCTCCTCCACCCGCGCGACCTGATCACGCGGAATGTAGGGGTCACTCCCGCCAAAGTGGAACTGAAGCGGGCAATGGATCTGGCTGAGAGCATCCAGGTTGTCCGGGACCGCCGAGCCGTAGAACGAGACGGCAACGTCGAGATCGGCCCTTGCGGCCAGGAAATAGGCGATCGACCCACCGAGGCAGAAACCGATGGCGCCGATGCCGCCGTTGGTCTGCGGCAGCGCGGCCAGATGGCTCAGCGCGGCAGCGGCGTCGGCGACTCCCTGCTGTACGTCGAAACGCGACGCGAGCTCGAGCGACTCGGTCAGGCCGTCCTGATCATGGGCGGCGCGGTGGCCGGGCTTGAGCCGCCAGAACAGATCCGGTGCTCCGGCGACGTAGCCCAGGCCGGCGAGATCTTCCGCCACGGCCTCGATGTAGTCGCCCACACCGTAGATCTCCTGGATCACCAGCAGGCCGGGCCCGCTGCCCGTGGCCGGAAGCCACACCGGCATGTCGAACGATCCACCTGACGCCTCGACTGATTCGACGCGGGATGACATAGCTACCCCCTTGTGCAGCGACTCGTAATCGTAGGACGCCGTGCGCGCCCCTGCCGCCCGACCCTTTCAGCGACCAGGAAGCGACCAGGAAGCGACCAGGAATCGCGCTTCGCCGCAGCCTACGTGGACACCGCAGACGGCGGACACCGCAGACCGCGCGCACACCGCAGACGGCGGCCCGGGCGCGGTGATCGGCCGGCTGGCGGGCCTCAGCCGACCGCAGGCCCGGTAGCTGGCCGCCCGGGGTGCGGGGCAGCAGGATCCCGAACGGCTGCCGCGCGCCGCGAGCCCGGGAAGAGTGGCACCGGCTGCAGCAGACACCCGGACCTGACCGGGCTATTTACGAAAAGTTGCCGTAACACATGGGAAGTAAGCTCACGTGGTGAGTGAGCGTCCTGGGTCAATGGCAGTCGGAGTCGAGGAAGAATTCCACACGGTCGATCTCGATGGACGCCAGCTGATGCCGCAGGCAGGCAGTCTGCTGAAGCGGCTCCCGGCCGACAGGTTCCGCGCCGAGCTCCAGCGGTCGGTCGTGGAAACCAACAGCCGTCCCTACGTGCACCTGATCGACCTCGCCGAGGACCTCGCCGCGCTGCGCAGGAGCGTCATCGCGGCGGCAGAACCGCTCGGGCTGGGAATCGTCGCCGCCGGTACGGTGCCCGTCGTCGAACTGGACGCGCTGAGAGTCACTCCTGACCCGCGTTACGAGAACATGCTGGACGAGTACCAGATGCTGGCCCGCGAGCAGCTGATCTGCGGTGCTCAGGTGCACGTCGATGTCAGCGATCGCGATCTGGCCGTGGCGGTCGCCCACCGGGTGGCACCCTGGCTGCCCACGCTGCTTGCGCTGTCGGCGAGCTCGCCGTTCTGGCTGGGTACGGACACCGGCTACGCCAGCTACCGCGCCCTGCTGTGGTGGCGCTGGCCGACCACGGGCCCCGTGGGCTCGTTCGAGTCGGCGGCGGACTACGACCGGACCGTCACAGATCTTGTCCGGTCCGGCGTGATCAGTGACCCCGGGATGATCTACTTCGATGCCCGGCCCTCGAGTCACCTGCCAACGGTGGAACTGCGCATCTGCGACGCCTGCCCGCGCGTCGAGGACGTGGTCTTGCTCGCCGGGCTCTTCCGCGCGCTGGTGATGATGGAGATAGGCGCCGCGACCACGGGCAAGCCACCCCTGCCCACCCGCGCTGAGGTGGTCCGGGCGGCGACGTGGCGAGCGGCCCGGTCGGGCCTCGAGGGTGAGCTCGTCGATCCGGCCGACTGCACCCCCGTGCCGGCCCGTGAGCTCGTCGAACGGCTGCTGATGGAGCTGCGGCCGATGCTGGAGGCGACGGGCGACTGGGAGCTCGTCGCGGAACTGGCCGGGGCCGCATTAGCCGGTGGCAGCTCAGCGGCGCGGCAGCGGGCAGCATTCGCCGGCGGCGGCCTGCATAGGGTCGTCGACCTGCTGGTGGCGGAGACGCGCGCGCACACCGAGTGGATGCCGGGCGCGGGACCGGCCAGAAAAGTCGTCTCTGCGATGCTGTCGGGCTACGACGCCGCCGCAGACGAGGCCGTCCTCTTCGACGGCAGCGCCCGCGGGCCGTATGGGCTGATCATGACCGCACTGGACCGGATCGGCCTCGCCGGGCTGCACGAGCGTGAGCGGCAGCGCGACAACGTCCAGCGGCAGCTGGACATGACCTGCCACGTCGACGGCGAGGAGGAAGCCCGGCTCTTTCCTTTCGACATCATTCCCCGGGTCATCGCCGCGGAAGACTGGGGCTCGCTGCGTGCCGGGCTCACGCAGCGGATCCGCGCCCTGGAGTTGTTCCTCCACGACGCCTACGGCGAGCGCGCGATCGTGCGTGACGGTGTGCTGCCAGCCTGGGTGATCGACGAGTCGCCAGGTCTGCGGGCATCCGGGCGCCTGGTGGCCCGGTCGGCGGTACGGTGCGCGGTGGCAGGCGTCGACCTTGTCAGGGACGGCGCCGGCCGCTGGGCGGTGCTCCAGGACAACCTGCGGGTTCCCGCCGGGATCGGCTATGCGATCGCGAACCGCTGGCTGAGCGCCCGGATTCTCCCCGACCTCGTCCTCGCCTCCCGCGCGTCGGCACCCGCGCGGGCGATCAGGGTGCTGCGCTATGCGCTGACGACGGCTTCGCCCGCCCTGGCCCTGGTCACCGCTGGCCCGTCGGACGCGGCCTTCTACGAGCACCGGCTGCTGGCCGGGGAGATGGGGATTCCCCTCGTGTGCCCGGCCGACCTGCGCACGGCGGACGACGGTGTCTGGATCGAGGGACCGGAGCCTGCCCGCCGGGTGGAGGTGCTGTATCGCCGCATGGATGAGGACGACCTGTTCGCCGCCACAGGTGCGGATGGCAGCCCGCTCGGGCCCGGTTTGCGTGCGGCGATCGGGAAGCGCGCACTGGTCCTGGCGAACGCACCGGGAAACGGTGTCGCCGACGGCACGAGCCTGTTCGCCTTCGCCGCGCAGGTGACCGAGTACTACCTCGGTGAACGGCCGCTGCTCGACAACGTTCCGACGTTCCTGTGCCGCGACGCCGGGCAGCGCGCCCAGGTACTGGACCGGCTGGACGATCTGGTGATCAAGCCCCTGGACGGATACCGGGACGAGGAGGCCGTGATCGGCCCAGCGGCCACCCCGGCCGAACTGCGGGGGGTCCGTGACCGGATCCTCGCCGACCCGGCGCGCTGGATCGCGCAGGAGACCGTGTCCCTGTCGACCCATCCGACGTTCGTCGGCGGGCGCCTGGAACCACGGGCGGTAGATCTTCGGGCCTTTGTCTGCTTCGGCGCCGAGCCCATGATCATCCCCATCGCGCTGACCCGGGTGGCGCCCGGCCGGGACGAGATCGTCGGCCGGGTGCGCGGAGGTGGGTCCAAGGACACCTGGCTCATGTACTGACCGGGGCCGCGAAGCCGTGCGGGTAGTCGGGCGAGCGGTGCTGAAACGACAGGATGCGCGGGTTCTGGATGACGCCGTCACGGATCTCGATGGCCTGCCGGATGGTCTGGTCGGCGTCCCATGCCCGGGGGCCGGCGAGCACCGGCCGCAGGTGCGGCAGCAGGGCTTCGCTGATCTCCCAGGTTGCGGAGTTCCACAGCAGCGACGGACTGTGGTCGACACCGTAGTAATGCACGTTGCGGCCGACCGTGAGCATCGGCTCCGCGAACGATGTGGGTCGCGCCCAGCTGAAGCCCATGCCATCGTCGCACGACACATCGACGATGAGGCTGCCCGGCGCGAAGGCGGCCAGTTCGTCGGCGGTGACGAACATCAGCGGCGCGTCGGTGTGCTGCAGCACGCAGTTGACCACGATGTCGAACTCGGCGAGGAAGGCCGCGAGGGGTACCCGGCGGCCGTCGCTCAGCGCGTGGCAGCGGCCGGGGTCGTCGGGGTCGGGCTCGAAGTGCACCATACGGGCCGAGTGGATCGGCGAGGCGACCGCGGCGACACCGCGGTGGGTGAGCACGTCGACATCGGTCACGCCGTGCGCGACCAGGGCCGTCACCGCGCCGCGCCCGGTCGCACCGAAGCTGATGACGGCCGCACGGAGCCTGCGGCCATATTCGCCGGTCGTCCCGATGAGCTCCAGGGCGTGCAGCACGGAGCAGTAGCCGGCGAGTTCGTTGTTCTTGTGGAAGACATGCAGGCTGAACGAGCCGTCGCTGGCCCAGAGGTTCATCGCCTCAAAAGCGATCAGCGTCAGCCGCCGGTCGATGGCCAGCTGGGTGATCTCCTCGCTCTGGACGCAGTGCGGCCAGCCCCATAGAACCTGGCCCTCGCGAAGCTCACGCAGGTCCTGCGGCAGCGGCTTGGGGAGCAGGATCACATCGCAGTCCGCGAGCAGCTGGTCACGAGTGCGCAAGCCCGCGACATGGGGTGCCAGCCGTGCGTCTGGCACGCCAAAGCGTTCGGCGTAGCCGCGCTCGAGGTAGATGCGTCCCCGAAGCCCGGCCTCGATCCGCTCGAGGTGCAGCGGATGGATGGCCAGCCGGTGCTCGTTTTCTTTCCGCGACCGCGACATGACGCCGAGGCTGAGCTGATCCACGCACGCTCCCTCGATTCGGATCGGCCGCTATCGCGGAGAACCAGGGCAGCCGGCACCGCGACGTTGCAGCATTCAGCCAGACAACGCTACCCCTGCGGATCAGCGGGTGTGCGGAGGCGGCAGGCCGCGCGGAACCGGGTGGTCAGCTCCCATGCAACGTCGGCGTTCATGGTGAGCTGGTTCCTCGCATGGGCGAGGTGATCGACGCAGGCGGCATCCGCGTGGTCGTATCCGCGCAGCGACGCGGTGGTGCGCGCAAGGCCAGGCCCGAATATCCCGCCGGGGCCGTCGCGCTCTTCGCCGACGCTGGTGGGAGGCGCTCCCGTCCGCGCACCGGCCTAGTCGATGCCGCCCGCGATAGTTGACTCGAAGCTGTCGAGCACCTCCTGGCTGCCCGAGCGCTCGATCGGCCCGATGGCTGGCCGGCGCCACAGCCAGCAGTCGAGGTCGGCGGCGCTGCCCCGGAAGGCGGCGGCAGGCTCGGTGGCCGGGTCACTGCCCGCGACGCGGATGTCGGGTTCGCTGCGGGCGGTGCCGTCGGCTGGGTCGGTGCCGCTGAACCAGCCCAGCGTGACGAACCAGGAGTCGCCGGTGTCGGTCGTGCTGAGCCTGAGCGTCTTCGCGTGATCGGGGGTGAAGGTGCCCCACGGCGGCGCCCCGCCGTACATGACGCACAGCACCTCGTCGATTCCGTCCGCGCTGAGGAGGGGGTCCGCAGGGGTCCGGTCGCCTCCGGCAAGTTCCGCGTCGATCCGGTGGATCAGCGCCTCATGTGCCTGGCGGCGGCGGATGAACCCGGCGGTCTTGTCCGGTGACCACGTCCAGGCGGGCGTGCCCGGCGGGGTCGCGGCGAGGATCTCCCCAAGATCGCGGCTCGCGTGCTCGTAGAACGCGGACAAGGCCGCCCGGCCGGCCGGGCGTTCCGGCATGCGCTCTTCTGCCTGCGAGCGGGTCAGTTGCTCGCGGACGACCGTGCCCCAGAACCACTGCACCTGACCGAGATGCCAGAGCAGGTCATCGGCGTCCCAGTCCGGGCACGACGGCACCGGCTCGTCCGGCGGGACCTTCTCGAGCACCTCCGCGAAGCGTGCCGACTCCCGCGCCAGGTGACCGAGGTAATCCAGATCCGTTTTTCCCATGTCAGGAAGGCTAGCCCGCGGGCAGCGACGGCGGCGCTCGATATCTGGCCACGCGGAACCAGGGGCTCAGCCTGATTCGGGCATCTCGTAGGGGCTCTGGCCAGCCCGGATCGCGGCGACCATGCGGCTGAGGTAGGCGTTCGCGGCCCGGTGCAGGCCGGATCCGAGACTCACGCGCGCCACCGAGAGGGCGGCCAGTTCGGCCAGCGTCGGCGAACCCGGCCGCAGCAGCACGTTGACCGGGCCAGCTGCCCTGACGAGCGTGCGGATCGCGTCAGCCTCGGCCAGGACGATCGGGTAGACGCAGTCGGCTCCTGCTTTGCGGTACTGCTGCGCGCGCCCCACCGAGTCGGCGAGCCTCGCGTCCGGCGCTGCGTCGCCGTGCAGGTAGGTGTCGATGCGGGCGTTGATCACGAGGTCGGCACCTGCGGCGGTGGCCGCGGCGCGGACGGCGGCCAGGAAGTCGGCTTGCCTGCCCGCGTCGATCAGGTCGCCCGTGCGAGGGTCGGAGTCCTCCAGGTTGCAGCCGACCGCGCCGGTGGCGGCGAGCCGTTCGACAAGCTCCGCGGCCGGGAGCCCGTATCCACGTTCCAGGTCGGCGGTGACCGGCACATTGACAGCAGCGGCGATGCGGCCGATCGCGGCCAGCATCTCCGCGGCGGGTGCCGCCTCGCCGTCCTCGTAACCGAGCGCCGCCGCGACCGCCCCACTGCTGGTGGCTACCGCGGGCAATCCCGCCGCTTCGACAGTGCGGGCCGACGCGGCGTCCCAGACGTTGGGCAGGACGAGCGGGTCGCCCGGCCGGTGCAGCTCGCGGAGCCTGGCGGCGCGGTCATTGCCGCGGCCGGCATCGCTGCTGGCTGGGGCGCCCGGTGTGCTCATGCGGGCGGCCAGGGGCGTGCGGGGGCGGTCGCTGAACGATCCATGATGAGAGCCAATTATGCCCTATCGTGATGGCCCAATTTCCGATGCCGGCGCATATCAGCGCCCGGTACAGCGAGGTGCGGCTCTATTGCCGACAAGGTGGAATTTGTCTCACTCGGCTACCCGGACGGGCCTGATGCTCCGTCTCCTCGGGGGCAGTGAGCTCACCGACCATGGTGACCACCTCGTCGTCCGCCGCCTCCTGCCCTGAGGTTCCCTGATCCGTTTCGCCTGAGCACCACAGCAGGTTCTTGTGCACGCACGGCAGCGTGTGCCAGTCCCAGAACATCTCTTCGTACGCGGCGTTGGTCTCGATGACGTCGAAGCGGCTGTTGATCAGCGCGGCCGGCAGCGGGTCGAGGGAGCGGACCACCTCGCGTACCGCGTCGGCCCCGCAGTCTGCGCGCGGGTCGCGGTAGCCGCCATCAGCGGCCAGCAGGTCTTCCAGCACGCTGCGGCCGAGCCGGGTCAGCCCGGCCCGGATCGCCAGCTCCGCCGCCTCGACGCCGTCCCCGCCGCCCAGCGACGCGGCCACGCTCGCGGCAAGGGCGGCTACCTCGGCGGCCGCGTCGGCCGCGAGCCGCGCGGCGAGCTGCCCGCAGAGTCCTTTTTTGCCCCCCGGAGTCAGGGGCCGTGGCGGCAGCCTGCGGTAACGCCGGCCGGGCATCGCAGATCGCCTCGTTCACCTCCGCGATCTGCCCGGTCAGCGACTTGAACCGCTCCCACTCGGCGATCAACGACCCCTACATTCGTGTCGCACACCCTGCGGGTCGGGCCCGCCGGCCAGCGCCGCGGCGGGCCGTGGGACAGTGCAGTGGTGGAGGATTACCGAACGCTGAACCGCGCCGGGTGGGACGAGCGGGCACCGGCACATGCGGCATCACACGACTACGCGGTCGGCCGCTTCGTCGCCGATCGCGCCTTCATCAGTGACGTGGTCCGGTTCGACCTGCCGAGGCTTGGGGACATCACCGGCCTTCGCGGGCTGCATCTGCAATGCCACATCGGCACCGACACGGTCTCGCTGTCGCGGCTCGGCGCCAGGATGACCGGGCTCGACTTCTCCGGGGCGTCGCTGGCCGAGGCCCGCCGGATCGCCGAACAGTCGGGCGCGGACGTGCGTTTCGTCGAGGCCGATGTGTACGAGGCGCTCGACGTCCTTGGCCGCGAGGCCTTCGATCTCGTGTTCACTGGGATCGGGGCGCTGTGCTGGCTGCCCAGCATCGCCCGGTGGGCCGGGGTGGTCGCGGGCCTGCTGTGCCCGGGCGGCCGGCTGTTCCTGCGCGAGGGCCACCCCATGCTGTTCACGCTCGAGGACCCGCGCGAGGACCATCTGCTCGTGGTGGACGGCCCGTACTTCGAACGGCCCGAGCCGCAGGTATTCGACGACGGCGGGACGTACGTCGAGACCGACGCGACCTTCGAGCAGAACAGGACGCACGAATGGAACCACGGTCTCGGCGAGGTCGTGACCGCGCTCCTCGGGGAAGGGTTTCAGGTCACCGGGTTCGCCGAGCACGACAGTGTGCCGTGGAACGCGCTGCCGGGCCAGATGGAGCGGATCGGCGGCGGTGAGTGGCGGCTGATCGACCGCCCATGGCGGCTGGCGCACAGCTACACCCTGCAAGCGGTCAAGCGCGGCTGACGTCGGCGGTGCCCGTCGCACCCGCGCGGCGCCTCGCGGCTGCCGTTCGCCCTGTGCCGGCCCAGCGGGCGACCCCCTGGATCCCCCGCTGCGCCGCACGCGGCGCCCCACGCGGCAGCCCTCATGGACCATGACCTAGCGCCATCGCCGGCGGCGGCGATCTGGCACGGGCGAGTCGTGCGGCGGCGCGCCGTGCTCGTAGTGTTGGGGCATGTGCCGCAGTATCAAGACCTTGCGCGAGCCGTACACCGAGCACGTGACCGAGGCGGACGTGCACTCCGCCGCTCTGCAGTACGTGCGGAAGGTGAGCGGGTTCCGCGCACCAGCCGGGCATAACGCGGAGGCGTTCGACCACGCCGTCGACGCGATCGCGGCAGCCACCCAGGTGCTGCTCGACCACCTCGAGGTACGGTCTCGGCGCACCGAGCGCACCGAGCGCACCGAGCGCACCGAGCGCACCGAGCGCACCGAGCGCACCGAGCGCACCGATCAGCCCGCGGCCGCGGGGTCAGGTTCCGCGCGCCGGGCCTCGGGCTGACCTGTCCGGTCCCGTCACCGCCACCAATCCTTCATCTGGAGCAGGGTCGGGCCGACGGCGTTCTCTTCGTACGCCAGGTGCTCGAGCAGCACCGCCGCGAGCGCCTGCTCGCCGCGCCGGGGGCCCTGCTGGCCGCTGCGTGGCCGCCCGCAGGCGGTGCTGACGCTGCCGTGGATCACGAAACGTCAGCCGGCGATGGACTCCGAGGTCGGCGTCCGTGGATGCTTCGCTATGACCTCGCAGCGGCCGCCGCAAGCGGCTGGTCACCGTCGCCGGCCTGGTCATGGCGGGGCCGGCCGTGATGCTCGCGCTCTGGCCGACGTGGCCGGTCAGCATCGCCGCGGGTGCGATCCTCGGCCTCGGATTCGGGTATCTACCTGTCGGTCGACCAGGCCCTGGTGACGCAGGTTCTTCCCTCCGCCGCGGGGCGGGCCAAGGACCTGGGCATCATCAACATCGCCAACTCCGGGCCGCAGGTGCTGGCTCCCGCGATCGCCGCGCCGCTGGTCACCCAGCTTGGCGGCCATCCGACGCTCTATCTATCTATCTATCTATCTATCTATCTATCTATCTGTCTGTCGCCGCCATCACAGTCGCCGGCTCGGCGTTCGTATGGAAGATCCGGTCAGTGCCATAACGTTGCCCTGACGCGCGTCCAGAGTCTCAGCACCGTGCGGTTGCCGGACCCCTGGAAACGTGACAGCGCGCTCTACGGGCGCCATCGGCGGCCCCTTGCCGCCCGCACAAGACGCACAGAACGTTGGAGCCACCTGCCATGCCAGAGCGGAAGATCAGATACCTCGGCGATCCGATCCTCAAGACCCCCGCCGCGCCGGTCACCCGGTTCGGCAAGAACCTCCAGGCCCTGATCGACGACCTGATGGACACCGTCGCCTTGCCCGGGCGTGCGGGCCTTGCCGCCAACCAGATCGGCGTCGGCCTGCGTGCTTTCAGTTACAACATCGATGGCCGCAATGGGTACGTCCTCAACCCCGAGCTTGTCGAGGTCTCGGACGAGAAACAGGCGGGCGACGAGGGCTGCCTGTCGATCCCCGGCCTGTACTTCCCGACTGCGCGGGCGATGTCGGCGACGGTGCGCGGCGTGGACGCGCGCAACGAGCCCGTCGTCGTGAGCGGCAGTGCGGAAATGGCGCGCTGCCTGCAGCACGAGGTCGACCATCTGGACGGCATCCTGTACCTGGACCGGCTCGACTCGGCGACGCGCAGGGAGGCGATGGGCGAGGTGCGCCGAGCAAGCTGGTTCCTGTCCGTGGGCCCGCGCCCCGGTCGCTGACCTTGGTGCCGGATCCATGCCGCTGGACTTTGCTTCCTCGCGTGGGCCGCTCACCACGCGGGCGAGCCTCGGTGACGTGACCGCCAGCCGCCGAGCAGCACCTCGGCGGTCTCCTTCGGCTGGTTCCAGTACCCCGCGAACACCTGCGGCCCGTACAGGAGCAATTCGCCAGCCTGCCCGACCGGTACCTGTGCCCGGGGATCGTTCTCGCTGACGACCCGTGCGTACGTGCTTGGCAGCGGTATCCCCACCGAGACGTGCCGCGCGTTGCCGTCGAGTGGGTTCGCGAGCGCGACGGGAGACGCCTCGGTCAGCCCGTATCCCTGCGAGACCGCCGCGCCGCCTGTTGCCTGCCTGAAGGTGTCGACTGTCTCGCGCGGCAGCCGCATCGCGCCGGAAACGCAGACGCGGATGGACGTCATCCGGGCCGAACGTGCCTTGGGTGATTCCGCGAGCATCTGGTAGATCGGCGGGACACCGGGAAAAATGGTCGGCCGCCATTCGCGGATCATGCTGAGCGTCAGGTCTACGTCGAATTTCGGCACAAGGACGATCGTGGCTGCTATCAATACCGAAGTGGTGAGGCACAGGGTCAGCCCGAAGACGTGGAAGAGCGGCAGCACGGCCAGGGTTGTCTCACGGCCGGGTTCGGCGGCCGGATCCCAGGCAGCCGTCTGATGGGCGTTCGCGACGAGGTTGTAGTGCGTCAGCATCGCTCCCTTAGGCAGGCCGGTGGTGCCCCCGGTGTATTGCAGCGCGGCCAGATCGCGGCGCGGGTCCACCTGCACCTGGTGGTGCCTGCTGCGCGAGCGGCCGAGTAAGCCCTGGAAGGAAAGCAGCCCTGGATCGTCGTCGGGCACGGGGGTGATGAGCTGCTCACGTGCCTCCCGTGCCCGCTTCAGCGGTAGCCGCAGCGCCAGCCGTTTCGACATCGGCAGGTACTCCGACAGCGACGTGACGATGACGTGCTGGAGCGGCGTTCCGCGGCTCGCGTCGGCCAGCGCCGCATAGGCGCCGTCGTACACGACGGCGGCCTTTGCCCCGGAGTCGATGAGCTGGTGATGCAGTTCCGCGGCGGTGTACAGCGGATTGTGCTGCACCACCACGGCGCCGCGGCGAAGCGTTCCGTAGAACGCGATGACGAGCTGAGGTGAGTTGGGCAGGATCAGGGCGACCCGATCGCCCTTGTGCACGCCCAGGTCGTAAAGGGCGCCGGCGAACTGGTCCATCTGCTTGGCGAGCGTGCGGTAGCTGATCGTCTTTCCGAGGAAGACCAGGGCGCGGCGGCGCGGGTACTTGGCGGCGGCGTCGTCGAGCAGCCGGGTGAGGGGGACGTTGGGAACCTCCACGTCGGGCGGCACCGCTGCCGAGTAGAACCCGAGCCATGGTCTCGCGTCGTACGGGGTCGCCATGAGTAGCCCATCGCCGGCGGGATTTCGGGTGAGACCCAATTCTTACCCAAATCTCCGTTATCGGAAGGTGGCGCGGGTCGTGCGCCCGCACAGCTGCCGGATGTCAGGGGCGTTCGCCGCGCCGGGCCCAGGCGTGGGTGCCGCGACACGAAGTTCCTAAGACACTACTAAGATTAGGTGGTGCCGCTGTCGCCAACACCTGCGGCGGCTTGTACAGTGACGCTGTGCGGCGGCGCAGTTGGCGCGGTCCCCCCGTCCGCGCGTGACTCGCTGTTTCGGCGGTGCCCCCGTCCGCCGTTGCGAGCGCACTGCGCCGCCGCCTCTCGCTGTCGCCTCTTGCCCCGGTGTGACACTCCGCGCGGCCGTTCAGGAGCGATCTTTGACCGCGCCTGCTTGACGTTGCGCCCGGCCGCTCGGCCCGCCGGTCGCCGGTCAGGACGCGCTCGAGGTCGCCCAGATGTTGACGCCGGCCTCGACCGCGTGCGCGTCGATCGCCGCGAGTTCCTCGGCGCTCAGCGGCGGCCCACCGACCGCGGCGAGGTTCTCCTCAAGCTGCTCCGTGCTGCTGGCGCCGATCAGCACCGACGTGACCCGCGCGTCGCGCAGCGCCCAGGCCAGCGCCAGTTGCGCGAGTGTCTGCCCGCGCGCCGTCGCGATCTCGTTCAGGGCCCGCACGTGGGCCAGGTTCTTCTCGCTCAGCAGGTCACGTGACAGTGATCCAGGGCGGCTGGCCCTAGATCCCTCGGGAATGCCGCGCAGGTACTTTCCCGTGAGCATGCCCTGCGCCAGCGGGGAAAAGGCAATGCAGCCGATCCCCTCGCGCTCGAGCACATCGAGCAGGCCGTGCTCGATCCACCGGTTCAGCATCGAATAGGACGGCTGGTGAATCAGCAGCGGGGTCCCCAGCTCCCTGGCGATCCTGGCGGCATCCGCGGTGCGCTCCGCTGAGTAGGAGGAGATCCCCGCGTAGAGCGCCTTGCCGGACCGCACCGCCGTCGCGAGCGCGCCGATCGTCTCCTCCAGGGGCGTGTCCGGGTCCGCGCGGTGGCTGTAGAAGATGTCGACGTATTCCAGGCCCATCCGGCGCAGCGACTGATCCAGGCTCGCGAGCAGGTACTTGCGCGACCCCCGGTCGCCGTAGGGCCCCGGCCACATGTCGTAGCCGGCCTTCGTCGAGATCACCAGCTCATCGCGGTAGGAGTGCAGGTCCTCGCGGAGAATGCGGCCGAAGTTGATCTCCGCGGAGCCGTACGGCGGGCCGTAGTTGTTGGCGAGATCGATGTGCGTGACCCCGCGGTCGAACGCACGCCGGATGATCTCGCGCTGGGTGTCCGTCGCCGTCGTATCGCCGAAGTTCTGCCACAGGCCGAGTGATACCGCGGGCAGTTCGATTCCGCTGCGGCCGCAGCGGCGGTAGGGGAGCTGTTGGTACCGGTCAGGTGAGGCGACGTAGGTCATTTACGTAGTCTCGCACCCGGCCAGGCGTCATGCCTGAGTCACCCTCGCCATGCCCCGGCCGCCCGGGCGGCGGCAGAATGTCACCGGGCCGGCCCCGATCTGTGCGCCGCTGCCAGCGCCCGGATCACCGGTGTCGTCGCCGCCCGACCCGGTTGGCGTGATAATGACCGTCGAGATGAGCAATGACGAGACACCCGCGGGCCCTGGGCCAGTGCGCACGGGCGCTACGAACTCGCTGGCCGATGTCGCCGGCATCCGCGTGGGCCACGCACAGCGGATCGGTGCTGGCTGGCAGACCGGTGTCACCGTCGTGCTCACCGGCCAGGACGGCATGACCTGCGGGGTGGATGTGCGGGGCGGGGCGCCAGGAACGAGGGAGACTGATCTGCTCGACCCGCGCAACCTCGTGGAACGGGTGCACGCAGTGGTGCTGGCGGGTGGCTCCGCGTACGGCCTGGCAGCAGCAGACGGGGTCATGGCCAGACTGGGCGACGCGGGCATTGGCTACCCGGTTGGCGCGGGTGCGGGAGACGTCGTGCCGATCGTGCCTGCGGCGGTGATCTTCGATCTCGGCAGGGGCGGTTCATTTCGGGCGGTACCCGGCGCGGATATGGGCGCGGCGGCCTACGACGCCGCCATCGGCGAGGCAGGCCGCGTTCATGGTCCGCACGGTCAGGGGGAGCGAGGCAGCGGCGGGCAGCACCCAGATCAGCCTGCCCTGGGCAGCATTGGCGCTGGCACGGGTGCGGTCGCGGGCGGCTTCGCTGGCGGCATCGGCATGGCCAGTGCGGTGCTCGAGGGCGGTCCTGTTGTGGGTGCCCTCGCTGTCGTCAACGCCGCAGGCTCGCCCGTGGACCGGGAAACCGGCGAACTCTACGGCGCCCGATTCCGCCTGTCAGGCGAGTTCACCGGGCTCCGGGTGCCGGAGCAGGCGGACCTTGATGCCTGGCGGCCACCCGGCCGCGGCGCCGTCTTCAACACCACGATCGGGGTGCTTGCCACCGATGCGGCGCTGACGAAGGCGCAATGCGCCCGGCTGGCCAGCGCCGGCCACGACGGGCTCGCACGCGCGATCCGGCCCGCGCATACCATGATCGATGGCGACGCCGTGTTCGGGCTCGGCGGTGGCCGCGGCGGGCCCGCCGATCTCGCGGTGTTCCAGGATCTTCTCGGCGCCGCGGCCGATGTGTTCTCCCGCGCCATCGCACACGCGATCCTCGCCGCGCCCGGCCGGCCGGGTGCCCCTTCCTATCGCGAGGTGTTCGGCAGCGCGGTCCGTTCGCTCCGCTGAGCACGTGGATGTGCCACGGTGGCGGACGAGCTTGATCGTTGGCCCGTAGGCGGCGCCAGGGCGCCACCTACGGGCCAGCCATGGCGCGGATCCGTTTGTCAGCCCTTCGTGTCACGATGCATGAAAAGAGAATGCGGCGGCGCGGGAGGCAGCGATGCGGTTACGGATCGGGCGTGACGCCCTGGCCGAGGCGGTCGCGTGGGCGGCCCGGGCGCTGCCGACCCGGCCGGTCATCCCGATCCTGGCCGGGCTGCTGCTCGAGGCAGGCGAGGCTGATGGGCTCACCCTGTCGTGCTTCGACTACGACGTGTCCGCGCGGGTGGGAGCCGACGCGGCCGTGGCCGAGCCCGGCCGGGCGCTCGTAGCTGGCCGGCTCCTTGCTGAGATCGCCCGCAGCCTGCCGCCACAGCCCGTGGACCTCGTCTCGGACGGCGACGTCGTCCTCCTGAGCTGCGGCAGCGCGCGGTTCACTCTTCTCAGCCTGCCCGTCGAGGACTTCCCTGCGCTGCCAGCGCTGCCGCCACCGGCTGGCACGGTGGACGGCGGCAGGTTCGCGACGGCGGTCGGGCAGGTCGCCGTCGCGGCCGGCCGGGACGACACCCTGCCGATGCTCACTGGTGTCCTCATCGAGATCGACGGCAGCCGCATGACACTCGTGGCGACCGATCGGTATCGCATGGCCGTGCGCGAGCTTGACTGGCAGCCCGCTGAGCCGGGTATCCAGGCCTCCGCCCTCGTTCCCGCACGAACCCTGGCGGACGCGGCGAAAACCATGACCGCGGGCACGGAGGTGGCGATCTCGCTGGCCGCCCTGGGCCGGGAAACGGGCGGCGCGGGTCAGGCGGGCGGAACCCACGACGCGAACGGGCTGATTGGGTTCGACGGGGGCGGCCGACGGCTGACGACCCGCCTGCTCGGTACCGAGTTCGTCACGTACAGGTCGCGGTTCCCGCGGGACTTCGGGCGCCGCGCGCTGCTGGCAGCCGGGCCGTTCAGCGAGGCGATCCGGCGGGTCGCGCTCGTCGCTGACCGCGAGTCGCGGCTGCTGCTCACGTTCGGCGCGGGCGAAGTGGTGATCGAGACCGGATCTGGTGAGGGATCGCGGGCGGTGGAAACGGTCCAGGCCGAGTTCGAGGGCGAAGAGGGCTTCGCAATCGCATTCAAGCCCCAGTACCTGCTCGATGGCATCGCCGCCGCAGGCGCGGGCTGGGGAGCGCGGCCCGGCGCGGAGGCACGGCCGGGCGCGGAGGCCCCGGCACGGCCGGGCGCGGAGGCACGGCCGGGAGTCGGCGGGCCGGATGGTCCGGACGGCGACGGGAGCGCGGGCGGCGCGGATCGCGCACGGGGTCCGGATGTCACGGAGGGCCACGGGAGCGCGGGTGGCGCGGACGGCGCACGGGGTCCGGATGACACGGACGGCGCCGGGAACGCGGACCGTGCGGAGAGCGCGGGTACGGAAGGCCAGGAAGGTGGTGCGGCGGCGGGGGACGCGGAGCATGGCGGTCGCGAGGGCGGCGTCACCCTTGAGTTCACCAGTCCCGACAAGCCGGCGGTCGTGACCGGCAGCCCAGGATTCAAGTATCTGCTCGCCCCGATGCGAACCTGATCGAGCATCCGCTCACGCGCCTGGCACCGCGGGGCATTCTGCGACGACGCGGCGGCGGCCGAGCAGCAGGCGTGGCCTGCGGGACCACATGATCCGGCTCTGCGTGGTCGGGCTCTTCGTGGCCTTGGTCTGCCTGGCCCGCCGGTCGGCCTCTGCGGTCGCCAGCCACTGCTCGATCCGCTGTTCGGCTACGGCTCGGATTATCTCGGGATGCATCGAATCCTCCATGCTTGGTGCCTGACTTGTTTGTGATGACACCATCCAGATTCGCGCTAAGGCCGGATGTGCCGCATCGGGCGGATGCCTAAGATCGGCGCGCCGTTGCCGGTGGCAAGCTAAGTTTCCGCGGGTCGCGGCTAAGGCGCCTCAGGAGATCCGGACCAAGCCCGGTAAGAAACGCCGAGATCCACGGCGACTCGCTGGCGGGAGGAACGAGCTCACCAAGCAGGGTCAGGAGCCGTGACCCGGCGCTCGCCGCACCGATCTCATGGGCATCCGCCCGCCGCGGCGCCCTGGGACGAGGCGCCCTGGGACGAGGCGCCTGCCGAGACGAAGTTCGACATTACTCTTGACTAACACCAAATTTATGTAGCACATTGAGAGTATGGGAACCAAGGCGGAGGAGTCCACGCATGGCAGCCGCTGACCGTGGGGTCGCCGGCGGCGCCCCAGCCGCCATGAGCACCGGCGCCCTCACGAGCACGGACGGCTCTGCCGCTGCGAGCGGCGACGGCTCTGCCGCTGCGAGCGGCGACGGCCCGGCTAGCCCGAGCACCGGTGCTGTAACGGCGGAGACCGGGCCGCCGGTTGTGGACTTCGACACCCACCCGAGCCGCTACAGGCACTGGGAGCTACGGGTCGATGGCCAGGCGGCCCGCTTGTCCCTCAACGTGGACGAGCAAGGTGGCCTGATGCCGGGTTACGAGCTGAAGCTGAACAGCTACGACCTCGGCGTGGACATTGAGCTCTACGACGCTGTGCAGCGGCTGCGTTTCGAGTATCCGCAGGTCCGCGCGGTAGTCGTGACAAGCGCCAAGGAGCGGATGTTCTGCGCGGGTGCCAACATCCGCATGCTCGCGCAGTCGCCGCACGCGTGGAAGGTGAACTTCTGCAAGTTCACGAACGAGACACGCAACGCCCTCGAGGACGCGAGCGCCTGTTCCGGACAGACGTGGATCGCGGCACTGAACGGCCCGACCGCAGGCGGTGGCTATGAGATGGCACTCGCCTGCGACGAGATCCTGCTCGTCGATGACGGGTCGTCCGCAGTCGCATTGCCGGAGGTGCCGCTGCTCGGTGTGCTGCCCGCGACCGGCGGGCTCACCCGCCTGGTCGACAAGCGGGGTGTGCGCAGGGATGTGGCCGATGTGCTCGCGACCAAGGCGGAGGGCGTCTGCGGGCAGGTGGCCGCCGACTGGGGCCTGGTGGACGCCGTCGCACCGCCCAGGCAGTTCGAGCAGGCGGTGGCGGCGCGGGTCAGTGACGCGATCAAGCGCGGCACCCGGCCCGCAGATGCCAAGGGCATCGAGCTGACGCCGCTGCGGCGCACCATCGGGCCCGACGCGATCAGCTATTCCCGGGTCGGCTGCGAGATCGACCGCGAGCTGGGCGTGGCGACCATCACGGTCGCGGGCCCGGACGCGGTGCCTGCGAGCGCCGGGGAACTGCACGGCCAGGGCGCGGAAAGCTGGCTGCTCGCCGTCACCCGCGAGCTCGACGACCTGATCCTGCGGCTGCGGGTGAACGAGCTCGAGATCGGCATCTGGCTGCTGCGGACCGCGGGGGACCCGGCGACGGTCGAGGCCTACGACGAGTTCATGCTCAGCCACCGCGGCGACTGGCTGGCGGGGGAGATCCTGCACTACTACAAGCGGACGCTCAAGCGGCTGGATGTCACGAGCCGGAGCCTGTTCGCGCTGATCGAGCCGGGTAGCTGTTTCGCCGGCTCGCTGGCAGAGCTCGCCCTGGCCGCCGATCGCAGCTACATGCTCGACGGGCTGCGGCCGGAGGACGAAGCAGCCGGGCGCGCCCCAGCCGCCCTGCGGCTCGGCGGGATGAACAACGGGCCGCTGCCGATGGCCAACGGGCTGTCCCGGCTTGAGAGCAGGTTCTGGGGGCACGAGGACCACCTGGCCGCAGCGCAGAAGCTGGCCGGCGTGCCGCTCGGCGCAGCGGAAGCGGCGGCGGCCGGCCTGGTCACGTTCACCTTCGACGACATCGACTGGGACGAGGAGCTGCGCATCGCGCTGGAGGAGCGTGCCTCCTTCAGCCCGGACGCGCTGACCGGTATGGAGGCGCAGAACCGGTTCACCGGCCCTGAAACGGTGGAGACCAAGATCTTCGGGCGGCTGTCCGCATGGCAGAACTGGATTTTCCAGCGCCCGAACGCCGCAGGCCCGGAGGGCGCGCTGCGCCGCTACGGAACCGGCCGGCGGCCCGCATACGACCGGAAGCGAGTGTGACCGTGTCCGTCAGCCGAACGCCAACAAGCCAAGGCACAGGCGCAAGCAGCATCGACTACACGGAGAAGATCCCGAACAACGTTGATCTTGCCACTGACCGCAGGCTGCAGCGGGCCCTGGAGTCCTGGCAGCCCAACTTCCTCACCTGGTGGCGTGAGCTTGGGCCGACGGTGTTCAAGCAGAACGAGATCTATCTGCGCACCGCGGTCGCCGTGGGCCGCGACGGGTGGGCGCATTTCGGTTACTGCCGCATGCCCGAGTACCGGTGGGGCATCTTCCTCGCCGAGCGCGACCCCGCGCGCGTGATCAGCCACGGCGAGCACGCGGGCGAGCCGGTCTGGCAGGACATCCCCGGTGAGTACCGCGGCGACCTGCGGCGCCTCGTGGTGATCCAGGGTGACACCGAGCCCGCGTCGGTCGAGCAGCAGCGCCACCTGGGCCGCACCGCGCCGAGCCTGTACGACCTGCGCAACCTGTTCCAGGTCAACGTGGAGGAAGGCCGTCACCTGTGGGCGATGGTCTACCTGCTGCACCGCTACCTCGGCCGCGACGGCCGCGACGAGGCGGAGATGCTACTGCGGCGCAACTCAGGCGACGTTGACCAGCCGCGGATCCTCGGCGCGTTCAACGAGCAGACGCCCGACTGGCTCGCGTTCTTCATGTTCACCTACTTCACCGACAGGGACGGGAAATTCCAGCTCGGCACCCTGAAGGAGAGCGCGTTCGATCCGCTCGCCCGGACCTGCCAGTTCATGCTCAAGGAGGAAGCCCACCACATGTTCGTGGGCATCACCGGCCTCCAGCGGGTCGTCGAGCGGACGGCCGAGCTCATGCGGCGCCACGACACCGAGGACATCTGGCATTACGGCGGGATCCCGCTCGACATCATCCAGCGCTATCTCAACTTCCACTTTTCCGTGTCGATGGACCTGTTCGGCTCGGAGGTGAGCACGAACGCCGCCAACTACTTCACGGCGGGCCTCAAGGGCCGCTGGATGGAAACCAGGCGCACGGACGATCACCGGCTGCTCGATCAGGTGACCGGCATCAGCCGGGTCCGCGACGGGAGTCTGGTCACCGACGAGGTCCCCGCGCTTTCCGCGCTCAACCTCGACCTGCGCAGGGAGTACGTCGCGGACTGCGCGACCGGCGTCAAGCGGTGGAACCGCGAGCTGTCCGACGCCGGCCTGCCGCACCGGCTGTTCCTGCCGCACGAGGGCTTCAACCGCCAGGTCGGCGGTTACGCGGGCGCGCACATCACCCCGACGGGTGAACTTGTCGACGAGGCGGCGTGGGAGCGGCGCCGTGACGCGTGGCTGCCCTCGGCGGTGGACAGGCTCCGCGTCGGGGAACTCATGCGGCCGGTATACGAGCCGGGCAAGTTCGCGGGCTGGATCGCGCCACCGTCGACCGGCATCAACGGCGCCCCGCCAGACTTCGAATACGTCCGGGTCGACTAGCTCGCCCGCGCTACCGGGCTCGCCGCCCCGCTGAACTTATCCGCCCCACTGGCCTCATCCCGCCTCACCCGCCACCGCCAAGGTGCGCCCTTTTCCATGCACAGCCCCGCATATCGCCACGGCCGTCAATAGGTGCCATTGCTCCGCTGGCGGCGTTTCATGATCGCGGTAACTTTTCCGCGCATATCGCCGAAAACTTACCGCGATCATGAAAGCTCGGCGCTGCCCGCCGCTGTCCATTTCCTGAATCGTGATCGACGGCCTGTTGGGCGCCGGAATGGCGCGCCATGCACCACGGGAACTCGCGCGGCCAGGCCAGGCCGCTGCGGGGGGAACGCGCGCTCCCGCTCCGGGGTGCCAGCCGCCGCGTGGCACCGGTTTTGGAGGTGGCACTTGGCTTAGCTGCGAAACGACCAGGTTTGGCGGCGCCACTGGGACGTGCGGGCGCCGGGCCTAAGCCCGAACGCCCGGTCACCCACACGCCCGCAGCGCCGCCGTCTCCGTCCCTGCGAGCGGACATTGCGGGCGACGCAGCTGGGCAGATCATCAGGTAACCGGTTGGCCCGTCTCCACCACGCTCACCGTCGGTGTGAGCCGTCTGCACGCTGCACCACCCTCATGCCCGCACCTCAGCCCACAGCACCGCCGCACCGCCTGCCAAGCTGTCATGCCCGAATCGGTCCCCAAGTCCCGCGACGATCGCCAGCCCATACCCATACGCCGCTGCGTCCTCACCTTCACCGGCCGGCCACCACCCACTACCCGCCGTGGCGACCTCCACCCGCAGCCATCCCTGCTCACGCCATACCCTCACAGTGAACACCCCGCCCGGCGTCTGACGCACCGCACATGACGCCAGCTCTGACGCGATCAGCTCCACCTCATCCAGCCGCGCACAGCAGTCCCCGGCCACCGCCCGCACGTAGCCCCGCACGGCCGGCACCGCTGCCGGCGCCGCCGGGAACACCGCGCGGTAGTCCACCTCATCCCCGCCAGCCGATCCGTCACAGCCGGCCGCTCGGCAAGGGCTCACCCAGCGATGTGCTCACCGCCCGGAACCCACGGCCCGCAGCACCCGCATGATGATCTCCGCCGCCGACGCGACATCGGTGACCGCCGCTATCCGTTCGGCCCACCCGAACCAGAAGAAACCGTCACCGCAGTAGATGTTCTCGGTCAGCACACCCGCGTGGCGGTTTCGCACATGCAGGTACGGGCGCCTGCCTTGGGACGCGACAAGTCGCGTCTCATAGTCACCGCCGTTTACCTCGGCGGCGAGCCTCTCCAGGTCTGCCGGGTCGTCCCATTCAGCCATCGCATGCTCCCGCGTCGCTCCGGGTGTGGATCGTTTCGACATTGCCGTCTCGCGCGGCCGGGCGTCTTCCGGCCGGATACGGACCGCTGTCCTGGCCGTTCATGCTTGCCCCAGCCAGCCGGCTGCGCGATGGCGTAACCGGATGACGACTGGCCCCCTGCGTCAGAGGAATTTCCGCCCGATCCCGGATGGCGGCTTACCCTACGGTCATGAACGGGACTCACCCCAGGCTGCCGCCGGAATTCTGGTCCCGGCCAGACATTGCCTCGGCGCTGGCATCGTGTGACGTACCTGCCCTGATGGACGCGATCCGGCTGGCGCAGGGGTGGACCCAAAACGAGCTGGCGGCCGTGCTCGGCTACTCGCAGACGTGGGCCTCGCGGGTGCTGCGCGGCGAGCAGGTCCTCACCATTGACCAGGTACGCGAGGTCGGCGCGCGCCTCGGCGTCCCGCTGCACCTGGTGCGGTTTGGTGAGCGCGGAGGGAGGGAGAATCCGACGAAACGGCGAGAGTTCGGCAAAGCGGTGGCTCTGGCGGGCCTGGCCGCGCTCCCGGCGCCGCGACGGGCGGGGCTGGATGAGATAACCGCACCGACGCTGACCGCGATCACGGGTGCCTACCGGCGGCTGGAGGCGATCACGCCGGCGCACGAACTGGCCGGCGCAGCCGGGGGCGAGGCGACATCGGCGAATCAGTCGCCCTCGCATCCCAAGCCCTCGCCACCGGCCGCACCCACGCGTCAGAACGCGTCATCGCCAAAGCCCGCCAATTCCGCCGCGCCTGCACCGCCCAGCCGGCCGCCGCTCTGCGCGCCTTCGACCAGCAGCTACGCGAGGCAATGCCCCGGTGACCCGGATCGCCTGCACCGGGCACCGCGGCCTGCCCGGACCAACACAGCGGCTCATCGACACCGCCATCCGCGACCACCTTTCCCACCACACCCCGGGCCTGGTCGGCCTGTCCTGCCTCGCCGACGGCGCCGACCAGATCTTCGCGCGGGCCGTCCTGGACACCGGCGGCAAGCTCGAAGTGATCGTGCCCGCGCGCCGCTACCGCGACGAGCTACCCGCAGCGGCACACGCCGAATACGACACCCTCCTCGCGCAGGCCGCAGCAGTACACCCGTTCCCCTTCACCGACTCCACCGCCGAGGCGCACATGCGCGCCAGCGAGCGCATGCTCGACCTCGCCGACGAACTCCTCGCCGTCTGGGACGGCAAACCAGCACGAGGCTACGGTGGAACCGCCGACGTGATCGATGCCGCCCGCAAGCGCCAGATGACCGTCCACGTCCTCTGGCCACCCGGCGCCGCCAGAGACGGCTGAGCCCTGCCTGAGACTGGGCGGCACCCGATCATGGACGTTCGTGTGGGGGGTTGCGACAGTACGATGCTGGCGTGGGCGACCGGACGTTTCGGTGTGACTTCTTCCGCCAGCTCAACGATGCCGCGCTGGAGCCTGACGATCCCAGGTACGTGCGCATCTACGACGACGAGCGGATCTCGGCGGACGACCCGGTGCCTCCTGTGGAGGCCGCACTCAATGCTGGGGGTCGGCACGGAGTCGTTCGGGATCTTGTTTAGTTCCAGCGGGCGAGGTAGGCGCCGCAGCGCCTGGGGTCAGTTGGTGAAGTAGCTGCCGCCGCCGCTTTGCGGGTCGGTGACCTGCGCTGTTACCGACACGGTCCCGGCGCGGGCGAAGGTGAGCAGGATGGTGATGTCCTTGCCGCCCTGCAGGTGGCCCGCGCCGATGATCAGCAGGTGCGCGTCGTTCGGGAGCAGCCGGACCGTGGAGGCCGTGGGAATTCTGATCGTCTGCACCGTCTTCATCGTCGTGCCCTGACCAGTCGGCTCGCGGAACACGACCGTGCCGCCGACGCTCGTGCGGGCGCTGAGCAGGCGGTCGGGCGCGCCGTCGTTGCGGATGTCCAGGTACGCGACGGTGGTGTGCGGAGCGGCGGCTACCGGAAGCGGAACGTAGGCGCTGGTCACCGTGAGCGACGGGGCTGCCGCGACCCGTGCGGTGCAGCCGCCTGCGGCCACGGTCAGCGCGCACGCGGCGAGGGCGCCCGCGATCGCCCGCCGATGGCGGCGCGGCCGCTTCATCATCGCCCTCCGGTCGTTGCGGTCATCCCGATACTCCTCTTCCCGATGCTCTCATGCGGGCGGCGGCCTGCCGCAGC
Organism: uncultured Actinomycetota bacterium; assembly: GCA_963851085.1. Taxonomy (GTDB): domain Bacteria; phylum Actinomycetota; class Actinomycetes; order Streptosporangiales; family Streptosporangiaceae; genus DATFVJ01. The sequence continues at coordinate 7,084 of CAWKNX010000002.1, read as the reverse complement.
GGCGTGGCCACCGCGGCGGCAGGGCGACCCCTGGCTGAGGGGGCCGGCCGCCCGCATGAGAGCATCGGGAAGGAGGGTGTCGGAATCCTCACCCGGAGGGGATGGATGAAGCGGCCGCGCCGCCATGCGCCGGCGTGCGCGCTGACATGCAGCCGCGCAGCACCGCACGGTGCCGCGGCAGCCCCATCGCTCACGGTGACCAGCGCCTACGTTGCTTCCGGCAGCCGCCGCTCCGCACGCCGCCGTACGTGCCTGGACATCTCCTGCTCAGCGCCCGCACGAGCGTCGGCGGCACGGTCGTGTTCCGCGAGCCGACTGGTCAGGGCACGAGGCGTGGACGGTGCAGCGAGAATAGGACTCGGCCTCACGGTCCGGCTGCTGCCAAACGACCTGCTGATCGTGCGGCACGGTCCAGGGCCGCGAGGACATCGGCTCGCCTTCCGCCCGCGCCGGGACCGTGTCGGTAACACAGCGCGCGGTCACCGACCCGCAAAGCGGCGGCGGCTCTTCACCAACTAACCCCAGGCGCTGCGGCGCCTACCTCGCCCGCTGGAACTAGAACAAGATCCCGAACGACTCGTGCCGACCCCCAGCATTTGAGTGCGGCCTCCACAGGAGGCACGGGGTCGTCCGCAGAGATGCAGCTCGTGCGTCGTAGATGCGCACACGTGCACTCGGATCGTCAGGCTCCAGCGCGGCATCGTTGAGCTGGCGGGAGAAGTCACGCCGAATAGTCCAGTAGCCCACACCAGCATCGTACTGTCGCGAGACCCCCACAGCGACATCCCATGATCGGGTGCCGCCAACTCGGGCAGGGCTCCTTGGCGGCGCGGGGTGGCCAGAGGACATCAACGTGGTGGCGCTTGCCGGCGGCATCGATCACGTCGGCGGTTCCACCGTAGCCTCGTGCTGGTTTGTCCCAGACGGCGAGGAGTTCGTCGGCGAGGTCGAGCATGCGCACGCTAGCGCGCATGTGCACGTTGGCGGTGGAGTCGGTGAAGGGGAACGGGTGTACTGCTGCGGCCTGCGCGATATGCGTGTCGGTGCCGCTGCGGTAGCTGAGATTCGCGGTAGCGGCGCGCGGGCACGATCACTTTCGAGCTTCACCGTGCCAGGACGGCCCGCGCGAAGATCTCGGTGAGAGCACAGTCGGCGAGGCAGGACAGGCCGACCAGGCCAGGGGGGTGTGGTGGGAAAGGTCGTCGCGGATGGCCGCGCGGTGTCGATGAGCCACTGTGTTGGTCCGGGCAGGCCGCGGTGCCCGGTGCAGGCGATCGTAGCGACCGGGCATTGCCTCGCGTAGCTGTGGTCGAAGGCGCGCAGAGCCGGGGCGCACAGCCAGCTGGGCGGTGCAGGCGCGGCGGAGGTCCTCGCGGGCTTTGGCGAGGAGATGACGCGTTCTGACGCGTGGGTGCGGCCGGTGGCGGAGAGGGCTTGGGATGCGAGGCGACTGGATTCCGCCGATGTCGGCCTCAGCCGGGCTGCGCAGCTCAGGTGCATCGCCTCCAGCCGCCGGTAGGCACCCCTGATGGTCAGCGTCCGGCTGCGGCCCTGCCGAGCCACCGTCGCGGCGCCGGAGGGCGCGCGGCCACTTGCCGAACTCTCACCTTTTCGTGGTCGTCCGCGCTCCACCAAACCGCACGGGGCGTGTGCACGGTTGAACGCGAGGCGCGCGCGACCTCGCGTCTGCTGGGTCGATGGTAAGGAGCCTGCTCGCCGCGCAGCACCCCGCGAGGCCCACGTCCGAGTAGCCGAGCACCAGCCGCCCAGCTCGTTTTGGGTCCACCCCTGCGCCAGCCAGATCGCGTGCGGGCAGGTACGTCACACGATGCCAGCGCCGAGGCAATGTCTGGCCGGATTTCCAGCAGCAGCGTGGGGTAATTGTGCATAACCATAGGGTAAGCCACCATGCAGAGGCGGAAATTCCTCTGACGCAGGGGGCCAGTCGTCATCCGGTTACGCAGTCGGCGCAGGCGGCTGGCTGCAGGGCAGGCGTGAACGGCCGGACACGGTGCCCTCCCGCCGGGAGCGCACCAGGCCGCGCGAGACGGCAATGTCGAAACGATCCACACCCGGAGCGACGCGGGAGCGGCATGCGATGGCTGAATGGGACGACCCGGCAGACCTGGAGCCCGCCGCCGAGGTAAACGGCGGTGACTATGAGACGCAACTTGTCGCGGTACCAAGGCAGGCGCCCACTGAGTGTGCGAAACCGCCACGCGGTCTAACCGCTAGGCGGCGACAGCTTTCTTCTGTGGTTCGGGTGGGCCGAACGGATAGCGGGCGGTCACCGATGTCGCGTCGGCGGCGGAGGTCGTCCGGGTGCTGCGGGCCGTGGGCGGTGAGGCGGTGAGCTTGCCAACGGCCGGCTGTGACGTCGGCTGGCAGTAGTAAACTCTGCAGTCGGGTTCCCGGCAGCGCCACGGCGGGGTCCAGCCATGCGGGCTACGTGCGGGCGGTGGCCGGGGACTGCTGTGCGCGGCTGGAGTGAGGTGGAGCTGATCGCGCCAGAGCTGGCGTCATGTGCGGTGCGTCAGATCAGGGCGGGGTGTTCACTGAGGCTGTGGGCGCGTCAGCAGGATGGCTGCGCAGTGCGCCCACAGCAGGTAGTAGGTAGTGGCCAGCCAGTGAGTGAGACGCAGCAGCGTGACCTGGCTGGCGATCATCACGGGACTTGGGGACCGATTCGGCATGGGGCGGTGCGGCGGTGCTGTGGGCTGAGTGCGGCATGAGGGTGGTGCAGCGTGCGGACGGTTCGCGCCGAACAGTGAGCGTCGGTGGGCGACGGGCCAACCGGTTACCTGATGATGCTGCGTTTTTTTTTTAGTGTCCGCTGCGCAGGGACGGAGACGGCGGCGCTGCGGGCGTGTGGGCGACCGGGCGTTTTAGCTAAGGCCCAGCCCCAGCACGTCCCAGTGGCGCCGCCAAACCTAGAGATTTGGCAGATGAGCCCAGTTCCAGCCTCCAAAACCGGTGCCAGGCGGCGGCTGGCACCCGGAGCGGGGAGCGCGCGTTTTCCCCGCAGCGGCCTGGCCTGGCCGCGCGAGATTCCGTGGTGCATGGCGCGCCATTCCGACGCCCAACAGGCATGGATCACGATTCCAGGGAATGGACAGCGGCGGGCAGCGCCGGGCTTTCATGATCGCGGTAAGTTTTCGGCGATATGCGCGGAAAAGTTACCGCGATCATGAAACGCCGCCAGCGGAGCAATGGTACCTATTGACGGCCGTGGCGATATGCGGGGCTGTGCATGGAAAAGGGCGCACCTTGGCGGTGGCGGGTGAGGCGGGATGAGGCCAGTGGGGCGGATAAGTTCAGCGGGGCGGCGAGCCCGGTAGCGCGGGCGAGCTAGTCGACCCGGACGTATTCGAAGTCTGGCGGGGCGCCGTTGATGCCGGTCGACGGTGGCGCGATCCAGCCCGCGAACTTGCCCGGCTCGTATACCGGCCGCATGAGTTCCCCGACGCGGAGCCTGTCCACCGCCGAGGGCAGCCACGCGTCACGGCGCCGCTCCCACGCCGCCTCGTCGACAAGTTCACCCGTCGGGGTGATGTGCGCGCCCGCGTAACCGCCGACCTGGCGGTTGAAGCCCTCGTGCGGCAGGAACAGCCGGTGCGGCGGCCGGCGTCGGCCAGCTCGCGGTTCCACCGCTTTACGCCGGTCGCGCAGTCCGCGACGTACTCCCTGCGCAGGTCGAGGTTGAGCGCGGAAAGCGCGGGGACCTCGTCGGTAACCAGACTCCCGTCGCGGACCCGGCTGATGCCGGTCACCTGATCGAGCAGCCGGTGATCGTCCGTGCGCCTGGTTTCCATCCAGCGGCCCTTGAGGCCCGCCGTGAAGTAGTTGGCGGCGTTCGTGCTCACCTCCGAGCCGAACAGGTCCATCGACACGGAAAAGTGGAAGTTGAGATAGCGCTGGATGATGTCGAGCGGGATCCCGCCGTAATGCCAGATGTCCTCGGTGTCGTGGCGCCGCATGAGCTCGGCCGTCCGCTCGACGACCCGCTGGAGGCCGGTGATGCCCACGAACATGTGGTGGGCTTCCTCCTTGAGCATGAACTGGCAGGTCCGGGCGAGCGGATCGAACGCGCTCTCCTTCAGGGTGCCGAGCTGGAATTTCCCGTCCCTGTCGGTGAAGTAGGTGAACATGAAGAACGCGAGCCAGTCGGGCGTCTGCTCGTTGAACGCGCCGAGGCTCCGCGGCTGGTCAACTCGCCTGAGTTGCGCCGCAGTAGCATCTCCGCCTCGTCGCGGCCGTCGCGGCCGAGGTAGCGGTGCAGCAGGTAGACCATCGCCCACAGGTGACGGCCTTCCTCCACGTTGACCTGGAAGGCCAACTTTGCGCAGGTCGTACAGGCTCCGCGCGGTGCCACCCAGGATGGCGCTGCTGCTCAACCAACGCGGGCTCGGTGGCCGCCCTCGGATCACCACGAGGCACGGCGGGTCCACGCCTTACCGCGCCGGGGGATGTCCTTCCAGCCGGCTCGCCCGCGTGCTCGCCGTGGCTGGGCGCGGAGTGTCCCCCACCGGTACTTGGGCGTGCGGCAGTAACCGAAATGCGCCCCCCCATCCCCCCCCACGGCGACCGCGGGTGCGCAGAGAGATCTCGTTCTGCTTGAAGACACCATTGGCCCAAGCTCACGCCACCAGGTGAGGAAGTTGGGCTGCCAGGACTCCAGGCCTTTTGCAGCCTGCGGTCAGTGGCAAGATCAACGTCCTCATGTCCTGTCTCCGTGTGTGAGATCAATGCTGCTTGCGCCTGTGCCTTGGCTTGTTGCTTCGGCTGACGGACAGGTCACACTCACTCCGGTCGTATGCGGCCGCCCGGGCCGGTTCGTAGCGGGCAGCGCGCCCTCCGGGCCTGCGGCGTTCGGGCGCTGGAAAATCCAGTTCTGCCATGCGGACAGCCGCCCGAAGATCTTGGTCTCCACCGTTTCAGGGCCGGTGAACCGGTTCTGCGCCTCCATACCGGTCAGCGCGTCCGGGCTTTTTTTTTCACGCTCCTCCAGCGCGATGCGCAGCTCCTGCGTCCCAGTTGGTGTTTCGAAGGTGAATGTGACCCCACACGGCTCCGCCGCCGCTTCCCCTTTCCGTGCGCGCGCGCCCAACCACGCTGCGGCCAGGCGGTCCCTCGGTGCCCCCGAGAACCTGCTCTCAAGCCGGGACAGCTCCAAGTTGGCCATCGGCAGCGGCCCGTCTTGCTTTTTCCGAGCCGCCGGGCGGCTGGGGCGCGCCCCAGCTACTTCATTGCCTCCGGCCGCAGCCCGTCGAACATATAGCCCAGATAGGCAGCCAGGGCAAGCTTTCTGCCAGCCTGCCGGCGAAACAGCTACCCAGCTCGATCACGCGAACAGGCTCAGGCTCGTGACATCCAGCCGCTTGAGCGCGCTCCGCTTGCAGTAGTTCAGGATCTCCCCCGCCAGCCAGTGACCGCGGTGGCTGAGCATGAAATGGAAAAAAAGCTCGATCGTCGCCGGGTCCCCCGCGGTCCGCAGCAGCCAGATGCCGATACTTGTCAAAGACTCGTTCACCCGCAGCCGCAGGATCAGGTCGTCGAGCTCGCAGGGTGACGGCGAGCAGCCAGCTTTCCGCGCCCTGGGCCTTGGCGGTTCCCCCTTGGTCGCCGGCACCGCGTCCGGGGCCGGCAACGTGGGGGTCGCCACGCCCCCCTAGCAGTAGATCTCGCAGCCGAAGAGGCAATAGCTGATCGCGTCAGGGCCCGATGGTGCGCCGCAGCGGCGTCAGCTCGATGCCCTTGGCATCTGCGGGCCGGGTGCCGCGCTTGATCGCGTCACTGACCCGCGCCGCCGCCGCCTCCTCGAACTGCCTGGGCGGTGCGACGGCGTCCACCAGACCAAAGTCAGCAGCCCCCTGCCAACAGACGCCCTCCGCCTTGGTCGCGAGCACATCGGCCACATCCCTGCGCACGCCCCGCTTGTCGACCATGCGGGTGAGCCCGCCGTCGCGGGCAGCACACCGAGCAGCGGCACCTCCGGCAACGCGACCGCGGACGACCCGTCGTCGACGAGCAGGATCTCGTCGCAGGCGAGTGCCATCTCATAGCCACCGCCTGCGGTCGGGCCGTTCAGTGCCGCGATCCATGTCTGGCCGGACAGGCGCTCGCGTCCTCGAGGGCGTTGCGTGTCTCGTTCGTGAACTTGCAGAAGTTCACCTTCCACGCGTGCGGCGATTGCGCGAGCATGCGGATGTTGGCACCCGCGCAGAACATCCGCTCCTTGGCGCTTGTCACGACTACCGCGCGGACCTGCGGATACTCGAAACGCAGCCGCTGCACAGCGTCGTAGAGCTCAATGTCCACGCCGAGGTCGTAGCTGTTCAGCTTCAGCTCGTAACCCGGCATCAGGCCACCTTGCTCGTCCACGTTGAGGGACAGGCGGGCCGCCTGGCCATCGACCCGCAGCTCCCAGTGCCTGTAGCGGCTCGGGTGGGTGTCGAAGTCCACAACCGGCGGTCCCGGTCTCGGCATTTTACGGCACCGGCTGCTCGGGGCCTGCCGGGCCGTCGCCGCTCGCAGCGGCAGAGTGGTCCGTGTCGGTCAAGCGGTCTGCGTCGCACGGCGACCCCACGGTCAGCGGCTGCCATGCGTGGACTCCTCCGCCTTGGCTCCATACTCTACAATGTGCTACATAAATTTGGTGTTAGGCGGCGGAACCCCACGGTTCAGCGGCTGCAGTGCGTGGACTCCTCCGCCTTCGTTCCCATACTTCTCCAATGTGCTACATAAATTTGGTGTTAGTCAAGAGTAATGTCAAACTTCGTCTCGGCAGGCGCCTCGTCCCAGGGCGCCTCGTCCCAGCGGCGGATGCCCGTGATCGGTGCGGCGAGCGCCAGGTCCACGGCTCCTGACCCTGCTTGGTGACATTTGTCCCGCCGGCGCGCTCGCCGTGGGAACCGTTGCGCCGGGCTTGGTCCGGTACTTGTAAGGCGCCCCTTTGCACCACGACCCGCCCAAACTTAGCTTGCCACCGGCAACGGCGCGCCGATCTTAGGCATCCGCCCGATCTGGGCGCGTCCGGCCTTAGCGCGAATCTGGATGGTGTCATCACAAAGCAGTTCAGGCACCA
>CAWKNX010000001.1:0-341690 GCA_963851085.1 uncultured Actinomycetota bacterium | reverse complement strand
AGCGCGGATCACTTCGAGAGCTGGCCGCAGTTCGGCCTCCGGTAGCAGATCCACCAAATGGTGCAGCTCCTCACGCATCGCGCTCATGTATCCCAGTGTAGGCCCGGCAGCCCCGATGACCGACGCGCAATGCCACGGCCTGGGTGCCCTCCCGTCAGTTTCTGCCCAGCCAGACGGGCAGTAGCCATCCGCCTGTCGCCTACCGGTGGCACGGTTGTCGTTTCCCCTGGTCAGGCCACATAGGATGCGCAACGGCGCCGGGAAGACCACGCTGCTGCCGATGATGGCCACGGTGATCCCGCCGAGCTCCGGCCGTGTGCGGCTGCTCGGCCGCGACCCGGGCGGATACGGGCCGCGCGGGCCGGTCCTGGTGCTATGGGGGCATTGAGAGCAGTTGGGCGAGCGATCCGTGCACGTAGGGCGCGCAAGGCTCCGGGGCGGGTTTCTTTTGACCCGCGAGTTCAGGGTTCGATCCCCTGGCGCCCCACCAGGAGGTCTTCACGTTTGACCTGCTCCCCGGGGCGATCCAGCGACCCTGCCAGACGTCAGACCCGGCTGCGCCCTGAAGAGTTCTCGCCTGCGGCGACCTCCGCCGGGTCCTCCGTCCGGCCAAACGGGCCGCGTCGCATCTATTCACCCGGAGGAACCGTCATGCGCCGCGACCCCGCCTCGATCATCGTCAAGCGCCAGCCCGTGGCCTTCCGTGGGGTCGGCGTTTACGAGCGCTGTCCATGCGGATAATTTGCGGACTTCAAGAACCTGCCGCTGTGCAAGCCGTGCTGGCGCAACAGCGGCGCGTGGCGCCCGAATGTGGCGCTGTATCACGACCTGTCCTGGATCGACCAGGGCGCGCTCGAGATCGCGCTGGTGCATGGGTCGGCGCCGCCGCGGTACCGGGCGGCACGCGTTGTTCTCGCGACGGGCGAGGCTTTCGGCCCCATTGAATCCGACGATCGGGTGTTGTCCGATCTCCATGGCATGGCCGCAGCGATGTGGGCCTCGTCGCCGCTTCCGCCGATCATGGCCCGGCCCCGCGTCGGGGAACCCCCGCTGTAGAGTGTCAACCGTGACGCACTCGATGAGGGTGTCACCCTCGGGGTGGCGTGTCCGGAACGGAGAAGATGAGGGACGGCGGTGACTCAGCGTACAGAGGGAGCGATCATTCGCTTCGACGCCACGCTGTCCACGATCGACACATCGACTGTGTTGCGGTTGCCTGAGACGGCGAGCAAGAACCTGCCCTCGCGCGGGCAGGTGGCCGTCCACGGAACGATCAATGGCGTCGAGTTCCAGACGGTGCTCGAACCAGACGGAAATTTTGGCCACTGGATAAGGGTCGATGACACGCTGCAACACGCTGCTGGTATCAGCGCGGGTGACACTGCGACGCTCGACATCGAGGTGACCAAGGATTGGCCAGAGCCGAGCGTGCCCCAGGATCTTGCGACAGCTCTGGCAGCTGCCCCGCAGAAGATCCAGGACCTGTGGAACGAGATCACCCCGATGGCGCGTTGGGAATGGGTGCGTTGGGTCAACGCCACGAAGAACCCTGACACGCGCAGACGACGGGTCGACGTGAGCATCTCGAAGATGAAGAGCGGGAAGAGACGGCCCTGCTGTTTCAACCTCTCCGCATGCACCGACCCGGACCTGTCGAAGAACGGCAGGCTCCTCCAGCCAGGGGACGACCGCCCCTGATCGACGATCCGACGAGCAGAGTCAGGGATGCTGCACGCGGCGGATCACCGTTTCCGGCTCACCACCACAACTGCGTGTAACCAACATCGGTTACACGCGCCTGTGTAGCGCCCCACGGAATCCGCGATTCCGCGTGGTGCCGGGGCTTGAGCAGCAACGGAACGGCCAGTGGCGATAGCGGGGGCTGAAGGCCGCCTGGTTGGGTTGAGCAATAGAAACGTGAGACGTTCTTCGACACGGCGAGGTGTTCGCGAAGGACGAGCGCCGCGACAATGCGCAGGGCGGCGAAGACAACGAGCGTCGTCGTGATCGCCGGCACGACTCGTCGAAAGAGCGCTCCAGCGGCGATGCCCAACGCCATGGCGAACACGGCGTAGGCCACGGGGGCGACACCCTGGATGTCGAAGGACAGGAGTTGGACGGGTCCGAAGGCAGCGTTCGCCGCTCCACGCCACCACGTGAACAGTGCCGCCAGCGCACCTCCCCACGCGGCCGCGGCGAGAAGAGCCCAGCCGATGTTCGTGAGCACCCATCGGTGGCGCGTCGCCCCCTGCGTCCAGGCGAAGTCCTCGGTGCTCGCTTCGAACTCACCCGCCACGAGCGGTCCACCCCAGCTGATGCCGAGGACGAGCGGGACTGCCAACGCCGCAGTCTGCACGAGATCCATCAAGACGGTGTCGTTGCCGAACACGGTGCTCGCGATGTCGCCGCAGCCGACGTGGTTGACCGAGCAGTTGGTGACGGCGTGGTGGTAGGAGTTTGCGATGGCGATCCCGGTCGGCACGAGCACGGCGGTGATCGCCACGATCGCGACGGTTGAGACAATGGCGTGCGTGCGGTGCAGTCTCCAGATGAGGAACGTCATTCGGTGCCTCCGGCCATGCTGAGCGACCCGGCAGTAAGGGCCTCGTCCTTGGACATGTAGGCGAGGATGATGTCTTCGAGCCCGACCTCGGACACCTCCCAGGCCGGATCGAGCACCGGGCCGTCGAGGCGGGCGAGCACCCTCGATTGGCGCTCGGTCTGCGTCGCCTTCACAACGGTAAAGAGGCGTTCGAGCTCTGCGGTGCTCCGCCGCGGTCCGACCAGCACCCGGTGAGCGCCGAGCACGTCTTCGATGTCGTCGCAGAGGCGCACCCGGGAGGCCGAGAGCAGGATGAGGTGGTTGCAGACACGCTCGAGGTCGTGCACGAGGTGTGAGGAGAGCACGACCGTGACGTCACCTTCGACGGTCACATCGGCGAGGGAAGTGAGGAACTCCCGCCGGGCGAGGGGATCGAGCGCGGCGAGCGGCTCGTCGAGCAAGAGGACGCGCGGCCGCTTGGCGAGCGCGAGGCTGAGCGCGACCTGGGCGCGCTGGCCACCTGAGAGCGAGTGCACGGGGCGGTCGAGCGGAATCCGCAGCGCCGTGAGCCGCTGCTCGGCACCGGCGGCGTCCCACCCGCGGTTGAGGTGGGCGCCGATCCGGAGGTGCTCGGCCGCGGAGAGCTGCCGGTAGAGGGGGATTTCCTGGGCGAGAAAGCCGACGCTCGCGAGGAAGTCCTCGTCCTGCGCGGGCGCCCGTCCAAGCACTCGGGCCTCTCCCGCCATAGGGCGGCGCAGCCCGACGAGCAGCCGCAGCAGCGTCGTCTTGCCGGCGCTGTTCGGGCCGACAAGTGCCGAGATGCGGCCTTCCGGCACTTCGATCGACCAGTCCCGCAGGCCCCACCGGGGTCAGGAGGGGGTGACGCCGGCCACGACCCGCGCCTCGGCCTGCTCATCCGCCGGAAGACCGGCCGGCTCGCCGTTGGCGGCGGCCGCGCGGGCGGCATTGCGGGCCGCGAACCTGGTGTGCAGGGTGTCGAAGGCCATCGACGTGGGGAAGCGGCAAACCGGCCTCCAGTACCCACGCAGGTGAGTAAGCCGACGCCTATGGCGCGGAGATGCCCGGCTGCGTACTGCTCCGTCGTGGCTGCGCAGGCCGCTGTCGAGCACACGGATGGTGCGATGGAGGTATGCCGTGCGCGCCAGGCCGGCGGTCTGTAAGAGGACGTCGCCGAGAACGAACAGCGTGGTGAGCGGCCCGTGCTGGGCCGCTACGGTCAGGGCCGGGTGGTCGCCGAGGCGCAGGTCTCGCGTGAACCAGAGGAACGGTGCCACCTGTGCGGCCTGACTGCTCACGTCATGCTGGAGTCCGCGGGTCCGGCACGGGTTGCTCCGCTGGGGTGGCCTTGCGGAACAGTGGGGGGAGGTACCGCAGCATGAGGAGGGACCAGGTGAGGTGGGTGAGCGCAGGCGCCTGGACGCCGCCGGTGGCGCGGCGCTGCAGACCGAAGATCACACCCATGGCGGCGCCCGCGAGGGCGAGCGCAGGGTTGCGGGTCGCGATGATCGCCGCGGTGTAGGCGATCGTCGTCTTGGCGACCGGATGCGGCTCGCCCACGGCGGAGAAGAGGGCACCACGGAAGAACAGCTCCTCGGCGACCCCGTTGGCGCACGTGGTGAGGACCACCAACGGCGCTGGCCCGTTGTCCGCGAAGCGCAGGACGCCGCTGATGGCCCGATCGAGCGGGGGGATGCGCCGGGCCACCAGCGCCGCGCCGTAGCAGAGCCCGAACGCGCCGACGCCGGTCAGCACGGGCATCACCACCGGGCGGCGTACGGCGCCGTCCCGCCCTTGGATCCAGCCCAGGTGCAGGGGGCCTGAGCGGACGGCGCCGGCCGTCCAGGTTCCCGCGACGCCCAAGGTGAGGAGGTAGAACTGTGGCGAGCCGGGCCTGGTGGAAAACGAGATGCCGAGCAGTCCCGCGCCCCCGACGCCGACCGTGGTGACGACGCGCCGACGCCGCGCCCGGATCGCCGCCGGCTCGCAATGCGCAGGCGGGACCTGGCCGGGCACCGGCCGGGGCATGGACCCGGATAGTGCGGGCGCTTGGCGCTGCTGCCACCACCGCCGTGCGCTGTCCGGTGTCATCGCCGGGGCTGTGCTCGAGCGTGCTCGCTGAGCGCCTGCAGCACGGCCTCGTCATAGCGCATGAGGTCGAACGGCAGAAGGTCGCGGATCGAGTCGTCGCGTACCACGACCTCGTTGGTCATCGAGCCGACCAGCGCGCTGCCGGTGGCCGTGTCGACGTCGGTCACGAGGGCCAGCCAGAGGGCGGACAAGCGCGGGCTGAGCAGCGGGACGGGCAGCACTACCAGCGGGCGTCCCTGGATGGCGGCGACCCGGCGCAGCATCGTGACGTACCGCAGCACCTCCGGCCCCCCGATGTCGAAGACCCGGCCCGAGGCCTCCGGCAGCGCCAGCACCCCGACGAGGTACCGCACGGCGTCATCGACGGCGATGGGCTGGGTGCGGGTGCTGACCCACTTCGGTGTGACCATCACGGGCAGGTGTTCCACGAGCTGTCTCGTCAGCTCCCACGAGATGCCGCCGTGCCCGACGATGATTCCGGCGCGCAGAACGGTCACCGGAACGCCGCCGGACCCGAGCAGCTTCTCGACCTCGCGGCGGCTGCGTAGGTGTGCCGACAGTGCGTCGGCGTCGTCGCCGAGCCCGCCGAGGTAGATGATGCGGCTCAGGCCGGCCCGCGCCGCCGCTTGGCCGAACGCTTCGGCGGCGGCGGCATCCTTGCGCTGGAAGTCCGCGTCGCCCAGCGAGTGCACGAGATAGTAGGCCGCCTGGCAGCCGGCCAGAGCCGTGCCCAAGGTGGCCGGGTCGTGCGCGTCCCCGTAGGCGGGCGTACCCGCACCGTTGTAGGAGCCGGGGTGGCGTGTCATCGCGACCACGTCGTGACCGGTCCCGGCCAGTGCCGCGCACAGCCGGCTGCCCACGAAGCCGGAGGCGCCGCCCACCAGCACCTTCACCGCGGCCACCTGACGTTTTCGGCCTCGGTGACCGGGTCACCGGTCAGCAGCCGTGCCCCCACGACGGCCGCGATCTCCGCCGTGGCGCCGGCTCCTGCCAGGGCGAGCGGAGCACGCTGGGCGAGCGCGGTGAGCTGTGCAGCGAGGGGCTCGAGGTTCTCCGGCAGGGTGGCGGCCAGGACGACGAGGTCCGGGCGCCTTGCGCCGACCGTCCGGGTCAGCTCCTCGACCGGGGTGCTCATCCCGAGATAGTCGATCCGCCACCCGTTGCGGTTGAGCACGATGCCGAAGACCATCAGCGCCAGGTCATGGAGTTCCCCGGGGGGGCAGGCGAGGACCGCACGGGGGCCGTGCCCGTTCCCCCAGCCCCGGGCCAGCCCAGCGAGCCGCCCGCGGATGACGTTGCTCGCGAAGTGCTCCTGGGCGACGCTGGCCGTGCCACGCTCCCAGCGCTCCCCGAGTTCGGTGAGAAACGGCAGCACAACGTCCCGGAGCACCGTCGTCAGGGAGAGATCGGACACCAGCCGGTCAAGGACCGCCTGGGCGGCTGGCTCGTCGAAGGCGTCGAGGGCCTGCCGGAGGGCACCGGACAGCTCACTCGCCGCCGGCGGGGCGTGGCGCGGCCCGGCGGCCCGGCCGGGGCCCGCCCCGGCCCCGCTGTCCTCCCCGAGCACCGCTCGCGCCGCCTCGGCGGCCGACAGCCCGTGGGCGAGGTGGGCCTGCATCCGGCGGACCCGCAGCGCGTCCGCCTCGGAGTACAACCGGAAGCCGCCCGCTGAGCGCACCGGCTGAAGGAGGCCGTAGCGGCTCTCCCACGCCCGCAGGACGTGGTCGCTCACCCCGAGGCGCCGGCTCAGCTCACCGATGCGCAGCACCGGCGGGCCGTCGGGAGTGTCCATGCCAACAATCTACAGTACTTCGACAGACATTTGACAATGCTGGCCGCGAAGGCTACCGTCATTCCTAGACAAACTCTAGACGAAGGCTGAACACAATGGGCTCCCACGCCAACGGCCCGGCGACCGCCACCGGCTCCGCGTCCCAGGAACACGGCACAGCCGCGGACGCACGGCGGCCGTCGGTTGCCGTCATCGGGGCAGGGGTCTCCGGCCTCACCGCGGCCTACCTGCTCTCCCGCACCCACGACGTCACCCTCTTCGAGGCGGCCGACCGGCTCGGTGGCCACGCGCACACCCACGACGTCCCCGACCCGGACGGAAGGCGGCACGCCGTCGACAGCGGGTTCATCGTCCACAACGACGTCACCTACCCCTGGCTGCGCAAGCTCTTCGGCGAGCTCGACGTGCAGGTGCGCCCCACCGAGATGAGCATGAGCGTCCGCTGCGAGGAGTGCGGGCTGGAGTATGCGGGCGGCCGCGGGCTTCGCGGGGTGTTCGCCCAGCCGCGCCGCCTCCTCGACCCCCGGTTCGTCCGGATGCTGTGGCAGGTCAAGCGGTTCCACCGGCGCGCACTGGCCTTCCTGCGCACGACGGACGACGAGAACCTCACGACCTACGGCGAGTTTTTGGAGCGGGAGGGGTTCAGCGGCTACTTCGTCGCCCACTACGCCGTTCCGGTCGTCTCGTGCGTGTGGTCCGCCGGGCGGGAGACGACGCTGGTCTATCCGGCGCGCTATCTCTTCCGGTTCCTCGACCATCACGGCCTGCTCCGGGTCGGCGGGTCACTCCAGTGGTACACCGTGACCGGTGGGTCACGGGTCTACGTCGAGCGGCTCGCCGGGCTGCTCAAGGACGTGCGCGCGGCCCACGCCGTCACCGACGTCACCCGGCGCGAGGACGGCGTCCAGATCCGGGACGTCACCGGGCAGGTCACCCGCGTGGACCGCGTCGTCATCGCGACCCACGCCGACCAGGCCCTCGGCCTGCTCACCGACCCGGGCGACGAGGAGGTCACCACCCTCAAGGAGTTCGGCTACTCGCGCAACGTCACGGTGCTGCACACCGACAGTTCGGTGCTGCCGGAGGCACGGAACGCCCGGGCGTCGTGGAACTACCGGATGACGTCCTGCGACCGGCCCGACCAGCCCGCCGTGGTGACGTACTGGATGAACCGGCTCCAGGGACACCGTGCCGCGCAGGATTTCCTCGTCACGCTCAACGACCGCGAACGCCTCGACCCGGAGTCGATCGTGGCGACGATGGAATACGAGCACCCGATCTACACCCCCGAAGCGGTCCGCGCGCAGTCGCGGCTTGCCAGCCTGGCCACCGACCGCACCGTGTATGCCGGCGCCTACCACGGGTGGGGATTCCATGAGGACGGGTGCCGCTCCGGAGTGGCGGCGGCACGGCACTTCGGAGTGGCCTGGTGAGCTTGGTCCCCGTCCTCACGCCGGCCTCCGCACGCGTACGCCCGCAGCTGCCCCAACTGCCGGCCCTGGTCGTCGGCAAGGTCACGCACCGGCGCCCCGGACCGGTCCGGCACGCCTTTCGCCACCGCGTCTACCAGTGGCTGGTCGACCTGGACTCGCTCCCCCGCCAGCCTTGGCACCTCAGGGCGTTCGCACACTTCAGCAGCGCTGACCACCTCGGCGACCCCCGCCTGCCGATCAAGCGCAACATCCAGAACTACCTGGC
Source organism: uncultured Actinomycetota bacterium (assembly GCA_963851085.1). Lineage (GTDB taxonomy): Bacteria > Actinomycetota > Actinomycetes > Streptosporangiales > Streptosporangiaceae > DATFVJ01. The sequence continues at coordinate 333,549 of CAWKNX010000001.1, read as the reverse complement.
GCGGGGCGGCATCCAGCTCGGTGACCGGGGACGAGTGCTCATGCTGGCCAACGCCCGGGTCCTGGGCCACGTGTTCGACCCACTATCGGTCTTCTGGTGCTACGACTGCGACGGTGTCCTCGCGTGTGTCGTCGCAGAGGTCCACAACACCTACGGCGAGCGGCACGCCTACCTACTGCGGCCGGACGAGGCCGGGGTCGCCGTGACCGGCAAGGACTTCCACGTCTCCCCGTTCTTCGACGTCAGCGGCACCTACGAACTGCGGTTCACCCTGAGGCCGGACCTTGTCTCCACGACCGTGACGCTGCGACGGCAGGATGCCGTGGCGTTCACTGCGACCTTCCAGGGCTGGCCGGAACCCGCGACTCGCGCGGCTCTGGCCCGCCGGCTCATTCGCCAGCCCTTCATGCCCCAACGGATCTCGGCCCTGATCCGGATGCACGGCATCTGGCTCTGGCTCCATCGTCTGCCCATCCGCTCCCGGCCACACCACACCCGGCAGGAAGGGGTCTGACCATGACCGTATCGACCTCCGTCAGCTCACCCGAGACCTTCCGGCGGATGTGGGAGTTCTACCTCGCACACTCCGAGGCGGGCTTCCGCAGCGGTCACCTCGGCGTGAGCCAGCTCGAGATGACCCGGGAGCCGGTGTGGAGCTGAACGGCAAGGTCGCCTGGGTCGTCGGCGCATCAAGCGGTATCGGCGCAGCGGTCGCCCGGGAGCTCGCATCCCGTGGCAGCACCGTCGCGATCTCGGCCCGCCGCGACGAGCAGCTTCGGCAGGTGTCGGGAGGGCACATGCTCGTCGTGCCGCTCGACGTCACCGACGCTGCGTCGGTTGCGGCCGCCGCCGCGCGAGTGCACGAAGAGTTCGGGCCCATCGACCTTGCCGTGCTGTCCGCCGGCTACTGGAAGCAGATGGACCCGGCGGACTGGGACACCGCGGTCTTCGACCAGCACATCCGGGTCAACCTCGCCGGGATGAGCAACTCCATCGCGGCCGTGCTGCCCGGCATGCTGCGGCGACACCACGGCGTCATCGCTGGCATCGCGTCCGTGGCCGGATACCGCGGGCTGGCCGGCTCCGAGGCCTACGGCGCGACAAAGGCGGCACAGATCAACCTGCTCGAGTCCCTGCGCGTCCACATCGCCCGGACCGGGGTGCACGTGACGACGATCTGCCCAGGGTTCGTCCGCACCGACCTGACGGCCGGTAACCCCTTCCCCATGCCCTTCATCATCGGTGCCGACGAGGCCGCACGATCTATCTGCGACGGGCTGGAGCGTGACCGCACCGAGATCGTCTTCCCCACCCGGATGGCGCTGCTGATGAAGACCGCGCGCCTCGTCCCCGCTCGTGCCTGGACGGCCCTGTGGGCTCGCACCTCACTCGCCTGACGCGCCCGCCCCGACCACTCCCCCAAGACCAAGGAGAACCGAAGGACGCCATGAGATTGCAGAAGACCGTCTTCGTCGACAAGCCGCTCGACGCGGTGTTCAACTACCTCTCCGACTTCACCACGACGACCGAGTGGGACCCGGGCACCGTGGCCACCGTGAACCACCATGGCGACGGAGGCGTCGGCACCACCTACCTCAACACCTCCACGTTCCTCGGCCGGCAGACCCAGCTGACATACATAGTGCGTGAGTTCATCCCCGGTGAGCTCATTCGGCTCCGCGGGGAGAACAAGACCGTCATCGCCGTCGACACCATGAGCTTCCGCAGCGTCGATGCCGGCACGGAGGTGACCTACACAGCCGAGTTCACCTTCAAGGGCCCATCCCGTCTCCTCGCCCCGTTGCTCAGGCCCGCCTTCGAGCGACTCGGCACCGAAGCGGAGACCGGCATGCACAAAGCGCTGAACCAACTCTGACCAACCGGGTCCGGCCGTGCATGAGCCAACGCCGAGCTTCTCTGGCAGATGCCCCCATCAGAAGACACAAACCTGAACCTATGTGCGGCACGGGGTCCCCCGCCGCCCGCCGGTTTTCGCCCGGCCATTCCATCGTCCGCAGGAAGGTAACCAATGACGACCGCGACCGTTTCCTCACCACGCCCATCGCCGGGCGGGCAGCCCGGCGCGCCCGTCCCGGGCTCCCAGCCGACTGTCCCGGCCGTCCCGGCCGGCGCCGCCAGCGGTGCCCGGGCACTGGTGGCCCGGGCGCTCCTGCGCCGGGCCGCCACCCGGCTGCCGATCCGGATCCAGATCCCGGACGGCAGCATGTCCGGCGGCGGCCCCGGATCCCCGGTGCTGGTGATCCGCGACGAGGATGCCTTCTACCGGCGCCTCGGCTCCGGAACGGCGGGCCTCGCCGAGAGCTATATGGCTGGGGATTGGGACAGCGACGATCTGGCCGGCCTGTTCACCGTCTTCGCACAGCACGTGACCACGCTCGTGCCGGCGCCGTTGCAGGCGCTGCGGCCCTGGTACGTCCCACGGGAACCAGCCGCCGAGGAGGCCACCATCGAGGGCGCGCGGCGCAACATCGAACGGCACTACGACCTGTCCGATGACCTCTTCGCCCTCTTCCTCGACCCCACCATGACCTACTCCAGCGGCCTGTTCGCCCCCGGCGACACCCTCGCCGACGCCCAGCGCCGCAAGATCGACACGCTGCTCGACCGCACCCGGACCGGGCCCGGTACCACCGTGCTGGAGATCGGCACCGGGTGGGGGGAACTAGCCATCCGCGCCGCCGCCCGCGGCGCCCGGGTGACCACCCTCACCATCTCACCCTCACAATGGGCCACCGCCAGGCGGCACGCCGCCGCCGCCGGCGTCGCCGACCGGGTAGACGTGCAACTGCGCGATTACCGCCAGGCCACCGGGCGCTATGACGTGGTCCTGAGCGTGGAGATGATCGAGGCGGTCGGCGAGCGATATTGGCCCAGCTACTTCTCCACCATCGACCGGCTGCTGTCCCCGGGGGGCCTGGCCGGGCTGCAGGCGATCACCATGCCACATGACCGCATGCTCGCCACCCGCGGCGGCCACACCTGGATCCACAAGTACATCTTCCCGGGCGGGCAGATCCCCTCCCTGCAGGCGATCACCGACGTCCTGCGCAGCCACACCAGCCTGCGCGTGACGGCGGACTGCCCCATGGGCCAGCACTACGCCCGCACCCTGGCCGAATGGCGGAAGCGGTTCCTGGCCGCCGCCGACGCCGCCACGCAACTCGGGTTCGGCCCCACCTTCCAGCGCATGTGGAACCTCTACCTGGCCTACTCCGAAGCTGGTTTCCGGGCCGGTTACCTCGATGTTCACCAGCTCCTGCTGGAACGTGACTCGTGACCGAATCGCCACCCGCGCGACCGCACCGGCGCCGGACTCCACCGGACGGCGTCCCGGCGTACCCTCAGATGATGATCGGGGTGTCGTTTCCGCAGCTGGCGGCGCGTGACCTCGACGGACGCGAGGTGACACTGCCGGCCGGCCTGCCCGGTGGGCGCAACGTCGTTCTTATCGCCTTCCGGCGTGACCAGCAGAGCCTGGTCGACTCGTGGGTGCCCTGGCTGGAACAGCGGGCGGCCACCGACCCCGGGCTCCGGTTCGTTGAGCTGCCGGCGATCGGGCTGCAGTGGCAACCCGCCCGGGCGGCCATCGACGGCGGCATGGCGGCGGCGATCCGCGACGAGGCGGTGCGGCGGCGGACCCTGACGGTGTACACCGACGTCCGCCGGGTGACCGCTCCGCTGGGCATCGATGACCGCAGCACGATCTGGCTGTGCCTGGTGGACCGGGCCGGCCGGGTCGCCTGGCGCGGATCAGGCGGCTTCGATCCGGTCACGGCCGCCGCCATCGACACCGCGCTGGCCACCGCACCGGAGCCGGCCGCCGCACCAGCACCGGCCGGGCCGGAGGCCGAGCAGTTCGAGATGGCCTTCGACCCCCGGTTCCGGCTGCCACTGGCCGCGCTCGGGGTGACCCCGGCGACGGCGCACATCACCGTCGCCGCCGACCGTCTGGTGGCCTGTTTCGGGCCGTGGGCCTGCCGCACCACACCGGCCAACGTGCAAGCGGTCCGCCTCACCGGCCCCTATCGCTGGCACCGCGCGATCGGCCCGCGGCTGTCGCTGGCCGACCACGGCCTGACCTTCGGCACCACCCACGCCCGCGGGGTCTGCCTTCTCTTCCGGGAACCGGTACGCGGCATCGACCCGCTCGGCCTGATCCGCCACCCCGGCCTTACACTGACGGTCGCGAACCCAGAAAGGCTCGCCGCCACCGTGCGCCGCCACGCCAGCCTTCCCGGCTGAGCCGGCCCGGCCATCCGCTGCCGCCAGCCGGACGCCCCGCGGTCATCACAAAAAGCACGAGAAGCACAAGACCGCCCGGACCATCCGGATGACCGTGAGCCGGGCCGAGCGCCACCAGGCAGGGGTGTGCCACGCCCGCGTGAGCCGTTAAGCGTCATTTCCATAACGGCTGCGCGGGTGTGGCACAGGCTCGCCGCGAAGGCTGATCACGGCTTCTCCTCTGTGCTGGGCCCGCCTAGCGGCGGGGACCTAATCGGGCTCGTGCACCAATGTGCGCGCTCGGGCGGCCCCAGCCTTGGAGGAAAAATGGAGAACACCTGGAGACAGCGGCGCGGCTGGCCCAGGTGAGACACTGGTGAACGCTGCGCGGTGATGTGCGGGCGTTTTCTTGATCTTCGTGTTCGGCGACTGCGGACTTGATCTCGACCGGTTCGAGCTGCGCCGGGCCGGGCGGAACTGCTCCTACCGCCTAACGGGGGTCGCGCGGTTGGCTACTGCCGGGTGGCCACGCTGCTGGCCCTAGCGAGGGCAGACAGCGGGGACATGCTGCTGATCACCGGTCCGTGGGGATTGGCAAGAGCGTCTTGCTGGGGTGGCCAGGGGGCGTGCGCTTCTGGCGGGGATGCGGACCCCTGTCGGGCCGTGGCAGGAAGCTTGAGGGCGGGTTTTCATCCGGGGTCGCGCGGCAGCTGTTAGAGCCGTTGCACGCAGGCGCTGGGGGGACGCCCCCGCCCTTGTGATGGGTGTTGGGCGGTGAGTACATTTTCGAGGGTCGGTTGCGGGCGCAGCGGGCTGGCTCGGCACGCGTTGATGAACATTCGCGGCTCGGAGCACCGTGGATCAAGCGCTGCCGAACAGGGGCATGGACATGGACTTCACCCGGCTGAAGGAATCCGGCCAGCACCGGCGTCAGCGTGAGGAGCTGCGGGCCGCACACGTCGATGCCGTCCACGTGGGTGAGAGCGGCGAACGCTGTGTGCCAGGCCGCGCGGGCCTCGGGCGTTGTCCTGGGCGGCTCCGGCCCGATCGCCTCCCGTGGGTGGTCGTGGCCGAACATCTCCCGGTAGGCGCCGAGCACCCCGGCGCGCCGTTTCCAATCCGTCTGCTTCACGGAGTCCGCTGGCACCTCGCCCAGGGCTTCGATCGCCCAGGGCGGCGCTGTCTGCGCCACGTGTTCGCCGATTCGCCGCTGCCGGGCGTCCATCGCCGCGGCCAGTTCGGTCATGAACTGGCTGACGTCCGGGTCGGCCATCTGCGGCACCCGCCGTGACCACGGTCCTTGGGGTTGGGGTACGGCGAATTTGAGCCGCCAGCGGACACGCGAGTCGATGACACGTGCCAAGTCCCTGGCTCCGTTCAGCGGCCGGTAGGTCACGGCTTCCTGGAGCACCTGCCGCCGTCGAGCGCGGCGGCTTCTGCCTCCCGCAGCGTCCGCCACAGCCAGGTGCGCGCCGGGTCGTCCATTGCTTCATCGGCCAGGGCCGTGGGCAGGCAGTCGCGCAGCGACCGTTCGAACCGGTCGGCCTGCTCGCGGCCGCCGGCCACGAACGGCATTCTGCCTGTCGAGCCGAAAGGACCAGCCGCACCATCGAGGCGCTGCCCGGCCAGGCGGCCCGCGACAAGTGCCGGCACCTACGGCCGGCGAGGCAGGACTCTGCGCTTTCGCGATCCGGCGAGCCCGACGCTCAGCGGCCCCGATGCGTGCGGCAGGCACCAACCGCTGCTGATGCCCGGCGCGAACGCGCGAAATATGTCGGCCTGGTTCTGAACCGCTTCCGTTATTCGCGTCGTACTTGATGCAAGGAAACACCGGCAAATAGCCGGGGGGAACACCGTCATCGCTGACAGCGCCGCCGGGGCCAAGCCATGATTCCCGTGTGTTCTCAATCTGGGGGTAGGGAGGGCTAGCCAGCCATGCGGAAAAGAACGCGATGGGTTATCTCCGCAACGACAACAGGAAGTCTGCTCCTGACCGGGGCACTGGTAGCTAGTGATAGATCCGGGCCTGCGGCGACGCGCGCCAGTCTTGCGGCGGCCGCAGCGCCGGTGCCAGCCATCAACCTTGACAACTGCCCGACACTCGCGCAGGGGTATCAAGGTGGCTGTGTCAACCAGTTGCAGTCGGAACTCAATACCGATGACAACGCAGGCCTTCCAGTCGACGGCATATTCGGACCACTGACGCAGCAGGCAGTCATCACTTTCCAGCAGGAACATGGTGTGGTCCCGGCCGACGGCATCGTGGGGCCGCTGACAAAGCAGGCGCTCGACAACGCTGGCCCATCGGTGACGACGCCGCAGTCCGGCACTCCCGCGCCATCCGCACCACCGGTGAACCTTGACAACTGCCCGGTCCTTAGCGAGGGATATCAAGGTGACTGCGTCAACCAGTTGCAGTCGGAACTCAACACCGATGACAACGCAGGCCTTCCAGTGGACGGCACGTTCGGGCCCTTGACACAGCAGGGCGTCATCACCTTCCAGCAGGAACACGGAGTCAGTCCAGCGGACGGCATCGTGGGGCCCCTGACGAAAAAAGCGCTCGACGGCATTAGCCCTGCGACGCCAGCTACCGTTACGTCACCGGGAACCGCTGTGATTCTCGACAACTGTCCCACGCTCGCTGAGGGATATCAGGGTGGCTGCGTGAATGAGCTGCAATCCGAACTGAATGCCGATGACAACGCTGGACTCCCAGTGGATGGCACGTTCGGGCCCTTGACGCAGCAGGCCGTCATCACCTTCCAGCAGGAACACGGCGTGGTCCCAGCGGATGGCGTCGTAGGACCAGACACCAAAAAGGCGCTAGACGACGCCAACTCCGTACCAACACCTCAGCCCGGCGCTCCGTTGACGCCACTCCAAATTTGCCTCGCTCAGGGCGGACTCATATCAGATGGCCACGGGGGATGCACGCACGACGGCGCGGTTGCCCAAGGCAAATCTGCATCTGACTGCATCGCCGAGGCGACTACCGAGGAGGCGCAGAAGCTTATTCTCGAGGGAGTGTCACCAGAGGCAGCGGCAATACTCGTCAAAGAATGGGTGAAAAGGTCACTTCTCGCGTATGACGCTGGCAAGGCGTTCTATTGCATCCTGCTGGCAAATCCTGGAAAGTAAGGAGCTATAACTTTCATTATGAATCGCCCCGGTGGGCCTCGGCTCACCGGGGCGGCACGAGTGACACTGGCGGCACTGATGATGTCCAGGCTGTCCCCCGCGGGCATGCTGCATCGCCCCTTGCGGAGCACGGCGGCACTCTTGACGCCAGAGGTCGTGAGCCGTGCAGAGTGATGATTGCCTGAGTTAATCGCCGACCTCTCCCTGCAGCGCCACTGGGGCGCGAGCGGTTTGGGCCGGAATGTCGTCGGCCTGCTCACTGGTGATCTTCATGATTTTGAACTTTCGGGGATCAGCTTGAGGTCCACATGCTCACCTGGGCCGACCCGTCTGGCTTTACGTCGAACGTGCCGGCGCTGATCCGGTTCGGATGGCTTGGGCTGTCGTTGCGGCAGGCATACCAGCATTCATAAAAGCCCTTCTCCCCGAGGTCTTTCAGGCCGCGGCCCGACAGCTGGACCGACCACCCGTTCGCAGTCCCGCGGGCGGTCGCCTGCCTGCTGTCGGGCCAACCCACCGAGGCCTCCGTCTGCCAGCGGAACAGATGCCAGCCGGAAGCTGACAGATGCGCCGGGCTGCGGCCAGAACTGCATACCTACCAGAACAGTGAGCAAGATCACCCCAGCTGCGATGGACCCAGCCCAACTGGCGCACCGCCGCCACCGGCCGGCAGCGGCCGCCCGCCGTACGGTCTCCAGTGTGCGGGCTTGCAGGCCCGGCGGGAGCTCAGCTACTTGCGCGGTTGTGTGGAGCAGCCGACGTACCGGCTCCAGCCGGTCCAGTTCCGCCGCGCAGTCAGCGCATTCGCGCAGATGTCCTGGGAACTCTCCCGATGCACATCGAACCGGGCCACGGATTGTCACGGAAGGCGGCGACAGCAGGAAGACCGTGTCGACGTGGAAGAAGTGAGCCGCCAAGATCGTATGGGCCTGGGCGGCCACGAACGCGCGCCATGTCTGGCCGCGCCGATCGGGTGCGGGGTCGATGCCGGCGTCGCTGAGGATCTTCCATACGGTCGACGGCGCGACTTTGCAGCCGAGGCAGCGGCCGCGGTCGGAAAACCCGGTCGCCCCTCTGCGTAGACACCAGCAATACGACTCAAAGCTGTGAACCCCCTGCACAGCAGTGGGTTCACCCTACCTCGGCCGACGTAACTTCGGCTCAAAAGGGTGGCCCAGGCCCGCATAGCGCAGCGATACTTATCTTGTGGATCCGTTTGCGCGAAGGCGCTCGGTGGAGGGCTGGCGGGGCCTTAGCGTGGAGGCATTGGCCCAGGCCGTCGCGGAGCGTGCGGTCGAGCTTGTGGTTTCCGCGCTGGATGTGAATGCGTTGCTGGACGGGATCGATCTGAACGCCGTGCTGGACCGGATCGACCTGAATGGCATCGTCGAGCGCATCGACGTCGACGCACTGGTCGAGCAGACCGACCTCGGCGCCATCATCGCCAGATCCTCCAGCGGGGTCGCGAGCGATGCGCTGGACGTGGTCCGCAGCCAGGTCGTCGGGCTCGACGAGTTCATCGCCCGCTGGATAGGGCGGCTTCGCCGCCGCCCCTACACCGGCCCGCCCGGCCCGCCCGGCCCGCCTGACGAGCTGCGGGCCGGAACAGTGTCATGACGGCGCGCGCTGGTGATGCAACGCGCTCCGGGCCCCCGGTCATCGTCCGGAAGAGCCTGCAAGGGAGGTACACGGGTTTCGCGTCGCGTTTTGCCGCCTTCGCCGTAGATGTGGGGTTCAGTCTCGGCGTGTTCATGCTCGCCCTTGCCGCCATCTCGTTCGCGGCGAGGGTGCTGACTGGCAAGGACATCGCCTGGCACAGGGGCGACGTGTGGGTGGTCATCGCATATGCGGTCTGGGGGTTCATCTACTTCGCCTATTCCTGGGCCGCGAGCGGCAGGACCGCCGGCATGGCGCTGTTCGGCGTGCGGGTCGTGCGAGACGATGGCACCGACGCAAGCGGGCGCCGGGCGGTCGTGCGCACGCTGGCACTCCCGTTGAGCTTCCTGCTTCTGGGGCTGGGGTTCGTCGGCATCCTCGTGGGCGACCGGCGCCGGGCGCTGCACGACGTCATCGCCGGGACAGCGGTCATCTATTCGTGGGACGCGCGGGCGGCGCGGCTGCGGTTCCTGTCCCGGGGCTGATCCTGCAGCAGCATCTTGCGGGTGCCGTTCTTCATCCGGCCTGGTCAGGCGGCATGCCGGTACTCGTGGAGAGTCCCGCCTAGCCGATCTTGCCGGCCGGGATCTGCGTGCGCGTGATCTGGCCTGGTTCGGTGATCGGTTCGGGCACCGGGCGGCGCGGGGCTGTCTGCCCGGGGGGCCGGCGAGGCCGGCGTCGCGGAGCCGGCCTGCACTGTCCCGCTATAGACGGTGACTCGTTCGCGCATCCCGGGCAGGCCAAAGCCGCCCGGAGGGGGCGCCTCGGACGCGGTCCCGTCGTCATGACTTCGATTTCGATGCAGCGGCCCCGGCAGCGCAGCGGGGACTCCACCCGGTGCGCGCGGGCGTGCTTGAGCACGTTTGTCAGCAATTCGTGGACGATGCGGTTCGCCGACTGGTCGAGCCCTTTGGGGTTGGCGGCCAGGTTACCGTCGATGCGGACCTCGACCCCGACTCCGGCCTCGCGAACCTCGGCCACCAGGTCGCTTAGGCGGCTCAGCCCGGGTTGCGGTGTGAGCGAGGGCTCGACGTCGCTCTTGCGGAGCAGACCCCGCAGCCGACGCAGCTCGGTCATGGTTTGCCACCCGGTCTGCTCGATCGATTCGAGCACGTCAGCGGTCGGCTCCCGGGCCGCCGGTAGCACCCGGCACTCGGCTGAGACCTGGGCGACGATGACATCCCAGGATCTTCGATGGGTCGGGTCGATCGAGATCCGGCTCGCCTGGAGGCGGGAGTCGCCTGGCCGTCCAGCAGGAAGTCCTCCCGGTCACATGGCCAGTAGCTCGCTTGACCCCGGGGCTCACAGCCATCCGAGCCATGTCAGGATAGCGCGCGCGAGGGCGCCGACTGGGCCTCGCCGAGGATCACGGCAGCCGGTCGCCCCGGGCAGCCGGGGGGGCGTCCGGCCGGTTCCTGCCGTCCTGGGGTTTCTGCCCGGGCTCAGTCTGCTTTCTCGATCGTGACCCGGCTGCCTTCCGGCACCTCGCGCACCGGGACACTGACCTCGAGGACTCCCTTCTTATAGCGGGCGGTGACGTCCGCTGCGTCCACCTTGGCGGGGAGCCTGACGAGCCGGGTGAGCGAGCCGTAACGGAACTCTGAGCGATAGGGTTCCTTGTCTTCTTGGCGACGCTCCGCATAGATCGTCAGGGTCCTGCCGTCGACGGTGACCTCAATGTCCTTCTCCGGGTCCAGGCCGGGAAGCTCGGCCCGGATCACGTAGCGGTTGTCCTGGACCACTTCCTCGACCCGGAACGTCTGGGCCGCCGTAAACGGCAGCGGGGCCTTCCATGGCGACTCCAGCCAATCGGCCAGGTCCGGAAACATGGCCTGGAACACGGCGCGTGCCTGGGGGCGCAGCTTTGCCATTATGTCCTCCCACTTCATATGTTGCCACGTTATCTGGTCTGATCTGACTGGCCGCGCAGAGCGTGTCGGCCGTGCCGATTTTGCCTCCGGCCCCGATTCTGCTGGCTGTGCAGCACTTGCCGCCCACGTCGGCCTGACCGGCTGCGAGGATTCGGTTGCCCGGGTCGACTGGACAGGAGCTGGCTGAGGCGTTAGCGCACCCTTGGGCGGGTCCGTATATCCCGGCATCCATTTGAGCACTTCGGCCCGGAACGGCCCTTCGCACTCGAGCTGGCAGAGCACGCCCACGCCAGCCGTCGATGCTCGGTGGATAAGTACGTAAGAGGGCGGCAGGTTGAGCCGCCGCACAACGCTGGATGAACGCATATGCAATACCCGCATCGCCTCAGCGCGCAGCCATTCGCGGCTGAACTTGAATGACTCCACCTTGGACGGCTCGGCAAGCGGTGCCAGGAAGGCGCGCAGCGCCGCTAGGTCAATGCTGACGCCTTCCCGGAGAAAGCCGTAAGACCGGAGCTCGTCCTCGACCTCTTCGAGGTCACCGTCTTCGTGCATGAGCCGCAGCAGCTTGCCGAAAAAGGACGGGAAGCCGTCCGGCAGCCGGTCGACAGCGCCGAAGTCGAGCACGCCAAGCCGCCCATCGGCGAGCAGGCGGAAATTGCCCGGGTGCGGGTCCGCGTGCAACAGGCTAACCCGCGCAGGACCCGAGAATAGAAAACGGACGATCATGAGGCCGGCCCGGTCCCGCTCAGCGGTCGTGCCGTCGGCGATGATCCTGGCGAGCGGGGTGCCGTCCATCCATTCGCTGACAAGCACATGGTCGGTGACGGCGACCACATGCGGTACGGAGACGTCTGGGTCGCCCGCGTAGGCTACGGCGAAGGATTCCTGGGAGGTAGCTTCCAGCCGGTAATCGAGTTCCTGTGACACCCTGTCCCGCAACTCGGAAAGCAGCGGCTTGGCGTCCAGGCCAGGCATGAGCACGCTGAAGAGCCGGGCAACGCGGCTCAGCTGGTTAAAATCGCTGATCAGCGCCCTGCCCGCGCCCGGGTACTGGATCTTGACCGCAACCTGGCGCCCATCGTGCCAGACGCCCCGGTGCACCTGACCGATAGAGGCTGCGGCCGTCGGCCGGTCGTCAAACTCGGCGAAGCTGGCCCGCCAGTCCTCGCCCATGTCGCCCGCGAGCACCTTGTGAATAGTCCGGGCAGGCAACGGCGGCGCGGATTCCTGCAGCCTGGCCAGGGTAGCCCGGTACGGGCCGGCGACCTCCGGGGGCAGCGCGGCCTCGAATATGGATAGCGCCTGCCCGAGCTTCATCGCGCCGCCCTTGAGCTCGCCAAGGACCCTGAAGATCTGCTCTGCTGTCCGCTGCTGAATTTCCTGGGCGACCAGCTCAGCTGGCCGGCCGCCCAGGCGCTTGCCGGCTCCTAGCGCGGTCCGGCCAGCGAGCCCGACCGGCAGTGTGGCCAGTTTCGCCGTGCGGGTGACAGGACCGCGGGACAGATCGTTCATGATCTCCATTCTCCACTACGCCAGGGCGCGCCGGCCACATGCGCAGTCCGGTGCGGCAGCCAGGTACGGCGGCGCCAGTGCCAAGCAGGCAGCACGAGTTCCAGCGTTCCCTTGATCACGGCACGTTTGTACCGGCTCGCTGGGAATGGTCAGACGGTATCCGCGTCGGGCGCCACGAAGCGTGATCCCGCAACGGTTCCTGCCGCCCGGCTCAAACCGCCACCGCTGAAGGTCATCTGATCCTAGGACCGCTACGCCGAGTAACTGCTCTGGCGAGCGCTCGTGGAATGATTCGTGGAATGACTCGTGTGCCGGTCCTGGTGCGATGTGGGCATCGAGAGCGATTGAGCGGGCGATCCGTGCAGGCAGTGCGCAGAGGGCGGCCGGCAGCGGCTGATCCCGGTATCGGGCCGGTTCTTCGCCGCGGCGGCCGTCTACCTGGACACCGAACGGCCTGCGGGCACTGCCAGCGACATGGTGTCCTCGCCGCGAGTTCGCTCGGGCGGCTCTGGGCGGGCAGGGCATCGGGGTCGAGCGTCACGACGGCCTGGACACCCGCTGCCCACAGCTGGCCGACGGAACGGCGGGCACGCCGGACCAAGCCGCGTACGGTGCCGCAGGGAACTGCCAGTTGCCGCGCGATGAGCCGGTGCCCGCGCCCTCGGGCGGCGGCGACCAGGGCCTGGCCGATCAGGCCGGCGGTGTAGGCGTGCCGCGGCAGCAGGTCGGCGTCGAGTACCACGTGGGTGACGTCGCAGCCGGTGCACCGGGCCCGGTCCGGGCGCACCGTCAGCAGTCCGCCGCCCAGCTCGCGGATCGTGCGCTCGCGGGCCCGCCCCCACGGCCGCAGGGCCTGGCTGCAGTCCGGGCAGCGCGAGACAAGTGTCCTGAGCCTTCGGAGCGACGGCCCTGCCGGTTACGCGCGAACGGACGGTCGGGAGTTCGCCGCAGGTGACGGGTGCAGACTGGCGGTTCTGGCGCTGTCTTTACCTAGCCTTACCTGCGGGTATAGGCCGGGTCAGGAGTTGTCTGCGCTTGCGTTGCGACCCGCAAAAGTTGATCTGGAAATACTTATCGCGAGACCGGTTGAGTGAGCCCGTCGACGGCCGCCGAGTTTGCGTGCGGCCGCGCGGCGCCCGAGCAAGATCCCGTGGCTCGATCCGTGCCGCATCCATGCCCTCAGCACGGTCCCTGCAGATGTGCTCGCTGGCGGCGGCGATGGTGAGGAACGCGGTGGCGAGCATCGCCCGGGTGGTCCACCGAGACCCAGCGGGGGACTTGATGCTCGTCCAGGCCCGCCCAGGGCCTTGCTGGCCTGGAACCTCTCCTCAGCCGGTCGGCGACCTTAACGATGGTGGGGAGGGGGGCGTGGCGAGGCAGTAGCAGCGGCAGATGCCGGCTCCCTGGTGCACCGGTTGCGGATCAGCAGCCCCCGGTTCGGCAGGCACGCCCGATCACGAAAAAGAAGATCCGTTCAGTGGTGGTGAGCGGCTCGCCAGGCGTCCCAGATCTCGGGCCGGAGCTTCCGGCGCGGTCCGGGACGTTGATGCCCTGGCTTCGGGCCCAGGCCCGGACCTCGGAGGCGGCGGGTTCGGGCGCCACCGGGGCACCGGCGAAGGCGCTGGCGCCGGTAATGGCGGGAGCGATGCGCTGGATGGCGGCATCCTCGGCTTCGGCCCAGACGTGTGCGGCGGCCAGGAACCGGTAGGTCCATTCCTCGGCGAGCTGCCGGGTTTCGCAGAACACGATCGGCACGTTCGGCACGACCGCAACGCCAGCCGCTCCACTACCTCGGGATCGTCGGGCCACAACGTCTTGATCCGTGCGGCGACAGCGCTCAGCCGATCGGCGTGCCCTTCATGCCGGTCGGGTGCCAGACTGGGTCAGCTCCGAATTAGCTCACGGGCCGAGTCGCGCCGACCCATGGGTGCAGCTGGGGCATAAAGGTCGATCACGCTAGCCATGAACTCATCGATCTTGACATTAATCTTTGCGCCACCATCGTCCAGGTCGTTGTCGATTCGCAGGATCCGACCACGCCAGTGTGGCGACCTTTCCAGCTGTTTAATGTCGTCGGTCGTGTAAAGAGACCGCTCGGCAGTGCTCGGGAGCCGGTGGTTGTCCGACGGCGTAATAGTGACTGATCTGCCATCGACGATAAGCTCGGGGGGCTCGATCCGCTTGTTCAGGCGTGCCGACCGTAGCTGAGCGGGAGCTTGAACGTAGATGATCCGGCACCGCGATCGGATGTCGTCGAACTGGTCAAAAGCGGCAGTCAGATCGGAGCGGGCAAATTCCGCAACGGTAACCTCCGCTTCCTTGAGGCTATCGCGTACCGCCCCATTGAGTGCTTGGAGCGCTGGCTTGAGAGCGGCTTCCTCACGTACCGCGAAGGCCCCACCTGGGTAAGCTTCAAATCCCGCGCCCCGGTGTGGTTCGAGCTTGATCTGGCTGTGCAGGAAGTCGCGGAAGGCGTACAGATAGTCGGTCAACTCGCGCGTCTGTATTCCCATCTCATCCAGCCGCTCCGCGAGGATTCGCCGTACTCGTGACTTTCCTGAACCTGGAAGGCCGATGACGAACACCACGGCGCTGCTGTTCCGGAACGCCAGGTGCGGCCGCACCTTTTCCATGCAGGGAGCCAGATTAAGCTCTGTGTTTGTCAGCGCCTGCATGATTCCCGCTGGCTCCCTCGATCCGTGAGCGATCTCGGTGATCTTTTCTGCGATGACGGCTTCAAGTGGGCTCGCTGTCTTCCAGACGGCATCGAAATGCTTGCGCAATACCTTGATTGGATCTTTTCCCCTCAGCCGCATTGGCCGGTCGTCGTCCCCGTGGTGATGGTTTACGATCGCAGCCTCTGCCGTTCCTGGGGTGCCGAAGACGTGGTAGCTGAGGTCCTCTGACTCCAAGTCGCGGCGCGAAATCCGTACCTGGATGCCGTCCCGGAGCAGCTCCAGGCCGCCCTCAAGGCAGTCTCGGGAGTCCAGGGTCAGGACGCGTACCCGGTCCCGCTGGTTGATCTTCTTCCACGCGGTCTGGATTTCGGCAATCATCCGGTTGCCGGCCGCGGGCGTAAGTCGCGGAGCGAGTACGTCCAGAGCCTGGAAGTGGTCCCGCTTCGACTCGGCAAGCACGGCGCCAAGGTAGGTCTTACGACCGACTCTTCTGGCGAGAGCCGTGGGAACGTGGCGGCGGTTCCAGCTGATGCGGAGCGCCGCCAAGATCCCAGCGAGAATGACTCCGCTGGCGACGGTCTGCGAGACAGCCAGCGACCAGGTCGTAACGCCAGGGCCGGCATGTGATGACCCTGCACTCAGGATCTGCGCGATCATGACGATAGCCCCCTGCTGAGCCTACAGTCTCCGCTGATTAGGAAGGCAGCTCACTTTGTGAACTCCTTCACAAAGTCGGCCGACTGCGACTTGCTTGATATATGGATTCCTTGCTACACCTGGGGCAGCGGGGAATCTAGGGGCAGCGTGAGACAGGTTCTGTGCAGCCGTACGACTTTCTGCCTGTACCCGTAGAGCGTGTGCCAGCTACGCCTGAGCCGCTGCCCGCTCACGATACGCCTCCTGGTCGATGAGCTGCCGGATGACGAAGTCGAAGGCGCGGTGTCGCGGCTCAACTGCCGACGCCTTCCTGAGCAGACACATGTCGACCGAACAGGTCACTGCCCGTTCCTTCTCTGGCCCTCGCGCGAGATACGGGAATTCCATGCGGCTGCCACCCACTGCTGAGTATTCGTCTGACATGACGGCAATTCCCTGACCTGTTTCCGCTCGGATCCGCATTAGATTTGGATTGTTCTCCATAAGCAGATCGAACGACGGGTCCTCTATGTCGGTGCCGACGTCCAGTAGCAGATCACGAAGACGCTGTCGCGAGGACGAGCCCTCAGATGCTACTATAATTCGCCTGTCGCAAAGCTTGCGAACATGAACGACATTGTGACTACTTCTTAGTTCATTCAGCTGGGACGGGTGCCCGACGACGCGAAACGAGTAAGTATACAATCTATCGAGGTGACTTTGCTCGCTTTCCCGTGGTACCAACATAAAGTCGAAGTCTCGAGAATTGAACCGATCTCGTAGCCTTCCGCGGTACCTGTCACTTCTGCTGCGGGTTTCCTCCACATCGAGCTCACAGTCCACCCAAGGGAAGTATTGGATCATGAGATTCACTGCCGAAGCCAGGAAACGCTCGGCGTGAGCTTGATACGCGCCGATTCTAAGTGGCGCTTGATCCAGGCATGAAGAGAGTTGGAGCCACTCCAACTCTGAGGCGCGCATAGCTTGAGTCCTAGCAATCTCGCGCTCCTGTATGATCTTCGCCAATCCTGGGTTCAGCGCTTTGCATGCCTCCGTTGCGAAAGACCCTTGCTTGCCCTTGAGCTGTAGTAGATTTATTGTGTCGCCAGTGACCTCTGTAAGTTCGCGGGCAAGCTTGGCGAGAGCCTTCCGTGCACGCTCCGGCGAATTAACATCAGCCGCATTATCGCAATGTCTCAAAGCGTCAGTCAACCTAGCCGACTCGGCTGGCATCATGGAAAGGTATTGAAGTAGTTCAATGAGGCCATCATCGATTCTACGGATCTTGTCAGTCATGCTCGTTCTCCCCGTCACCCTTCGCATTGGCCTCTGCAGGTAGGGCAGCTCACACGGACAAGCGCGGAGCCAGCCCTTCTGGGTAGCCGCTTCGTTTCGGTACAAGGATTCTAGTATTGGATTGGTGAGATAGCCGCCCACCTTGAACTGGCCGCCAAGCACCTCGCCGCCAAGCACCTCGCCGCCGAGTACATCACGCACGCGCGCGAGGACGGCCATGCCTGGCACGAGATCGGCGTCGGGCCTGGCCCTCATCCCGGCGGACGAGCCAGGCACCTCGGCTGCCGAAGCCGCCTATGAGCACGCCGCCGGTGGGCCGCTTCGGCCAGGGCGGTCTAATGCTCAGCACACTGGGCCTGACACATGCCCCGATCGGCTGCAGCT
The DNA here is from genome assembly GCA_963851085.1 of uncultured Actinomycetota bacterium. GTDB lineage: Bacteria > Actinomycetota > Actinomycetes > Streptosporangiales > Streptosporangiaceae > DATFVJ01. The sequence continues at coordinate 316,130 of CAWKNX010000001.1, read as the reverse complement.
CGGCGCACGCAGCGCGATCAGGATTGGGCGGCGGCTACTCTGCGTCACGGGAGCAAGGTATCGCCCGTGGAATGATTCGTGGAATGACTCGTGCGCCGATCCTGGTGCAATGTGGGCATTGAGAGCAGTTCACCGCCCTGTCCGTGCAGGCAGCGCACCCGGGGCGGCGGAGCGGGCTTCTTTTAACCCGTGTGTTCAGGGTTCGATCCCCTGGCGCGCCCCACCAGCCGTTTCTCCAGTTTTGGCACGAAACGTGACCCTGGTGGTTAATTCCGTGGGAGTCTGAGCGCGCGCGGCGTGGGCGCGCCCACTTTGGATCTTGTGTCCAGCATGATCGCGCTGCGGTCTTCTTCCCCCGCGTCACCCTTCCCCCGTGCAGGCCGCAGACCGGAGTGTTGTGATGTCTGTCGTGCCGCAGCCGTGGCCGCAGCCCGCAGCGCAGATCGCTGCGGACATCGCCTCGATGTACCAGGGCAAGCGCGAGCGTCCGCTGCCGGTGCTGGTGCGCGACAAGCTCGGCGGGTGGCTGGCCGATGAGCAGTTCGCGGGCGCCTACGGGGTGCGCGGCAAGCCGGGCTGGCCGCCCTCGCGCCTCGCCCTGGTGACGATCTTCCAGAAGGTGGAGAACCTCACCGATCGTCAGGCCGCCGAGCACGTCCGTGTTCGCCTCGACTGGAAGTACGCGCTGGGCCTGGAGGGGGGCGCTACCCCAGCTGGTCGCGGCGGCGTGTCAGGTAGGCGATCTCGGCGGTGTTGCCCGCCAGCTCGATGGCTTTGCCGTACGCCGCGCGCGACTTCTGACTGCGGCCCAGCCGGCGCAGCAGGTCGGCGCGGGTCGCATGGTAGGGGTGATAGCCGGCCAGCTTGTCCTCAAGACGGCCGACGGCCGCCAGAGCCACCTCCGGGCCGTCAATCTCGGCCACCGCGACGGCCCGGTTGAGGGCGATGATCGGCGAGGGGTCGATGCGGACGAGCTGGTTGTAGAGGGCGGCGACCTGCGGCCAGCCGGTGTCGCGTACGTCGCGGGCGGAGCTGTGCACGGCGCTGATCGCGGCGAGGATCTGGTAGCGACCCGGAGCCACCCGGGCGGCCAGGCGCTCGCGCACCAGCCGGTGACCCTCGGCGATCAGCGCCGCGTCCCAGGTCCCGCGGTCCTGCTCGTCGAGGGTGACCAGTTCGCCGCTGCCCGAAACCCGGGCGGTGCGGCGGGCCTCGGTGAGGAGCATCAGCGCCAGCAGCCCGGCCACCTCACCGTCGTCGGGCATGAGGGCCCGGATCAGGCGGGTGAGCCGGATCGCCCCGTGCGGTCAGGTCGTGACGTACGGGATCGGTGCCGGGGCCGGTCGCCAGGTAGCCCTCGTTGAAGACGGGGAACAGGACGGCGAGTACGCCGGAGACCCGTGCCGGGAGATCCTGCTCGGACGGCACCCGGTACGGGATGCGAGCCGCCTTGATCTTGGCCTTCGCGCGGGTGATCCGCTGGCCCATGGTGGTCTCGGGCACCAGGAAGGCGCGGGCGATCTCGGGCACGGTCAGACCGGCGACCATGCGCAGCGTCAGCGCCACGCGGGTCTGGATCGCGAGCGCCGGGTGACAGCAGGTGAAGATCAGCCGGAGCCGCTCGTCGCCGATGGCGCCGGCAGGCCCGGGCGGGTCGTCGTCGGACAACAGCTGAGCCTCCTGCTGCTTGCCGCCGCGCTTGTTCTCGCGCCGGATCCGGTCGATGGCCTTGCGGTTGGCGGTGGTGGTCAGCCAGGCGCCGGGGCTGGGGGGTACGCCGTCGGCCGGCCACCGCCCGACGGCGGTCGCGAACGCCTCGGCCGCCGCCTCCTCGGAGATGTCGAGGTCACCGAAACTCCTGGTCAGGGCGGCGACCACCCGCGCCCACTCCTCGCGGTGGGCCCGGGTGATCACCTCCCGGACGCCGGCCACGCTCACAGGAACGGACGCACCTCGATCTTCCGGTTGCAGGCCTCCGGCCCCTCGGCGGCGAGCCTGAGCGCCACGTCGAGGTCGGCGGCCTCCATGATCCAGAAGCCGGCGAGATACTCCTTCGACTCCAGGAAGGGCCCGTCGGTGAACATCGCCTCCCCACCTCGGTTGTCGATGACGGTGGCCGAGCCGGGCGCCGCGAGGCCACCGGCGAAGACCCAGTGACCCTCCGCCTTGAGCCGGTCGTTGAACGCGTCGATGGCCGCCATCTCGTCCGGGGTGGCCAGGCCGGCCGTGTCGTCGATCACGGAAACCAGGTACTGCATCTCGGATCATCTCCTGTGGTCCGGGGCGCCCCTCGTGAGCGGCCTCTCACCCCTGCTACGAACACCTCCGCCCCGATCCGACACCGCCTCCGGGGATGTCTTTCAAGACTTTCTGACGCCGGTTGCAGGCGATCCGACACCTGCGCCGGCTGTGGGCGCGGCCGGCGGCTTCCGCAGCGTTGCGCCGCACCTCGACCTTCCGATTGCAGGCCTCCGGCCCCCCGGCGGCGAGCTTGAGCGCCACGTCGAGGCCGGCGGCCTCGATGATCCAGAAGCCGGCGAGGTGCTTCTCGTTCCCGACGTGGGTGGGTCTTGGCCATACGGCTGGAACCGGCCGGTCGTCTAGTGCGTCACCTACCTCACGTGCTTCAGCCGGTTGCATACTGCGGGCGCCCGGCCGGCCGGTAGACCTGGATCGTTACGCCCTTCGAGTCGGCTCGCGATTCGACCAGGTCAAGCGCAATGTCCGGCCCGGCGTCGGGGAACAGCCGCGTGCCCTGGCCGAGGACCACGGGGACGATGAGCAGGGTGATCTCGTCGACGAGGTCGTTTTCGAGCAGCCACCGGATCAGGACACCGCTGCCGTGCACCTGCAACTCACCCGCCGGCCTGGCCTTCAGCTCGCCGATGGCCGCCGCGAGGTCACCGGACAGGACGGTCGTGTCCGCCCAGCGCGGTTCGGTGAGCGTGTTCGATGCCACGTACTTGGGCGTCTCATTCAACGCCACGCCGATGGGTGGGCGCGCATCTCTGCGATTTCTCCCCAGGAGCCGGCGAAGATCTCGTAGGTCCGCCGGCCGAACAGGAACGCGTCGGCGCGCTGGTAGGTCTGGTTGATGAACGTCATGGTCTCGTTGTCGCCCACCCCCATGGCCCATCCGCCGCGCTCGAATCCGTTCCTGCGGTCCTCATCCGACGCGCCGCCGTTTCCCTGCATCACTCCATCGACGGTGACTTGCGTCATGGTCGTCAGTTTCATGATCGCGGTTCCCTTCTCCTTGGGGGCGCCCCTCGTGGGCGGCCTCTCACCCCTGCTACGAACACCTCTGTCCCGATCCGACACCGCCTCCAGGATTTCTTTCGAGGACTTTCTGGTACGCCGGTCGTAAGCGATCCGACAGCGCGACGGTTTCGGGGCGACTGCGCTCCACTTCCTCATGCGCGCCCAGTACGGACGAGCTCTGGGATCAGATCGATCGCGAAGACCCTGACTCGTCGTCCGCACATGCCGCTCCTAGCGCACAGGTAGCCGACCGACGGCCTTGCCGAGTTGAGGGTGTTCGCCAACGTAGATCCGGTGGGCTTCAGGACCTCTGAGCGAGCAGATATCCCTGCGGGGAACCTTCCTGCCCCCCGGCGGGGCGCCCGCCCCAGAACACGGTGGCAAAGCCGGCATCGGTCAATCGGCGTTCCATCTCGTCCGGGGACAGCCAGTAGACGTCGAACTCGACGCCAAAGCCGGTGCTATGGCCCCCGCGTCGGACCTTGCTGTCACCGGCTTTGAACGCGGTCACCAGATAGCCTCCTGGCTTGATCACCCGGGCCAGCTCGCTGAAGGCAGCCGGCCTGTCGGAAGGCGCGAGATACATGAGGGAGTACCAGCAGACCGCCCCGGCCAGCGAGGCGTCCCCGAAGGGCAGTTCACGCACGTCGGCAACGTCGAAGCCGAAGCCCGGATGGTCGCGCCGGGCCACACGGATCATCCCGGGTGACAGGTCCATCCCACTTGGGGAAAGGCCCTTGGTTGCCAGGTAGGGCTCGAGCCGTCCCGTCCCGCAGCCGATGTCCACGACGTTGGCGCCGAGGTCTGCGGCCAGTGTCAGGTCGCAGAACAGCCCGAGCACCGCCCGCTCAGCTGGCATGTGATCCAGAGCATCGGCCAGGCGATCGGCGTAAAACTCGGCCAGCACGTCGTGCGCAGCCCTCAGTTCTTCAGTCTTGGCATCCACGAAGGGACCATAGCTGGCCTTGCTGACAGGACGCCGGTCCACGTCCTGACATGCCGCTGGTAGGGCGGCCGGGTCGGTGTCAGAGGCTCGCCGCATACTGGCGACGGCACATTGCCTGCACCGGGGAGGGACCGATGGCCGTGAGCTTCCAGCTGGTGATCGACTGCGCTGACCCTGAGCCGCTCGCGCGCTTCTGGGCCGCCGCATTGGGATACGAGCTTGAGCCGCCTCCAGATGGCTTCGCCAGCTGGGATGCGTACTGGCGCGACGTAGGAGTGCCAGAGGATGAGCTGGGTACTGGCGCGGACTGCATCGTCGATCCCGGCGGGCGGGGGCCGCGGATCTGGTTCCAGGTGGTGCCGGAACGCAAAGCGGCCAAGAACCGGCTGCACCTCGATATCGGTGTCAGTGGCGGCCGCGCGGTCCCGATCGAGACGCGCAGGCAGCGCGTCGACGCGGAGGCGGCCCGTCTGACCGATCTCGGTGCCCAGCTCGTCGGTGTCCTGGACACCGAAGGCCTCGACCACTACGGAGTCGCGATGAAAGACCCCGAGGGCAACGAGTTCGACATCAACTGAGGGCCACCGCTGACCTTGTCTCGTCTACCTGCCGGCGACCTCGCACCGACGTTCCCCAAGAACGTCCGCTCGTGCCGCAGACCGGTCGTAGCGGCATCGGATGGATCGGCAGCTGTCGTGACAGTATGGCTGCGTGCCTGCGGATACGGATCGGTCGTTGGCGTGGATCGAAGTAGCTGACCTGCTTCGACTCGCCGCCCTGGCCGCCGACGCCGAGGCTGAGCTCTTCGGGCGGAATCCGCACGGCTCTGGCCGGTTGGCCTGGGAAAAAGAATTCGTACGGCCGCCAGTTCTCTTTTGTGGCCCGGCGGGTGGTGTGCACGGCTGTCGCATGGCTGATGGGTGGGTCGGATGTCGGCGACGTCATGCTCACGAAACGAACCGATGAATCGTTATGGGTCGGGCAGTTAGGGCTGTGGCTCGATATCGAGGTATCCGTCGTAGGCGCGGATCGTCACGAGGAAGTAAGGCAGGAAGCCTTCAAGCCCGGCCAGGCCGAAGGGATGGGGCCATGGATCGCAGAACCAGACAGGCGCGTCCCAGGAGAACTCATCGGTGCCGTCAGCCACGGTGAGACCGACGCGAGCGAGGGAACCGGCCGTCTTCAGCCCACCGATATAGAACTCCTCGGTCAGGACACCTGACAGTTCGATGCCGGCGAGTGGGGCGAGTTCCGCGCTCATCCGGGTCCGGAGCGCGCCGGTATCGAGCAGGCACTCCATCGGCGCATCCGGCAGTCCGTCGAGGGCGATGTCGACAACGGGCCGTGGTGTCAGCGCGCCGCCGCCTGCAGCCGGTAGCGCCCGGAACGCGAACCTCATTGCGGGGCCGCCCCGGTGATGGCCTGCTCAGAATCCGGAACGCGGAACATTGACTGAGCGCGCTGGCGGTGCTGGGCCAGCCAGGCCACGACCTCCTTGGCCGAGGGCGCGGCGACGAGTACCTCATCGCCGCGTACAGCCACCCACAGGCCGATGAAAGGCCGTAGCGCCTCCACCAAGGACTCCGATCGCCCGGCGGTGCCGGAAACCGCTGGCCGAACTGGCGCGGCCGGGGAGCCTCCCCGGTGGTGTGCGCTGGGGTGTGCCGCCCGTGCGGCGGTGAAGCCAAGACGGGTCAGCGCGCGGCGCGCCTGATGGGTGGTGAAGTCCGCCCGGTCGAGCCCCGTTACCAGCGCCAAGACCTGCTTGGGCGGCCAGCGCCGGCCGTTGATCACGACGAAGTGCTCCTGGATCGGTTCAGGCAGCGCACCCTCGAGGGCTGCCTCCACGCTCTGGCGATCCAGGTCGTACTGGTGGCCCGAGACCGTCATCGTCGGCATGAGCATCTCCGATCAGTATTCTCCGTAATGTCTTCTCTGATGCGTCTCTACTGTAGGAGACCTGTGAGATTCGGGCAACCCCTCTGGCGTGGAGGCAGATGCTCGACTCACGCGGCCCCGCTCGCGGGCCGGATCATCTCCCGGCTCGGCCGAACCCAGGCGGTCAGTTCACGTGACGCCACAGCATGCGCTCCCGACAGCGCACCCGCCTTCGTAGCCACGGTAATTAGCTACCAGTCAACAAGACGCCTGGCGGGAACCGATGGCCGCCAGGCTCAAACCTCCGCCCGCGGAAGGTCAGCTGACCGTAGGGCCGCTACGCCGGGTAACTGCTCTGGCGAGTGGTTGTGGAATGATTCGTGGAATGACACGCGCGGCGATCCTGGTGCAACGTGGGCATTGAGAGCGATTGACTGGGCTATCCGTGCACGTGGTGCGCTCGGGGCGGCGGGGCGGGTTTCTTTTAACCCGCGGGTTCAGGGTTCGATTCCCTGGCGCCCCACCAGCAAAAACGCGCGTCTTTGATCTAGCTGTCCGTGGAATGACGCGTCCCGCTGCTTACGGGTGTCTCCACGGTAAGGCGGCTGTGGCGAAAGGTCACCAGAGCAACTAGGGAGCGGCTCCCCGCGGGCTGCCGTGTACGCCGGGACCGCCCCGGTGACGGGCAAGCGGCTCTATCTCAAGGCGACCGCGGACCGCGGAGGCGGCGCAGGTCAAGCTCGCGCGGCTGCTCGAACCTGCGGCGACCGGCCGCCCGCAACCGGGCCTGGGCTGGCTTCCCGACTGCACCCTGCTGGTGGTCTCGACGCTGGACAAAGGCTGCTGCAAGCGGCGAACGGCATGACCGTGGAGCACACCGACCCCTCCGGCCTCACGGGCGGCAAGATTGACCGATCCTTTACTTGATCATGGAATGCCGTTGACACATTGCTCCCTGCCAATGAAGATGGCAGTTACTATTGCGACATCAGGGGTGAGGTGAACGGGGTGGTAACCGCGCCACTGGCGCGGTGCATGTTGAACGCTGTGGGTTCCTAGCCGATACCGCAGCGTGTTCAACTACGGGATAGCGCCAGTGCACGGTATCACCGCTGCAACATGCACTCCTTTCTCGGGCCACACCGCAGGTGTCTCGATGAATGGAGGTGGCATGCCTGTTACGCCAACCTATCCGGGTGTTTACATCGAGGAGCTGCCGAGCGGTGTACACACCATCACCGCGGTCACGACGTCCGTTACAGCGTTTGTCGGATACACCCCGAGCGGTCCTCTCGAGGCACCGGAAACGCTTACCAGCTTCGCGGACTTCGAGCGCACTTTCGGCGGCCTGTCGACCAACAGCGTGCTGAGCTACGCGGTGCAGCACTTCTACGTGAACGGCGGGTCGGTGGCGATTGTCGTGCGGCTCGCGTCCGGCGCGGTGAGCGCAACCGGCAAGATCAACAGCGGCAGTGACGACGCCCTGGACCTCACCGCAAAGGATCCTGGCACGTTCGGAAACACCCTGCGGGTCGCGATCGACACCAACACCCCCACCGCTGGCAACTTCAATCTGCAGGTCTTCGACCTGACCGGCGCGGTCAGCGAGAGCTACCAGAACCTGTCCATGACGGGTACCGACCCGAACTTCGTGGAGTCGATCGTCAACGCCGGCTCCTCGCTGATCACCGTGAAGGCGTCGGCATCTGTGACGGACCCGCCCAACCCTTCCGGCACCGTCTCCAAGGCGTTCGCCGACCCGCTGCCCGATCTCGCCAAACAGATCACCGTGACGATCGGCAATGCCACCTCAAACGCGTTCAATGTCTTCGACGCGCAGAAGGACGGCGCCGCGCCGACCACGATGAGCCAGCTCGCCGTTCTGCTCGAAGGAAAGATCCGGCAACAGGGCACGGCTTTCGGCAGCGTCCGTGTGCACGTGGTCGGGCGCAAGCTCCAGGCAGTTTCCCGGCCGGACGACATTGTGCATTTCGGCCTTACCGGCGCCAGCGACCTCGGTCTTGAGGACTCCGCGAATCCCGGCGCCTACCCGCTGACCGGCGGCGCCGACGGTACCCGCCCGCAGGGCGGCGACTTCATCGGCAGCCCGGACCACAAGACCGGCATGAACGCGCTCGTGGACGTCACCGATGTGAACCTGCTGTGCCTGCCCGACATCGCGGACCCGGCCTATGACAGCACCCGCGTGGAGATCCTCGCCGCCGCTGATGCGCTCTGCCAGGACAAGCGGATGTTCCTGATCGCCGACGGCCCCGCCCGCTGGACCACGCTGGATCGTACCCGCGCCCACCTGCCTGATCTGGACTCGGTACGCAGTGACCACTCGGCGCTCTATTTCCCACAGATCCAGATGACCGACCAGCTCACCGGGCAGCCGCGCACCTTCCCGCCGTGCGGCGCCGTCGCGGGCATCATGGCGAGGACGGACAACGAACGCGGCGTCTGGAAGGCTCCAGCCGGCACCGCCGCGGGCCTCGTCGGCGTCCAGGATCTCGCCGTCGCGCTGACGGATCTGGAGAACGGCCTGCTGAACCCGCTCGGCGTGAACTGCCTGCGCTCGTTCCCGATCATCGGACCCGTCGTGTGGGGTGCACGCACCATGCAAGGCGCTGACGCGCTCACCTCGCAGTGGAAGTACGTACCCGTGCGCAGGACCGCGCTGATGATCGAGGAAAGCCTTTACCGCGGCACCAAGTGGGTGGTCTTCGAGCCGAACGACGAGCGGCTATGGGGACAGATCCGGCTGAATGTCGGGGCCTTTATGCAGACGCTTTTCCGGCAAGGGGCGTTTCAGGGAACATCCGCGCGCGACGCGTATTTCGTGAAGTGTGACAGCACCACCACCACCCAGGACGACATCAACCGCGGCGTCGTCAACATCATCGTCGGGTTCGCGCCGCTCAAGCCAGCCGAGTTCGTCATCATTCAGATCGAGCAGATGGCAGGCCAGCTCTAAGTCAGAGGGATTTCTCAATGGCCGAATTCACCGTTAACCCAACGCGGTTCGACCCTTACAAGAACTTCAGGTTCCTCGTACTCTGGGACGGGCGCGTCGTCGCCGGTGTCAGTAAGATCAGCCCGTTGAAGCGGACCACCGAGGTGGTGAAGCACCGTCACGGGGGTGACGCCAGCACCCCGCGCAAGTCTCCCGGGCGTACCGAGACCGAGTCGATCACGCTCGAACGTGGCGTCACCCACGACGTCGAGTTCGAGCGCTGGGCCAACAAGGTCTGGCTGGTCAACCAGGGCCTCGGGCGCGAGGTTTCGCTCAAGGACTTCCGCAAGGACATCGTGATCCAGCTGCTCAACGAGGCAGGGCAGGTTGCCATCGCATACAAAATCTTCCGGGCATGGGTGAGCGAATGCCAGGTCGTCAGCGAGCTTGACGCGAACGCCAACGCGGTAGCCATCGAGAGCCTCAAGCTCGAATGCGAAGGCTGGGAGCGGGACGCCGAGATTCCCGAACCCGAAGAGCCGTCCTTCCAGGTGCCGTAGAGGCCCGCCAATGCCGGGGGCTACCGACCTGCTGGCTACCTGGGAGGCGGGGATCGCCGCCAGCAGCACGCACCGGGCGTTGCTGCTGCATGCGCTCGCGCGCCCGGCCGACGACGTCGGCCAGCTGCTCGCCGTGCCGGTCGGTGAGCGGGACGCCGAACTGCTCGCGCTGCGGCGGGCGCTGTTCGGCGAGCGCGCGAACGTTCGACTTGCCTGCCGCGAATGCGAGGAGGACCTCGAGTTCGACTTCGAGGTCCGCGCGGCGCTCGCCGCCAGGGACGCCGCTGCCAGGGACACGGCCGCCAGGGACACCGCCGCGGGCGAGCGGACGGAAAAGGCCGCGCCGATCGAGGTGAGCGAAGGACCGTGGACGGTGCGCCTGCGTTTGCCTACTCCGGGCGATCTGCTCGCCGCAGCCGAAGTCCCCGCCGCGCAGGCGCGCGCCCTGCTGCTCGCCAGGTGTGTGCTCGAGGCGAGGCGCGGCACGAAGCGGGTCGCCGCGGCGGACCTTCCGCCCGCAGTGCAGACACGTGTGGCCGAGGCGGCCGCCGCGGCGGACCCGTGCGCCGACATCGTGTTCGACGTTCCGTGCCCGGCCTGCGGTCACTGCACCAAGGCGCTGCTGGATGTCGCCGCGTTTGTCTGGGCCGAGCTCGACGCCTGGGCGCACCGCACGCTGCTCGAGGTGCACTTGCTCGCCGCCACCTACGGGTGGAGCGAACCCGAGGTGCTTGCGCTCAGCCCGCTTCGCCGCCGCCGTTACCTGGAGCTGTGTGGCCATGCCTGACTTCTTCGACCGTCTGGTCGCGCGGGATGCCCACGTCGGCGGCGCCGGGTCGAGCGCGGCGGCACGGGCCGCCGACCTAGAGCGCCGCGCCGGCGTGATCCGGGCGACCCCGCGGCTGCCGATGCCGTTTGAGTGGCCGACTGTCGCCGTGCCCGAGGAGGTAGTGGAAACCGACGCCGCACCAGGATGGCCTGCCCACGCCGTCGAGCCCACCCGGCCGCTCGCCTCCGCCCCGACCCCGGCCGCCGCAGCGGAGCGGTTCGGCTACGCGCGGACTGGCCAGGCGCCTGCGGCCCACCGCGGCGGTGAGCGGGATCTGTGGCCGCGGCGACCACTCCTGGTGCCGCCGGCCCTGCCGGCGGCCGCGCCCCCGCCCGCGACCGCAGACGAACCGCAGGCGTTCGCCGCACCGCAGCGGCGTCCGGCGGCGCCGACGGCGCATCCCACGCGGGATCGCGGCGCCGCCGCGACCGCACCAGCACCCGGCCGGGGCGGCGCGCAAGCGCCGCAGCCGCTGCCGTACCGCCCCGCCGCACCTGCGAGCGCAGCTTCGCCTGCCCGCGACACCGCGGCCCCCAGGGGCCGGGCGCAGCGGCACGCCGCCGCGCGGCCACCAGACCGGGTCGTGCAGGTACGGATCGGGCGCATCGAGGTCAGGCCGGCCGACACGGGTGATCGCCAGCGGCCGGCTGACCGCGCGCACGGCCGTCCCGCACCGCAGCTTTCCCTTGATCGCTTCCTGGCGGGCGAGGGAGGTGGCCGGTGAGCAACTTCCTCGCGATCGCCACGGTCACCGAGGCGCTGCGCCAGTTCATCCTCCGCAGTCTCTCGCCGGAGATCGGGCTGCCCGTCCTCGTGCAGGCTCAGCGCCCGCCGACCGAGCCGCCGACGGAAGCCACGATCACCATCTTCTGCTACCAGGTCGCGCCCGACCCCCACCTGCGCAACCTCGACGCGCCCACGCGCGCGCCGGACGGCACGTTGCTGACCAAGCCGCAGGCGGCGCTCGACCTGCACTACTTGATCAGCTTCTACGGTGACGAGGCGCAACTCGTCCCGCAGCGGATGCTTGGCGTGGTCGTGCGCAGCCTGTACGAGCAGCCGACACTGCAAGCCGCCGACATCCAGACCGCCGCCGCCCAAGCGTTCCTGCTCGGCTCGGACCTGACCGCAGCCCCGCAGCGGGTCAGGTTCACGCCTACCCACATGGACATCGACGACCTCTACAAGCTCTGGACGATGATGTCGCAGACGCAGATGGCGCTGTCGCTGACCTACCAGGCGACCCTGGTCCTCATCGACGGAAAGGAGTCCGCGGCGGCAGGAAGGCCGGTCCTCACCCGCACCGTCCGCGCGCTGCCCGGTGGGCGGCCGACGATCGAGCAACTGCTCGCCCAGCCACCCGGCAACGTCCCTCCGGTCGACGGTCCGGTCGGGCTCGGCGACGCGCTGGTTATCCAGGGCTTCGGGCTCGCCGCGCCAGGGGTATGGGTCAGGATCGCCGGCACGGACCTTCGCGTCGACCCGAGCGCGGCGGACACGAGGATCAGCGACAACCAGCTCCAGGTTCCGCTCCCTGGCACGCTGCCGCCCGGCGTCTACCCGATCCAGGTGCTGCAAGACGTCCAGGCCGACACGACGACCACCCTGGTCAAGGTGCTGGAGTCAAACGTGATGGCCTTCGTCAGGCAGGCCAGGATCGCCGGGCCGGTCACGGTGACACCTGGCCCAACCGTGACGCTGTCCATCCCACTCGACATCGCGGTCCGCGCCACGCAGCGGGTGAAGCTGCTGCTCGACGAGCGCACTCCAGCGCTCGGCCAGCCCGCGCGCAGCTACCAGGTAGACGCGCCGTTCCCGCTCGGCGCGCAGCCGACCCTGCTGACGCTGCAGATCGGCGTGCCCGGCGTCGCAGCCGCGGAGTACCTGGTCCGCGTCCAGATCGACGGGGCGCAGAGCCCACTGGACGTGGGCCCGGCCGGATTCACGGGCCCGCTGGTCGATGTTCCCGCAGGCGGCGGGCCATGACCGGGGCGACAGCGGGATTGCGACCCGATGCGCATCAGGCCGCGCTCGCCGCCGCGATCCATGCCGTCCTCAGCAGGCTCGACGGCAGCGCCACGTCCCCGCCCCCCGAAGGCGCCACAGGTGCGAGCGCGCTCGCGACCGTATGCGCGTGCTTCGGGCTGACGGCGTTCGAACGCGACGTGCTCGTGCTGGCCGCCGCCGCCGACCTCGATCCCACGACGGCCGGGCGGTGCGCGGCAGCGAGCGGCGGCGCGTGCCGCCCGTACCCGACCTTCTCCCTGGCGCTCGCCACGCTCGCCGAGCCGCACTGGAGCGCGATCACGCCCGTGGCCCCACTGCGCCGCTGGCGCCTCGTCGAGCTGGACGACGAGACCTCGCTCACCACGTCACGGCTGCGGGCGGACGAGCGGATCCTGCACTTCCTCGCGGGCGTGCCGTATCTTGATCCGCGGCTGCGCGGGCTGGTGCGCCGGATCGAGCCACCAGCCGACGTGCCATCGGCGTACCGGCCCGTGGCAGCCGCTCTCGCTGCGCGCTGGGGCTGGCCGCCAGAGGGTGGTCAGCCGCACGCCGAGATCACCGGAACCGACCCGCAGACCCGGCGTGAGATCGCTGCCGCTGCCGCGCGTGATGCCGGGCTGCAGGCGTATGTGCTTCGGGATACCGACCTGCCGGCCGAGGCAGCCGACCGTGAGGAACTGGCGAGGCTATGGGAACGCGAGGCGATCCTGCTGCCCGCCGTGCTGCTCGTCGAGGCCAGTAATACCGAACGGCTGCGCGGCGTCGACGGGTTCTTGTCCAGTGTCGCGGTCCCTCTCGCGGTGTCCGGTGACGACCCGCTGCCCATCCTGTCACTGCCGGGGTCCCGGCTGACCGTGCCTGCACTCGGCCGCGCCGAGCAGTTACGGCTGTGGGCGTCGGCGCTCAACGGGGCCACGCATGACGGGGTATCCGCTGGCGGCGGTGCGCCCGGCGCCGCGATCGCCGGCCCCGCCAAGGCCGGGCTGCGCCAGCTCGTCGCGCAGTTCTCGCTGCCCGCGCACGTGATCCGCGCCGCGGGAGCGTCCGTGCGCCACCAGGTCACTTCGGGTGCACACACGCCTGCCGACATCGGCCGGCTGGCGTGGCAGGCCGGGCTCGCCGAGGCCCGCGTCGCCCTCGACGAGCTTGGGCGGCGGGTAGAGCCTCGGGCAAGCTGGGACGATCTCGTGCTGCCTGGGCCGCAGCGGGTGATCCTTGACGAGATCGCGGCGCACGTCCGCCAGCGCGCGACGGTGTACGAGGACTGGGGTTTCGATGCCGTGCTGCGCCGCGGGCTCGGGGTGACGGTGCTGTTTGCCGGGGGTACTGGCACCGGCAAGACACTCGCTGCCGAGGTGGTCGCGCGCGAGCTCGGCCTTGATCTGTTCGTCATCGACCTGTCCCAGGTCGTGAGCAAGTACATCGGCGAGACGGAAAAGCACCTGCGCAAGGTGTTCGACGCGGCAGAACGCGGCGGCGCGGTGCTGCTGTTCGACGAGGCCGACGCGCTCTTCGGCAAGCGCAGTGAGGTGAAGGACAGTCACGACCGGTACGCGAATATCGAGGTCAGCTACCTGCTGATGCGCATGGAGGCGTACCGCGGGCTGGCGATCCTGACCACCAACATGAAGAAGGCGCTTGACCAGGCGTTCATGCGGCGGCTGCGCTTCGTAGTCGAGTTCCCTTTCCCCGGTCCCAAGGAACGCGAGGAGATCTGGCAGCGCGTCATTCCTGCGCAGGCCCCGGTGCACGATCTTGATTTCGGCCGGCTGGCGCAGCTCACCGTGGCGGGCGGCAGCATCCGCAACATCGCGCTTTCCGCCGCGTTCCTCGCCGCCGACGAGGGCGCGCCGCTCGCGATGCGGCATCTGCTTGCCGCGTCCCGCACCGAGTACCTCAAGCTGGAGCGCGGGCTCCCGTCCGGGGAGGTCGCTGGATGGGACTGAGGCAGGCGCCTGGGGCGCCGTGGGACGACGCCGCACCCTGGCGGATCGACGTCGAGATCGGCGAGCTGGTGCTCGACGGGTTCGAGCGGGTCGACCGCGACGCGGTCGCCGGCGCGTTCTGCGAAGAACTGGGCCGGTTGCTGCGGCGCGATGCCGGCCGGCTGCTCGCCCAGGGCGCAGCGGGTGACCCGGTCGCGGGCGACCTGCGGGCGGCCGCAGAACTGCCGAGGGGCATGTCGCCGCGCCGGCTTGGGCAGTCACTTGCCCGCGCGGCCTTCGGCGCCGTTGACGGCGTGGCCCGCGCGGGAGACGCGCCAGCCACGGCCGTTCCGGCCGTGCTCACCCGCGGGGCGACCGCGCCGTCCGGTGACACTTCAGGCCCGGCTGGCCCGGGTTCCCCCGCACCAGCCGATGCCGCATCCGCGGCAGCCGTTCGGACTGCGCCGGCCCGGGGGGCCGACCCCCCGGAACCCCCCGCACCAGCCGATGCCGCATCCGCGGCAGCCGTTCGGGATGAAGATGTCGCGCCGTCGGCGGGTCAAGCACACCGGGGCGCGCTATGAGCAAGGTCGCCGTTCCGGCTGAGCGTGAGCAGGCCCGTAAGCCTCGCGGGCGGGCCAAGGACAGCGAAGCGAAACGGCGCCGGGTGCGCACCTGGGCTCCACCGGCGCCCGAGCTTGGCGAGGTCCTTGCCTCGCCGGGCCGCCCACTCGACCCGGGCCTGCGCCGCGAGATGGAGAGCCGGCTCGGACACGACTTCACGCAGGTGCGCGTCCACACCGACCGGGACGCGGCCGCGCTTGCCGCGTTACTCGGCGCGGACGCGGTCACCGTGGGCCAGGACGTGTACTTCGGTGACGGCACGTTCCAGCCGTGGACGGCAGACGGCCGGCGGCTGCTCGCGCACGAGCTGCTGCACACGATGCAGGTGCCGCACGTGTTCGGGGCGCTGCGCGCAGGCAGGGACGCGGGCGCGGTCAGCCTGCCGAACGAACCGCTCGAGCAGCAGGCAGAAGACGAGGCTCGGCGCGGCAGCGGGCTTGCTGACCCGCAGCCCGCCGGTCAGGACCGGGACGTCCGCGAGCGCGCACCTACGGCGGCGTGGCTCAGGTACGCCACCGTCACCGCCGAGCAGCGGCGCACCGAACAGCTCGACCCTGCCACGCTGGTGGACCGGCTGGCCGCCGGAGTCCTGCGCAGCCTGCGCGGCGATCCCGGTGACTGGTCGAAACGCGTCCGCCTGCACCTCGCGCGGCTCGGGCCCGAGCTGCGCTCCGCAGTCCTCGACAAGCTGGAGGTCCGGCTTCCTTCCACCCCTTACCAGCACGTCAGGCACGTCGTCGGCGAGCTCGAACGCGACGCCGCGCCGCTGCAGGTGGACTCGCAGCCAGGCCCGCAGCCGGTGGCGGAGCCCGACGCAGAGGCAGAACAAGCCGAGCGTGACGAGGTACGCGGCAGCGACGCCGAACACGCTCAGCAGCTACAGAAGGACGCGACACCGCGGCACCAGCAAACCCGCGAGGAGCAGGAAAAGGAGGACAAGGAACGAGCGGACCAGACCGCGCAGGCCGGCAAGCAGCGACAGGGCGACGAGCAGGCGGCCGAGCAGCGAAAGGCCGACGCTCACGCGGGGGACGCCGACGCGAGGAAGACGGACGCGCAGGACAAGCAGCGGACCGGCGAAAAATCCGAACTGCACCGCAAGCAGCAGGCGCAGGCAGCGGCTGGCAGCAAGGAGAAGGCGGAAAAGACCGGCGAGAAGGAGCGCGCTGAGCAGAACCCAGCGCAACAGGAGCAAAACGCCAAGCGGCCAGGCGGCCCTGCGGGCACGCCCTCGCCGCGGCTGGGCCCCGTGGTCGGCGCACAGCCGGTGGCGGCCGGCCCAGTCGGTGGCGCGGGCGGTGCCCCGCCGGTAGTGGACGACCGCGTCGATGCGATCGCCGAGGAGCCGGGTGGGCCGCTCGCCCGGCACCGCCTGACCGCCAAGCCGGGAATGACCGACGAGCAGCGCCCTGACGAGGTGCCACCCGGCGAGCAGCCGGAGGGCCTGGACGCCGACCCCGCCGGTCAGGTCGCCGACGTCGAACTGCCTGCGCCCAACGTCCCCGAGCTACCGCCCGCAGCACCCGGTGCCGCCCGGCGCGTACCTACCCAAGCAGGACATGGACGTGTCCGCAGTGCCCACCGCCGACGAGATCAAGCTGCCCACGAGCGGCGCACCGCCGGCCCCTCCTGCTGCGCCCTCCTTCCCCGCGCCGCCAGAGCCTGAACTACAGACTGAACGACCAGGCGAACCCGACCCGTTGGAGAAGCGGCTGCAGCAGCAAGACCGCCGGGACAGCGCCGAGATCGCGCTGGCGCCGGGCCAGATCGGGCCTGACGCGGCGGCGCAGGAGCCCGATGCGGCGCCCGAGCCCGCCGACCAGGCCGCGCCGGCGCCCGACGCGACGGCTGCGGGCGCAGCAGTTGGCGCTTCTGGCGCCGCCGCGGCAGGCGGCACCGACGGGCAGGCCGTGACCGCTGACGCGGCAGGCCAGCAGGCGGGTGGCGAGACGGCCGCCCGCGGCACGGATGGCGAAGCCGCGGCTGGGCCCGGCGCAGGGCCAGGCGAGGTCGCCGATATGGACGGTCCTGCGGGCAGGGCGTCAGGCGCCCCAGCGCAGGACGCCTCGATGGAGGCGGGCGGCGGGCCCTGCGCGGGCGGCCAGGAGCCGTCGACCGGTTCCGACCTGGACGGTACCGCGGCGACCGCGGGCGGTGGCGGCGGCGCACCCGCGGCGGCGGACGAGCAGCCCGAGCCTACCGCGCCCGACGTGGCGCAGCAGGAGCCGACATCGGCGCTCGCAACGGTCGGGCAGCTTCCCGCGGCGACGATGCTGACCTCACTCGAGGGCGTGGATGCCTCGGTGAACCGCAGCGTGGGACAGGAGCGCGCCGATCTGGCCGCAAACCCGCCCCAGCTCGAGCGCCCGTCCGGCGCGCCGCAGACGCTGCACGGCGCACCGCAGGAGGCTGCGCCCGCGTCCTATGCGCCTGACAAGGTACAAAAGGCGATGCCGAAGGGCGCGCGCAAGCAGGCCAAGCCCGAAGGCACGACGGTCATGGGCGCGCCGTCGCCCGTCGCCCAGGTGCAGACGCCGAAGGTCACAGGCGACCAGAGCGGCAAGATCACCGATGCCGACGTGCGGAACATCCAGCAGGCGGTCGACAGCGTGCCGACCACCGACCCCGTGCTTGACCACGCGAGCGTCGGCGTCGCACAAACGGTCGAACTGTCCGGCGAGACCGACCCGGCGCTCACCGACGAGCAGCAGGCACGGCTGAAAGAAAAGTCGGACGCCGTCCTCGCAACCGGTCGTGAGGACGCCGCGAAACCACTCGGCGAGAACCGGATCTATCCCGACGTTCCGCACGAGATTCTCAAGGCGAAGATGCCCGCGGTCCCGCAAGCCAGCCAGGCGGGTACCGCGGGCGCCGCCGGGCCCGGTGGCGCAACGGCGGGTGGTGAGACGGCGCAAGGTGCCGCGCCCGGCGCGGCCACCGGCGGCGCGGGCGCTGTCGGTGACCAGGCCCTTTCCGCGATCGCACAGCAGGAGCGTGGACCGGAGATCCAGGCCGCCGTCGGCCAGGGCCAGTCACAAATGGCCACCAGCCAGCAGGACAAGCAACAGCAAGAACAGATCGCACAGCAAGAACACGAGGAAAAGGTCGCGGCCGCGATCAAGGAACACACCGACCAGCAGGCCGTGGAACGGGCCAAGGCCAAAGGCGAGGTCGGTGAGCAGCGGGCGAAATGGCAGGCGGGTCAAGACGCGGCCGTCACCCGCGCAGACGACGATGCCCGCACCGGCCACGACGGCGTACGTGGCGACATCGCACGGACGAAGACCGAACAAGACGAAGAGATCCACAAACGTCAGAAGGACGATAACGAGTCCATCGCGGCCAAGCGCCGCGAGGCGGAGGAGCAGGCGCGCAAGGAGCGGGACAAAAAGAAGGAGCCGAGCGGCTGGCTGAGCAGGATCGGCTCGGCGATCGCGGGCGCGTTCAATGCCCTGGTCAGCTTTGTCAAGGGGGTCTTCGACGCCGCACGCAAGTTCGTCCAAGACGTTATCAACAAGTTCACGAGCTTCGTTACCGGGCTGATCGACGCCGCGCGCAAGGCAATCGTCGGCCTGATCAAAGATTTTGCGGACGCACTGATCGCGATCGGCGACAAGCTTCTCGCAGCGTTCCCCGAACTGCGCGATAAGTTCCGCAAGGGCATCGAGAAGCTCAGGGACGCCGCGATCCACACCGTCAACAAGATCGCGAACGCCCTCAAAACAGCGGTCACGAAATTGCTCGACGCGCTCGCCAAGGCGCTGACGTCGCTCCTCGATGGGCTGGAGAAGGGCCTGCTCGCGGCGGTGCAGTTCGTCAAGAGCGCCGTCGTGGGGGCCATCAACTTCGTCAAGGCCGCGATCGCCGTGCTCGGCGAGTTCGCGGCCATCATCAAGGACGTCGCGGCCGGCCCGGGCGCATGGATCAAGAATCTCGGTGCCGCGATCGTGGACGGCATCCGTAACTTCCTGTGGGACGCCGTCAAGACCGCGGTCAAGCAGTGGTTCGACGAGAAGGTCGAGGCGATCGTCGGCCTCGGTCAGGTGATCATAAATGTCCTGATCAAGGGCTGCTTCTCGATGGCGAAGATCGCCCGGATGGCTTGGGACGCACTGATCAAGGCACTGCCGATGATTCTGATCCAGGTCGTCATCGAGCGCCTGGTCTCGCTGATCGTCCCGGCCGCAGGCGCGATCATGGCGATCGTCCAGGGCGTCATCGCCGCCTATCACGCGATCGGCAAGATCATCGCCGCCATCGGCAAGTTCATCACCTTCCTCAAAGCGGTCAGATCAGGTCAGGCAGCGCGGCCTTTCGCAGAAGCGGTCGCGGCCGGCGCGGTCGCGCTGCTCGAGTTCGTCGCCGGCTTCCTGATGGCCAAGCTCGGCAGCGCCGCCAAGGGCGTGGCAAGCAGACTCAAGGGCATCGCCGACCGCATCATGAAGTTCCTCGCCCGCGGCGCAAAAGCCGTCAAGAAGGGCGTCGGCACGGCGGTCAACCTCGCCAAGCGTGGCGCGAAGGCCGCCGCAGGCGCGATCAAGCGAGGCTTCCACGCGGTCGTCCGTGCGGGCAAACGCGGCACGAAGTGGCTCGCGTCCACGGCCAAGGGCGCAGTCAAAGCGATCGGGCGCGGCGCTCGCGCGCTCGGCCGGCGCCTGGCCAAGACCAAGCTCGGCAAGTTGCTCGGCAATGTCGGTGGCAAGCTCAAGGCCAAATACCAGCAGTTCAAGGCCAAGGCCGCTGGGTGGCGTGACAAGTACAAGAAGTGGCGCGAAGACAGAAAGAAGAACAAGCCCACCCCCGAGCAGCGCCTAGAAAGAGCAGTCGACCGCATCCAGCCCAAAGCCCAGTTCGTGCTCAAGCGTGGAATCCGCGGAATCGTCATGCACGGCTTGCTGGGTGTACTGCGCCGACTTTACCGGCTCACGGGGCTGGAGGTGTTTGGCGCAAAAGCATTTAACATTCGAGCTTGGATCAACCCTGGCACGGTTGTCATTACGGGTGTCACACTCGATGTCGATCGCTTGCTGACTTTCATCCGCCGGCTCTCAGCTGACATAATCCGACAGGGCTCGCGGGCGCAGCATGCGGGAAAAAATCCACAGATAAGGCCAAGTACCTCCGCGGGCGGAATGCCAATGCACGTCATTCCTGAAGGAACGCCTGGCGGCCATATCGCGGCATATTTCCGGCGGCTGGCTGCCCTGCGCGGCGGGCAGCATGACATTTTCCGCTTCGAACGCATCGGCGATGATCCAATTGATGTCACGAGAAAGCAGATGAGACGGACCCATGGCGCCACGCAACCAGATACGAGAAATCGGCTTGTTCTCATGCGCCGACTTTTCCGTGATAAAGGTCAATCGAGGGAAACTGGGCTAAAGTATACCGAACTCCGAGCCCTTGTCACGCTAGCTGGACCCGCCCACGGCAGGTCGATAGCAACCGACGCATTGAACCTCTTGAAAGGCGAGGTTCCGCGCGGACCGGACGCCGAGAGCTCCGCACAGGTCGCCACCTGGCTGGTCTTCCAGGAACAACACCGCAACGTCGGCGCGCTGGCAACCAACGCGATGGCCCTCGATCTCGCAGCTCGCGGACAATTGCCGCTACATGATGCTATTGCGATGATGCCCATGTCGATGGGGGGTGCCCAGGCCGCGGGCGACCGCCTTCACAAATATCTGGTCAGGGGTGATCCATTGCTTGACCCTACCAGCGGGTCAATGACCACTGAGGAGGCGGCAAAGGAGAGAGAAGGCGTTAGAAAAGCCGAGGCATTGATGAACGCCGAAGTTAAGATTATCGTGCTCTGGGTGGAAAGTCTGAGAGACCTTGAGCTGCTCAATGAGGGCGACGAGAAAACCAAGGAACAACGTTTGCTCGACCAGATAAGGGACCGCTTGTATAAGATTTACAACGTACCTAGTGACTTCCGACCCGCAGGGGTGGGTGGTTAGATGTTGTCCAACGATTACAAGACCCGAAGGTTGCTGCTCCGATCGTATCCGGCAGAGGAACAGGTTAGTAAGTACGCGAGAGAACGCAACTGGCCGGTCGCCGGGACGACAGAAGAAGATCCCGAAGAAGGCACCGTGCGTGAGGTGCTTTGGCTGGCAGAACCGTCGCTTGCATTGCATTATGCCGAAGACAGAATTACACGGACCGCATATGTTATGGCGAGCAGCTGGTCGCCTGAGCTGGCTGAAGACCTGTCTCGGAGGCTGGAACGCGAACTCGACGTCGTCCCGCTCGATCAGCTCTTGCGGGCGGTTGAAGAAGCCGACGATGCGCAAACCCTCAGCCTGGCGATAAACAGGCTGAGCCTTGCCGCACCGCGCGAGTACGACGGTGATGTCTTCCGGCTCATAGCAAAGGGCCTGCGTCATGCTGACAGTAATGTGCGGCTTGCCTCGATCTGGGCCGTGGGATTCATGCCGTGGCCGGAATACCGCCCGATTCTGCGGAAGCTGGCAGAGGCCGACCCCGACGGCATGGTACGAGAGACGGCGGCCGACCTTCTAGAAGCCTATCGGCTGGAGGACGGTGAATCGTGACGACTGGGTTTACGGATTTGCCGCGGGCGATTCGGTCGGGGCTGGTGCTGCTCGACCCGACGCTTGGGACGCCGCAGCGGATCATCGTCATGCAGTTCAACCCGGACACGGTCACCCGCAGCCTGGCCCCGCAGACGACGACCGGCCAGTCCGGCGACAGGTCCGAGGCGCTGCGGCTGACCGGGCCCGCGATCGAGACGTGGAAGTTCGACGCCGATATCGACGCCACCGACCAGTTCGACGCTCCGTCGCCCAGCGGCATCCACCCGCAGCTTGCCCTGCTCGAACTGCTCATCCACCCGCCGACCGGCCGGCTGAAGGGTGAACCAGATCCTCGCCGCCATCGGCACCATCGAGATCGCCCCGGTGGAGACGCCGCTGACCCTCTGGGTCTGGGGCAACAAACGCGTCCTGCCGGTGCGCCTGACCGAGCTCGGCGTAACCGAGACCATGTTCGACGCCGAGCTCAACCCGCTGCGCGCCACGGTCAGCATTGGCCTGCGGGTGCTCAACGTCAACGACCTGCCAACCGGCCACCGGGGCGGCGAGCTCTTCCTCGCCCACCTCGGGCAGAAGGAGCAGCTCGCGGGCGCCGCCGCGGCCGCCAGGCTGTCCTCACTCGGCCTCACCGGACTGTGAACACACCACAAGGAGATCGCTCGTGACCGTGAACCTCATCGACGCGGTTCCGCAGGCGCCACGTTACCCGCGGACCAGCCGCTACTACGGCATCCCGACGGCGACCTGGACCGCGCCGGACGGGCGGCAGGTTCCCTACCTGCAACGCAGGCCGCTCCCCCAGCCGGACACGCTGACCGTGATCAGTACCTACACGGTCGTCGCCAGCGACCGCGCGGACCTGCTCGCATTCCGGTTCCTCGGCGACGCGGGGCAGTGGTGGCAGATCGCCGACGCCAACCCGGTGCTCGACCCGCGCGACCTGACCGCCGTTCCCGGCCGGCAGCTCCGTATCACGCTCCCTGCAGGCGTTACCGCGGGCACCGCGGCCTGACCCAGCCGACCAGGCTCCACGGATCGCCACGGAGGACGAATGGCCGACATCGCGCCGATCTACCTGACGCTGCTGATGGGACCGATGATCCCGGTGCCCGTCCCGCTGCAGGTGACCGACGCGCTGCTGACCGCACAGGTGACGGTGACGGCGGGCCAGCGCAGCGGGTTCCAGCTCGGTTTCGACCTCGCCAAGACCGCGCTCATCAACAACGTGCTGCTGCCTGCCGGGTTCTTCGACCCGCAGACCCGGGTGGTGATCGTCGTCACCGTGAAGGGCGTCCCTTCGGTGCTGATGGACGGCGTCATCATCCGCCAGGAGGTCGCGGTCTCCAACGCAGCAGGACAGTCCACGCTCACCGTTACGGGCGAAGATCTGACCGTCCTGATGGACCTCGAGGAACGGCCGGGGACCGCGTTCCCCGCGATGCCCGACGCCGCAAGGGTCGCGGCCATCATCGCAGGCTACGCGCAGTACGGCATCGTGCCGCTCGTGATACCGGAGATCTTCCCCGACGTCGCGTCGCCGACGCAGCGCATCGACTTCCAGCAGGGCACCGACCTCGGCTACCTGAATCAGCTTGCGAAAGCGAACGGTTACGTCTTCTACCTGGACCCCGGCCCGGCTCCTGGCATGAGCCTGGGCTACTGGGGCCCGGAGGTACGGATCGGTTTCCCGCAACCCGCGCTCACCGTGAACTCCGACGCGTTCTCCAACGTCGAGCAGCTGACGTTCAGCTTCGACGGCACCGCGCGCGAGCAGCCGACAGCGCGGATCCAGATCCCGGTGACGAAGACTTCCATCGACGTCCCGGTGCCCGAGCTGAGCGTGCTCCGCCCGCCGCTCGCGCTCAAACCCGCCCCGGCGATGAAGAAAACCGTCCTCGCCGACACCGCGAAGCAGGACGCGGCCCAGGTATTCGCCCACACGCTGGCTGTCGCCGCGCAGTCGGCCGACGCGATCACCGGCTCGGGCCAGCTCGACGTGCTCCGCTACGGCCACGTCCTTTCTCCGCGCGGGCTCGTCGGCGTGCGCGGCGCAGGGGTCACCTATGACGGCCTCTACTACGTCAAGAGCGTCACGCACAACATCAAGCGCGGCGCCTACACCCAGAACTTCACCCTCGCCCGCGAGGGCCTGATCTCACTGACGCCGATCGTCATCCCGTGACCATCGGTAAGGACCACACAGGAAGGACCCGTCGATGCCAGAGCCGACCAAGTACCTCGGCAAGTACCGCGGCACCGTCGTCACCAACGTCGATCCCGAGCAGAGGGGGCGCATCCAGGCGCAGGTGAGTGACGTACTGGGTGACATGCCGTCGTCGTGGGCGATGCCGTCGCTGCCGCTCGCGGGGCCTCAGGTAGGCCACTACGCCATCCCACCGGTAGGCGCCGGAGTGTGGATCGAGTTCGAGCAGGGGGACAAGAACTACCCGATCTGGTCCGGGTGCTGGTGGGGCTCGTCGTCGGAGGTGCCCTCGCAGGCACTGGCCGGATCCCCGGCCCAGCCGAACGTCGTTCTGCAAACCCAGGGCCAGCACACCATCGTGCTCTCCGACCTTCCCGGTGGCCCTGGCATCACGCTCAGCACCGCCTTGGGCGCGATGATCGTGATCAACGACACCGGAATCACGATCACCAACGGCAAGGGGGCGACGATCTCCCTCGTCGGCAAGAGCGTGACCGTCAACGACGGCGCCCTCACCGTGACCTAAGACACCGCGACCTAAGACACCGCGACCTGAGGACACCGTGATCCCTGAAGACACAAGGAGTGTCATGCCAGGAAACCTGATGCACGTCAGCGCGACCGTGAGCTGCCCGCACGGCGGCCAGGCCACGGTCCAGCCCAACCAGTCGCGGGTCCTCGTGTCCGGCCAGCCGGTCGCCACCCTCGCCAGCTTCTACACGATCGCCGGCTGCGCCTTCACGGTCGGGACCAAGCCGCAGCCGTGCGTGACCGCCCGCTGGATGTCGCCATCCGCGCGCATCCAGGTGAACGGCTCCCCCGTGCTGCTGTCGACCCCGCCCGGCATCTGCCAGAGCGCCGAGCAGATCCCGCAAGGCCCGGCGGCCGTGTCGGTGGTCCAGACGAAGGTGGTGGGGCAGTGACCAGGCAGACGGTCGATCAAATGATCACTTTGCCCCAGCCTGACGCGGGGGCACGGCGAACCGACGTCGCGTTCCCTTTCCGTGTCGACGGCCGTGGGCGCGCCGCCGCCACCGACTACGACACCCACGTCCGCGACATGATCGAGCTGGTCCTTTTCACCCGTGCGGGCGAACGCGTGATGCGCCCCGACTTCGGCTGCGGCCTGCTCGACCTCGTCTTCGAGCCGAACAGTCCCGAACTCGCCGCCTCGTTGCAGATCTCGATCCAGGCCGCGTTGCAGCGATGGCTTGGCGACGTCATCGGCATCTCCTCGCTGGAGGTTGACAGCGAGGATGCCACCCTGCGGATCACGCTCGCCTACGTGGTTCGCGCCACCGGCACCCAGCAGACCGCGGTGTTCGCCAGCGGCGGTGCCGGATGAGCACGGTCGCGGGCACACCGCCGCAGGACTGCCGCACCGGGCTGCGGCGCGCTCAGGTTCGTGCGGGGCGGCTGGCCGGGATCGACTCTGTCGAGCCGAGCGACGACGGCCGCACCCTTACCGTCACGTTTCTCGGCAAGGCGCCCGCAGGACCGGGGCCCGATGGCCTCGGGACCGCCAACGTCCGTATCGACGGCGGCCGGCGGATTACCGGCATCACCGTGACCGGAGTCGAGCTTGACCGCTCCGGCGACCCCGAGCTCGACGACTCGATGATCGTCACTGTCGACCGGGCAGGAGACAGCTCGGCCTACACGCTCTGCGTGGTCGAGGCCGACCCATACGGCCGGCCGGGCGACCAGCCCTACCCGGGCTTCGACCCGCGCTACGCCTGCGCCTCCTTCACCTTCCGCGCCGCCTGCCCCACCGACGACGACTGCGCCACCAGCGTTACCTGCCCGCCGGTTTCGCCGCCGCTCGCGGTTATCGACTACACGGCCAAGGACTACGACAGCTTCACCCGGCTGCTGCTGGACCGGATGACGCTGACCGTGCCCGACTGGGTCGAAAGGCACGTGCCCGACCTCCAGGTCACCCTCGTCGAGCTTCTCGCCTACGTCGCCGATCAGCTCAGCTACCAACAGGACGCGGTGGCCGCGGAGGCGTACCTGGACACCGCGCGCAGGCGCGTCTCGCTGCGGCGGCACGCCAGGCTGGTCGACTACGCGATGCACGACGGCTGCAACGCGCGCGCCTTTGTCGCCGTGGAGGTGGGCGAGGACGTCATGCTGCAGGGCGGCACGTACAGGTTCGCCACCATCGACACGAGTCGGCTGCCGCCGCAAGAGCAGCCACGGTTCGGCGCCGTGATGTCGGACGACCAGCTCGAGCACCTTCCCGCGGGCGTGACCTACGAGATCTTCGAACCGCTCGCCGCTGGCGACGTCCAGCTCCGCCAGGCGCACCGCCAGATCGGGTTCTGGACCTGGGGTGACGAGGACTGCTGCCTGCCTGCCGGCGCCACCTCGGCGACGCTGCGCGACGCCTGGGTGCCCGCTGGCCAACCGGCCGGCGGCGCGGGCCAAGCAGCCGCCGATGACCGGCCGCGCGCATTGGCGCTGCAACCCGGCGACGTCCTGGTCATCGAGGAGGTGACCGGCCCGCGCACGGGCGCCGCCGCCGACGCCGACCCTGGCCACCGGCAGGCCGTGCGGCTCGTCAGCGTCGCCGCCGGCGTCGACGAGCTTTACGACCAGCCGGTGGTCGAGGTGACGTGGGCCGACGAGGACGCACTGGCGTTCGAGGTCTGTGTGTCCACCCACGGTGGCCCGCAGTGCGAGCTGATCTCGGATGTGAGCGTCGCCCGCGGCAACGTGCTCCTGGCCGACCACGGCAGGTCCATCACCTTCTGCGGCTTCGCACCCCAGACGTTCGCCGTGCCGCCGGCCGACGTGACCGTACCGCCCTGCGGCCCGCCCGCATCCGGCTGCCCCGACCGCCAGGACGAGAGCCCGGCCGTGGCGTTCATCCACGCGCTGCTGACCCGCAGCCGCGCAGGCCAGAGCCTGTCAGCCGACGATATCGCCCGGCTGGGCGCGCTGGCCGGCGCTGCGGCGGTCGCCCGGGCGGACCTGACGGCCGACGCGGCCGTACCCGGGCAGACCGCGGCGCTGGAGGCCCTGCTCGCCCAGCTCAGCTATCCGCCGGTGCACACCCGCTTCCGGCCGGTCCTGAGCTACGCGCCGGTCACCCAGCAGACTGCTTATCCCGCACCTGACCTCGTCTCCGCCGCGCAGGCGGCGCTGCTCGCAGGGATCGCAGGCCGGGCGCAGGCCCGGGTCACGGAGCTATGGCGCGCCGTGCGTGACGGGACTCCCCTGACCAGCGACCAGACTGCCGAGCTCGTCACCCTGTTCGGCCAGGCCGCACTCGATCAGGTCCGGCTGGCCAGCCAGCCAGCCGACGCGCTGCGCGAGCTGCTGGCCCGGTTCGGCGAGCTGCTCGAGGCCAAGCTGGCCCGCCTCGCCACGCTCGCCGCCTGGGCGGCGGGCGGCCTGGTCCTTGACGGCGGCACCGTCTGGGAGATCAGGTCCACCTGGGGCGACCGCTTCGCCACCGGGCTCGATCCCGCCGATCCGGCGCTGGCAGGTCCAGCCGCACGCGCGCTCACCCAAAATCCGCGCGCCGCTTTGCCCGCGGCCCGTGCCGACGGGTACACGGTGATCGGCCCGGGTGATCTGGCCGGCGGCGAGCAGCTCGTAGCGACCTGGCTGCCGCGACGTGACCTGCTCGCCGCCGGGCCCCGTGACCCCTGGTTCGTCGGCGAAGTCGAAGACGACGGGCGCCTCGCGCTGCGCTTCGGTGACGGCCGGCAGGCGATGCCGCCGCCGCCCGGCGGCGAGCTCAGGGTCGCTTACCGCGTCGGCAACGGCACGGCGGGCAACGTCGGCGCCGAGGCCATCAGTCACCTGGTGCTGTGCTGCGGCACCGACGTGCAGGGCGTCGAACTGGTGCGCAACCCGGTGGGGGCGGCCGGCGGCGTGGACGCCGAACCGCTGGCCGACGTCCGCGCGCTCGCGCCGCTCGCGCCGCACCGCACACAGCTCCGCGCTATCACCGCCGACGACTACGCCGCCCTCGCAGCCCAGGTCGGCGGGGTCGCGCGGGCAGCGGCGGAGATCCGCTGGACCGGCAGCGGCGAGGAAGTGCACGTGGCTATCGAGCCTACGGGAGGCGAGGTGCCGAGCGATGCGCTCGTCAGCGCGGTCACCAGGGCGCTCGAGCCGTACCGCCGGATATGCCACGGCCTCGTGGTCGGCCCCGCGGCGCTCGTGCCGCTCGACATCCAGCTCAGCGTCTGTGTGGATACTGGTTACCAGCGCGGCCACGTGCTCGGCGAACTGCGTGCCGCGCTCGGCACCGGGACGGCCCCGGGCGGCGGGCCCGCGTTCTTCAATCCGGCGGCGGCCGGCTTCGGCGACCCGGTACGGGTGAGCCGCCTCGTCGCGGCTGCCGCCGCAATCCCCGGTGTGGTAAGCGCGCGTGTGACGCGGCTGCGCCGTCTGTTCGGGCCAGACGAAGGCGAACTCGCGGCGGGGCTGCTGCGCATCGGCCCGCTCGAGATCGCCCAGTGCGACAACAACGCCGACCAGCCGGAGAACGGCCGGCTGTCCATCACGGCAGGGGGTGGCCGATGACGCCATGTGAATGCGGCTGCTGCGCAGGCACAGCGACGCAGACACCCGCCCAGACGAACAACCCGCCCGGCCTGCGTTCGATCGGCTTCCGCGCGGGCGAGTACGGTGAGTTCCTGTCGTCGATGCGGGCGCGGCTGTCCAGCCCTGCCTACCCGGCGCTCGCGGGGCTCACCGTACGCGACACCGACGATCCGGCGATCGCGCTGCTCGACGGCTGGGCAATCGCGGCCGACGTGCTCACGTTCTACACCGAACGGCTGGCGAACGAGGGCTACCTGCGCACCGCGACGTCGGACCAGTCGCTGCGGCTGCTCGGCAAGCTCGTCGGTTACGAACCGCGGCCTGGCGTGGCCGCCGACACGTTCCTGTCGTACACGCTCGACAAGGACCCGTCCGGCCGGGACACCACGGCCACCATCGCACGCGGCGCGCGCGCCCAGAGCGTGCCCGCGCCCGGGCAGGACGCGCAGTCGTTCGAATCCTCCACCGACCTGCTGGCCCGCTGGTCGTGGAACGACCTGCAGGTGCGGATGCGGCAGCATATCCAGATCGAGCCCGCGCAGCTCCCCCGGATGGGCGAGGTCAACCTGGCAGGCACCGCCACCAACCTGACGCCGGGCAACCGTCTGCTGTTCGTCTTCGGCAGCGAGCCCGGGATGCAAGCGTTGTGGGTGGTGTCGCAGGTCAGCATCGACCGGGCGGCCAATGTCACCGTTGCGAGCCAGCAGGCTGCGGCGCTGCCCACCCTGGACGAGGTGCGGGCGGCGTACCGTGAGCTGGTCACCGGCCCAGACGTGACGATGAGGGCAAAACAAAGCCGGATCGTCGGCCGTTTCGCCGATGACGTGCTGACGCCGCTGCTTCGCGGCATCGACCAGATCGCCACGCCCGCCGCGCTCGCCGACGCGCTCGGCCAGGTATTGCAGCGCCTCGACGAGGCGAGCGCGATTGCCGCGCCCTACCAGGGTATCCACGACTGGTTCGTGGATACCCTGCGCCCTGCGCTCGCCGCGCTGCGCGAGCAGCTCACGCTGCTCGAGACAGCCACGCCGGGCGGGCAGGCGCAGGGCGGCGCGGGCGCCCTGCGGCAGGCAAGCCGCACGCGGCAGCCGTTCGGGCAAAAGGAGCCGCTGTTTACGGTGCTGGCGCTGAACACCATCCGCGGCGACCAGGCGCCCGACCCCGCGCTGCTCGGCCTCGCCGCGCTGCTCGGCTCGCTCCGGCTGCCGCCGAGCCGGCCCCCGCCAGCCCGGCGGCCCTGACCCGCGATCCGGCCCAGCTCTATGCGCCTGGCTCGGACGTGGGGCCACGGCTGCTCGCCACCCTCGACCCGCGCATCCGCGACACGCTGTACCGGGCTTGGGGTAATGCCGACGTCACCGCGCCGCAGGCGGTGCAGCAGGTGCAGGCGCTGCGGGTGGTGGCGAACCCGTTCGGCGCGACCGCGCCCCTGCAGCCCGTGTTCGACGCGCAGGGGAAGGTCGTCGGACACGTCGAGTGGCCGCTGGCCGGCAACCAGGTGCTTGACCTGCAGGTGCAGTACGACTCCGGCTGGACCGTGCCGCAGCGGGCGGTGCTCAGCCTCACCTCCGCCGACGGGTCGTGGCCGGCGACCCGCGACCTCACTACCGCCCAGACGATCGACCTCGACCTTGGACCCGCTCACGTGCACATCGTGGTCACGCCGCCGCCGATCGTCATCGGGCTGGCAGCAGCAGCAGCAGCAGCAGCAGACCCGCCCCCAGGTGTGACGTTCACCTTCACCGGCAACGTCCCCAACCGGACTGTCTCCGTGCCGAACCCCGCCGCCGCAAGCCCGGTTACCGTCACGGTCCAGAACGGCGGCGACCCGCTGTCGCTCCAGCTGACCCAGGGCGCCACGCTGACGGGCTCGCAGGGCAACCTGCAGGTGAGTGCGCAGCGCGCCGCGGCGGGGTCCGCGCTCGCGTCGCTCGAGGTGTCCCTCCAGACGCCGATCGGCCTGGCAGAACGCAGCGTGCTGACCCTGGACGCCACCTACGACGGGATCGCGCCGGGGACCTGGGTGGCGATCGACAGGCCGCGTAAGGGCGGCGCCGGCCCGGGCAGCATCCCGGGCGACGGCAGCCTCGCCCGCGTCTTCACCAGGGTGACCGACGCGCGGGTGATTTCCAGGGCCGCCTTCGGGATCACCGGCAAGGTGACCTCACTCACCCTCGAGCACCCGTGGCTGGACGGTCAGGACACGCTGCTCTCGCACATCAGGGACGCCACCGTGTACGCGGGCGGCGAGCCGCTGGAGCTTGCCACCGAGCCGATCGCCGACGACGTCGGCGGCGACCAGATAGAGCTCGCGCAGGCCTACGACGGGCTGACGCCAGGACGCTGGATCGTGGTCGCCGGCGAGCGCACCGACATTCCTGGCACGGCCGGGGTGCGAGCCGCCGAGCTTTCCATGATCGCCGCTGTCCGCCAGACCGTGGATCCCGCTCGGCCAGGTGACACGGTGCACGCCGTGCTCGTGCTGGCCACCGCGCTCGCGTACACGTACAAGCGGGCGACGGCCCACGTGTACGCGAACGTCGTGCCCGCGACGCAGGGGGCGAGCAGGGACGAGGCGATCGGCAGCGGCGACGCGAGCCTGGCCGGCCAGACGTTCACCCTGTTCCAGGGCCCGCTGACCTGGCTCGCCGCGCGCAACGCGCTTGGTGCGGCGAGCACGCTCGAGGTGCGGGTGGACGGGGTCTTGTGGCAGGAGGTGGACAGCTTCGCGGGGCGCGGCCCGCGCGAGCAGGTCTACGTGACCGCCACCGGCGCGGACGGGCGCGTCCGGGTGAGGTTCGGCGACGGTGTGCACGGGGCGCGGCTGCCTACCGGCACCGAGAACGTGCGCGCCCATTACCGCTTCGGGATCGGCTCGGCGGGCAACGTCGCCGCCGGCCAGGTCACCCAGCTCACCACCCGGCCGCTCGGCGTGTCCGCGGTGACCAACCCGCTGCCGGCGGTCGGCGGCGCCGATCCGGACGATGCAACCCAGATGCGCAGCGGTATCCCGCTGTCGATCACGGCGCTCGACCGGCTCGTCGGGGTGCCTGACTACGCGGACTTCGCCCGCGCCAGGGCGGGTATCGGGCGCGCTAGCGCCGCGCGGCTCTACGACGGCACGCGCCAGATCGTGCACGTGACGGTGGCAGGGGCTGGTGACATCCCGCTCACGAACGACTCCGACCTGGTCTCCGACCTGCTCGCCTCGCTCTCCGCCTTCGGCGACCGGCAGCTGCCTGTCGCCGTCGCGGTCCGCGAGGAGGTGCTGCTGGTGATCGCGGCGAGCGTCCGCGTGGACGCCGTGCACAGCTGGGAACTGGTGGAGCCGCAGGTCCGTGCCGCGCTTGCCGCCCGGCTCGGGTTCGCGGCCAGGGACCTCGGCCAGCCCGCCTACCTGTCCGAAGTGATCTCGACCGTGCAGGCCGTGCCCGGCGTTGACTACGTCGACGTCACCGCTTTCACCGGGGTCAGCGACACCATTACCCCGGCGGATCTGCAGAACCTCGCCGCCGCGCTCGGCGCACCCGCCGACGTGGTGCCCGCGTCGGCCGCGCGCTTCGACGTGAAAAGGTACTCCGCCCGCGCCGGGCAAACCCTGACCGCGATCGCCGCCGCCAACGGCATCACCGTCGCCGAACTGCTCACGCTCAACCCCGACATAACGGACCCGGCGCCGCTGCCCGCGGACCGGTCGGTGGTGGTGTTCCGCGGCATCAGGCCGGCGCAGCTCGTCATCCTGTCTCCCGCCGTGCCCGAGACGCTGATCCTTACGGAGGCACCCTCATGAGCCGCGACGCCGACCGGCTGTTCGACCTGCTCCCACAGCACATCCGCCGGCGCGACGCGGAGACCGGTGAACCACTGCGCGCGCTGCTCGCGGTGATCGCGGAACAGGCCGACATCGTCGAGGCCGACCTCGAGCAGCTCTACGACGACTGGTTCATCGAGACCTGCGCCGACTGGGCCGTCCCTTACCTGGGCGACCTCGTCGGCTACCGGCTGCTCGGCGGGTATGCGGAAGCCCTTGCGGCCGGCGGTCCCGCGGCCGCGCTGCTCGCCGCCACGCTCGCGCCACGCAGGGACGTCGCGGACACGGTCACCAACCGCAGGCGTAAGGGCACCCTCGCGCTGCTGCAGAACCTCGCCGCGGACGTGGCCGGCTGGCCGGCGCGGGCCGTCGAGTTCGACCGGCTGCTTGCCCAGACGCAGCCGGTGCGGCTGTACCCGGCGGACCAGGCCGCGGCCGCAAGGCGCCGTCGTCTCGCCGCAGGCCGGCTCGTCGACCTGCGGCAGGGCGCGCTGCTTGACCTGCTGTGGTCACCGTTCGACGAGATCTCCCATCTCGCGGAGGCGCCGCGGATCACGTCGGCGCTGCGCCAGGGCAGGTACGGGCCACCCGCGGTCGGGCTGTTCGTGTGGCGGCTGAAGCCCTATTCACTCACCCACGCGCCCGCGTACTGCATCGACAGGGCGCGCAACCAGTTCACGTTCTCGATTCTCGGTAATGACGCACCACTGGTCACCAAGCCGGTAGCGCTTCCGGCCGGCGGCCAGGTGGCGACGTCGACCGGACACACCGGCCAACTGGCCGCGGGCGCGGAGAACGTGCCAGCCTTCATCTCCCGCCGGATCCTCGCCGACCGGCTGGCCGCCTACTATGGCCCGGGCAAGAGCTTCGCCATCTGGCGCGACGCCGAGCAGGACCCCATCGCGCCCGCCGACCTGGTCGTGGCCGACCTCACGGACTGGGCCTACCGGCCCGGCCGTAACCAGGTTGTGGTGGACCCCGAGCTCGGCCGGATAGCGTTCGGCGGCCGCCACGCTCCGGACCGCGGCGTCTGGGTGACCTGGCACTACGCGTTCAGCGCGGACATGGGCGGGGGCGAGTACGCGCGCAACGTCAGCGCGCCGCCCGAGGCGAAGGTCTACCGGGTAGGCCCTGGCGAGCAGTTCGAGCGGATCAACGAGGCATACGAGCAGTGGAAGCAGGACAACGCGACCGGCGGCCAGCCAGAGGCCGTCATCGAGATCGCGCACAGCGACGCCTACCAGGAACAGATCGAGCTCGCGGTGGCCGCGGGCGAACGGCTGGAGCTGCGCGCGGCCGACGGCGCGCGGCCGGTACTGCGGCTGCTCGACTGGTACAGCAACCGGCCGGACGCGCTGCAGATCCGCGGCATCGAGCGGCAAGGCGAGCCAGGCAGCACGGCTGCTGGCCCGCTGGGCCGGGTGGTGCTCGACGGGCTGCTGATCACCGGCCGCGGGGTGAGCGTGACCGGACCGGTCGGCTCGGTCGTCATCCGGGACTGCACGCTGGTGCCGGGCTGGTCGCTGGAACCCAGGTGCCAGCCGACCCACCCGGAGGAGCCCAGCGTGGTGCTCGAGCGCACCACGGTCTGCCTGGAGATCTCGCGGAGCATCCTCGGCACGATTCTCGTGATCGCCGACGAGGCGACGGCTGACCCGCTGCCCATCCACATCGCCGACAGCATCCTGGACGCCACCGCGCCCGACCGCGAGGTGCTGTCCGCCCCCGACTGCGAGCTCGCATACGCGGTGCTGCACGCCTACCGCACCACTGTGATCGGCGAGATCCATACGCATGCCGTCGAGATCGCCGAGAACTCGATCTTCGACGGGTGCGTGCGGGTGGCCAGGCGCGGTACCGGGTGCATGAGGTTCTGCTACGTGCCGCCCGGGTCGCGCACGCCGCGCCGCTACCACTGCCAGCCCGATCAGGTCTGGGCCGGGCTTCGCGACGAGGCAGCGCGGGGCCTGGTCGATCCCGCTGGCCTGGCCGCGCTGCGGGCGCTCGCCGCGACGCGGGTCAGGCCAGAGTTCACCAGCGTGCGTTATGGCACGCCCGCGTATGGGCAGCTGGCCATCGGATGCGCCGCCGAGATCACGCGCGGCGCGGACGACGGCGCAGAGCTTGGTGCGTTCCACGACCTTTTCCAGCCGCAACGCGAGGACAACCTGAGCCAGCGCCTCGCGGAGTTCTCACCAGCCGGCGCGGATGCCGGGATCATATATGTCACCTAGGGAGGACGGATGCACGGGGACTTCTCGCGTTTGACGTTCCGGCCGGGCAAGGGCTTCTCGGCTGTGTTCGCGCAGCAGGGCAGGCTGCAGCTCGACGCGGACATGAACGAGCAGGCGGCGATCCAGGCGTACGCGCAGCGCCACGTCGCGGCCGACCTCATCGGCCGCCATGCTGGGCCCGTCAACAGCGGCCCTGACGTGAAGCTGCCGCGCACGACCGCCTTCGAGATCGCGTACCAGCATGGCGAAGGCGGGGGGCAGGCCGATTTCACCATCGGCGCCGGCCGGTACTACGTGGACGGCATCATGGTCGATGCCACCAAGCCCACGCCATTGCAGCCCGTCCCGACCAGCCCACCAGGTGGCTCGGCGCCAGGCCCGCAGGCCGGCGGCGGTTGGACCTACTGGACGCAGCCCGACGCGTACCTCGACAGGGAGAACGATGCCGATGACCTGCCTGAGGCGTTCCCCTTGTTCGTCTATCTCAAGGTATGGGAGCGGTTCGTCACCGCGGTGGAGGATCCGGACATCCTGGAGACCGCGCTCGGCTCGCTTCTGCCCGACACTACCGGCCGGGTTAAGGTCGTATGGCAGGTGCTGCCGATCCGGCCCGCGGATCACTTCCAGCCCGACTCCGACCAGGCGACCATCCTGCGCCAGAAGTTCGACGACTGGGCCGATGCGCGCGAGCAGCCAGCGGCCTGGCTCGCCGCGCAGACCCAGCAGCCCCCCGCGACAGCGGACGACCCGTGCCTCATCCCGCCGGACTCGCGCTACCGCGGCCCGGAGAACCAGCTCTACCGGGTCGAGGTGCACCGCGCCGGGCAGGCGGGACCCGACGCCGCCGCCTCCGCGACCTTCAAGTGGTCACGCGAGAACGGCTCGGTGATCTTTGCGGTCAGCGGCATCGAGGGAACGTGGGTGTCGCTGGCCGCGCCGGGCCGCGATGGCAAGCTCGATGTGCACGTGGACGACTGGGTGGAGGTCGTCGACGACGCCTACGTGGCACGCGGCGCCGCGGAACCGTTGCTGCAGGTGGCCGAGGTCGACGTGAGCGGCAGGCGGGTGCGGCTGACGGCCGAGCCAGGCCAGGGCGTTGGCCGGCTGCGCGATCGCCACCCTTACCTGCGCCGCTGGGACCACCAGGCCGGCCCGGGCGCGGGCGCAGCGCGGCTGTGGGCTGGCGCGCTGCAGATTCAGGAGGGCGCCTGGGTCGACCTCGAGCTCGGCGTCCAGGTGTGGTTCGAGGCGTCCGGTACCTACCGAACAGGTGACTACTGGCTGATACCCGCGCGCACCATGACCGGAGACGTCGAATGGCCCCGCGATGCAGCGGGCGTGCCGCTGCTCAGGGCGCCGGACGGGATCCATTACCACTACGCGCCGCTAGCCTGGATCGCCAGCTCGCAGGTCACCACCCCGCTCGACATAAGGCAGCAATTCCAGCCGATGGCCGAGCCGGTGCCACCAGGCTGAAAGGCACTGCCATTGATCCTAATGGCGTACGCGGTGTGACACCCCTGCGGATTCTCTTCCGCTAGCTGGGCGAATGACGACTGGGCCGCCGCGGCCGCCACGGGCCGCTGGGACCTCCTGACAGCCGAATCCGAGCCGAGATGAGGCGCACGAAGTTCACTGTTGCACCTGTGGTAGGTGGCGTCGAAAGGCGCAGACGAGTTTCGGCATCATCACCCGGCAGCCTGTTACTGATTGGGATCGGTCCCTGGTTCGGAGCTAAGGATCTTGTGGAGTTCGGTCAGGTGCGGGGCTAGCTGCGGGTGGTCGCAGGTGAACTGGCTGAGGCGGCGGGTGAAGTCGCGTCGTTCGCAGGGTGCTGCGTTGTCAGGGCAGTCGGTGAGCGCGGCGGCGGCCTCGTGCGGGTTGCCGGCCAGCAGGGTGGTGGTGGCGAGCTGGAAGCCTCGCTCGAGCCGGCGACTCAGAGGATTTGCCTGGTGACGTTGGGCCCGCTGTGGACTGACGTTGGACTCTGACCGCTCCCCGGGCGCTGCCGAAGAATCCGGTGGTAGGTGCGGGGAAAGAGATGCGTGATGGCCGACCAGAAGCTGCTTACCCAGACGCTGTCGGAGTTCGCCGCGACCCTCGTGAGGGAATTCACGATCAGTGACGTGCTCCACGATCTGGCAGAGCGGGCCACGGCCGTGGTGGGTGCTGACAGCGCCGGCGTCTCCGTGCAGGATTCCGGCTATCTCCGCTTCGCCACCGCAGTCGACGAGCGTTCCTCCAACCTGGAGCGGGTGCAGGAATGCGAGCAAACCGGGCCGTGCGTAGACGCGTGGCGGTCTGGTAAGGCCGTCGTGGCCGTCGGCCTGGGTGACACAACCTGTGGGTGGGGCGCATACGGGCACGCGGCGCGCGAGGCCGGGATCGCGGCCGTCGTCGGCATCCCGATGCGTCTCGGTGACGAGAGAATCGGGGCATTGAATATCTACAGCAACGCCCGCCGGGACTGGTCGGAGGAGGACCTGGACGCCGCTCGCGTCCTGGCAGATGTGGCCACAAGTTACGTCATCAACGCCTCAAAGCTGAACCAGCAGCGCCGCATCAATGAACAGCTCCAGGAGGCGCTCGACAGCCGCGTCATCATCGAGCAGGCCAAAGGCATCCTCGCCGCCGAACGCGGCATCTCTGTCGACGAGGCCTTCGAGTTTTTGCGCCGGCACGCCCGCAGCCACGGCGCCCCCCTCCGCGCGGTGGCCGACGCCGTCGTGAAGCTCGGCCTCCGGCCCTGAGCGGCTCAGGAGACTAGCCGGCTGCCGGGCGGGTACTCGCCATTGCCACCCGGCGAGCGGCGGCGTATGTTTATCGCCAAGTGTTTTCTGGCGTTTTCTTCCCGCCCCGGCCCTTGGCGGGTGCATTCTCACCCCGGACTCTTGGTGAGACCCACGTTGGCATGGGGAGACGGAGGTAAATCGGCCCTCCGATTAACGTCGTGCCTGCCGCAAAGTCGATCCCGCTTGGGTCGTCGGTTGCGGGCGGCGCATCGGAAGTGGCCAGGCGGCTGACCGGCGATCCGTGCGGCACTTCGGCGCGGGTGCGTCGAGAGCTTCACGATCTTTACCACAAAGATCCGGGAATCTTCGCCACAAGATCGCCCGGTTGCGGGTGAGCCGTTTCCAGGCCTGTCCCTCGTGGGTGCTGACCAGTTCAGCTCGTCTTGCGCTCTGGACCGGCGGACCGTGTGTGAGCCGCCCCAGCTTCCGGCGGCATGGCGTGACACCGCGAGGAGGAACGGGTAGATGTGAGCGGGCAAAGCGACTGTCGCTCGGGTGGCGGGCGGAACGGCAAACCGGCCGGTCCCGATGATGACGCCCAGATCTTGAACGTGCAGGGAGAACTGGACCTCGCCACGGCTGACATCCTGCACCTGCGGGCCCGGGCAGCCATCAACGGGCACGTCCGGTTGCTTCTCCTCGATCTGACCGGCTTGTCCTTCTGCGACGCCTGTGGGCTGGGCGCCCTCGTCCGGATTGCCAACGACGCCGACGCGGCAGGGTGCCGTTACGGCCTCATCGCGCTGCAGCCGTCCGTGGCGAAGATCATGCGGATTACCGGTCTGGACAAGCGGCTGCAAGTATTCGCCACCATCGACGAGACATGTACCGGTCCGTACCAGGAGTTCTCCGCCGGGAACCCGCCATTGGAGGCGTTCGATGTGGTTCTTCCGCGCAGTCACACTAGATCCCGGCACGGCACTGACAGAAGACGATCAGCTAACTGAATGCGGGATAGCGATCAAGGCCAGCCGCGATGAGCTGCGGATGACTTTAGTGACAGGCCGGATCCTTGACGACCTAGAGGGTGCATTTCTCGGGTTTTTGTGCGAATTCGACGCGCTTGTCACCGAAAACAGTGCCGTACCGCCAGGCCTGGAAAAGAGGTCGCCGGCCCAGCTGACGGGCACGGCGGCCGGCGCATTCACCGCGGCCACAAGCGTTCGGGTGCGGGGCACCGGGACGCTCGGTAGCCGCAGTGAGCACTTCGCCCTGCAGTTCGAAGGGAAATCGAGCCGAGGCAGCCACACCATGAAGGGTATGACGCGCGAGACCTTAATCACGCCAATCGCTCACTATTTAGGCGCCCGCGTGCGGCAGAGTATCCTGGCTCACACGACAGCAAATGACCATGTCCATTCGTGAATCCGGCGGTGAGGCGGCGCGTCACACTGACGTGACCGAGACCCTTGTGGCGGAAACCGTTATGGGTTCGATCGCGGCCGAGCAGGATTCCGAGGCGGCGGTGTGCGAGCTGTACAGCTCGAACTACCAGTCGCTGGTGCGCCTGGCCGCGATCCTTATCCGCGATGCCGCCACGGCGGAGGAGGTCGTGCAGGACGCGTTCGTCGCGATGCACGGGGCCTGGATACGGCTGCGCGATACCGACAAGGCGCTTTCTTATCTGCGCCAATCGGTGGTGAACCGGTCCAGGTCGGTGCTGCGGCACCGGGCCGTCGCGGGCAAGTACGCGCCGAAGCCGGCGCCGGACGCGCCGAGCGCCGAGCAGGGAGCGGTCAGCTTGCTCGAGCGGTCGGCGGTCATCGCCGCGCTGCGGGGGCTGCCCGCCCGCCAGCGTGAGGCCTTGGTGCTGCGGTACTACGCGGACCTGTCCGAGGCGCAGATCGCGGACGCAATGGGGATCAGCAGGGGGGCAGTGAAAAGTCACACGGCGCGTGGCATGTCCGCGCTCCGCAGTCCAGCGCTGGGGTCTGCAGCAGAAATCATCCCCCGCCGGAGTCAGCCTCGTCCGAGTGGGAAGAAGCGCCGGGGCACCCGCTGGCGGTAGGCGGGGTAATCGGGGTAGTGAGTCACGAGGGCACGCTCCTCGACCCGGCTTTTGCCGTTCAGTGCGAGGGCGAGCAGGCCGGCTGGCAGAAGCGCCCAGGGAGATAGTGCGAGCGCGAAGCCGAGGCCAACTAGGACCCAGCCGCCGTTGATCGGGTGCCGGGCCCGCGCGTAAATCCCGGTGGTGACCAGGGCGGCGGAGGGCGCCGGGCGGAGGAAGACGGCGAAGGAGTCGCCGAGGCCGAGGATCCCAACGACTAGGAGGACACAGCCGAGCGCCACCACCGCACCCCCGGCGGCGATCAGCGGGATCCGCGCTGACGCCGGCCACCTTGGGGCCAGACCGCCGACGGTGGGGATGGCGACCATGATCAGGGACTGGGTCCACACCCATCCCTGACCCCGTTCGCCGAGATCGGGAAGCCGCACACCCCCATTGTTGGGCTTACCGGCTCACCGTGCACCCGGCGCAGTCCTTGCACGCCGAGGCACGGCGGTGAAAGCTAATCAGCATGTATCCGGTCCTGTTCCATATTGGGTCGCTCCCGGTGCCGACGCACGGCTTCTTCACCGTGCTCGGGCTGCTGGTCGGGACCGCTTTGGTGGTGATGGAGGCGCGGCGCCGCGGTATGGCCGACCGGGCGATGGCCACCATCGTGGTGGGGGGGCTCGTCGGGGCGGCGCTTGGCGCGCGGGCTGGCAACTGGTGGCTCTACCTCATCCAGACCGTCCACCCGACGCTGCCCGGCCTTCTGGTCGACAGCGGCAAAAGCGTGCTCGGCGGCCTGACCGGGGCTTACCTTGGGGTGCTAGTCACCAAGCGGCTGATCGGCTATCGGGCCCACACTGGGGACATCTTCGCCCCAGCGGCCGCGCTCGGCATCGCGGTGGGCCGCATCGGGTGCTTCCTCACCGAGCAGCCGGGGACGCCGACGTCATTGCCGTGGGGGTTCGTCCCGCCGGACAGCGTCGTCAACAGGATCCCGAACTGCCCGCAGTGCGCGCCCGGCCTGGCATTGCACCCTTCGTTCCTTTACGAGATCGTATTTCTTGTCGGGCTATTTGCTGTTCTGCTCTGGTTGCGTCCACGGGTGGACGTCCCCGGGGAGTTGTTCAAGATCTTCCTGGCTTCCTATGCGGTTTTTCGCTTTGCGGTGGAGTTCGTGCGGGGCAATGAGGTGGTGGCGCTCGGCCTGACTCGTTCACAGTGGTTCCTGCTTGCTGCGGCGCCGCTGTTCGTCTGGCACTTCGCCCGGCAGCTGCGCTCCGGTGCCTACCGGTCCACCGCCCCGCCGACCACCGCGGTCGCGGCCATTACCCAGGGGCCCCCCCTTGCCTGACATTCCGCCGCAGGCCGACGGTGGCCCCCCGGACCGGCCGCCCGAGGGCAGCGAGCCACCGCCGGGGGCACCTGCGCCCAGGAGGGGCCTTAGCACCGGCTCGATGGTGGCTCTCGTCATCGTCGTGGTCATCCTGCTGGCCTTTGGGACCTGCGTGGCGGTCGTCAGATGAGCCCGGCGACTCCGGTCGGCATGCCGCTGCGGTCCTACCGGCTGCATCGGTACGTCACGGCCTTCTGCCCACACTGCCACGCGCAGGACCCGTCGGCCCCGCTGGAGTCGGTGGCGCGATTGTCCGGATACCTGGTGGAGGAGGAGGGCCACATCTGGCTGGTGCGCGCCTGCCGGACACACGGCCGGGTGGTGACGCTGTACGACGAGAATCCGGAGATCCTGCGCTACCTCGAGGAGTGGACCGCCCAAACCAAGGCGCACGTCCCCGACCGGCCGGGCAACTTCGCTCCGGTCCCGGAGGCCTACCTTTCCGGGCTGCCGGAGATGCAGACGCAGCACACCTGCATCTTGCTAGAGGACGTCGTGCAGGGCTGCAACCTGCGCTGTCCGACGTGCTTCTCGGAGTCCTCCCCGGATCAGGCCGGTGTGGTCCCCGTCGCTCAGGTCATGGCTAACGTCGATGCCCGGCTGGCCCGGGAGAACGGCCGGCTGGATGTGGTCATGGTGTCCGGTGGTGAGCCCACGGTGCACCCAGACATCACCACGATCCTGAGAGAACTCGCGGACCGTCCTGTCAACCGGATCTTGCTGAACACCAATGGCATCCGGATCGCGCGGGACGACGCTCTGGTGGAGTGGCTGGCCGCTCACCGGGACCGGGTCGAGGTGTATCTGCAGTACGACGGCCAGCGGGTCTCTTCCTACCGCGCGCATCGCGGTGGTGACCTGCTGCGGTGGAAAGAGGCCGCCGTCGAGCGGCTGTCCTCGGCGGGTGTCTTCAGCACGCTCACCATGACCGCGTCTCTCGGTGTCAACGATGACGAGATCGGCGCAGTGGTGCTGCGCGCTCTGGAGACCCCCTATGTCGGCGGGGTCAGCATCCAGCCCCAGTTCGGGTCGGGCCGGTCGGCCGGGATCAACCCTATGGACCGGCTCACCCACACCGGCGTGCTCGCCCGTCTTAGTCCGCAGACCGACGGCCTGGTCCAGTGGCGGGACCTGACGGCGCTGCCGTGCTCGCACCCGCACTGCTGCAGCGTGGGATACCTGATCCGCACCGATAACGGCGAGTGGCGTTCGCTGACCAGCATCATCGGACACGAGCAGCTGAAGGCCTATCTCGGCCTGGTAAGTAATCGCATCGGTGACTGGCAGTTGGCGCCTCAGGTCCGGGAACTGGTGAAGCAGTCCCTGCTCGGTCTGCTGTCCGACGAAGCGTCGCTGGCCCAGCCCCGGGTATGGGGTCTGCTCCGCGACGTCTGCAAGAACTGCGACCTCGGGATGACAACGCTCGTGCGACTCGCTGGCGAGGGTTTGGTCGGCAGCAACCGCAAGATTCGCGGCCTGATGGCCGACCGGATCAAGCGGGTCGCAGTTAAGCCCTTCATGGACATCAGCACGATGATCGAGGAGCGACTGGTCCAGTGCTGCGTGCACGTGGGCACGGTCGGGGACGACGAGTCGGACCAGTGCGCCCCCTTCTGCGCCGTCCAGGCGTGGGCGCCCCTCGGTGAGCACAAGCTAGCTCGGCGGGCCGCCGCACGCGAGGTGGCACTAGAGTCGAGCTCGCGAGTCGCGCAGGTCGGCCTGACCCTTGAGATCCTCTCAGGGGAGGACCGGTGAGCGTTTCCGACGAATCCCCACGTGCCTCGGTGCTGCGCTCCGGCGGGGTGCCGCCGCCGGCGGACGGCACCAGGGGCCAGGCACCGTTTGACCCCTTGCGCCTGTGCATCTTCACGACCATCGCGGTGCTGGCCTGGCTGCTGACCCCTCCACTCGTCGTCGTCTGGATGGCCACGCTCGGGCTGCTCGGATACGTCAGGGCTTACCGGGAAGGCCTCACCCGCAGCAACTGCTTCCTGCGGGACGTCCGCCTTGTCCTGCTATATCTGAGCCTGGCCTGGGTAGCCGGCGCGTACTTCACCGTATGGTCGGTCATCCACTGGCTGAGCTGACCTCTACGGCCCCTCGGAATGGACCTTCAGGCTGCCCACTTCGGTCGGCGGCTGGACCGGCGGATTCGCGCGCGAGCGCACATGGGGGACCAGTCGTCAGGGATCATTGCAGAGCACTTGGGGGGCAGAATCCGCCAGGGAGGGCTTGCCCTGACTGGCCAGAAGCGCGCGTCTAGCTGTTTCCTTCGCGTAGTGGCATGTCGGCTGGCGGGACGGCGCGAGGCGGGCGTCGCTTACTGCGGAAGGTTCGCCCGCGTCTCATGCCCCATACAGTGAACAGCCCCCCATGGCGAAGGCTGACCACAGCGCGCCTGCGGCCAACGGTGCCGCCGCACCACGGTGGCCCCGGGCTCGCGCCCGGCCGCAGCCGGGCCCGATCAAGGAGCAAAGAACAATGCCAGCCACTTCCGCGGCCGCCGCGCCCGGTCCACCGGGCACGGCGGCCCGCGATCGTCTGTGGTGTACGGATCGTTCGCCGCCGATTTACGCCTTCCTTGTGACAAGCACAGGCAATGTTCCGAGCGCGCGTGCCAGGACCGCGGCGCAGCCGCTCGATGCAGCACTGCCCCAAAACGGCAGGCGTGCCAAGAAGGGAACCATCATGACAGCAC
Source organism: uncultured Actinomycetota bacterium (assembly GCA_963851085.1). Classification (GTDB taxonomy): domain Bacteria; phylum Actinomycetota; class Actinomycetes; order Streptosporangiales; family Streptosporangiaceae; genus DATFVJ01. Next base: position 272,897 of record CAWKNX010000001.1, on the reverse strand, counting down.
TCATCCGGCCCGGCCCGGACCGGTTGCGCACCGGCTTCCGCGGAGAACTGATCTCGCCGGGCGCCGATGGGTATGAGACGGCGCGGAAGGTGTGGAACGGCGCGATCGACCGCCACCCCGCGCTGATCGCCCGCGCCGCCTGCACGGCCGACGTCGTCGCCGCGGTCGGGTTCGCGCGCGAGCGTGGCCTGCCGGTGAGCATCCGCGGCGGCGGGCACTCCGCGGCCGGTCTTGCCGTCGCCGAAGGCGCGCTGATGCTCGACCTGTCCGCGATGAAGACGATCCGGATCGATCCGGCTGCCCGCACTGCGGTCGCCGGGCCCGGCCTGCTGTGGCGCGAGCTTGATGCCGCGACCCAGGCGTTCGGGCTGGCTACCACCGGCGGGGTTGTCGGCTCCACCGGCATCGCCGGGCTGACACTCGGCGGCGGCATCGGCTGGCTGGACCGGCTGGCCGGGCTGACCTGTGACAACCTGCTCGGCGCGGAGATCGTCACCGCCGACGGGCGAGTCCTACATGCGACCGGTGACGCTCACCCGGACTTGTTCTGGGCGCTGTGCGGCGGGGGCGGCAACTTCGGGGTCGTCACCTCCTTCACCTACCGGCTGCATCCCGTGCCCGAGGCCTACGGCGGGCTGCTCGGGTACACCATCGACCGCGCGGCCGAGGTGCTCCAGGCATACCGCAAGGTCGGCGGGGACGCACCGGGCCGCACATCGCGTGGGCGCGGGCCGCCCGGCACGCGGCGCGGCGCGCGTCGGCCGGCGGCGGCTACGTCAACTTCATCGGAGCCGACCAGGGCCCCGACCGGGTCCGCGCGGCATACGGCGGCAACTTCGGCCGGCTGGCACAGATCAAGGCCGCCTACGACCCCGGCAATTTCTTCCACATCAACCACAACATCCGGCCGGCAGCCCCGGCGAAGAACGGGGAGCGAGGCGGTGGCTGACGCAGCGGGATGAGGTCGCGCCGCCGTTCCATGGAAGATCGAAAATTCGCCATAACGGCTGCGCGGCGAAGCCGATGCGCTGATGCGTGTCCCGTGGATCCTGGGCAGGCGCGCCGCAGACCAAAGATTTGCGGGACACGCCCTGGGCACAAGCTCAGACGTGCCAGCGGCCCGGGCCGCCGGAAGCAGGCTCGTAGCGGCAGGCCCGGCCGGTGCGGATCGAGGCCTGAAGGTGCGCGGCGGCGCGCGGGGCGTGCGCCGCGACCCGTTCGATCGTCGCCCGGAGCGTCCGGGTGACGTTGACCCGCGCCCGCTCCGCCTCGGGTGCGACCTGCCTGCTGCGACCGCCCAGGCCGGCCGCCCCGCGCAGCTCGCCCAGCAGCGCCTGCCGCTCGGCTTCCGCCCGCTCCGCCGCTGGGCGGTCGCCCGCCCGGTCGGCGGCGTCGAGCGCGTCGGTGAGTTCGTCGAGCCGGCGCCGGTAGGCGTCACGGGCGGCGGTGTCGAGGACCGGGCCCATCCCCGACCCGGCGAGCCCTGCCCCACCGGCGACAAGGTCGAGGGCGGCTATCTCCCGCCCGGGCGCGGCGAGCAGTGCCCGCAGGTAACGCAGGCCGCGGCTGTCCCGCAGCCGTGCGTGCTCGTCTCCCGCCTGCAGCACCCAGTCGTCGCCGTCCCGGGTGAGCGTCCACTCATCAGCCGGGGGAGCCAGCCGCTCCAGCAGAACGGTCATGCCGAGGCGCTCGGCGATCGCACGGGCACGGCGGCGGTGCCCGGACGCCTGCTCGGCGTTCCCGGCGCCTACCCGCAAGACCAGCGCGTTGGCGAGCGCATCGAGACTGTGTGCCAGGAAGGGCAGGGCACCGGTCTGCTGTTCGAGGTGAATAGCCTCCTCGAAATGCCCAATCGCGTCCTCGGTCCTGTCCATCTCGGCCGCCAGCAGCCCGAGGTAGTGCGACACCGGGCCCCAGGCGCTGTTGGCGCCCGCCCACACGACCAACCGCCCCCGGTAGGGGGCGAGGGCCTCATGGAGTTGCGCCGCAGCCCGGGTGTCGTTGACGGCGGCGGCCACGACCGCCAGGTCCGCCATCGCCCCCAGCCACCGGGGCCCCGAGCTGGCCAGCGCACGGGGAAGAACACGTTCTAGCTCGGCACCGGCCTCAGCGTGCCGGCCAAGCAGCACGAGTATCCGCGCCGCCGTCGCCTCGAACAGGTGCCCGGGCTGCCGCTCGGCAGCCGCCAGAAAGGCATTCACCGCGGTCTCCCAACCGGCGCTGGAACCGCGCTCCGCAGCCACCGACCATGCCAGCGTCCCGGCGATCGCCTCGGCGTCGGCCATCCCGGCCCGCTGCGCTGTCTCTGCCACGTCCCCGGCCAGCTGGCTGGCCTGGTCGAAGCGGCCGCGCAAGACCGCCAGCATGGCATGGCGCGCCGTCACCGTGACAGCCGCTTCGGCGTCACCGGTCGCGGCTGCTTCCCGTCCAAAAGCGGCGAGTGCCGATTCCGCTTCCGCCACGTGCCCCAGCTCCATCAGAGCCACGAACCGCCAAAACAGGCCAAGGCGTTCGCGCCGGACGTCACCGGCCGCCCGGGCTAAATCGATGATCTCCGACCCGGCAGCCAGCCGGTCCTCCGCGCCCGCCGGGTCCCACAAGGCGTGCAGCCGGGCGTCGAGGACCTCGGCCAACATACGCGGGTCCGCTGCACGGCGGGCCAGCCCGAGAGCTTCGTCAGCCAGCACTCGCCGCCGAAGCGCCGCCGAGGCGTCGCCTAGCAGCTCGCGGGCCAGCCTGGCCAGCACCCGGGCCCGAGTGCCGTCGTCTTCCGCCCGGCCGACCGCCACTTCAAGCAGGCGAACAAGATTCGTATCGACCTCAAGGAAGCCCGCCGTCGATGCCGCCCGCAGCGCCAGATGGACAACCGGGTCATCCTTCTCTCCAAGGCCGGCCAGTTCATGCGCCAGCGGACGTGCCACCCCAGGCAGGCCCCGCGACGCCACCCACAGCGCATGGCCCGCATCCGCATCCAGGCCACCCACTGCCGCCGCGAGCTCATCTTCGCCCAGAGCTCCCAGCCGCAACTCCGGCCGCAATCCCAGCGGCGCGGCCGCCGTCGCGATCACCGCCGTGGGAGAGGCGACAGAGCGGGCCGCGACGACCGAGAGTACCTCGACGGCATCCGGTCCGCCGCGATCGACATCATCGACCACGATCAGCCGGGGAGATCCCGAAACCAGATGACGGGCCGCACTGTCGAGATCCAACGGCCCCGCGTCCTCGCCCAGCAAACCGGCAGCCAGTCCGGTGGGCGCGGCCATATCGCGCAGCAATTGAACCCAAACCAGGCGGCCCGGCTGTCCGCCAGGAGGCGATACCCGCAGCACCTCAAACCCACGACCGCGAGCTTCCTCGGCCGCAGCGTCCACCATAGCCGTCTTGCCCGATCCCGCCGGGCCAAGAAAGACCAGCAGGCCACCCGCACCGCCCCCGGCGCGCTCAAGCAGGCGGCCCACCTCCTCCATCTCGCGATGCCGCCCGGCGAGAAACACCTCTCCGGTATACCGCACCCAACAGCCATCCCTGCGCCAGCCTTCTTATGTTGTCTCCAGAACACAGAGACAGTCGGCAGCGCGATCGTCGTCTCTGCGGGTGGGCCAAAGCTCGCTGCCGTCTCCGCCGCACGCCTGGGCGGCGCACCGCCCAGGCTCCGCGGCCAGATACTTACCGCGACCGCCACCGGCAGCAGAGGCGCCCTCCGGCAGAGCATCCTCAGCGACGATGCCTATCTTCTCCACGCCGACCTACGGCGCTCACCGCATCTGCAAGGCGTCGCAGGACTGTACAAATGTGCGCCAAGGACTGCCTGCGGCGGCCTGCGATCATTGCGCCATGGGAATCTCACCCGATGATCTTGCCTACTTCGTGGATCGGGCCGTCGATGGCATGATCGGCATTATCCAGGATCTTGGCGACGAGCTCGCGTGCGTTCGACCGGACCTTCCGGGCGCCAACTCCCCTTACGCGATCCTGACTCACTGCCTCGGAGTCATGAGGTACTGGGGCGGGCACGCCGTGGCAGGCCGCGACGTGGACCGCGACCGCGACGCGGAGTTCCGGGCCACTGGCACCGTGGACAGCCTCGTCCAGGCCTGCGATGCGGCAAAGCGCCAGTTCGCCGCTGACCTGGCGGCGGCGCAGCCGACTGAGCCGCTGCGGCACCCTCCGCTGGCCACCACCTGGCACGGCCGGGAACTGGAGAACCAGGGAAGCGCGCTACTGCACATCCTGGAGGAAGTCGCCCAGCATCACGGCCACGCCGAGCTGACCCGTGACCTGCTGCTGTCCGGCGCTGCCGAGCGGTAGCTGACCAGGCGGGCCGGGCACCGTGGTTCTTGGCGGCCACTGGCCACGTGGCGGGTTCGGGATAGCGATGCGGCGAATGGGCAGGGGCGAGTGCTTCAGGTCAGCTTGACAGAGACAGGCAGTTCTATGACCGGCTCGCCAGAACCCCCGGTATGTACGCTACGGCCGTCTGTCGATCGCGGCCTCCGAAAAAGTACAGATCGGCGGGACTGTGTGCCCACGTGCGGGACCCCTGTGTTCCGTCCGTGACAAGCCTGCCGTGCCGACAATGCCGTGAGTGTGCTGCTGCTGCGGGCTGGACTGGTGGCTGCCAAGGAGTCGCCCGGCCAGGGCGCCGTGGCACCTGAGGCTGTGGGATCGCCCGGACGGTGGCATGAGGGCACGACGGCGCGGGCCGAGGGTCCCCGGGCTCGTCTGCTGCGGCGACGGTCAGGCGGCGGACACGCCGGGCCAGCGGTCGGCCCAGGGCTGCGCCGCTTCGAGCTGGGCCGCCACGCGGATCAGCATGTCCTCCCGGCCGTACGCGGCGACGAGCTGGACACCGACCGGCAGCCCGTCCGGCGTCCAGTGCAGCGGCAGCGAGATCGCCGGCTGACCGCTGATGTTGAACGGTGCGGTCCACTGCGCGAAGGGTGTCGACCGGAACAGCCCGGCCAGCGGGTTGCCGGGCTGCGGGACGAACTGGCCGAGCGTCGGCGCCGCCTCGCCACAGGTCGGCGTCAGCAGGAGGTCGAAGCCCGATTCCCACCAGGCGGCCATCTGCCGGCTCGCCGACTGCAGCCATTGGCGGCTCGTCAGTAGCGCGGCGCCGGAGACCGACCGCCCGAACTCGGTGAGCGCCCACGAGGTCGGTTCGAGTTCGCTCTCCTCGGGCTGGCGGCCCACCTTGAGGGCCCAGTGCTCGACCGTCCACGCCTGACCGGCCGCCCATGTCGTGACGAAGTGCCCGATGATCCGCGAGTCATCGAGCACCTCGGGATGTGACCTCTCGATCGCGTGCCCGAGCGACTCGAGCAGCCCCGCGGCCGAGGACGCCGCCATGACGGCCTCGCGTTCGGGGGGCGGGTTGGTGCCGGGCGACGACGTCATCAGCCCGATCCGCAGCCGGCCTGGTTCGGCGCCGACCTCGTCGGCGTAGGGACGGGCCGGCGCCGGCGCGGCGAACGGCTCGCCGGGCCACGGGCCGGCGACCGCGTCCAGCACCCGCGCGGTGTCCCGCACGCTCCGGGTGAGCACGTGCTCGACGACCAGACCGCCGAGCAGGTCACCATAGTCCGGGCCGAGTGAGGTGCGCGCACGTGACGGCTTGAGCCCGACCAGCCCGCACAGGCCAGCAGGGATGCGGATCGAGCCGCCACCATCGTTCGCGTGGGCGACCGGGACGAGGCCGGCGGCGACCGCCGCGGCCGAGCCGCCGCTCGACCCACCGGTGCCGCGGGTGAGGTCCCACGGGTTGCACGCGACGCCGAACGCTGCGGGCTCCGTCGTCGAGACCAGCCCGAACTCCGGCGTCTTCGACTTGCCGACGACGACCAGACCAGCGGCCTTGAACGCGCGGACGAGGTAGCTGTCCTCGCGCTCGACCCAGCCGGCGTTGCGCAGGAACGCCGAGCCCTCATACAGCGGATCACCGGCGGAGTGCGCGACAAGATCCTTGAGCAGCATGGGCACGCCGCGGAACGGCCCGCCCGGCAGTTCGCCGCGGGCGGCCTCACGCGCTTTGCCGAACAGCGGGGTGACGAGCACGCCGAGCCGCGGGTCGAACGCCTCAAGACGCGCGATCGCAGCGTCGACGAGCTCCTCCGGCTTGACCTCCTTGCGTGCGACCAGGCCGGCCTGGGCGGTCGCGTCGAGGCGGGCGTAAGGGTCCGTCGTCATGCCGCGGACGTTACAGCGTCAGCGCCCGGCAAGCCAGTCTGACCGCCGCCGCTGGCCCGCACCGGGCCCCACGGCCTGACCGTGGCGTGCCCGGTCACGTTTCGTCAAGGCATGGCCGTTCAGGGCAGGGTCTGCACTAGCGCCTCGAGTGCGGCTGTCCAGCTTTCCCAGTAGGGGCGGCCGGGCTCGGCGGCGATGGCGTTGATGAGCTGCTGCCGGAATGGTTCTGTGTCGTCGGCAAACGCGTGATCGGCGACTGCGGCCGCGAGCGCGAACACCGTGCTCCGCCAGGGCGCGTCGAAGGCCAGCTCCCCGTTCCGCCGGGGCAGGTCCATGCCCGGCAGGCTCAGCTGCTGGCTCGCAGGCGAGCCACACCGATCATCGAGTCCCGGGTAACCAGCCCGGCCAGATCCGCCTCAGTCATGCCCTCACTCCCCAGCGGGCGCTGGGGCAGGACGAGATAGCGAACCTCGGCGGAGGAGTCCCACACCCGGATCTCGACATCGCCGGGCAGCGGGCAGCCCATCTCGGCCAGCAACGCCCGGGGCTCGCGGACCATCCGGGCCCGGTACGGGGGGTCTTTGTACCAGGCCGGCGGCAGGCCCAGCACCGGCCATGGATAGCACGAGCACAGCGTGCACACGATGACATTGTGGACCGCCGCGGTGTTCTCCACGACCACCATGTGGTCACCCTCTGGCCCGCCGAAGCCGAGTTCGGCGATCGCGGCGGTGCCCTCCGCCAGCAGGCGCTGCCTGTAGTCAGGATCTACCCAGGCCCGGGCCACCACCTTGGCCCCGTTCATCGGGCCTATCTGCGACTCGTAGCGGCGGGTGATCTCCTCGATGAAGCCCTCGGGCACCAGCCCCCGCTCGGCCAGCGACGCCTCAAGCGCCGCAACCCGCTGCTCAACCGGCGACACGGGCACCGGGTGATGGCCCTCCGCGCTCATGGCCGCTCCAGGTAACTGTCCCACAGGTCCACATGCACCCACACGCCGCGCTGGCCGTCCCGCCACAGGTCGGCGGCATCGAACCGAACCGAATATGTCGGCTCGCAGCGGCGGGCAGTGCCATGAGCCTCGACATCAGGCACCGAATGGGTGCCATCCACCCGCACCACCGCCCCGGCCTTGCCCCGCACATATCCCGGGCAGCGGGTGTGGCCGGGCGGATGCCACTCGCGCACCCGGACCCGGTCACCGATCCCAAAACGCGGCTCGCCGACGTCGGGACCGGCGTCAACGACCGGCGGCGCGAGCACCAGGCCGCTCAGCGGGAACCGTCCGCCGGCCCGCGCCTCAAGCTCGGTGCGGGTCACCAGCCCATGCTCCACAGCCAACGTGGCCGCCGCCGTGAGCCAGTGCTCGTAATAGCCCGACGTCAAATAGTGGCCCGGCTCCATCCGCTCGATCGAATGCCGGAACTCACCCCCGCTAACCTCCACCGCGCCCGCGACGACCACCAGGAGCGCCCGGGCCACCGCCTGCCACCGATGCTGAAAGACCGGCTCCGCCGGCGAATGAACAACCGCCCCGAAGCCCTGCATACCACCCAGATCATGGATGCCGTCCACCAGCACGACTCTACCCGTCCGAGCTGCCACAACCCCCTGAGCACGGCCTCGCAGCGGCACCGAATGTTTCCATCTGCGTCTTCGTCGAAGCTTGTCACGCGACCGACTGATCCACGCAGAACGGCGGTCTTCGCGCGCGCGTCACCATATTGGTTCCTCGCCATTGGTTCCTCGTCACGTTCGGTGACGAAGGGGCGATTCCCCGGGCGGTATCCGCGTGGGCTGCTGCTGGCCGCATGGCGGGTTGGACCGGCGAGGCCGGTGCGCGCGTTGTTCCGGCAGCGGGCCGGTCACCGGTGTCCTGACGGCCAAGTGACGGCGATCGCGGCCCGGGCCGCGATAACCGGGTGCGCCGCCCCGGGCCAAGGTCTATTTTGGCGGGCAATGCTTTCTTATGATTCAGCGGGGACGGGGCCGGCGCTGGTCCTGTTGCATTCCACGGTTTGCGACCGCCGGATGTGGGACCCGCAGTGGCCGGTCTTCACCGGCGCCGGCTACCGCGCGGTGCGCTGCGATTTCGGCGGCTTCGGCCAGACGCCCGTGCCGCAGGGGCCGCATAACGATGCCGATGATGTCATGGGCCTGCTCGGCGAGCTCGGCATCGGGCGGGTCGCGGTTGTTGGCGCCTCCTATGGCGGGAAGGTCGCCCTCGAGATCGCCGCCCGGTGGCCGCAGCGGGTGGCGGCCCTGGCCCTGGTGTGCGCCGGGATGCCCGGACACGAGCCCACTGATGTGCTGCGGAGTTTCTGGCAGCGTGAGGGGGAGCTGATTGACGCCGGCGACATCGCCGGGGCGGTCGAGCTCAACGTGGCGACCTGGCTCGGCCCCGACGCCAGCGAGCCGGCCCGGGAGCAGGTGCGGCTGATGCAGCGTCACGCCTTCGACGTGCAGCTGGCAGCGCCCGAGGAGGACGAGCCCATCGAGGTCGCCGTCGAGCTGTCCGCGATCACCGCCCCGGGCCTCGTCGTCTCCGGGGCCAAGGACCTGCCGGACTTCCGGCAGATCGCCGCCCGGCTGGCCGCCGTGCTGCCCAGCGCGCGGCCGGTCGAGCTGCCCTGGGCCGGGCACCTGCCGACACTCGAACGGCCGGGGGAATCGTCCGCGCTCTTGACCGCCTTCTTGCGGGACACCGTCCCGGCCGGGTAAAGCCCCGACGGACCAGCACGGCCGTCCGCGGCCTCGCCGGCCCGCGATCGACGCCCAGAGCCTCGATGTCGGCGCCGGTGGCTTCGGAGACCCGTAGCCCGCCCAGGGCCAGCAGGGAGATCAGGGCGTGCTGGGCAGGAGGTCCGGGCCCGGCGGCGGCCAGGAGTGCACCCACTTCGTTGCGGTGGAGGCCAGTGGCGTGGGACTCGTAATCAAGCCGGGGCGGCGGACGCGCACCGCTGGCGAGTGTTCCAGGAGTTCTTCCTCGACCGCGTACCGGTAGAATCCCACGCCGGTCAGCGGGTCGGCCCCGGCGTACACGGCGGCCCGCCAGGAGCCGCTCGGAAGTCGCTCTGCGTGACCCTCCGCCACGGCGGCCATGAGGCCGAGACTGACCCGAACGGCCAACCCTTCCACGAACGGGCCCGTCAGGAACAACGTTTCACCTGGTGGGGCGCCAGGGGATCGAACCCTGAACTCGCGGGCTAAAAGAAGGCCGCCCCGGAGCACTGGGTGCGCTGCCTGCACATACAGCCCGGCCAACTGCTCTCAATGCCCACGTTTTACCAGGATCGGCAAGCGGGTCATTCCACGGGTGGGGCACGTGCTCCGCCACGCGGAGTAGCCGCTGGCCTAGCCTGACTGCGCTACGTTCGCCGAAGCAATGGGCGCTGTGTCGTGCCTCGAGCTCTGATCGCCCCTGGGGGATGCGCCAGGCGCGGTGTGGCCTTCGCTGCGAGACTTGCTTGGGGTGAGCGACGAGCTGATTCCTCGTCCGTTGCCTTGGTGCTGTGTAGATGATCACGGCTATCCGGCCGATCCCGAGGACGGCTTCCGACATCACGGCCAGGCGATAGCGCGGCCGATCCGGGATCGCTCCTGGCGGGAGGCCGGGATTAGCCTTAGCGGAGTTGACCGTTGCCGGTCAACTCCGCCGGACCCTTCCTCCTGCCAATCGCGAACGGACAAGGCCGTAACTGCGGCTCGCCGCTCACGAGCGTTCCGCCTGCTGCGCGAGATCTGGCGTACACAACAACGAGCCCCGCTGACACGGCGTCCGTCCCGGCGCGGACCTGGGCATCCTCGCCTTCCGGGATGACCACGCGGGCCAGCAGGGGTACGTTCGCGGTGTGCTGATACGCCAGGCCGGGCAGCGACCGCCAGCGTCGTTGTTCGCGCTTGCCGGGATGCATGCGACCTGGGGCGTCGGCTCCGCGTGGCCGTTGCCGGACCGGCGCGCGCTCGCGGACACGGTGATCGGATCCGCGGAGGCCGACCCCGGGCGCCTGCTTCGCCGTCACGGCGCGCTGGCGGCCGCGGGTGCGCTGGCCGCTGGCTGGCCGGCCCGATGGCCGCGTGCGCACCGACTCCGTACCGCGACGGTGGCGGCAGGCCTTGCGGGACGGGGCGCCCTGGGCCTGGCCGGCCGCACCCAGCTGGTCTCGACGTCATCAACGTCGGCCCGGTTCAAGCGCCTCGACCGCCGGGTGTGCTCCCCGTTGCGCCTGGCCCCTGCCGCCCCTGTCAGCCCTGTCGGCAGGGAGGCGAAGACACCCGGGCCTGGGCCAGGCACCTGGGCCGGGCGCCGCAACGCCTGCCGCCGCGATGAGGTACGTCGGGGATGGTGCGGCAAGTCTCCTTGTGCCCGGCGGGATTGGCGGCTCTGCTTCCCTGGGGGAAGTGATGCCGGGGGCGGCGTGCGGAGTGTGCTGGGTTCAGTGCTGCAGTCCGTCCCATGACCATCGCGGGATGCTCATACCCTCGGGCACGTCGTCAGCAGACTCGTGGTAGTGCGACATGGCCGTCGTGGTGGCCCAGGCGAAGTAGTCGTGCAGCACCTGCCGCTGTGGCCCGGCCGCTTCCAGGCCGACGTCGTGCATCGCCTGGTCGAAACAAGCGATCGCGCGGCGGTCCATCTCCTCGTGCGGGCCGTTGCCGCTGTGGATCCGCACGACCGAGGTCTCGTCTCCGTAGGTGCCGGAGTAGGTGGTGGGGCCGCCGAGGGCCTCGGCCCAGTAGGCGGCAAGCCGCTCGTTGTGCTGCGGATGGAATCCGTGGCTGAACGCGTGGCTGACGACCTCGTCGGCCATCACCCGGGAGTGCCACGCCTCGGCCAGGCGGAGCAGGCCCGCACGGCCGCCCGCGGCCTCATACACGCTCTGCATGCCTCCAGAATGCCAGGCCGCGCGAGGCCATAGCGCGCGACCGGCCACGCCAGATCCGCCGCTCAGGCAATCTGACTTGCGGCACCCGCGAGCGCGCCGGCACCACAAGGCCGGGGCATCTCGTGCAAATTGAGCACAGCCCGAACGCACGCACATGCCGCAAGTCGCATATGGTACGCCCGGTGGCGCGCGCCGGAGGTGTCGTGCGGCATCTGGATGAGATGATCGAGCGGTAAGAGGGCCCGTGGGGTCTAGGTGCCTGGTGCAGCCGCAAGACCCGTATGCGACTGGTTGCCCTGGGCAAGGACATGGTGAACAGGGCATGATCAGAGGCGTCCACCACTTTGGACTGACGGTTCGTGACGTTGACGCGAGCGCGGCCTGGTATGAGGAAGTGCTCGGCTTCCGGCGCGTGGGCGAGTTCGAGGCGCCCGACGGGGCACGCCGCAAGGTGTTTCTCCGACATGACGGCCTGCAAGCTCGCTTGGGGCTCACGCAGCATCGGCACGGCAGCCAGGACGTGTTCGACGAGACGCGCGCCGGCCTGGATCACCTGGCGTTCACTGTCGCGGACCGCGAGGAACTCGACGCCTGGGCGGCGCGGCTGGCGGACGCCGCAGTGGTCCATTCCTCGATCACGGCGGCGAACTCCATACCGGGCGCTGCCGTGCTCGTCTTCCGCGACCCGGACAACATTCAACTCGAATTGTTCGCCGAGCCGCCATCATAGATGCCAGTAACCTGGGGCATTCCCGACCCGCTCGCTCCGTTCGCGGCTCACTCTCCTGCCGCGCGGAGGTCACTGCATCTCGGTCTGATGCGACACTACCCCTGTGGAGAGGCAGAACGCCGTGCGAAAGCTCTTGACGACACAGTGACGCTGGACGTCCGCCGGCTCCGCCACTGTCAGTGACAGCGCAGCGCTCAGTCCCGATGACGATCTCACGCTCGCGCTCGGACAGACCTTCCAGCCGAGCGCCTGCGCCCAGAACCGGGCCAGCCCGGGCAGGTCGTGAGCATCGACGACGATGTGATGGAGCCGGACAGGCATGCCACCAGTATGCGCGGGCACGCCGGACTGCATCACGCGAACCAAGCCTGCCTCTGCCGCGATCACGGTGGCTCGCTGGCCGGTCACCGCACTCGGTGGAAACGGCGGCGTTGCCTGTTGCACCGGACAGTCTGGGCGCTGATGGCGTAGCTGGGTAGCCTGCTGACGTTTGGCCTGGTTGCGATGCCTGGCGGTGGGGAGAGGGGCACGTGCGAAAGCAACGGTCTGGTTCATCCTGTGCCGGGTGGCTCATGGTCTCCTATGTGGGGGTGGCGGCGTTCTTCGCGCTAGAGGGGGTCGCGCGCGAGGCGGGTGAGGCGTCCGGACTGGCCGCGACGGATGCTGACCAGGGAACCACCAGGCTCATCGCCGCCTCCTACGGGCTGGCCGCAGTGCTGTCGGCGGTGGTGCGGCGCTTGCCCGCTGGGCGATTGCCACCGGTGTCGGGGCCGGTGGGCGTAGGTGCGATGGCCGCAGGGCTGGCCCTTCGGGCGTGGTCCATGCGGACTCTGGGCGGCAGCTACTCCAGGACGTTGCGCACAACCGGCGATCAGGTCGTGGTCGACCGGGGGCCGTACCGGTTGATCCGTCACCCGGGGTATCTCGGCTCGATCATGGTCTGGACCGGGTTCGGGGTGGCGTCCGGCAGCGCACCTGCAGCTCTCGGCGTGGTGACGCTGATGAGCGCCGCCTACCGCCGCCGCATCGCCGCAGAGGAAGAAATGCTGACCAAAGACCTCGGCGCCGCCTACACCGGCTATTCACAGCGGACGAAAAGACTCATCCCATTCATCTGGTGACACGGGCCCCCAGACCGCTCTCACCGCCCTCTTCTGCCGCATTGGGCGCGCGCGAGGGGGCAAGCGGAAATCTAGCCAGCGGCCGGGCCGCCCCGTTCGCCGCATCGACGGGCACCTCGCCCAGCGGCGACCTGCAGGCCCGTTACGCCGCACCGAGTCGACGGTCGGCATCGGGCTGCGTCGAAGGGCGGGCATCACGCTGAGTGATGGAGAAGGTCAGGGAGAACGCACGCCGAGCCGCCGATCTGGGCGGCAAGTGGCTGCTCGCTGGTGGGCAGCCGCGCCGCCCAGAACCTGGAATTCTGGCGCAGCGCCAGCGAGCCCGCGCATATGACCTTGACTGGAGGTGTGGGCGTCGCCTCCGCCTGTTTACTTTCGCGCTTGCCTCAGGCCAGGTGCGCGGGGCTGGCAGCTCCGTTTTCGTTCGATCCGCTGGTGCTGGAGGCCGGGGCTTCCGGCTGGTGTTGCTTCTGCCGTGCGGGAGGAGATGGAGCCGCCGGCTGGCGGGGTTCCTGCGATCCGGTGGCTGGCGCGCCCAGCATGCCCGCGATGACATGGTCGACGAGTTGCCCGGCGTACTCGGCATCGAGGGGTTCCCGGGTAACCAGCAGGCGAAGGTAGATGGGGCCGATCAGGGCTTCGATGGCAAGGTCCGGGTTGGCGTTCTTTGGCAGCTCGCGCCGCTGGACGGCGCGCTCGATGACCTCGCGGGTGAGGCTGAAGCGGGCTTCCCAGAATTCGTGCCCGCTCACCGCGAGCGCTGGCTCGCGGGGGGCCTCGGAGACGAACGCGCGAATGGCGGCTGTGATCTCAGGTGTGGTGATCATGGCTATGACAGCGGTGGCTACGGCGAGGAGGTCGCCCCGGAGCGACCCGGTGTCGGGGATCGGCACCCGTTCGCTGGAGCGTTCCAGGATCGCCTCGAGCAGCAGCCTGTCGCGGCTTCCCCAGCGCCGGTAGACCGTCGTCTTGTGGACGCCGGCCCGGCGGGCGATGCCCTCGAGGCTGAGTGCGGAATAGCCGGCGGCGGACAGCTCCGCCAGCGTCGCCCCAAGAACCGCGCTCCGGACACGCGCGCTGCGCCCGCCGGGCCGCTTGCGGCCCGGCGGCACATCCCGTTGTTCGCGGTCAGGCACGACCTCATCTTAACGCAAATTCCAGTTGCGTTTGTCAGGTACACTGCAAACGCAACTAACAGAAGCGTTAACTTGGGCGAGGTCAGGAGGATGACCACCATGACCGCAGAGAGCTCAACGAAGATGGCCCAGGCGGCGGCGGGCGCATGCCGATGACCGGGGCTGGTACTGCCTATGTCCCGGCGGGCGGCGCCGGGCTGCCGGAGCCCCTGGTCCCGGCGATCGCCGAGGAGTTGAACCGCAGGCTGTACGACACGCTGGAGCAGACCGCGGTCAACGCGTTCGGCTCGGTGGGGCGGCGGGTCGGCGCCCATCTGCTTGATCTTGCCTCGGCTCAGCAGCACCCGCGCGGTCGGCTGGTGGCCCGCGTGTCACAGCAAGAACTGGCGGACGCTGCCGGGTCAGTCCGCGAGGTGGTGGCCCGGGTGCTGCGGGATTTCCGGGTCGCCGGGATCGTGGCCACCGCAGCAGATTCGGTCGTGATCCTCGATGCGGCCCGGTTGTACGCCGAATCGGGGGGTACCGCCGGCATGTGACTTTGGTCGCCTCGTGCGCGATTGAGGTCACTGACTCAGCCGTGAGACGGCGGCAGCCTGGTTGTGTCAGACCCGGGGAAACCGGGCGACCAGCAAGGAAAGAGATTCGACATCGGCGAGCAGGACACCCTCACCGCCCAGCTCGCCACCCTCGGATATTCCCCCTCCGATATCAGCACAGCGATCCTGTCGCACCTTCACCAAGACCACATCGGCGGGCTGGCCGAGCTGACCGGCTCCGACCTGCTGGTCTCGGCCGCCGAATGGGCCGAACTGGCCAAGCCCGGCCCGGAGCTGCGCGGCTTCCTGCGCAGCCACATTCTGCTGCCCGGACTGAAATGGCACCAGGTCAGCCTGGAGCCCACCGATGATCCCGCCCTGGCGCCCTTTACCGAGTCGCTGGATGTGATGGGCGACGGCTCGCTGGTGCTGCTGCCCACCCCCGGCCACACCGCAGGCTCCGTGTCACTGCTGATCCGCCGCGCCAGCAGGCCGCCACTGCTGCTGGCCGGGGACCTCACCTATGGGCCGAGATCCTTCAGCGCGGCCAGCTTCCCGGTGTGGGCAACGGGCGGCGGCTCGCGGAAAGCTCGCGCAAGGTTCTCGCACTGGCACAGCAGCAGCCGGGCCTTGGTCGTGCTGCCCGCCCACGATCCAACAGCCGCCCAGCGGCTGCTGGACAGCTGACACCGGAGGCCGCGATGGCAACATTCCAGAACACCGTCACGATCGCCCGGCCCGCGGATGAGGTCTTCGCGTTCCTCGCCGACTTCGGCAACATCCGGCGTGGATCGCGCGCACCGTCCAAACCTCGCCCGGGCCAGCCGGGCTCCCGGGCGCTTGGCCCCCGGTGAGCAGCTTCCAGTCGGTGCGCGATCTCGCGACGTGACAGGGTCTGCGGACCGCGACCCTGCAGCAGGCCTTCGCCACCCTCGCGGCCGAATCGGTAATAACCGTCCGCCAGGGCCGCACCGCAGTGGTCAACGGTCCGGAGGGCTTGGCCGATCCGGCGCAGCCGCGGCGCGTCCGGCCGGGGCCGGGCCACGACTGCGCGCGGGCAGGCTGCCGACCACACACGTGCCACCCAATCCGCACCGCCAAGACGATCCGCAACACCCACTCGATCCTGTCCGGCGCGTTCGCCACCGCGGTCCGGTGGGAGTGGATCGACCGCAACCCAGCCGAAACCGCGAAACTCCCGAAGACTCAGCCGCGCCCGGCCGACTACCTCGCCCGCCGCGGTCGCGAAGATCATCGCCGCCGCCCACGAGTCCCATCCCGCCCTCGCCGTCTACCTGTGGCTGGCCGCCACCAGGCCCCGCCCTGGTGACGGTGCGGACCTCGTCGGTTGCCATAGCGGACTCCTAGCCGTGCTGGGACGGGACCGGCGAACGGGCCGGTCGGAACCGGGCCGGACCGGGAAGGCGCCGGTACCACGGTGCAGTGGGCCGGCCCTGGCTGGGCGGGCCGGCGGCGATGGCGGCCACCGCGGCCACGGCCTGGTCGATCTCGCCGGGGGTGTTGTAGAGGTAGAAGCTCAGGCGGCAGCTGGCTGGCGGGGTCAGCTCGAGCGCGTGGTGGGCGAGCGTCGCGCAGTGGCAGCCCGCGCGGGCCTCCACCCCGGCCCGGTCCAGGGCCTCGGCCACGGTCACCGGGTCGCGGTCCGCGAGATTGAACGCGACCAGCGACGTGCGCCGCGCTGGGTCGGTTGGCCCGTAGATCGTGATCCCCGGGATCGCGGCGAGGCCATCCAGCGCCCGGGCAGTCAGCTGCCGGTTCCACGCCGACACGCGCTCCATGGCGTCCTGGACGGCGGTGCGGTCCAGGGGTGTGCTGGCGCCGAAGTAGGTGGGGTGGCCGGGTGTCAGGGCCAGGTCCAGCAGCAGCCGCAGCGCCTGCGCGGAGACGATGGTGCCGAGAATGTTGGGGGTGCCGGCGGCGTACTTCCACGGCAGGCGGTTGTAGCCGACCCGGTCCGGGAACACCCGTCCTTCGGCGATCATGTCACCGCCGTACAGGAACGGCAGCGACCCCTCCAGCAGCTGCTGTTTCGCGTACAGGGCGCCGATGCCGAATGGGGCCAGCATTTTGTGGAAGGAGAACGCCAGGTAGTCCGCATCCAGGGCCTGCACATCGGTGAACGACCCCGGCACCAGCTGGGCGCCGTCGACCAGCAGGTACGAGCGCCGCTCCCCACTGGGCTGGGAGTACCCACTCCCGTCAGCCAGCGCCCGGACCGCGCCTAGCGGGATCCGGGTGCCCAGGAAATTCGACGCGCCGGTACAGCACACCAGCTTGGTCCGCACGTCGATCAGCGACGCCAGATGATCCAGATCCAGCTCGCCCGTACCGGGATCGAACCGCGCCAGCCGGTACTCCACCCGCCGCCCCAGCCGCGGCAGAATATCCCGGCACAGCCCATACCAGGGGACGTAGTTGGAGTTGTGCTCCATCAGCGTCGTCACCACATTGTCGCCATCGCGGAACTCGCTCAGCAGCGCATACATGACCGCGTTGATCGCCTCAGTCGTATTCCGGTACAGCGCGATACACGCCCGGCCCGGCGCACCCAGAAACTGCGCGATCGTGTCGTAGGACTCCTCGAACAACGCCGTCATCGCCCGCGACGCACCCGACTGCCCCCGGTGCACGTTCTCATAACCGGGCCCCAGCGACCGGTACAACTCCAGCAGCTCACCCGGCGGCTGCGTACTCGCCGCGTTATTCGTGACTATCCGGC
Organism: uncultured Actinomycetota bacterium; assembly: GCA_963851085.1. Classification (GTDB taxonomy): domain Bacteria; phylum Actinomycetota; class Actinomycetes; order Streptosporangiales; family Streptosporangiaceae; genus DATFVJ01. The sequence continues at coordinate 255,562 of CAWKNX010000001.1, read as the reverse complement.
CGAGCCTGGGAAACTCAAAATGCCCACGAACAGCCCCCACGTCCCACGGCACAGAACTCATGGCGATCGCGCGCAGCCCTTCACGGCCGGGGGCGGTCACGCCAGCGGCGCCACCGTCGTCAAGAGTCATGGCGCGGGTCCCCGTCCTCTCCGGCACGCCCGGATGCTCGCCGACCCGGGGCGCGATGCCCGTGGCGAGCATGGCGCCGACTGCGCGGGACAGCCGACTCACGGCGGTCATGCTCGCTCCTTGCGCTTCCAGGCGCCGATCAGCAGGGGCCAGAGGACCGGGCGGTCGGTGAAATCGTCAGCGTCACGGTCGATCGCGGCCAGCGCTGCGGCGGCGCCGGTTTCAGTGGTGATGGCATGCGCCAGGGCTGTCGGCAGCACACTGCGGAAGCTGCGCTCCAACAGCGCGCGGCCGCTGCCGAGCGGCTCGATACGGCCGGCGACGTCGGTGCCGTCTGGGCTGCCGATGCCGGCCTGCGCGAAGAGCTGTGGCAGCCGCGCGCCCGCGTGCACGTCGCAGCCCACCGTGGTGAACGTGCCGATCACCACCCGCAGCAGCTCGTTGACGCTGTCGAGCGCCGGGAGCACGCTGGCGCTGCGGAGATCGTAGTCCTGTACGGCCAGATGGCCGCCGGGGGCGACGGCGTCCCACAGCCGCGCCAGGACGGCGACGCGCTGGGGGAGGTGGAACAGCAGCAGCCGCGCGTAGACGACGTCGAACGGCGCGCCTGGGATCGGCTCACCGGCGGTGAGGTCTTGCGCGTGAAAGCGGCAGTGACGGTGGCCCGCGCCGTGCAGCATCGCCTGGGCCATGGCACCGAGCGGGGCGTCCACGTCGATGCCCAGCACGCGGCCCGCGGGCCCGACCCGCTGCGCCATCATGCGCATCGTCTCGCCGGGCCCGCAGCCGGCGTCCAGGCAGCTCGCGCCTGGCGCGAGGCCGATCTGGTCCAGCAGGCGCCCGGTCGCGGCTTCCCACACGCGCGACTGCGCGCGCAGCCGCTGGTACTCCCCCGGCGTGCGTCCCAGCGCGTAGGCATCCTGGCGCCGCTCGGCTTGGGTCGTGCTCATTTGGCGTCCTTTCGGGTCTGTCATCAGGACCGATGCTCGCGACGCGCCGACGCGGACGCATCGTGGAGACGGCCACGAGGTTTTCCCGAGGTCCCCATTCGAGCGCTTGTGCTGTCCGCGCGGGCAGCGTTAGCTTCGTGTATGCGAGCGCTGCTGGACCGCGACATCGAGCTGGCCGAGCTTGGCCGCCGGCTCGCGGCGGCGCGGGCGGGATCGGGTCGCGTGATAGTGGTCGAGGGCCCGGCCGGCATCGGCAAGTCCACGCTGCTCGCGGCCGCAGGCCGGACCGCCCGGATGGACAGCGCGACGGTGCTCCGCGCGCGCTGCAGCCCACTCGAACAGCACGCCGCTTGGGGTATGGCACGCCAACTCTTTGAGCCGCTGCGGGCCAGCCCGGGGTGGGACGAGTTGACGGTCGGCGCAGCGGGCCTGGCCGAGCGCGCACTCGCCACCGAGGCGGAGGAGCCGGTTCTTGCCGGCGACGCGATGCACTCCGCCGCGCGCGGACTCGTCTGGCTGGCCAGCAACCTCGGCGAGCGCGGGCCGACCGTGCTCGTCATCGACGACGTCCATTGGGCCGATGCGCCGTCGCTGCGGTGGCTGGCGCTGCTGGCGCGCTCCCTCGGCGAGCTGCGGGTCGGCGTGGTCTGCGCGGTGCGCTCGGGCGAGCCGCCCGCGGCACCCGAGCTGCTGGCAGAGCTTCTGGCCAGCGTGGCTGAGCCGCCCGTGCGCCCGCGGGCGCTGGGGCCGGTGGCGACGGAGACGCTCGTGCGCGAGCGCCTGCCCGGGGCGAGCGTCGGGTTCGCTCACGCGTGCCATGCCGTCTCTGGCGGCAACCCTTTCCTGCTCGGCGCCCTGCTCACCCAGCTCGTCACCGACGGCGTCGCACCGGACGACGAGGCCGCTGCGCGGCTGGGGGCGTTCGGGTCGGAGCAGGTCGCGCGCGTCATCGAGCGCCAGCTCGCGCGGCTGCCGGACGGCGCCGGGTCGCTGGCCCGCGCCGTCGCCGTCCTCGGCTCTGGCGCGGCGTTGCGCCATGCCGCCGGGCTTGCCCGGCTCGAGCTCGCCAGGGCGGCCCGCGCCGCTGACGCGCTGCGGGCCGCCGGGCTGCTCGAGGACGGTCCGGGGCTGACGCTCGCGCACCCGCTGATCGCGGGAACGCTGTACGCGAGCCTGCCATCGGGCGAGCGGGCGCTCCGGCACGCAGACGCCGCCGCACTGCTGGCGAGCGAGCGCGCCGACCCGGAGCGCATCGGGCTGCACCTGCTGCACACCGAGCCGGCGTGCGAGGCTGCTACCGTCTCGACTTTGCGCGATGCGGCCCGGCGGGCCAGCGGGCGGGGCGCCCCGCAGAGCGCGGCGGCGTACCTGCGCCGCGCTGTAGCCGAGCCGCCGCCCGACGCCGCCGAAGACGCGGACGTGCGGCTCGAGCTCGGCCTCGCGCTCGCCGCGTACATGCAGCCGGACGCCTTCGACCTGCTGCACGAGGCGGTCGCCGCCGCCACCCCTCTTCAGCGCGGGGCGATCGCGCTGAGCGGCGCACGCGCGCTCGGGCTGAGCGGGCGCTTCAACCCGGCCGTCGCGCTCTGCCGTCAGGCGCTCGAGCAGGCCGAGGCGTATCCGCCCGAGCTGCGCGAGCGGCTGGAGGCGGAGCTCGTCTGCAACGGCTGGGTGCACGCGTCGACGATCGGGGAGTCGCGCCGCTACGTCCGCGAGTACCGGCCGGGGCTTTCGGCACTCGAACTGTGGCGGGTGACGGCGGCGGCGGGAGCGATGCTCGAGAACCAGGCGGCGGCGAAGACCCTGGCCCTGCTGCGCCCCGTGCTCGAGCAGGGAGCCCTGGCCGCCGAGCCTGGCTCCCTGCTGTGGTCGGTCACGGCGCTGACCCTGATCGCTGAGGACGAGCTGGGCACCGCGCTTGCCCAGTGCGAGGCGCTCATCGACATCGCGCGCCCACGCGGCTGGCTGATGGCGCTCACCCACAGCAGCATGTTCCGGGCGATGACGCTCGTGCGGGCGGGCGAGATACGCGACGCCGAGGCGGACGCCAGGCTGGCGTTCGAGTACAAGCTGCCCGTATCACCAGCGCCAGCGATGCTGTGGTGCCTGTCGTTCCTCGTCGACGCGCTCGTGGAGGCAGACGACCTGGACGGCGCGGACGCGGTGCTGACCGCCGCAGGCCAGCAGGCTGCGCCGCCGGCCGGCGCACTCGCCGCACCGCTGCTGCTGCAAGGCCGTGCCCGGCTGCGGCTCGCGCAGCACCGGCCTGAGGACGCGCTAGCCGACGCCCGCGGGGCCGCCGCCCGCGCCGACGAACTCGGCGTGTCCCACCCGGTGTTCGCGGGCTGGCGCGCCGAGGCGGTCGAGGCGCTCGTCATACTGGGCGAGACCGCAGAGGCGCAGCGGCTCGCGCGCGAGCAGCTCGAGCTCAGCGAACGGCTCGGCACGCCGGGCGCCCGCGGCGGCGCGCTGCGCGTGCTCGCCCGCACTATCACCGAGCCGATCCCGCACCTGGAGCAGGCGGTCAAGATGCTGGCGAGCTCGCCAGCACGGCTCGAGCACACCCGCGCCCTGGTCGCTCTCGGCGCGGCGCAGAGGAGGGCGAACCGGCGGGCGGAGGCCCGTGCCCCGCTCCGGCGCGCACTCGAGCAGGCGGATCGGAGCGGCATGGCCCTGCTCGCCCGGCGTGCGCGCGAGGAGCTCAACGCGATCGGCGCCCGTCCTCGGCGCAGTGCGCTCAGCGGCCCCGGCGCGCTCACTCCGGCCGAGTACCGCGTCGCCCAGCTGGCCGCCCGGGGGCACGGCAACCGCGCAATCGCCGAGCGACTGTACGTGACGCAGCGCACCGTCGAGACGCACCTCACGCATGCGTTCCAGAAGCTCGATATCCGCTCGCGCGCCGAGCTCGCCACCGCGCTCGAGCCGCAGGCTGCGGCGGCCGAGCCCGCGCCAGCTGCGCTGCTACCTCACCTGGTGAGCCGAGCGGGGCCTGGGCCCGCTGGCCGCCCGGCCCCCGCATCTTGAGCTGTACATCCGGTGGATGCAGGAGGTCCGCCGGTTCAAGCCCTCGACGGTGTCGCGGCGGTTCCCGGTTGCGGCCGGGTTCTACCGGACCTGCGTCATCGACGGCGTCCTGGAGAACTCACCGGCTGAGCATGTCCGGCGGCCTGCCGTGCCGACCGAGTCACCAACTCCGGGTTCACGCACCTGCAGTTCGAGGCCCTGCTCACTGCGGCCCGCCAGTCCGCTAACCGCAACGACTTCGCCTGATCGCCGTGCTGGGCCTGCTTGGCCTGCCGGTCTTCGAAGCCACCCGCGCCGGCATCGCCGACCTCGGCGAGGAACACGGCCATCGGGTCTTGCCGGGGGCTGCGGAAACGGCACCAGGTCGTCCTGGTCCCGCTGCCGCCGCCGATCGACCGGGCATCCGATGCTCGCGCCGGCGGCCCCATCCCTGCTCAACACCCGCGGCACGCGGATGGACCGGCACGCCGCCACCAGACGGCTCCGGCAGTGCTGCCTTGCGTGGTGAAGCCGCACGCCACCTGGCTAGACCGTAACGAGCTCGGCGCCCTGCCGGGCGCTGCCGGGGTGATCACCCGCAAGCGCGGCAAAGGTCGTCACCATCCCACTTGCGCCGCGCACCGCCCGGGCGATCGATCTGGCCATCGGCGAGCGATGCCCAAGGACCAATCTTCCTCACCGTCGGCGGTCGTGCTGCGTCTTGACGAGCCCGTGGCGGCGGGCAGCGGCGGCTGGCGGACCGTGGCGAATGGGCTGGGTTTCAAACGAGCCGGGCCTGGACGCAGACGCGCCGGAGCCCTGGATTTGACCACCGCCGGGACTTGCGAATCGGCTCCATGCGCGGATCTGGGCGCGGGGAATGCAGTAGTTCTACGGTATCCGCGAGCTTGAGCCCGTCCTACCGTCTAGTCAACTACCCGAGAGCCCGAGGCCGGAACCGGCCCCGTCGCACCAGACAAAGCGAGGCAGGAATGGCTGGAAAAGCAGTGATCAGTCTCAGCACGGGCCTGGAGGACCCGGAGAAGGTGACCGTGGCGTTCCTCGTCGCAGTCGGTGCCGCCGAATCCGGCCGACCGACCCTGATGTTCCAGGCCAAAGAGGCCGTCCGGCTAGCGCTGGACGGGACAGCTGCTGGCGTCGCCTGCGATGGCTGCCCTTCCCTGCCGGAGCTGCTCGCTCGGTATGAGAAGGCAGGCGGCCGGTACATGGTTTGCCCGGTCTGCTTCAACGCAAAGAAGCTCGACAAGGGTGGCCTGCTGCCTGGCGCCGAGTTGGCGGGCAGCGTCCAGCTATGGGAATGGATTGGCGACGGCACAGCGACCACTTTCAGCTACTGACGTCGGGAAGACGCGGTGGCGTTCATCCGAGTGTCATCTGGCCGGAGTCGCCGGCGAGCAGGCGTGCTCTGTCTCCGAACGAGGACGTCCTCTTGCCTGGGCGCACTAGCGATCCTCGGTCCCCAACTTCTGCACACTTGAGTCAAGTTTTCGGGCGGCGTACCGTCGGAGACGCCCGCTCCACATCTGCAGGCAGAGTCCTGACCAGCCACTTTGAGTGGCACGACCGGCCGCATACATCGGCCGGACCTTGGCGCAGCGGGCGGCGGCGGTCAGCCGATCTTGACCGCAGGTCCCTGCGTGAGCCTGCGCCGAGTTCGAACGGTTCCGTTATTTACGCAGGTCAACCACATCGCTTGGCGGTCTGAGGCGGAGCCTCACTGGTACTAGCAGGGCTAGATCTCGATGTTGTTAGTGAATCCGGGCGCTGTTCGTGCCATTGTTAGAAGCATGACCATACTCCCCTCAGAACAGGCTGACCTCCCGGACGAGGCGGTGAGAAGAGAAGACCTTGCCGCGTGGGATGCGGAGTTCAATGATATCTGCGCGCGAACCGGGCCGCTGTTCTACCGTACGGATTCCCGCGCCCATGCTGTGCGATATCTCCGGGGCCTGCTTGCTCCTTTGGAACGCAAGAACGGGTGGACGATCGCCGAGTATGCCGGCCTGCATGAGCCGAAGGCACTCCAGCGATTCCTGAACCTTACGCCGTGGGACTCCGGCCGGCTGCGGGATCTCGTCCGCGGCTACGCGATGGAGCATTTCGCTGATCCGCGCGGAGTGCTGATCGCCGACCCGACAGGATTCGCAAAGAAAGGCCGGAAATCAGCCGGTGTTCAACGGCAGTATTCGGGGACGCTGGGACGCGTCGACAACTGCCAGATCGGCACGTTCCTGGGCTACGCCAACACGTCCGGCGACCGCGTCCTGATCGACCGTGAATTGTATGTACCGGAGCATTCATGGTTCGGCGACCGGGACCGGTGCGCCGAAGCGGGCATCCCCGGGGACCTGGAGTTCGCCACACGCCCGCAGCAGGCAGCTGCCATGATCGCGCGGGCACAGGACGCCGGGGTGCCGTTCGCCTGGTTTGTGGCCGACGAGGAATTCGGGCAGAACCCCGGCCTGCGCGCATTCCTGGAAGAACGCGAGATCTCCTATGTGATGGCCATCCCGAAAAACACCGGGCTCACCGGCCCGGAGGACCGTAAGCAAACCATCGAGCAAGCCGCCCAGCAAGTACGGCCCCACGACTGGCAGCGCCGGTCCTGCGGCATCGGCAGCAAAGGATTCCGCGTCTACGACTGGGCACTGATCAACACCGGACAGCCCGGTCACCAGTACATGATCCGGCGCTCCATCGATGACGGCGAACTCGCCTACTACCACTGCCACAACCCACGAAAAGAAAGCTTCGGGGAACTCGTCCGGGCAGCCGGAATGCGCTGGCCCATCGAAGAATCATTCGAAGCAGCGAAAGGTGAGGCAGGACTGGACAACTACCAGGTCCGCCGCTACCACGCCTGGTACAGGCACATCACCCTCGCCATGCTCGCCCTGGCCTTTCTCGCGGTCATGAGACACAAATCTAAAAAGGGGACCCACCACCTGTGGACAACCACAGCGACCTGACGGCACAAAACACCCAGACAAGGAAAAAGAACCACAGAACACCACCCCGCCTCCCGCACGCGGGCCCCGCCGCCTGATCGTAAGCAGTCAGGGGTGTCCGGTTAGTTGATCATGCTGGGGTTGGTGGCATCCAGCAGATTCTGGCCAGGGCGTCGCGGATGGCGGCCAGGGGGTGGTGGCCGTGGTTGCGGGCGCTGGTGAGGTAGGAGCGGATGCGGCAGTGGCGTTGCAGGGTGGCCAGGGTCCGCCAGCAGCCGCTGATCTTCGCGGCGAGCTTGTAGCCGCGGATCGCGTTCTCCGACCCGTTGTTCGTCGGGGGTACGTCGAAGCGGCTGGCGAACAGCCACACCTGGCTGGCCTTGCGTTTCAGCCGTCTGGCCAGGACGAGGCCGGGGTGGTTGCCCTTGTGCCATCGGCGGGACAGGTTGGCTGAGATCCCGGCCACGACGGCCTGGTCGTAGCGGTGGCGCAGGCCGGTCAGCAGGACGGGGTCGAGGCTGGTGTGGCCGGCGTTGCGGGCGGTCTTGACCGCTGCTGCGGCCTCGCGCAGGGCGTCGCCGGCCTGCCTGGTCCACACCTGTGCTTCCGGGCCGGTCGCGTGGGCGTCGTCTAGGTACCTGTAGAGGTGGGCCAGGCATTGCTGGACACCAGCTAGCTGGGTGTCGTAGCTGAGGTAGCCGCCGTAGTCGTCACGGACCAGGACCCCGCGGAAGCCGTCGAGGATTCCGAAGCCGGTGATGGAGGGCTTGGTGCGGTTGCCGGCCGCGCCGTACCAGACCAGGTCCGCCCCGCCGGCGGTGTAGGCGTGCATGGTGCGCACCGTGTACACGTGCGGGTTGCCGCAGTCCTCCTGCCGGGTGGCTTCGGTGGTCAGCGGGGCGGGGGATTCGTCGGTGCCCAGCACGTCCGCCGCTTTCAGCGCGTCCTTGAGGGCTTCTTCGAACCCGGCGGCCAGCAACGCCGCATCCAGGCGGACCAGGCAGGCCGAGACGAACCCCGTCGACACCGGCGCGCCCAGCAGGGTGCTCATCAGGTCCGCTGCCCGCTCGATCCCGATCACATCCGTGGAGGCCAGCAGCGTCGCGGCGGCCTCCACATTCACGCCGTAGCACGTCGGCCCGCCACGCACCCCGGGCGGGGCAGGCGCGGTCGTGGCATGCCCGCACCCGCACGACCGGCGCATCATCAGGTACTCCGTCACCCTCAGCGCGATCACCGGCAGGTCGAAGACCTGCACGCTGGAAGCAATCCGTCCCGGCGCACCGGCCAGGTCACCACCACAGCCCGCGCACGCCTCCGGCTCCAGTACCCGGGTCTCATCCGGGACCGCAACCCGCTCCAGGCCCGTTCCCGGGTGGCCCTTCTGCCCGCCCTGGCCACGACCCGGCCGCGCCCGCCGTGCTCCCCGCTTGCCCGCTTTCGCCTTCGCTGTGGCCGCCGGACCGTCCTGACTGGGCGGTTGCGACGAGTTCGACGAATCGCGGCCTGCCTGCCGCCGCAACGCCGCCGCCTCGGCCTGCAGCGACTCGATCAACGTACCCTGCTGCGCCACCAGCGCCAGCAGCTCCGCAACCCGGGCAGCCAGCTGCTCATACGACGGCTCCTCAGGATGCGACACCCCCGAACCCAAACATGATCACAAACCCGGACGCCAGCACCGACACGCCGCAGATCAGCAAGGGGTGTGACTGGTTACGCCTGATCAGGCTCACCACCAGCGAGGTCCGGCGCCTGTTCAACCTCATCGGCAAAGACGACCAGGCAATCTACCTGGGGCTTCGCTGGTCCGTCTGGCGTCGCGAACATCAGGCCAATGCCCGGGCCCACCATTTCAGGCGACGCCTGCGCCTACAGGCGATGCAGATCTAGCCCTGTAGTACTAGTCCGTCCCGGCAGCAGTGTGGCCGCCCCGCCTTCCGGGCTGGGGTGCGGGGGTTCTCACCGTGAACCATCTGCTTTGACTCAGCCTGTTACCAGCTACCAGGTTCAGTGCTTGTTTCGGCACGTTTCTATGCTGGTGCGGGTTCGGCCAGAGCCTGGCAGCCGAACGCGGACGTCAGGACCGGATTGGCTTACCGGACGGGGCCGGGGGGCGGCTTCCTTGCCAGGATGCGCGCCGGGCGGCCGGGTCTGTCTGTGGGCAGTGCCTCGAGCTCAGCCAGCCGCCGCACGGCTTCGGCCCTGGTGCGGCACTGCAGCTTCAGCAGGCTGCCCTGTACGTGCATCTCGACGGTCCGCGGGCTGATGAACAGAGCTTCACCGATCTGCCTGCTGGTGTTGCCCTCGGCGACGAGCAGCATCACGTCCATCTCCCGGTCGGTGAGACCGGCCATCGCGCGATTCGCGGATGCCCGCTGGCGGGGCTTGCCGCCCAGCTTGCTAAGCGCCGCCGCGCAATTCTCGCGGAGCTGACGGGCACCGAGCGACCCGGCAGTGGCATAGGCCGCGTGCAGAAGTTCCCGTGCCCGGATTTGCTCACCCAACTGCAGCGCCGCAGTGGCCGCGCGGCGCTGGGCTTGCGCTGTCTCGAGCGGAAGGTCCAGGTGGCCGAACATCTCGGCCGCCCGGCGCAGTTCCCGCGCGGCAGCTTCCGGCTCATCCGCCAGCAGCGTCTCACCGCGAGCGTGGGCGAGCGCCGCGACGGCCTCCGGCTGGCCGGTGGCCTCCGCAATTTCAGACAGGACCGCGGCACAGGCCCGAGCGTCTGTGGTGAGGCTGTGCTCGGTGAAGAAGGTGGCCAGCCACTGCAGGATGGCCACGCTATAGTGCCGCTCTTGCGTCCGCGAATGCCGAATGAGCATCCGCTCGGCTCGGTCAGCGGCAGCGTCGTGCCCGCCTGTAGCGTCGTCCAGGATGCACAGGCCCCACGAAGAGAACAACTCCATTGCGGTGAGCTCGATCCGGGTGGCGGTCAGGTTGCTCTCCAGCAGCAATGGCCGGGCCAGCCTTGCCGCTCCCCGCAGGGCGTGCACCAAGCCGAGAATGCCGGTGCTCACCGCACGGGCGTGCGCCGGGCACGCCGAGGCGAGCACGTCCTCGCACACGCCCGCCGCACGGTCCCACTCGCCGCAGGAGAACAAGACTGCCGTGGCGCAAGCACGGCACAGCTCAGCCACGTCATTGGGGCCGTGGGCGTCGCAATACTGGTACGCGGCGGCATACGCGGTCTTCGCGGCCCGGTAGTCGCCGGAATGCTCGATCGCGTCGGCCAGCCGTTGCTGCAGCTCGGCCGCAGTGTCGGGGAGTGATCCAGCGAGCGCCTGGTCCAGTGCCGCACGGACAGTGGCGATTCCCTCGCGTGACCTGCCCAGGCGCGACAGCACATTGCCCCGCAGACCCTGGGCGCGCAGCAGCAGATCCGGCGGCCGGCCGATTGCGCGTCGTCGTAGACGGCACCCAGCGTGGCCAGGGCCACCGAGTAGCTAGCCGCGGAGCGCAGGTGGGTCGCCACAGCGAGACGGTCGATGGCCGCCTCGGCGGGCAGGCCGGCGGCCGAGAACGCCAGGGCCGCGGCCTCGCGTGCGGCCAGCGCAGATTCCCACTGGCCGCGCAGCTCGTGCGCCAGGGCCAGCCGCCGGTGAGCAACGGCCAGGGCATGGTTATCGCCACGTCGCTGGTGGCCTCCGGCCAGTTCGCGGAGCAGCGTCACCGCATCGGCGTACTCCGCGCACATCTCCGCGCACCTGGCGAGCCGGTCGATGACAAGGAGACGGGTGTCGTCCTCCTCGTCGGACGGCCAGGAATCGAGTGCCATCCGCAGCGCGTGGGCGGCATCCCGGTAAGCGTGGACTGCGCAATGCTGCTCGGCCGCCGCGACCAGAGCGCGCCTGGCCGGCTCGAAATCCCTCGCGGCCAGCAGATGCGCCGCGATCAGGGACGGTGCAGCCCGGTCAGCGGTCAGCGTTCCGGCCAGCGCCCGGTGCAGGCGCCGACGGCGCGACCATGGGATATCGGCGTAGGCGGCTTCCCGGGTCAGCGGATGGCGGAAGGCGGCCCGTCCGTCCCCGCTATCGGTCAAGAGCCCCGACCCGGTGAACCCGTCGGGCCAGGCCGGCACGCCAGTGGCCGCGACGATGGTATCGATGTCGAACTCGTTACCGGCCACGGCGGCAGCTTCCACGAGAGCGCGCTCCTCGTCGGTCAGCCGCGCGGCCCGCAACAACACTGCCTCCCGGATTCCATCGGGTACCGGTGCGGCGCCCGTGCCCGCGAGCATGACCGTGCCGTCGCTGTAGGCGAGGTGGCCGCCATCGCGAAGCGCGAAGGCCAGTTCCTCGACAGCGAACGGGAGCCCGTCAGCCCGCCCAGCCACCGCTGCCGCCAGCGCCGGTTGCGGCACCGCCCCGAGCAGTGCGGCCAGCATCCGCGTCACGTCCTCGTCACTGAGTGGCGCGAGCTCGATCTCGGTGAGCTGATGATTTCGCCGCAGCAGTGCCCGGATGGACCGGAGGCGATGGCCGCGCGGAAGCTCGTCGCTGCGGTAACAGCCGATCACGGTGACGGGCAGGCCGCTACCCGCATCAGCCAGGGCAGGCAGCAGACCGAGAGTAGCCTCGTCGGCCCACTGCAGGTCGTCGAGGAACAGGGCCACCTGCCGGTCCCCGGCCGCGCCGGTCAGGACCGAGCAGACAGCCGCCGCCAGTGCCGCGGGGTCCGGCTCGGGCGGCGGGGCACCCAACTCGGGGATGATCTGCGCGAGAAGGTCCGGGACTGGCTCACCAGTGCCACGAATGACCGGGCGGAGCGCGCCAGCCAGCACGTCATAAGCCCTGGCCGCCCACTCAGCCGCCCGTCCATACAGCGTCGGCGCGGTGGCGTCGGCCAGAACATGCTCGACCAGCGCGGTCTTCCCAACTCCGGCTTCTCCGGCAACCAAGACGATGGCCCCTGGGCCGCCGTGCGGGGCGGTCAGGCGGTGGCGGAGCACGGCGCACTCGGCGTCCCGTCCCACCATCCGGCTCATGCCCTCAGCCTGCACCCATCTGCTGAGCTCGCGGAAGGCACGATCGCTGAATTCCGCAGCATCATAAAGGGTCGGCCCGCGCCACCGCCAGGCCTGACGATCCGGCGACCCTGCCGCCAGAACAGGGCAATCTGTGCGCCCGCACGCGGCCGGGCCCATCGAAAGGCACCTGAACGGAATCGGCGATCTGTGCAAGGCGCACGCCGCAGGCCCTCTGCGTCACAGAAAAAGTCGAAGCCCTCTACGGCCAGCCCGCCCAGTTCCCCGCCGACGCGATCGGGCCGAAGATGGCCCGGCTGCGCCGCGAGCACCACCGCCTCCTCGGCAACGGCCGGTGCACCCGGCCACCCCAGCTGGACTGCGCCTACGAATCCATCTGCGAAACCTGCAGCTACTTCCAGACCAGCATCGAGTTCCGCCCCGTCCTGCAAGCCCAGCACGACGACGCCATCGCCAGCCACCAAGGCCACCGCGGGCAACTGTTCGCCTCGCTGCTCACCCGCCTCGACCAGGACGCATCATGAACCGCCCGCCACTGCACCTCACCCGCCCCGGCCAGCTGCCCGTACCCACCGCCGGCGACGACAGCCCGCAGATCCTCACCGAAGCAACCGGCAACCTCGCCCGCCAGCGCACCGCCTACTGGCTCGGCGATTCCGCCGTCCGGCAGCACGCCCTGGCCAGCCTCATCGCCCAAGCCACCCAGCTCCGGCCCGAAGCCGTCCACGACGCCCGCGACCAGGAACTCACCTGGACCCAGATCGGCGAGCTCCTCACCACCACCACCACCACAGCGGCACGCCGCTACCGGAACAACGCACGATCAGCTTGACAACGATCACCCGCATAATGCCGATGAGCGCATGTTCGTTAACGCCTCAACATGGCGGTCAAACGTTCTTTCCCGTACCGGCCAGGTACATCCATGCGGTAATCTTCGATTCCTTCGCCTGGAACCTTACTCGTTGGTAGCTGGCTCGTTCGCCCGGCGGGGCCGGTCCGGTGATCGATGCCTGCCTCGCCGCCAAATTGCCCTATGTGGACATAGCGAGCGAATGGCCGGCGGTACGGGGACTGCCTGACCGCGACGAGCAAGCACGCGCGCACGCACGCGGTCACGCTGGTCACCGGGGCCGGGCTCGGGCCGGCCGCGACCGAAACTGCGCTACTTCCGCAACCCGCGGTTCAGCGCTGCGGGCGCCGCGGTGACGCTGGTGAACTTCGCCTTCGTCGGCACCCTGTTCCTGCTGACCCAGTTCCTGCAGTTCGTGCTCGGCTACACAACGCTGCAGGCCGGCATCCGGATGCTGCCGACCGTGATCGGCGTCATGGTGATGGCACCGCTGTCGGCCCGGCTGGTCGCCCGGTTCGGCACCAAGCTCGAGGTCGTCACCGGCATGACGACCGTCCGCGCCGACTTCGCGGCCATGGCGACCGTCACCGTGGCCTCGGGCCACGGCCGGGCAGCCACGGCGCGGGCACTGTTCGGGGCTGGTGCGGGCCTGGTCTGCTCGTCCGCCACCGAGTCGATTCTTGGCTCGCTGCCCAAAGCCAAGGCCGGGGTCGGCTCAGCGACCAACGACACCACCATCGAACTGGGCGGCGCGCTCGGGTGGCCGTGCTCGGCAGCGTCCTGGCCGGTGGTTACGCGACGCCGATGACGGGCGTGGTGCATGGGCTGCCCACAGCCGCCGCGGCAGCCGCCCGCAACCTCGGCGATGCCCTCACCGCCGCCCGCCAGCTCGGCGGCCCCGCCGGCGAGGGTCTTGCCGCCGCCCGCGCCGCGTTCATCCACGGGCTCGCCGTCACCGAGCTTGCCGGCCTGGCCGTGACACTGGCCGTCGCGGTAGTCGCGCCTGCCTTCCTGCCCGCTCGGGCCAAGCCGCGCCCGCGCGATGGTGCCGGTTCAGCGCACAGAACGAGGCTGATCTGTTCCGCCTGCTGCGGCCGATCTACCAACTGGTCAACCGCCCAGAGTCGGCGATCGGGGGCTGGCTGGACAGTGATGGCGGCGCGAGGCTCTGTCACAGAGCGTGATCACCGCGGAGAGGTGATCGGAGATTGCGCGCCGACCCGGATCGCGCGCTGCCGGGACACTGCCGATGTGATCACCTGCGTGCGGTTCGCCCGTCCGCCCGCCCCGCCGTTCCCCGAGGAACTGTGGGGCCGCGAGGCGTGCGGCATCGTCTGGTGCTACACCGGATCACACGACCAGGCCGACGACGTGCTCGAGCCGGTCAGGACGTACGGCTCGCCGCTGCTGGCCGGCCTGCAGCCCATGCCGTTCAGCGTGCTGCAAAGCGCGTTCGACGGGCTCTACCCGGCCGGGCTGCAGCGGTACTGGCGGACGGACTTCTTCAACGAGATCTCCGACGCCGCGATCGACGTGCACACCAAGTACGGCGAGAAGCTGCCGACCGGGCACTCCACCATGCACCTGTACCCCATCGACGGTGCTGTCAGCCGCGTGCCCGCCGACGCGACCGCTTTCGTCTACCGGGACGGCGGCTGGGCGGGCATCATCGCGGGTGTCGACCCCGACCCCGCCAACCCTGGCCTCATCTGCGGTCGGGTAGCTGCGTCTCACGAGTGACCCTGTGCACCCGCCCCGGGGACGGCGCGCCGGCCCGGCGCAGAAGGAGACCGAAGTTGGCAAGGCCGCTACCGTGACCGCAGCGCTCCAGCAGCTGCCGGGCGTCTGGGATGGGGCGAGCGTGGCTGGGCCCTGCGACGTCGTTGCCCGGGCACAGGCATAAGGTATCGACGAGCTGGCCAGGCTGGTAACCGCCGGGGTCCAGACCCCAGCGTGACGCGGACGATGGGCTGCCCGGTCGTACGCCTTTAGGGACTGGGCGAAGTGGACCACCAGACCACAGTCCGCGAGGTCGGCGAGGGCGGCGTGCAGGCGGTCTGCAGCTGTGGTTGGCGCAGCCCGGTGTTCGGCGCGGACAAGACGGCCGCACGATGGACCCGCTGCAGCAGGCGACCGATGCGCCCGATCTGCACGAGTGGGAGATGTCCCTTCCCTAGACGGCGCGCCTGCCCGCCATCGCCTCTACCGCGCTTGCGGCCGAGTTGTTCGTCCCCGGCAGCCGCGACGAACGGATACGCGTGCACAGCCCAGGCTGATCGTCGTCAGGAACCGGCCCCTCCGATGCTGGACGGACAGGAGAAGCGCACGAACTGGCAGCTCTGTGCCGCTCGGTCACCGCGAATTCAGGTTGTGCCGCGCATCAGTGACGGAATGGCGCGTATGCAATGCACTGTGTCGTGCCACCGCCGCACTGCCCGCAAGCAGGGGGACGAGCTGGCGTAGCTGACATCCGGCCGGGCGCGTAAGAATGGCCGTGACGTCGCTTCTTTCCAGTCGAAATCACAGTTCTGCGCCGCCTCCGGGGCCTAGGATCACGCGTTGTGAATCAGGGCGCGCCTACGCCCGGGCGGGAGCCTCGGCCTGCGGAGGAGCTCCGGCAGCGACGTCATGAGCGCCA
Source organism: uncultured Actinomycetota bacterium (assembly GCA_963851085.1). Lineage (GTDB taxonomy): Bacteria > Actinomycetota > Actinomycetes > Streptosporangiales > Streptosporangiaceae > DATFVJ01. The sequence goes on along the minus strand of CAWKNX010000001.1, from coordinate 240,035 downwards.
GGGCGGGTCGCGCAGGGCAGCGGCGGCGCGTGATCATGCTGTGCGGCGTGGTCGCGCTGGCTATCGCTGCGGGCGCATGGGCCGCGTTCGAGGGTGCGGGGGGCCGCGCAGCCGGTCACCGCGGCGCCAGCGCGGTGGCGGCCCCGCCGCACCGCCGGAGCGACAGCCACGTCGTCCGGCTGGTGGTCGAGGCGAGCGGAGACCTGCTGATCCATTCCGCAATCTTTGAGCGGGCGCTGGTCTTGGGGGGTGGCCGCCACTACAACTTTGCTCCCTTGTTCGCGCAGATCAAGCCCTACATCCGGGGCGCCGACCTTGCGCTGTGCCATGTCGAGACGCCGATGACACCGGCCCCTGCCACCGGCTACCCGGTGTTCAACACCCCGCCCGAGCTCGCCACCGCGATCCGCCAGACCGGGTGGCGAGCGTGCTCGACGGCCGCGACGCACACCCTCGATCAAGGGCAAAGGGGAGTCGACGGCACGATCCGCGCGCTGGATCGTGCCGGGGTGGCGCACACCGGCTCATTCTCGTCGGCGGCCGGACAGCGAACGCCGCTGATCATGACGGTCAAGGGCGTCCGCGTCGCCTTCCTGGCCTACACCGAGCTCACCAACGGCATCCCCTCGCCGCATCCATGGTCGGTCAACCGGGCCAGCGCCGCGCAGATCCTGTCCGACGCGCACCGCGCCCGCAAGGACGGCGCGACGGTCGTCATCGTCAATCTGCATTGGGGCGATGAGGACGTCGTACAGCCCAGCAGCTTTCAGCTCGCACTCGCCAGCAAGCTCAGCCGCTCGCCCGACATCACCGCGATCGTCGGCCAGCACGTGCACGTCGTCCAGCCCATCCGCATCCTGGGCGGCAAGCTCGTCGTCTTCGGCGAAGGCAACCTGATCTCCAATCAGACCAGCGCCTGCTGCCCGGCCACATCGCAGGACGGGATCATCGTGCTGCTCACGATCAGCGTCGACAGCCACGCAGCGCACGTCACGTTCATCCACTACGTGCCGATCTGGGTCCGCCACCCCGACTACGTGGTGCTCCCCGCCGGCACCGCGTGGCGCACCGATCCCGCCGACGCCGCCGCCCTGCGCGCATCGTATGAGCGCACGGTCGCGGTGGCCGGACGCGGTCCCCGCATTCAGCCGATCCCAGCCCATCTGCCATGAAACCGCCGGCAAGCGCGCGAGGCGCCTCCGCTCACCGGGCCGACCAGCCCCGCAGTCTAATTAGATGGCGAGCCACGCCACCGCGACGAAGCTCATCCCGTCCCCGAGGTGCGAGACCGCGAAGCCGAGGATCAGTCGGCGGAACACGCGGTTGGCGAGCACCGGCCGGTAAGCGGAGGGGATGAGGCGTCGGAGCGCCAAGGGACCCTCGTGAAGATGCACCTGAGAGATCTCGTCTCAGCTGTCAGCCGGGTCTGCGATTGCCGGACGGCTCAGCGCAGCTCCTGGATGCGGACCAGGTTGCCCGCGGGATCGCGGAAGGCGCAGTCGCGAATCCCGTACGGCTGCTCGGTCGGCTCCTGGACGACCTCGGCTCCGCCGGCCTGCACCTTCTCGAAGGTGCCGTTGAGGTCGGCGGTGGCCAGCAGGATCCAGCCGTAGGTGCCCTTGGCCATCATCTCGGCGATGGTGCGGCGCTCATCGTCGGTGACCCCAGGGTCGGCGGCCGGCGGCGCCAGGAGGATGGACGTGCCGGGCTGGCCGGCGGGGCCGACCGTGATCCAGCGCATCTTGCCGTTTCCGACGTCGCTGCGGACCTCGAAGCCGAGGGTGTCGCGATAGAAGGCCAGGGAGGCGTCCGGGTCGTCGTGCGGGAGGAAGCTCGCGTGAATGGTGATGTCCATGGTGGTCAGGCTAGGTGCGGCTCGTGACTCGCGCTTCTCGATTCCTGATCGGTCTGGTCACCTGTTTCGCCACACACGACGGAATCCCGGCCGCAGCGACCGTCGCCTGGCGTCGGTAGGCGCTGGGCGGCACACCGACCAACTCGGTGAAGCGAGTGCTGAAGGTGCCCAGCGACGAGCAGCCAACCGCGAAACAGACCTCGGTGACGCTGAGGTCGCCCCGGCGCAGCAGCGCCATCGCACGCTCGATGCGGCGCGTCATCAGATAGGCGTACGGCGACTCGCCGTAGGCAAGCCGGAACTGGCGGCTGAGGTGCCCGGCCGACATGTGCGCGCCGCGGGCGAGCGCCTCGACGTCCAGCGGCTGCGCGTACTCCCGGTCGATCCGGTCCCGGACGCGGCGCAGCCGCGCGAGGTCGCTCAGGCGCTGCGCCGCGGCGAGTGCGCGCATCCACGAGGGGTGACACATGAGAGAACTCCTTTCATCGATGTCCCCGAGCACCCGGGATACATGCCGAGGTAGCCACTGCGATGCCCGAGCCCGGTGTCGCGGCCAGGCCCGCGGAAGTCGCCCGCGCCCATGCACGCTGACCCGGTCGCCCGCACCGCCCACGACCGCCTGTCCTACAGCCGCAAATCGGGAGCACGTGCTCGCTATTGAGAGCGCGAAGAGGGCCGACACGTGCGTACGGCCGATCGAGAAGGCCCCGGCGATGCTGCGGGACCAGGAGTCGGCAGAGGCCGGTGCGGCCGCGCCAAGCCCCGGGCAACGGCGTTTGCCCCCCGTGCGAGTCGTACTTTGCGTGACCCGCATGGTTTGGCACGGTGGTGGACTGCGGTGATCCCATGTCATGGCTGTGGTGCAATTGTGCCGCGCCACCCGGCTCAAAGCGATGCGGTCTCCCACGCGAACCCGTCCGGGTCGGTGAAGGGCCCGGCATCGCTGCCAATCATGAGCCGGTGCGATCCGGTGCCTTCGGGAGAGACGCCAGCGTCCTTGGCAAGGGCACGGCGCCCGTAGAGCGCCAGCTTGACGGGACTCGACGGAGTGGCGAACTCGACGTACTTGCGGCCAAAGCTCTTCGCCACGGCGAGGCCGCGGTCAACGTAGCACCGCTTGCTGGCGGCCACGTCCGCGACTCCCAGCAGGAGCACGATCTGATCGATCCGCCGGGTGGCCGGGCCCGTGTCCTTCTTCGCCGAGGTTGCGACCTTCCAGATCGTCCCGTCCGGGGCTCGTACGACGCCGCCGTAGCCCCAGAACGACTTCGCGGCCGGCTTCAGCGGCGAGGCGCCGGCGTCGAGGGCGGCGCCGATGAGGCCGTTGACGGTGGCTGGCTGGGACACCGTGAGCGACAGCGTGAACCCACGGAAGCCGGTCGTCGGTGCCTCCGAGGCCCGCAGGCGTACCTGAGTGCCGAAACCGAGGGCGGCGGTGTAGAAGCGGTTGACGGCGGTGGGGCCGGCCACCTCAAGGGTGACGGATTCGATGGAAGCCATGGCGATCAGGCTAGTTGCGGCTCGGTGACTCACGCTTCTCGATTCCTGATCGGTCTGGTCACCCGTTTCGCCACACACGCCGCCTTCCCCCGGGCCCCGGCAGTCGTGATGCTGTGCGACAACGACCAGATCCACCACACCCGGGTGGGCGGCGACGTAGTCGCGCACCACCCGGGCGTGCATCTGTGGTTGGGCGCCCGCTGCAGTCCGCACGACAACCCGGCCGAGCGGATCTGGGCCGCGCTCAAGATCTTCCTCGCTTCCTCGCCAACACCGCCCCACCTGGCCCGGCCGACAGCGGCGGATCGGCGCGCGACAGCGACAGCCGCGAACCCTCGGCGATGACTGGTTCCTCGGGCCGCAACTGGCTGGCCGGGCGCAGCCGTTAAGGATCTGCCCGGTCATCGCGATCATCGGCCTGGTCGCGGCAGGCACGCGCCCAGGGCGGCCCGCTGGTGATCAAACTGGCCGGCCGCGGCCCGGTACAGCCGGGAGACCAGACACGGGTCCTGGCCGCCGAGATGACCGCCGCCCCCCAGCGGGTCGCCGCCGAACTGGGCACCGGGCCGCTGGCGCAGGTGGCCTGCCGCCACACCGCCACGATCCGCGACGGCGCGACGGTGGCGCTGGTCATCTCGTGGTTTCCCGCCCCGGTCGCGGAATCGGCCCCCGACCTGCTGACCCAGGTGCCGCTGACCGGTGACGTCCCCGGCTACCGGCCGGCCTGGGGGGAGGACTGGGTGTCGGCCCGGCCGCCGAGCATGGACGAGACCCGCACGTTCGGCATCAAACGCGGCTCACCCGTCATCGTCGTGCACAGCCGCCGCTACGACGACGCCGGCACCGTCATCGAGTACGCCGAGCTGACCGCGCGCGCGGACGCCCGGCTCGCCTACCGCTACGAGTACACCGGCGGTGGTTTGCCAAGGTCACGGCGCCCTGCACCCGAACAGCCCTCATCCCCGAGGTGAGCGGCCGGTGGTGGGTGGCGATGCCGAGCGCAACCCACCGCCCCTCGGCCGGCGGATCGCGCGGAGCCCTGATCTGCGACGCGGGCGGCCAGGTCCGGGTGAACCATCAGTTTCTGGACGTGATGGTAGACCCGGGATACCGGGACTGGAATGGCCCAGCAAGACCAGCGTCAGTCCAGCGGCTGCCTGGAGATGCCCTCGGGCTCGCGGCCGGCCAGCAGCCAGCCGGCGACGGCGGCGATGAGCGGCAGCCCGATCAGCAGGATCAGCACGTCGGTCAGCGGCACGTCGAACACGGCGGACAGGCTGGTGTGCGCCCAGGCCAGCCCGGCGATGACCGCGCCGCCCATGCCGAGGATCGCGCCGAGCAGGCCAAGCGCTGCGGCGGTCGCCGCGGTGATCATCCGCCGCGTCGTGGTGCTGGCGCCGGCGGCGGTGAGCGTGCGCAGGTCCCGCGCGGTCTCGCTGCGGATCAGGCCGACGCAGGCGGCCAGCACGCCGAACGCGATCACGATGCCCAGCGCGGTGGCTCCGTCGGCGAACTCGCCGAGATCCGGGTTATCGGACTTGGTCCCGACCGTCACCCCGTAGGCGAGCGCGAGGTGCCGCGCGGCGTTGATCTGCGTGGCGGTGAGCGGGGCAGGTGCCTGGATCAGCCACCCGTTCAGGCTGGGCTGCAGGTGGTACTTGCTTACCGCGTTCTCGGTGATCACCGTGTTCGGCGCGGAGGTGCCGCCGGGCAGGTTGCTGACCGTCTGCATCGCGGGGTTGGCCAGGCAGCCGCTGCTCGGCGTGCAGGCAGGATTGCCGTCACCACCGGGACCGTTTCCGTTGCCGGTGTTGCCCCACATCATCTCCATGTTCGGCAGGCCCGCCAGCCCTGGGCGCATGGTGAGGATGTCGGTGCCGGGAGCGATCTGGCCGGCCTTGATCCCGTACGTGGCAAGCAACTGCGGGGTGGCCACGTACACGGTGCCGGTGAAATTCGACGGACTGTTTTGCTGGACCCCCACCTGGCACAGCCAAGCGCCCGCGATTTCCAGTGGCACCGCGGGCCGCGTGTGCAGGCTGGCGGCGAGGCTGTCCACCTGCTCTCCCAGGCGGGCTGTCTGGGCGCTGCTGAGTTGCGTTATCGTGCCGCCGCCCTGGCTCCGCTGCGTGGAGATGATCAGCTGGCTGCTGGACAGGTTCGGGCCGATCCAGTTCAGCGGATTGTCGAACTTGATGCTGGCGATGATGCAGATCGCCATGGCCAGGAACACGGCGAACGCGGTCGCCGCCAGCGCGGCGCCGGACCGGGCGCGGTAGCGGACCAGGTCACGCAGCGCGATCCGGATCGCGACCGGCAGCCGCGGGCCTGCCCCGGCTGCCAGCACGCTGATGGCCAGCGGGGCGAGCAGGACGATGCCGACGATCGTGGCGACCAGGCCGGCCAGCAGGAGCAGCGCGTGCCGGGGACCGCCCTGCACTCCGGCCAGGCCGCCGGAGAACGCTAGGCACGCGAGGCCGACCGCGAACACGATGACGCCGGGCAGGGCGGACCGGTGCACCGGCTTCGGCGGCGCGGGGCGGCCGGACAGTGCGGCCACCACCGGCACCTGGGCCATCGTCTTAGCCGGGCGGCGGGACGCGAGCACCGACGTCGCGACCGCGAACACGACCCCGATGGCGAACGCCCACCATGGCAGGTTCGCCGCGTCGACCACGTGGCCGGTAGCCTGCTGCAGCGCCGGGACGTAAGCGAACCAGGCGGCGAAGCCGAGCACCGCCCCGGCAAGCGAAGCGGCCACGCCGACTGCCAGGCCGTTGACGATCATGACCAGGCGGAGGTTGCGTTCGGTCGCGCCGATCGCGCTGAGCATGCCGAGGGCACGGAGCCTGCGCTGGGCCATCACGGTGAAACCGGCTACCGACACCAGGCCGATGAACACCAGGCCGAGTACCTCCACCACCAGGACGCCCGTCGCCGGCGAGGGTCCGCTCACGTGGCCAGAGGGAACGGACAGAGTCGCTGCCGGGACACCGGGTACCGTCCCGCTGCCGTTGATCGCCTGCTGAGCCGCGGCCTGCGCCGCGGCCGAGCCGAGCAGCATGATCACCTGGCTGGGATGCGTCACCTGGCCCGGAGCGACCAGCGCGAACTCGTCCGCCAGGTTGCTCGGGTCCTGCACGATGCCGGTCACCCGCCAGGTGGTGCCGGCGGCCTGCCAGGTGCCGCCCACGTGCGCGCCGTACAGGCTGGCGACCTGGCTGGTCAGCGCGACCTGGCCGGGCCCGGCCGGGTACGCGCCGCTGACCATGCTGAGCAGCGGAGTGTTGTTGTAGTGCCCGTGCGGATTCTCGGCACGCAGTTGCGTAGCCTGGGTGGTGCCAGTAGCGATGTCCTGATTCTCAATGACATCTGCCGGGCCCCAGCGGCCCGCAATGGCGGCGATGCCGGCGGCCAGCTGCGGGTCGGTGCCGGGCAGCGTGACCTGCACGGCAGCGGTGCCGAACGTGGCGTAGTTCGGGTTCGGCTGCACGTTCGCGACGGCGCTGGCGCCCCAGATCGTCGCCGCGACCGCCACGGTGAGCAGGCCGAGCACGAGCAACTGCTGGCGCCACTCGCGGCGGAACATCCGCCAGCCCCAGCGGAACACCGCGCGGCGGGCAGGGATGCCGCCGTTACCGGTCCCCGCGCGCGGGCGGGTGAGGGTCGTCATCGGTCCCGCCCCAGCAACGACTCCGGACCCGGCGCGGGCACCGTCTGGTCGACGATGCGGCCATCCCGGATGAGCACCGCCCGGTCCGCCCACGAGGCGAGCTGCGCGTCGTGCGTGACGACCACGGCGGCGACGCCTTGCTGGCACGCGGTGTGGATCATGCGCATCACCGCCTCGCCGTTGGCTGAGTCCAGTGCACCGGACGGCTCATCGGCCAGCAGCAGCTGCCGGTCACCGACCACCGCGCGGGCAATGGCCACCCGCTGCCGCTCACCGCCGGACAGCTGATCGGGATAGTTCGACGCGCGGTCCGCCAAGCCCAGCCCGTCCAGCGCGCGCAGCCCGGCTTCCCGTGCCTTCCGCGCCCCGACGCCGTCCAGTTCCAGCGGCAGCGCCACGTTCTCCGCGGCGATCAGCCCGGGCAGCAGGTTGAAGTCCTGGAACACGTACCCGATCGAGCGGCGGCGCAGCCGCGCCTTGTCGTTGCGCGACATGGTGGCCAGGTCCTGCCCGGCGACGAGGACCTGCCCGCTGGTCGGTTCTTCCAGGCTGCCGGCGATGGTCAGCAGCGTGGACTTGCCCGACCCGCTCGGCCCCATCACCGCCACCATCATCCCGGGGTCGACTTCGAGGCTGACGTCGCGCAGCGCGTGTACCTCGGCGGCGCCTTCGCCGTACACCTTGGACACCTGACGCAGTTCCAGCATGCTCATCGTGTCACCCCTGTCTTCCTCGCCGCTCGCGACCGTGAGGCTGACACCATCCACCGCCGGCCGCCCGGTGCCCTCGTACCGTTCCGCCCGCGCATGTCTCGATCAACACGTCCATGGCGACAACATGCCGCAGTCCGGGGGCGCGCCGCGTCTGCCCGTGGACCCACCTGCACGGCGCCGCGGTAGCCCGCGGGCGTATGCCCGCGGGCAGACGACCCGGCGGCGCAAGGCGGCTACGATCGCTGCCATGAGCATGACCGGCGGGCTGGAGGCGCCTAGATCATGTGGGCATTCCCGGCGTTTATCTGCGCCCTGCTGGCTTCGGCTCTCCTGCTGCGCCGCAGGCCGCTCACGGCTCTGGCCGTGATACTCGGCGGATCGCTGGCCACCATGGCACTGAAGCCGGTGATGCCGGCAAGCGCCCTGCAGATCGTGCTCGCCGGCGCAGCGGGCATCGAGATCTGCTACATAGCGGCGACACGCACACTCAGAGTCTCGGCCACTGGCCTAGCCATGGTAGGCGTGGGCCTGCTGATTCCGGTTCCGGGAGGCCTCAATCTGGCCCCGTTCCGGGGCGGCATAGCCGTTGTCACGATCATTGCCTGGCTTATCGGACATTCAATCCGGCAGGCACAGGCCCGGGCCGAGCTGCTGCGGGCCCAGGCCGCCGCCCAGACCGTGATGGCAGAGCGGCTGCGGATCGCCCGCGAACTGCACGACATCGTGGCGCACAGCATCGGCATCATCGCGATCCAGGCAGGTGCGGGCCGCAGGGTCTTCGACGCCCGTCCCGCCGAGGCGCGCGACGCCCTGGCCGCCATCGAGGCCACCAGCAGGGAGACGCTGTCCGGACTGCGGCGGATGGTGACCGGGCTGCGGCGTGCCGAGCCGGGGCCCGGGCCGGGGCCCGGGCCCCGGCTCGGGCCGGGGCAGGCGCCGCTGGGCCCGGCGCCCGGCCTGGCCGACATCGAGCGGCTGGCCGCGATGACCCTGGACGCAGGCGTGAAGGTCGACGTGGACTGGCGCGGCAGCCAGGAGCCGCTCCCGGCTGACATCGACCTGTCGGCGTTCCGCATCATCCAGGAGGCGGTCACCAACGTGGTCCGCCATGCCGGCACGGGCCAGTGCCGGGTGTCGATCGACCAGCAGGACCGGCAGCTGTCGATCGAGGTCACCGACAGCGGGCGCGGCGGCAGCGTGGCCGGGACCGGCTACGGGATCACCGGCATGCGGGAGCGCACCGCGCTGCTGGGCGGCGAATTCTCGGCCGACCCGCGCCCCGGCGGCGGCTTCCGCGTCACCGCCCGGCTGCCAGTCCCCGCGCCGGCCCGATGACCATCCGGGTCATCCTGGCCGACGACCAGCCGCTGGTCCGCGCGGGCCTGCGCATGCTGATCGAACAGACACCCGATATCGACGTAGCCGGCGAGGCCGGAACCGGAGCCGAGGCGGTACATCTCACCAGGGACACCAGCCCCGACGTGGTAGTCATGGACATCCGCATGCCGGGCATGGACGGCATCGAGGCAACCCAGCTGATCACCGCCGGCGATACGCACGCTCCCGTGCTCATGCTCACCACGTTCGACGACGATGACTACGTCTACGGCGCGCTGCGGGCCGGGGCGAGCGGGTTCCTGGTCAAGGACATGGCGCTGGAGGACATCCTGACCGCGATCCGCGTGGTCGCGGCCGGCGACGCCATGATCGCGCCGGGCGTCACCCGCCGCCTGATCGGGCAGTTCGCCGGCCAGCCCCGCCCCGGCCGCAAGCCCCGGGAGATAACCGGGATCACCGACCGCGAACGTGAGGTGCTCAGGCTGGTGGGCCTCGGCATGTCCAATGCCGAGATCGCCGCCGCCCTGTGCATCACGGTAGGCACCTCCAAGACGCACGTGGCCCGGCTGCTGGCCAAGCTGGGCGCCAGGGACCGGGTACAGCTCGTCATCACCGCATACGAGGCCGGCCTGGTGCCGGCGCCGCACTGACCGCACCAGGCCAACCCGGCGACTGCACGTCGGCCGCTGGGAAGGCGACGCAGGTAACGAGGTATGGACACCGTGTGGTTCGCGATCAGCGAGGCCGGGCTGGACCCGAGCAGTAGGCTGCTGAACACCCTCCTCGCTGGGGGCCGGGGCGGATCGGGCGTGGAGGTCGGCCCTGACCAGATCCGGGTACAGATGGCCGACTTCAAGCTGACGGTACCCGGGCTTCTATCCGTTCCGTCAGCTGGTCACAGGCCGATGTCGGCGGAACGCGCGGCGTGCACCACCGCTCGGGCGGTGGCTAGTAAACGGCTCCGCCGATGGCCTGGTAGAGCTCGCCATCGAACCGCCCTGCCGTACCGAGCGCAGGCTCACCGAGATGTTCACCAGGGGGGTGCAATCACTGACGCTGACCCTTGCCGACCCCGACGGATTTATCGCCGCCCTCCAGCCACCCGGTCAGCATTAACCGGTTCCCGCCGCCCGGGCCGCGAGCGACCGTGGGCACCCGGGCACCACCCAGCCCGTCGAGACCGTCGACCTGGCCGACCAGCTCACCGGGCTGCGTGCCGTGCTCGCGGCCGGGGAACGGCCACCCGCCGGTGCGTGACGGCGTTCCGAGCCCATGTCGGCAGACCGGCGACGGCTTCCTGTTGGGCGCCGAGGGCGGCTGCGCAGCGGGGTGGGTCGCCGGACGCGGCATGAGGGTCACCTGGGCGCGACGCCCAAGTGCGCCTGGCTCGCGCTGGCGCGGACAGATACCTGGCGTATTTCCAGCACCGGCCTGTGAACTGTCCGCCTGCTCTCGGTGTGAAACAGCCCGGGTACGTTCACGTGAATTCAGTAAGGGCCGTTAACTAGGCCGGGGAGGCAAGTGAGCCGAGGACACAGAACTCATTGCCTTCGGGGTCGGCGAGCACGGCCCATGGTTGCGTCCCCTGACCCACGTCAGCCCGGCGGGCTCCCAGGCCGATCAGCCGCTCCACCTCTGCCCCGTGGGAGCAGTCAACCGGCCTGAGGTCCAAGTGCAGGCGGTTCTTGACCGTCTTGCCCTCAGGAACGGTCACGAAGACAAGCGCCGGGGCAAGGGGAGCCTGCCGCACCTGCCCGGCCACGGCATGTGGGCGTTCCCCTGGGAAGCTTCGGGGACGCCGTGCGGGATTTCGACCGGCCAGCGCCGCGCCGACGGATTCACTGGAGGCGGCGCCCGCACGTAGCGAAACGGGTTGTTGATTGAATACAGACCGCTCCCTGGCCAGCGCGCACTCACGCCGGCAGATGAGGTCGGCTCCACATAGGACTTCCAGCCTGTGTTCATGATCCTTACGTGGACGTCACTGGAGACAACTCCGCAGTGTCCGCACGTGCCGCTGTCGGGTCTATCCTTCGACGAAGATCAGGTCGGTGATGTCGTGGGTGAGTCGTACGGTCTGCCCGTCGACCGCGACGACGGTGTCGAACCCAGTCGCGTGTGCCTCAGAGATCACATACAGCCGGTCGTCGTGGCTGGCCAGGAACGCGGGGAACCGGGCCAGGGAGACGTCGCCGGCGCTGAGGGCAAAGTATTCGGCCAGGCGCCGGAACAGCTTGGGCATGATCACCAGGCGGTCGGTGAGATCGGCCAGGGTTTGGATGGTGGCGCCGCTGGTGGTCGCGTCCGATGCCCACACCCCCTCCTTCGCGGTCCGGGCGTTGCCGGCGGCTGCGGTCAGGTCGGCGCGCAGATCGGGATAGAGCTGGCTGTAGAAGGTCGGGTAAACCAGTCCCTCGGCTAGCAGCCGGTAGTTGACGCTGGCGCGGAGCAGGCCGACATCGGTGTAGATCGGCTGCAGGTCGGACTGGTCGGTGGTGCCGGCGTAGGCGAGCGAGACCGGGCGGCCATACTTGTCGGCGAACCGGGTCAGGATGTAGCCGGGGGTGGCGTCCGGGGTGGCGCTGGTGACGGTCTCGCCGTTGCGCACCACGTCGGTGAAGCCGAGCAGGTTCAGGAGTCGTTCCCCGGCGGCGTGCGCGAGCTGCAGCAGCTGGTGCAGGGTCCTGGCGCCGTGCGTGGCCGGGGTGTAGTGGGTCTCCAGAGCGTCGATCGCATCCAGCCGCAGCTGCGCGGCGCGGCCAGCGCCGAGATGCACGGCCAGATGCAGGCTGGTGAACGCCTCGGCATTGTCGGGGAAAAAGTGGACCGAGTCGCCATCGGGCTCACTGTGCACGATCCGGTACTGGCCCTTGATCAGGTAAAGCGACATCCCCGTGCCCCCACTCATCACGCCACTCGCTACGGCTACTGCATCTCACCAACAGTGAATCAGCGGTAAGGACGCCAGGCGAGGGCCGCCACATCGGTGTAACGCCGAAGCAAGAGGCCGTCCCTACTGATCTATCTCCAATCACGAACCATTCCGGATCCAGCCGCAACGATTAACCTTCCCCGACGCACTCTTCTGCCGCCGATCGGGCGAGTAAGTGAGGGGCAGGCCAGTGCCGCATAGTGCTGAGCTTGCGGCAGATCAGGCAAGCAGGTGGGATCGTTCGGAGGGTCGGCGGCAGATGGGCTCGCTAGCCAACTGCAATACCACGGTGAACCGCCCCGGGGCCGCGCCGGCCAGATCAAGTCCGCTGGCAGACCGGGATGTGATGGCGGGTGGAGCCGGATGGCGGCCGGCTCCAGTCGTCACGCCCACCGACCGCGAGCGGCGCAACCAGTCGATCAAAGGCAGACGCCGCCGGTATTTCATGGTGATGGCCCCATGCCTGGCCCTGGTGCTGTTCGGCTTCTTCGTCCCAGCCCCGGTCCCGATACGCGTAGCGGCCCTGGCTGTCGCCTGCGTCATGCCGCCAATCGCGGCCATCGTCGGCAACCGGACCGGGCCACCGTGACCCCCGCCGGAAGGCCTCAAGCCAGCCCAGGCGCATCGTCATCAAGAAGGCATGCGCGAACCCGGCGCCGTTTTGGCGGGAACGCCGTAGAACCCTTGCCTACGCTGACAGCCGGTGACGCGGCCTGGCAGCGCGAATTCCGCGGACGACGACTGCTCGGCCCGCCAGCGGCCACGCACCGCCAGCCGCGAGCGGGCCAAACGAACCTCCTGCCGCCCGGCTCAAACCGCCACCGCTGAAGGTCAGCTGACTGTAAGACCGCTACGCTGAGTAACGGGTCCAGCGTGGGATCGTGGAATGGTTTGCTTGAGCGGGATGCGGAGCGGGACGCCGAGCTGGACCGGATGCGGGCTGACCTGGCAGTTTTGCAGCGGATGCTGTTCGGGCGGTCGTCGGAGCGGTCGCGTCCGGGGCCGTTTGGCCGTAATGATGCTGGCAGCGACGGGGGACGGCGGGCAGGGCCGGGAACGCGGCAGGGGCGTCGCCCGGCGCTCAGCCAGCGAGCAGCTCATGTCCTGCCGGCGCGGCCGGTGCGCCGTTGCCGCAGGCTGTTCCCTGACCGGTGAGACCTGAACTTGCGTAGCCAGTCGTCGAACTCGATGGCGGTGATGCGCTCATCGTGCGTGTCGGCCGCTTCCGCTGAGGCCAGCCACACGATGGGCGGGCCCATGACGGCGGGCTCGATGAGCGCGAGGCCTTCGGGCACGTGCCCGGCCGGAAGCATGCCGGTCCTGGTGGGGCCTCCGGGCAGCAGCATGTTGACCGTGATGCCGGTGCCCGTCAGGTCCGCGGCCATGATCCTGGACAGTGCCTCGGCGCCGGCCCGGGATGGCCCGTAGGGGACGAACCCGGCGCGGTTCATGGTGGAGTGATTCATCGAGATATTGACGATACGGCCGTGACCTGCCGCAAGCATCCGGGGCGTGATCTCGCGGGCCACGAGGAAGTAGCCGGTCAGGTTGGTCTCGATGACCTCGCGGAAGCCCCCGGGCGGCACCTGCCAGAAACCAAGCGGTTCGGTCAGGAAGCGCGGGTTGACCGTGCGCATCCCGATCCCGGCGTTGTTCACCAGCATGTCGATGCCGCCCAGCAGCGACCACGCCTCCTCGACCGCCCTGGCCACCGACGATTCGTCCCGCACGTCAAGTCCGATCCCCAGCGCACGAGGCAGCTGCGCGGCGACCTCGGACGCATGCCGGCCGGACCGGCCGGTCAGCGCGACACTGGCTCCCGCCCCGGCAAGGGCAGCGGCCATCGCATGGCCAAGCCCGCTGGTCCCGCCTGTCACGAGCACCTTCACCGCGCCACCAGCCGTTCCGCGACGGTAGTGAGCAGCTCCGCCGACAGCTCCTCGTCGTTGACGGCGCGGGCCAGGCGACGCCCGACCCGATCGGCGGTGGACCCGGCCAGCACCAGGAATCTGGCCAGCACCAGGGTGCAGGCGCCGGCCGCCGGTTGCAGGCCGGTCACCGAGGCGTGCAGGCCGGCTCGGATCGCCGGCAGCGCGACGTTGACGATGGTGTTGTCCATTGAACTGGATCACCGTCTGCACCAGGCTGCGGGCTACCGGCATGCCCATCAAGACCATCCGGCGCTACGCCCGACCCGTATCCGCCGGGCCCGGCAACGAGCAGGAACGACTTGCCCTCATGGAGGCCCACCGCGCCGACGTGACCGCCAAGCTCGCTGAGCTACAAGAAAACCTCAAGCTCATCGACCACAAGATCAACGTCTACCGAGCCGGCTCGCCGCCGGCGACGCCGACCAGCTATGGGCGCCCAACCGCCTAGCGGGTGCCCATTGAGCGATCCCTTCAGTACACACCATCCAGCGGCGGTACCCGTCATAGCGCCGCTGAGGCGAGGGCGGGCTCGCGAGTGGCCGGTGGCCGGTGGGGTCGAGCTGGGCGAGTTCGTGGTCGATATCGACAGTGATGGTGCCGATCAGTCCGATGCTGTCGGACTGGGCCGGGACAGGTGCGCCAGTAGCGTGTCGCCGGCCAGCCGGACCTGGGAGCGCAACTGCTCGACGGCCAGGCCGAGGTATTCGGTGGTACAGGCGCTGATCGCATTCGCCGCGAGGGTTCAAACACCAGGCCCGGTCGTCTTGTTGTTGCAGGTGGCGCGCCGGATGGCGCTTTCGTGGGCGTAGAACACGTCCCGGCGCAGCGGGTGCATGCTCTCGCCCTTGTTGAGCTGGCGGCCGATCTTGCGGCGGTAGTCCGGCCGGGACAGATAGCGGGCGGCGTAGATCGTACGTCTGAGTGCCCCGTATTCCATGAGCGCGGCGGCCAGGGTGTTCTGCCGGTCGGCGCGGGAGAGCTTGGCCACGATCAGCGAGGCGGTCACGTGCCCGTACTTCAGCGACGCCGCGAGCCGCAGCATTTCGTCCCAGTTCCCGGCGATCAGCCCGAAGTTGATGCGACGGGTCAGCAGCGGTCCAGCAGCCGGGAACTGCTCGCACACCTCGGCGCGGGCCTCGGGCGCGGTAGAGGGTACCGACGGGCACCTCGCCCGGCGGCGACCCTGCAGGCCAGTAACCCCGCACCGAGCCGACCCATCGGCATCGGGCTGCGCCGACAGACGGCATCACGCTGAGTCATGGAGAAGGCCAGGGATCGAGGACGGCGCACTCGCTGCGACGCCCGCGCAACCGGGTCAACCCCTGGTCCGGGCAGCGCATCTCGACCGCCAACGTTGATGCTCCAGGCCAAGGACCGATGCAGGCCGTGCGTCTCAGCGAACCTTAAGCGGTATTTCACCGGCGGCTACGAGCGGGGAGTGCTCGACGGCGTAGGTCACTTCCGCATCGTGAGGCGCCTGAGGAAGTCGCCGGCATGATCGACCGCCACCTCGGGGCGACGTTGCTCGCGACGGTCACGCGCGGCGCGCATGACCGTCATGCAGGCGTTTACAGGGCTGGCCCGAGGGTCCAAACCAGGGCATCGACCAGTGCGTCAACGGGCGCGACCGGTCGCTCGGGGCGGGACCCTGAGACCCGTAGCGATCTTGGCGGCCACTCGAACAGAAGAGGAGCAGGTCATGTGCGCTGATATCAAGACTCCCGCGCACGATCCGGTGTCCTACGCAGAGATGGCCGGCCTTCACCCTCTTGGTCGCGTGGGCGAGGTCGCCGATGTCGTCGAGGGGTCCTCTATCTCGAGCAGGCCGCGTTCGTCACCGGGGAGACGCTGCACATCGACGGCGGTCAGGTAGCCGGACACTGACGCAGCAGGTCACGCCAAGGGGGCCGCCCGGGCCAAGGTCGCGGCGTGGATCGAGGACTACAACACCATCCGCAAGCACTCCGCGCTGGGCATGCTGCCCCCGGTGGCCTACGAGCGGGCGCTGGCGGCCGGGAAGGCGGCCTAACAATGCCCCGATTCCCCGCCGCCCAGATCAGCCGGTGCTCGGCCCCGTCCAGGTCGTTCCTCCGCGGGCCTTGCGGCCCTTGCGGCCCTTGCAGGGGCTCCACCTGGACAGGGCGTGCGCTCCGGCAGTTACATGGCAACCAGCAGGGAGCGGGACCAGCAAGATCAGCTCACATCAGATTGTCCACGCTTTCAGGGGAACCTCGCGAAGGTGATGCCCTGACACAAGCCAGGGAGGTCGCTATGAGCACGACCGAGGACCGAAGCAACGACGCGAGCGGGATCGCGAGCGTCGAGAACGTCGACATGAAGCTGGAGGTGGTCGTCATCCCCGTCTCGGATGTCAACCGCGCGAAGGAGTTCTACGGAAGCCTCGGCTGGAGGCTCGACGCCGACATCGCCGCCGGTGACGACTTCCACCTGATCCAGTTCACGCCTCCGGGCTCCGGGTGCTCGGTCCAATTTGGCACGAACGTCACGTCGGCCACGCCCGGTTCGGCCCAGGGCCTGTACCTGATCGTCTCCGACATCGAGGCCGCGCGCGACGAGCTCTTCGCCGGCGGTGCCGAGGTCAGCGAGGTGTTCCACGAAGGGACGCGAGGCGCTCGGTTCCATCACGCGACGAACGGTCGCGTCAGCGGCCCTGCGCCCGATCGCAGCAGCTACCGCTCGTTCGCCTCGTTCAGCGATCCCGACGGCAACGGCTGGCTGTTCCAGGAGGTCACGACGCGGCTGCCCGGCCGTATCGACTCGGCTGCGACGTCCTTCGCGTCGGCGAACGATCTGGCGAGCGCGCTTCGGCGCGCGTCGGCCGCCCACGGCGAGCACGAGGAGCGCACGGGCGAGGCAGACCCGAACTGGCCCGACTGGTACGCCGAGTACATGGTGGCGGAGCAGGCGGGCGAGGAACTGCCCTTGTGAGCGACTACGACGTGATCGTTATCGGCGCTGGCTCGCCCCGCGGGCCCGAGTCGGACGCGAGTCTGGCCGTTCTGCTTGAGCGGTACATGGCGATCGCCGAGCGGGGCCTGTCCAACCGGAGAGCTACGAAGGCTGCGGCGGCTTGGCCGCCGCAGTGGACTGCCGGCGAAGACTGGCTGCGGCGGGCTTTTCGTCCGCCACGTGACCGTGACTGTTGCCTCGGCGCCAGCCAAGTTGCGGCCGCCGTCCCGGGTTCTCCTCCCTTTGGTTGAGGTGGCCACGTCAGGGCCAGCCACCTTCGCGGGCCTGAGAGCGTGGTGCGGCCACCCGTCCCGGGCAGGTCCTCCCAGGGAAAAGCAGGCGCGGCAGGGCCAGCAAGGACGGCGTGAGGCAGACACGCCGTATAGTCCGCGAGCATCGCCCCTCCCGTACGCGTGGTCCGCTTTGACGCGAGCAGCTAAGATCCGCGGCTTGCCGAGGCGCCGTATCTCAGCGGCACCGCACCCGCGATGGAAAGGACGCGAGGAAGTTGACCTCCATGGTCGTTCGGCGCCCAGGTCAGCGCCTCGATCATCGCGACGACCTTGCTTGAGTTCTTGATGCGGCACCGGGTGCGACGTATCAGGTGAGCATCGGATGCCTCTTATCTGGTGTGGCCGACGAAGAAGAGGCGGGCCAAGCAGGTTGACCCGGCCCCCTTGACGTCGGCGGTTCAGCAGGCTCAAGCCGGGGGGACATAATGGGCGCGACCAACGGGGCAGCGCAGGAGAAGGCCGATTTCTTCGACGCCAGCATGCACATGATGCACATCACCGGCTTCCCGCGTCGGCAGGGTGTGCTGGTGCATCCGGTGGAGGCGCCGCACGGCGCACGGCTCGATGTGTGGCGCACGGACCCGAACGACGAGCGGCACATTTCCGGGCGCTCAGGCGAGGGCGCCGCGTTCAGTGCGCGGACCTTCTCGCTGGCCAATAGCGGAAACCGGACGCTGCGGTCCCCGAAAAGGTCGTGGAAAGTCAGCCTCGAACCCGGCGAGGGCGGCGAGCGGCTGGCGGGTATGGCACGCATCAATCTGAAGTCGATGTACAACGATCCTTCGCAAATGCGTGAGGCGCTTGCCTGGCATCTATTCGGTCGCGCGGCGGTGCCGTCGCCGCGGCACACCTACGCGAAGCTGGCCTTCGACGCCACGTACTTCGGCCTGTTCGCCGTCATCGAGCAGGTCGACAAGAGATTCCTGAAGGATCACTTCGGCGCGAACCACCGAGGCAATTTGTACAAGGCGTATTGCGGTGATGTCGGGTGCGCGACGCTGGAACACCGTACCGGGCATGACGGTGACGACAGTGGGCGCCAGTACTTCACGCCAGGCAGTGACGACCTCACTTATCGCCTCAAGACCAACGAGGACGACCCTGAGTCCTGCACCTACGACGACCTCGCCAGGTTCATCGCGGTGATCAACGGTGTGGGGCTGCCCGGCGGCACCGGGCGGTTCGATACCGACACTTTCCGCCAGTCGGTGGACGCCATCATGAACGCGCACGCGTTTCTTAGGTGGGCGAGCGTCAACCTGCTGCTCGGCAGCTGGGACAATTACTTCAAGACCCCATCCAACTACTATCTCTACAACTCGGGGCGACAGGGCGCGGATAACAACTTCATGCAGTCGCCCTATTTCACATTCATTCCCTGGGATTATGACAACTGCCTGGGGATCGACTACTTCAGCACGCAGTGGCAGTATACCGACATTCTCGACTGGTCTAGCAACACCCGCCGCCAACGGCGCAACCACCGCGCGTCGCGCATTCCGCTGGTGCAGAACCTGCTCCGCAACCGTCACTACCGTCAATACTACCTGGATTACCTGGAACACCTGATCGATACTGAATTCAATCCAGACACGATCAGCGCGGTGATCGGCGCCCGCTCCGACAACGGCCTTTGGGCACGTGTCCGCCAGGCGGCCTACCTCGAGTCAGGGACGCCTTACGGACAGCCGTTCACAGGCCGCCAGTTCACCAACGACGAGGTCTACCTGAGTGGCTGCAAGCAGAACGAACTCAGGCACGGCAACGAGAAAGTAGAGGGCATCGTCCACTACGTCCGGATGCGGCGAGACAGCGCACGGCAGCAGCTGCAACAGCTGAGGAAGACGACGCCGCGCGCCACCGACTCAGCAGCGTTCGCTGCCACCCTGGAAAACGCCGCCGCGGCGGGCGTGAGCTGACGCGGCCAGTCGGGGCTCAGGAAGGCCGGCCGTGACTACCACGCAAGCACCTGAAAAGCAGCTTGAACTGGTCAAGGAAGTGAAGATCTTCGACCTCCTTGAGCAGTTCGAGCTGGATCCGAGGCTGGAAGCAAGCGGCGTGCTCGCCAAGGACGGCGTGTTCTACGTCATCTTCGACAACCTGCCGCACATCGCCCTCATCGGTGCGGAACTGTCGGCAACGGCCGAGGCGAACCAGTTCATCGAGCAGGATCAGGGCCATCGCCGCGGCTTCGAGGACATTGCCTACGACCCTTGGTCAGACCGGTTCTATGTCCTGATCGAGTCGCTGCGCCGCGGCCAGGGAAAGTACATGGCCATGGTGCAGGAGTACGACGCAAGCTTGCGCTACCTCCAGAGCGCGTGGCTGGACTTCCCGCTTGACCGCCCCAACAAGGGCCTGGAAGGCCTGACATCCGTGCGTCGCCGCGGCCTGTCCCACCTCCTCGGGCTCTGCGAAGGCAACAAGTGCGAAGGAGGCGCCAAGGGCCGTATCCCCGGCGGGGGGCGGATCCACGTCTTCACGCGCGGCAAGCACCATTGGGAGCGGGCGGGCAAGATCAGGCTGCCGGAGACGCTTTTGTTCGAGGACTACAGTGGCATCGCCGTGACGGGCGACCGGATCGCGGTCGTGTCTCAGGTCTCCTCTGCGCTGTGGATCGGCAGCCTAGCGCCGTCAAGCTGGGAGGTCACCGGCGAAGGCAGCTGCTACGCGTTCCCGAGGGACGCCGATGGCGAGATCATCTACGGAACGGTCGAGGGAGTGTCATGGATCGCGCGCGACCAGGTCGTGGTGGTCTCGGACAAGGCGAAACCGGACCAGGACCGCAGGTCCCGGTCCAAGGATCAGTCGATCCACATCTTCAGGATCCCGGGAGCCTAGGGCAGAAGGACGGGCCGAGCCCGGTCCGCCGCCTGGTCAAAACTCAGGCCCGCGGCCGATCCACGCGCTGTTCCAACAGCGCATAGTCGGTGACACAGCGCTGCTCACGCTAGCCGGGCTCCGCTTCACCCAGGCGGGCCTCGCCGCTGAGGCGTACGCTGACACCCCAGATCAGCTTGACCACGTGCTCAAGCGCCCCGGCACCCCCGCCTGCCCACTGTCCACCACCTGGCCCGCGGGCTGAACATGCTGCGCGAACGCGACCGCGGCGTGGTCGAGGAGCTCGCCGCCCACTTTCACCTTCCTGATGCGGCTGCCGATGCACTGGCAGGTAGGCAGCCAGACGGAGTATTCCGGTCCCGGGCAGCCAGTACCGCACCCAGTGGCGCGCGTACCCGGGCGGGTGCTGCCCGGCGTACGCCAGGACCGCGATGTAGTGGCCCGCAGCCGGGGCGGCCGCAGGCCCGGGGCCGAGGCGCAGCCTGCGTAGAAGGCGATTGGGATGTACTGCTCGCCCTTGATCAGGCACGGCGGACGGATGCCCAGGTGACGCAGGTCGGCCACGGCGTGGCTGTAATCCTGGTGGAAGATCACGGTCCCGTGCCCACGGCACGAAGATCACGGACCACCACGCGCCGGCCTTCCGGTCGAAGTGGCTAGGCCTTCAGCCCGGGGAAGTCCTCCTCCCAGAACTCGCACGGGTGGCGGCCGGGTGCGGTCTCCCGCCCGCCGTGGCGGGTTTCCTCCTCGCCACGCAGGTCCACCCGGCGGATCTTCCCTGAGATCGTCTTCGGCAGCTCGGCGAACTCGATGCGCCGGACCCGCTTGTAGGGAGCGAGCCGGTCCCGCGCGTACTTCAAGATCGCGGCGGCGGTGTCGGCCGTGGGTTCCCAGCCGGCCGCGAGCGTGACGTAGGCCTTGGGCACGGCCAGCCGGATCGGGTCCGGCGACGGGACGACGGCGGCCTCGGCCACGGCCTGGTGCTCGATCAGCACGTTCTCCAGCTCGAACGGCGAGATCAGGTAATCAGAGGCCTTGAACACGTCGTCGGTCCGGCCGACATAGGTGATGTAGCCCTCGGCGTCGCGGCTCGCGACGTCACCGGTGTGGTAGTACCCGTCGCGCATGGCGGCCGCGGTCTGCGCCGGGTCGTCGCGGTAGCAGGTCATGAGGCCGAGCGGCCGCCGCGACAGGTCCAGGCAGATCTCGCCGTCCTCGGCGTGCGCACCCGTCAAAGGGGCGATCAGCGCCACCGCGTAGCCGGGCAGCGGCCGTCCCATCGACCCGGGCTTGACCGGCTGGCCGGGGCAGTTCCCGATCTGCGCGGTGGTCTCCGTCTGCCCGTAACCGTCCCGGACCGTGATGCCCCACACCTTCCGTACCTGCTCGATGACCTCGGGGTTCAGCGGCTCGCCCGCGGACACGCACTCGCGCAGTGACGGCGGGGCGGCGCCGAGGTCGGACTGGATGAGGATCCGCCAGACCGTGGGCGGCGCGCAGAAGGTCGTCACCCCGCACCGCACCATCGCCTCGAGCAGCGGCTGGGCAGAAAACCGCCGGTAGTCGCCGACCAGCGCGGTGGCGCCCGCGATCCACGGCGCGTAGACGTTGCTCCAGGCGTGCTTCGCCCAGCCCGGCGAGGAGATATTCAGGTGCACGTCACCGGGCCGCAGACCCAGCCAGTACATGGTGGACAGGTGCCCGGCCGGGTAGGAGACGTGGGTGTGCTCGACAAGCTTGGGCCGGGCGGTCGTACCCGAGGTGAAATACAGCAGCAGCGGATCACCCCCCTGCGTTACCCCGTCCGGCTCGAAGCCAGCCGCAGCGGCGCGCGAGCCGGAGTACGAATGCCATCCCGGCACCGGCGGGCCGACCGCGATGGGCGTCCAGCCGCCGCCGAGCCCGGCGAACTTCCCCGTCTCAGCGGACTCCGTGATCACATGCCGGACCCCGCCCCGCAAGATCCGGTCGGTGATGTCCTCCGGCCCAAGCAGCGTCGTCGCCGGAATGATCACCGCACCGAGCTTCATCGCGGCCAGGATCACCTCCCACAGCGGCGCCTGGTTGCCGAGCATCACCAGCACATGATCGCCGCGGCCGACACCCAGGCCACGCAGCCAGTTCGCCACCTGATCCGACCGCGCACCCAGCTCCGCATACGACAGCCTCGTGTCCGGCGCATCCTCAGTCACGATCCACAGCGCCAGCCGGTCCGGGTGCTCACGCGCGAGCACATCGAACCAATCAAGCGCCCAGTTGAACTCGCCGAGCCGCGGCCAGCGGAACTCACCAAGCGCCGCCGCATAGTCGGTACGCTGCCGCAGCAGCAAATCCCGTGCTGACCGGAACACCTCGGTCACAAGACGCTGATCTGTCATACCGACATCCTGGACCCAGACGCCGGCGGGCACAACGGGCCGCCCACCTGCTTCAACTGGAGGACCTGCTTAATGCTCCTACCAACTGCCGCGCCAGTTGAGTTCCAGCCGACCATCCAGATTGCTGCTGGCGGCCGGCGTTCCCGCCCGGGTGCAGGAAGCCGTCCAAACCGGTCGCGGGGCCCGGGCAATTACCTGGCTACGGGGTATCCCGGCCGGTTTGCCGACCGGGGATGATGGATGCATGACCCAGGATGTGCCGCCCCGCGCCGGGGACGTATTCCGCCATCTGCAGGACCTGCGCTCGGGGACATACGAGGGGGCCCGCGAGTGGCCGGAGCGGGTCCGGGTGTTCCGCCGCGCCGTCACGCTGCTTGATCCGGTGGTGCGGCGCATCCTCGACGAGACGAACACGTTCTTCCTGCGCGGCGGCGGCGCCGTCCACCACCACGCTGGCGAGGACCGCGACGGCGGGGTCTACGCGCACTGGGAGTTGTCCTGGCCGCAGCAGCGGGACGCAGCGGCTCGCGGCGGCGGGCGAGTCGAGCCGATTCAGGTGATCGCCGTGTTCGGGCGCGGCAACACCCACCCGCATCTGCGTGGGGCAGTGGCGGGCATGTGGCCCTGCCAGGTGACTGACGAGGCCGACGCCGAGCGCCAGGAACCGATCCTGCGCGCGATCGTCGAGTCCGAGCTCCACCAGCGGATCTTCCAGGGCACCTGGCGGGTGATCCCGGCCGTCGCCGGCGAAGGCGCCCCGTGACCCAGCAGGTCTCGAGCGGGAGAGGTGCGCGATCGAGTGGCCAGCGCGACGGATGCGTGCCGTCCCGCGCGATGTCGCCCCGGTCAAGATGTAACCGCGCTTGAGTTGAATCGCTTCGGGTAGCCATTGCGTGCGCGGCTCACCGCCTGTGCTGCGCCGTCAGGAGCTCGGCGAGCGCACCGGCCCCGGAACTGGAACGGTGCCGGCCGGAACGGCGCGCGCAGCCCGGGAGCGCATCGCAGTCCGCGCTGGCCGGCGAGGACCGCCTCCCATGGGGACGCGGGCGCGTGACGGGGTCAGCCGGCGGCATCCTGGACTGCGGCGGCCGGCCCGAGGAGCAGGACCAGATCGCCGGGACCCAGCGTCATCTCGTGGGCGGGGAAGGCAACAGTTCCGACGCCGCGCTGGGTGACCGCGAGGATCCTGACCTCGGGATGCGCGGCGCGGATGCGCCCGATCGTGGTGCCGTCCAGCCGGGCGGCCGCGCGGACCTCGATCTCCTCCAGCCGCCACCCGGGGGCGACGCGGACCATGTCGAGGAAGTTGACGATCGCCGGGTGGAGGGCGAGCACGCCCATCCGGCTGCCGCTGACGTCGTAGGGCGAGACCACCTGGTCGGCGCCGGCGCGGCGCAGCGTGCCCGCCGATTCCGGATCGGAGGCCCTGGCGACGATGGTCAGCCGAGGGTTCATCGCGCGGGCGGTGAGCGTGATGTAGACGTTGATCGCGTCGGAATCGACCGCGCACAGCAGCCCGCTGGCCTGCTCCACGCCGGCGCGGCGCAGCACGGCCTCCTGGGTGGGGTCGCCGGTCAGATAGGGGACGTCGTGCTCCTCCAGCAGGGCGGCCAGCTCCGGCTTGGGCTCGACGACGAGGCAGGGCACGCCGTCCGCGCGGAGCTGGGCCACCGCAGCCCGGCCGACCCGGCCGTACGCGCAGACGATGTAATGGTTGCGCATCCGGCCCAGTGAGGTATCCATCCGCTTCCTCCGCAGCCAGCTCGCCAGCTCCCCGCCCGCGACCAGCTGGGTGAAGGCGCTGAGAGCGGCCGCCAGGGCGACCACGCCGAGCGCCAGCAGCGAGATCGTGAACAGCTTCCCCGCCGCGTCCAGCGGGCGCACCTCGCCGTATCCCACGGTGGTGAGCGTGATGACGGTCATGTAGAACGCGTCGAGCAGCCCCCAGCCTTCAACCACCTGGTACCCGGCCGTCCCGTAGGCCACGGCCACCGTCACCAGCACCAGGGGAAGCCGCAGCCTGGCGAACACGCCCGCCCGCTTCACCCGACGGCACCCCCTCTGGACCGGGACAACGAGCCTGACCCGGGACACCAGGAACATAACCCCGGCGGGCCGCCGCCGGCACGCCCGTCCGGGTCATCCGGCGGCCTGCCGGCATGCCGCCGTCACCCATTCCGCCCGCCCGATAACACCTCGTTGCCGCGCGCACCGGCACCGGGAGCGGCGGCGCGCCAGGGTGCCTGCCCAGGATGGTGTGAGCTGCATCCCTGCCCGCACCGGGTAGCGCGAAAACGGGTCACGGCGGCAGGTCTGCTGCGCGGCATGGTGTGCTTCCGCGGCCCCGGCGGCCTGAAGCCTGGCCACCACCAATCAGGAGCTTCAGCGCCAGGACCGCAGCGCCGCCGCCGGGCAGCCGACGGCAGCCGTGCGGAGGGCGCGGCCCGGGCCCCTCATTCCGGCTGGAACCTGGCAGCCCCCGGGGGGGAAGGGGGCTGCCAGGGCATGCGGCCAGCGCCGGTGTACACGACCTCCACGCAGAACTCGACGCCGCGGCCGGCGTGCCCGGCATGCAAGCGGCGCACCCGCTCGCGGGCACACGGGGCCGCGCGTCCCGCAGGGCATGTGATCGCTGGCGGCTGACCCCGCTCACCGGCCCAGTACCGGCGGCGGCCGGGGCCCTGGCCTCGCGCCCGCCAGGCGGAACGTGGACAAGTGGGTGCCAGGGTCGCAATGGGGCTTACAAACAGACCCGTGGGGCTCGATTACTCGATCTGGCCTGGCCTGGGCAGTCTTGTGGGTTGGGATCATCGCTGAGTGATCTTCTCCGTTGTCTACCTGCTCGCGCGCCGCCTGCTCGGCTGTCTGATGGTGATGGCCCGGCGTGAGGTTCCAAGGATGCCGAACTCCTGGTGGTCCGGCACGAGAACGTGGTGCTGCGCCGCCAGATCGGCCGGGTCCGCTTCCAGGCAGCCGATCGGCTCTGGCTGGCGGCATTGTCCTGGCTGATCCTTCGGCGCCGGTGGGCCGAAGTGTTCGCGGTGACCCCGGCGACGCTGCTGGCCTGGCACCGGCGACCGGTCGCCCGGCAAAAGGGATTACACGAATCGGCGGCGTTCAGGACGACTGCCCACGGCAGCCGGGATCCGGAAGCTCGTGATCCGGATAGCGACGGATAATCCAGCCTGGGTGCACCGGCGCGCGCAAGGCGAGCTCGTCGAACTCGGCCAGGCCGGCCCGACCAAACAGCGGGATCGCGGCTATGGGGCCGGGGAGTTGCTCGCCGGGATCGCGGCGGCGCAGTTGGCCGGGCAGGACGTCCTGGTCGGTCTGGACCGCCAGCGCGCGGACGCCGCGGGGCAGCAGCTGGCGCCGACGCCGGGATTGAGCTCGACCACCGCCGCTGGCCCGCGGGGTCACCGGCCGGCAGTGGCGGGCGGTGGAGGCCGACCTGGCGGCTGTGACCGGGCGGATGCTGGCGCCGCTGCCCGCGCCGCGGGCGGCGCGGCGCTGACCGAAGGGTCGGTCACGATCGGGCGCGACGCGACCGACATGGACGGCGCCCAGGTCGCCGTGGCCGGTTACCGGCCTGACTGGTGGCCGTCGAACACGTCGCTGCTGATCCGCCGGGTCCGGCTGGCACCGGAGCAGGTCTCCGCCGACCCGCGGTCGCGGCGGCGCCGCACCCTGCACCCCGGCCAGCGCGCCCTGCCGATCGCCGAAACTGGAAAAGACGCCGATGCCATCTACGGCAGCTTCATCTTGACGAACCTGGATGTGTCCGCGCCGGGCAAGGCCGCCGCGGCCGAGCACTGGTACCGGCACCGCACCACCATCGAGAACATCTTCCGTGACAGCAAGCACGGCGCCGCCCTGCGTCACCTCCCCAGAGCGGCACCTATCGGCATCCGCGCAGCCGTGTCACCGGCTTACTCGCGGAATCGCGTCAGAGAACACGAGCAGTTCATGATCGGACCCAGCACAATATGACATTAGGCACAGGCCGGACGGGCCATCCGACCCTAACCGTCCACCGTGAAGAAGTGTGACGTAAGCCATAGGAAAGGAGGCTTTTGCATGATCGCATAGGAAGGAACTGATCATGATCACCAAGCAAAGCGTAAAGCTCTCACGACGCAGCCTCGTGGGCAAGCAGACCCACAACCTGCAAGACTACGGCGCGCGCGAGCTTGCCGCGGCCGTCAACCTGGCCACCTGGGAGGAGCGCATGTCCGCCCAGGCCAGGGCGCGAGAGGCCGGGCGGTTCCCGCCGGACAAGCTCGGCGACAGGATTGATCCTTACAACGAGATGATCAGGGCGCATCGGGGCCGGATCGCTCATACCTTCGACAGCCACTGCAAGTGTGCCTGCCGTGTCGAGGAGCACGACGAGGAGGAGTGTCGAATGCGCTCGGGCATCTACGTTTGGATATGCCGGAGATGCGGCCAGTACCGGCGTGACTATTGAGAGAACGGTGCCTGAGAGCGGGTGGCCGCCGCAACCTCTGCACGCACGGGTTCGTTACCCACGACGACTACCCTGCGATCAGGGTCGGTCGCTGTGCGATGCCGCTAACACGGATGCTAACAACGCCAGCCAATGATCTCGGATATGCCCGGACGGGCCGCCAGGGAGGGTGGGGGGACCGGCCGGCGGGGCCTTAGCTGGGGGGAGTACGGTTTTTCTCAGCTTCGATGGCGTGGTCGACGTCAGCGGCGCCGAGCATGATCATATCGCCGCGCTTAGTCACGGCCGTTATAACCCTGGACCGCCGCCTGTGTGGTTCCGCGGGATCCTCTGGCGGGTAACTTTTGTCACTGAAGACCGTGAACTCTTCTTCGGTGACGCGGGCCACCATGATCGCGTACTTGCCTTCGGGTAGCTCTTGCCAGTTGCCGGGAGTCCAGTCCCACTCTTGCGCGAGGTTGATCAGGTACCTCATTGATCTTGTCCTTTTCCAGGGGGAAGGCTCGCCCGGCCGGTGCGGGGACCTGCCTGGCGGGGCATCTTGTTCAGTTAGGGGCGGGGCCTCGCTGGACCCCCGCCTATTCTCGGCCGCTTCCATGGCTGCGGCCAGGCCAGAATCGACGGGCCACACAGCAGCCGAGCCGACGTCAGTAGTTAGGGGCGAAGGGGCCCGGGACCGCCATTGCCGCCAACGGCCGCTGCGGCACATCCCCACCCGGACCGGCAGGCCACAGGTACCGGCTACGCCTGGACAGATTGTTTCCTGGCGTACTGACCGATAAACGAATTGCCCCCCGGACGTTGTGGTTATCGGCCTGAGCGGCAGGTCCGGCCGACGCCGTTCACTCGGTAACACCCTGGCCAGGGCCGCTGCTCTCAGTAATCCGGCGCCTCAGCTCCCCCGGGGGCGTTGAATTTGTTGTCCTGCCTGTTGTGGTCCCCGATCTGCACACTGGACCGCGCCCCGCACGTCGGCCGTGTACCCCGCCCGCACCCCGGCCTGATCGATGAGCGGGATTCGGCGGTGCACACCGCGGTGAACGTCTCGTAAAGCATCGGCTGGCCCCATGGCGGCCGGGACTACGGTGGACTGCGCCAGGGCCGCCAGCGCCTGATCGAGCGTTTCGGGGAGGCGTTCGGCCGCCCAGGCTTGACAGTTTGGGCTGGGCCGGATGGCATAAATCCTGGCGAACGCGCCCGCGAGGCGAGGCTCCGCTACCCGCAGGAGCAGGCGAAGTCTCAGCCTCTACAGGGCCGTCGGACCCTTGTGTTGGCGGCCTGGTCGTGAACAGGATGGCGTCGTTCGGATCCCGATGGGGAAGCAGTTACGGATGGCGGGCGAGCGGATGCTCGAATGCCGGGGACTTCGGCGGCGCTTCGGTGACCTTGTCGCCGTCGACGGGGTCGGGTTCCACATCGGCCCCGGTGAGACGTACGGGCTCCTCGGCCCGAACGGGGCCGGCAAGACAACGACGATCTCGATGATCGCCGGCCTTCTCGAACGCGACGGCGGCGAGGTTGTGGTGGCGGGTGAGCCGATGTCGACCCATGCCGTCCGGGCAAAGAGCGCCATCGGCTACGTGCCACAGGACCTCGCCATTTACCCGGATCTTTCCGCCCGCGAGAACCTGGTGTTTTTCGCCCGGCTTTACGGCATGTCCACCTCCGAGGCGAAGCGCCGGAGCGACGCGGTGCTCGAGGTGACCGGCCTCGCTGACCGTGCCGACGATCAGACCAAGACGTACTCCGGGGGGATGAAACGACGCCTCAACGTCGGCATCGGGCTGCTGCATCGGCCGAAGCTCCTGATCCTGGACGAGCCGACAGTCGGGGTGGACCCGCAGAGCAGGAACGCAATCCTCGAGAGTGTCGAGGGACTGGCCGGAGAAGGAATGGCGGTCCTGTACACCACCCACTACATGGAAGAGGCCGAGCGCCTCTGCGACCGGGTGGGGATCATCGACCACGGCAAGCTGATCGCCGAGGGCACCCGGACGGAGCTCGTGAGCTTGGTCGGCGAGCGGGACCGGGTGCGCCTCTCGGCGACGGGCGACCTGATTCAGGCCGCACTTGCCCTGGCCGCCCAGCCCTGGGTGCACGAGACCAGCGCGACCGATGAGGGCATCGACCTGGTCGTAGAGGAGGCGCGGGGCAATCTCCCAGCCATCCTCAAGGACGCGGCAACCGCAGGAGCGGCCATCAAGTCCGTGGAGGTCACCGAACCGGACCTCGAGGCGGTCTTCCTCCACCTGACCGGCAGGGCACTTCGCGACTGAAGGGCCAGGAGAGCGTATGCGAGCCGCAGTGCTCATCTGCATGAAGGACCTGAAGGCCCGGATCCGGGACCGCTCGGCCCTGCTAATCGGGATCGTGGTCCCGCTCAGCTTGGCGTTCATCTTCAACTCGATCTTCAGTGGGATCTCCGGGAACTCGAAGGTGATCAGCCTCGGCGTGGTCAACGTGGATCGAGGCGTTGTCGCTCAGCAGTTCGTCGGCCAAGTGCTCGGAGCTGTCGGCAGAAGCGGCCTGATCGCCGTTCACTCTGAAGAAACGGTGGCCGGGGCCCGCGCGCTGGCGGCGAAGGGAACGCTGAACGCCGTGATCGTCATCCCGGCAGGCTTCTCCGCCCGGGTCCAGGCGAACCAGCCCGCCTCCATGCAGGTGATCGGAAACGTCGACTCTCCGATCTCATCGGAGATCGCTCGATCGATCGCCGAGGGCTACACCTCCGACCTGAACCGGGTGCGGCTGTCGGTGGCCACGGTGGTGCACGGCGGAGGGGGCTCGAGCGGGCCGGCGCCGGGCGGGTCCCGGTGCTCGCCGCGCGTGCCGCCGCGGCCGCAGCGCCGGTCGCCGTTCGTGACGTCTCGGCGAAAAGTAAGGAACTCGACCAGAAGTCGTTCTTCGCCGCCGGGATGGCCGTGTTCTTCCTGTTCTTCACCGTGCAGTTCGGCGTGACGAGCCTGCTGGAGGAGCGAAACGAGGGGACGCTGGCCCGGCTGCTGGCCGCGCCGATCACCCGGACCTCGATCCTCGGCGGGAAGCTGCTGACGAGTTTCCTCCTCGGGGCACTCAGCATGGTCGTGCTCGTGGCCGCCACGAGCCTGCTGTTCGGGGCATCGTGGGGGAACCCGCTCGGCGTGGCCGTGCTCATCGTCGCGGCGATCCTGTCGGCCATGGGGATCATGGCCCTCATCGCCACCTTGGCCAAGAACGCCGAGCAGGCAAGCAACTGGCAGATGGTGGTCGCGGTCGTCCTGGGCCTGCTCGGTGGAACGTTCTTCCCGGTCTCCCAGGCCCCCGGCATCCTTTCAAAACTCACGTTCGTGGCCCCCCAGGCGTGGTTCCTTCGGGGGCTCGGCGACCTGCGGGGCGGCGGCATCTCGGCGGTGTGGGTGCCGGTCCTGGCGATGCTGGGGTTCGCCGGCGTGGCCGGAGGCCTCGCGATGACCCGGCTCAGGCACATGACGGAGGTGTGAGCGATGAAGGCGCTGTGGATCGCCACCGCGAACCTTCGCCGGATGTTCCGGGTGCGCACGAACATCTTCTTCGTATTCGTCTTCCCGATGGTCCTGATCCTCGTGCTTGGGGCGACGTTCGGCGGCTCGTCCAGCCCTCGCCTGGGCGTGGTGGCCCAAAACTCCGGGCCGCTCGGCGCGGCGCTCGTGCAGCAGCTCGACCGGACCCCCCACCTGCGGGTCGTGTCCGTCTCCGATCCCGCCGCGCTGCTCACCCAGGTCGAGCGCGGAAACCTCGCGGCGGGCCTGGTGATCCCACCCGGCTACGACGCGGCAGTCCGCGCCGGGCACGGCGTGGCCCTGCGCTACATGGCGCGCCCGGACCAGTCCTCCCAGCAACTCGGTGAGACGGTCCAGGGCGCGGTCTCGAAACAAGCAGCGCTGCTCGGCGCCGCCCGATTCGCAGTCGCCGAGCGCGCGGCGCCGAGCTTCGATGCCGGCCTCGCCGAGGTGGCCCGGAT
Source organism: uncultured Actinomycetota bacterium (assembly GCA_963851085.1). Classification (GTDB taxonomy): domain Bacteria; phylum Actinomycetota; class Actinomycetes; order Streptosporangiales; family Streptosporangiaceae; genus DATFVJ01. Next base: position 209,164 of record CAWKNX010000001.1, on the reverse strand, counting down.
CTCACCCGCCGTCCCGCCGGTCTCGGTGACCCAGACCACGGCGGGTACGGCGCTGTTCTCCAAGACGCTCGGGCAGTTCGACGAGGGCGCCTGGACCGAGCTCCTGCTCTTCCTGTTCCTCATCGCCCTGACCGGCGCAGTCGCCCTCATCGAGACCCGCCGGCTCGGCCTGGCACGCCGTATGCTCGCCACCCCAACCTCGCCCGGCACAGTGATCGCGGGAGAGACCCTCGGTCGGGTCCTGATCGCGGTCATCCAGGCGGTAGTGATCATCCTCGGCTCCGCGCTGCTGTTCGGCGTGAGGTGGGGACAGCCCGCCGGGGTGGCGGCGGTGGTGATCCTGTTCGCCCTCGTGGGGGCGGGCGCCGGGATCTTCCTGGGGACACTGTTCCGGAACGAGCAGCAGGCGGCGGGAGTCTCGCTGCTCCTGGGCCTGGGACTCGGCGCGCTCGGTGGCTGCATGGTGCCGCTGGAGGTCTTCTCACCGACGATGAAACGGGTCGCCCACATCACCCCCCAGGCGTGGGGGAACGACGCCTTCGCCAAACTCGTTGGCCACGGCGCCTCCATCACCGGCATCCTGCCGCAGCTCGGGGTCCTCGCGGCGTATGCCGCCGTGTTGCTGATACTCGCGACGTGGCGGCTCCGCCGCGTCCTGTTGGCATAGCCAGCAGCCGAGCAGGAGACGCAGGCCGGTGTGCCTTGCGGATGGGTTGCGACCGCGTGGGACATAGGCGTGGGCCGCCCGCGAGGGCGCCGCGCCGGCGAAGCCGTTACCATCAACGTCCGCGGCCAGAAAAAGACCTATGGCAATCCTGGGGCGAGCGCAGCGAGAGGCCGGTTGCAGTGCCTCGCTCTCTGAGCTTGACCTGCGGCCGCCACCCTCTTTTCCACGATTCGGTGGGTCATCCTGCCAGCCCCGATGCTCCCGGCGATGCGAGACCGCTTTCCGCTCCATATAAGGCGGAGCTCGCCGGGCTGGCTGTCGAAGCGGCGCCCGGGGCGGACACCCGGCCACGCCGCAGTGAACAACGCAGTTCGCGGGCCGGATGCCTGATCGGTGCGAGCCGCGGGCAGCGCCGCCCGGCGGCGGAATGCCGCGCGGGTCACGCCGGTTCCACCGGACAGCATGGTCGGATCTCGAGGGGATGCCGCCGACTCCCCGGAACCGGAGCAGATCATGACGGAAAACTCTGCGCGGCAGCCGTTCGGGCCGCCGCCACCTGCGCCGGCCACTGTCGCCGGCGTCATACGGCCCCCGGCGACGACGGTCGACCAGAACGACCATGCGGCCGCGGCCGCGTACCTGATGCGGCATGCGGGCGCGACCGCCTTGGTGGTCCTGGACAGCGTGCACAACAATCAGCCGATCGGCCTTATCACCGACGCGGACATTGTCCAGGCGGTGGCGGACCGCAAGGAGGTGAACGAGGTCCGGATCCGTGATCTGATGACCACCGGCCTGACGGTCATCACCGCGGCGACAAGCGTCCGTGACGCGGCTGAAACCATGGTGATCGGGCGTTTCCGGCACCTGCCGGTCGTCGGCGACGCCGGTCTCATCGGGATGGTCGACATCGCCGATATTTGCCGCGCGTTGCTCGACGCACCCACGGGATGATCGCCCGGTTATCCACCGGCTGGCCGCAAGGACGTCGAGCGCGACACCACCCATGCCTGGCCAGGCGGCCGCAGGGCGCCGGTTTACGGACCGCCATCGGCTGCTGCACCGAGATCCAGCTACTCTCGCTCCCCGGCTGAGCGGGTGGTTCCGGCCGCCCAGCACGCTTGGCCAGCCAGTCGTCCGGTTTACACTTGCCGCGCGTCCCGTGACATGCTGGCCAAAGTAATCGTGGGAAGCGCACACCGCCATGGCGGGGTGCCGCATCCACAGCGAAGAAGGTCAAGATGGCTCAGGGCAATGTGAAGTGGTTCAACGGCGAGAAGGGCTACGGCTTCATCGCGGTCGAGGGTGGTCCGGACGTGTTCGTGCACTTCAGTGCGATCACGGGTGGCGGCTACCGCAGCCTCGAGGAGGGGCAGAAGGTGGAGTTCGACGTCACGCAGGGCCAGAAGGGACCTCAGGCGGAGAACGTCAGGGTCATCGGCTGACTCATCGGCGGCGACCACCTCGCCGGGCGGTCCCAGGGTCGCGATAACCGCGCGACCTCTGGGCGCCGCGCCTGTCGCGGCTGCGGGCAGCCTGGCGTCAGGGCGTGCGGCCGATCCCCGCGTACGCCGGGATCAGGTGGGACGGGCTCGCATTGGCCCGCCACTGCGGCAGCGGCACCACACCAGGCTCCACAAGCTCCAAGCCGTCGAAGAACCGGGTAAACTCCGCCCGCGAGCGCAACGTCAGCCGCGTGCCGCCCATCCGCTGGTTGAGCCGCGCCGTCCCCTCGGTGACCCGCTCCACGTCGATATCCCTGGTGGTATCCGACACCGCCAGATAGCTCCCCGACGCAAGCGCCCCCATCAACTCGGCCACGAGCGCGTGCGGGTCGTCGGAATCCGGGACGTACTGCAAGATCATCAAGGCCATCACGGCCACTGGACGCTGAAATCCACGTCGCCGCGCCGACTGGCGGCTAACTAAATGATCTAACCGCCGATTGGGCCGGCTGATGTGGCACGAGGGGCCCGATTCCACTGTCGTGGTATGGCGATATGGCGTACCGCTACTGGGCGTCCTTAATCAGAGCCGAAGGTCCCCGCCGGCGGGACCATCGACAAGGTCGAGCCGGAGCCAGCGCGGCTTACCATCCGCACTAGGAAGTCATCTTCAGCCGTTGCCTGGCGGCGTTCGGATGACGAGATCGATATGGCTTGGGAAGGCGGCGTCATGGACCGGCTGAACCCACTGGACGCCCAATTCATCGATGCGGAAGACGAGGACCGGCACACGTCGATGGCGATTGCGTCGATTGCCGTGTTCGAAGGCCCGTCACCGTCCTATGACGAGGTCCTGGCTCACCTCGCCGGGCGGCTGCCGCTGGTGCCCCGCTACCGGCAGAAGCTCCGCACGGTACCGCTGCGCCTCGGGCGGCCGGTCTGGGTCGACGACCCGCACTTCGACCTCCGCTACCACCTCCGGCGGACCGCCCTGCCGAAACCCGGGAGCGACCAGCAGCTCAGCCAGTTGATGGCGCGGGTGATGAGCCAGCGGCTCGACCGCGACTATCCGCTGTGGGAGTACTGGCTCGTCGAGGGGCTCGCCCACCGCCGCTGGGCGCTGATCTCAAAGATCCACCACTGCATGGTCGACGGGGTCTCCGCCACCGACCTGTACCGCGTGATCTACGACGCGTCCCCCGAACCTCCGCCGCCCGCCGTCGACAGCCGGACCGTGTCCGCGGAGCCGTCCCCGCTCTGGCTCGCCGCGCAGGCGGCAATGGACATGGTCCTGCTTCCGGTACGGGAGGCCTCCGTGCTCGGCGATGCGGTGGCCCATCCTGGCCGCGCCGTCCGCCAGGTAACCGGCACGGTGCGGGCCATCGCGAAGCTGGCCCCATCGATGTGGCCGGCGACGGGGTCCTCCCTGAGCGGGCAGATCGGCCAGCAACGACGGTACACCTGGGCCCGGGCGTCGCTCGACGACGTCAAGACGATCAAGCGGGAGCTTGGCGGCACCGTGAACGACGTCGTCCTGGCTGCGATCAGCGGCGGCTTCCGTGCGCTTCTGCTCGCCCGCGGCGAGCAGCCTGAATCGCACATGGTTCCGTCGCTGGTTCCCGTTTCAGTCCGTGCCCCTGGCGAAGATAGCGTCTACGAGAACCGGGTGTCGGCGGTACTGGCGCATCTGCCCATCCATGTCGCCGACCCGGTGCAGCGGCTCGCCGCCGTCCAGGCCGAGCTGTCGGCCTTGAAGGCGAGCAAGGAAGCGATGGTCGGGGAGGCGCTGGTCTCACTGGGCCGCTACACCCCGTTCCCGGTGATGTCGCGGGCAGTCCGGCTCGTCTACGGGCTGCACCAGCGGGAGATCGTCACGGTCACCACCAATATTCCGGGTCCGCGCCAGCCGCTTTACGCGATGGGCCGCCGGCTCGTGGAGATCATCCCCTACGTGCCGATCGCCACGACGGTCCGCACCGGGGTTTCGATCTTCACCTACTGTGGTGATGTCACATTTGGGATCACCGGTGACTACGACACGAATCCAGACCTCGAGGTGCTGGCCCGTGGCATCGAGGACGGTGTGTCCGAGCTCCTGGAAGCCGCCCAGCAACGCATCCGGGCGGCCGCGGCCACCGACGGCCAGCTCTGATTCAACGTCAGCCAGGGCGGGTCTCCAGGGATGTGAGCCAGACCTCGCCTGGTATTTCTCCGGCGGAGCCGCAGGCCCTCGAAGACCAGGGCCGGCGATGAGGACGGCCACACCGATGTGATCGGTCCGGGACCGACGTGAGGACCTCCGTCCCTGCCCGGATGGCTGCCGTGTGGGTCTGCTGAAGGCATATTCGCCGGCGAGGAGGTAATGCTGGACGTCAGTTTCCGCTCAGTACGTCTTTACGATTCCAGGAGGTGCCACAAGGAAAGACCGTCCTATTTTCTCCTGACCAGCAATCTCCCCTGCTGTATCTACCTTGAAAGGAGCTGATAGCCATGTCGGTCCTCGTGAAGGGCAGGAGCGACTGGCTGACGGTCCTGCCGCTAGGCTTCAACATCGACCGTAACGGCAAACGGCGCAAGCCGGTATGGATCAACATCGTGACTCTGGGGATACTGTTGCCAGTCTTCGGGATGTGGGGGCTCTACCGCGCCTTTACCACTCCTACCGGCATCGGCCTCTGGGCGCTGGCGGCGGCGATGTACTTGTTCACGATGTTCGGCGTGACGCTGGGGAACCACCGTTACTGGACCCACCGCGGGTTTGAGGCCAGATTCCCGCTGCAGGTAGCGCTGGCCGTGGCGAGCGGCATGTCGATGGAAGGCGACATCCAGCAATGGGTGATGAACCACCGTGCCCACCACCGTTTCGCCGACGTGGTCGGCAAGGATCCGCACTCGCCTTACGAATACCCCGAGTGGCGGGGCTACAAAGGCCTCGTGTGGGCGCAGGGCGTCTGGCTGTTCTTCCTCTACGAGCGGCCGCCGGAGTACGCGCTGCACCGCGATCTGGCCGAGAACCGGCTGGTGCAGTGGCAACGCAAAGCGTTCCCGTTCCTGGCGGTGGCGAACTTCCTCGTGCCGCTGGCGTTCTACCCGCTGTTCGGGTGGAACGCGGTTCTGATAGCCGGAGCGCTGCGCACAGCAGCCGTCATGACGGCCACCGGTTTCGTCAACTCCGTCTGCCACAAATGGGGCAGCCGGGCCAAGGACAGCCGCGGGCACGAGTATCGGGCGGACGACAGCCGCAACAATTCGTTCGTGGCTATCGTGGCCGGCGGCGAGGGCAACCACAGCTGGCACCACGCTGACCCTGCCTGCCCCCGGCACGGCCGCAGGGTCGCAGTGGACCCCGAGGCCTTGGCGGCCGGATCCAGGCCCGAGCGCGGCTGGCGCCCCGACGCCACATGGAGGCTCATCCAGCTCCTTGCCATGCTGGGCTTGATCTACAAGGTGAAGAAGCCGAAAGTGAGGGTCCACTTCGCGGACAAGCAGCTGGTGCCCAACCGGTCGCTCCGGCAGACTCACCTCGAGTGGCACATCGAGGAGCCGGAGGAATTGCCGGAGCTCCTCGCCTCGTGACACACGGCGCACCAGATGATCATTGATGCGCCGCAGAAGGGATACAAGGACGCGAGCGCATGCCGACCTGCGCTCCCGGCGCCCCGGCCGCGGCCTGTTTCCGTACCTCCCATGCAGAGCCGGGCGCGTCAGCTGCTCACCGGCCAGGGCGCCTGCCGCTTCGGCGAAGCCGCACACCTGCGAAGATCATGTCGGCTATGAGGACGACCACGCCGATGATCAGAAGGTAGAACAGGCCCTTAACGACCGCGCCGAATATTCCCAGCGCGATCGCAACAATGATCAGCAGCAGGAACAGCGCCATCTCGGGCTCTCCGATCCTCCCGGGGGTCAGCGGCGCGCGAGACGCCGTTCGCCGCCGCCGCCAGGCTGGTAATCCATGTCGTAGTGTTTGAAGATCGCCTCTTCGTCACCGGCCGGCAGCTCCCCGTCAGTTCCGATCGACGGTGCGTCCTTCACCTGGCGCTTCGGGTAGGTGATCTTGAGGTACCCAGGGCCCACGGTCGCTCCGGTGAGAGGCACGAAGACAAGCCGGTGCCGCGTCGGCAGGCCGACCGTGACGGCCGCGAACGCGGGCTGGTCGGTGCCGGTGTCCACGTAGACCGATTCCAGCGTCCCGATCTTGTGGCCGCTGCTGTCGACCACGTTGTGGCCGCGCCACTCCCGGATGTCGCCCGCCTCGAACATCGCTTTCCTCCTTTCCTTGCTTGCCATTGTCTACCCGGACTCGTCCCAGCGCATCCGTGGTCACAGCGCCAGGGCCTGCGCCAGGTCCCGGTAACCCGGCACTGGATCGACGTCCGGTTCGGTGAGCAACTGGATGACCACGTGGTCCGCGCCGGCGGCCAGGTGCCTGCCGAGCTGGGCCGCCACCTGGTCCGCGCGGCCATGCGCGACCAGCGCATCGATCAGCGCGTCGCTGCCGCCCTCGCTCAGGTCCTCCTCAGACCAGCCCAGCCGGCGCAGGTTACTGGTGTAGTTGACCAGGCCGAGGTACGGAGTACGTACCCGGGCGCGGCCGAGCGCCCTGGCACGTGCGGTGTCAGCAGCAAGCACCACCTTGTGCTCGGGGGCCAGCAGCGGCTCCGGGCCCAGGATCTCCCGTGCCTGGCGGGTGTGCTCGGGCGGCACGAGGTACGGGATCGCACCTGCCGCGCGTTCGCCCGCCAACTGGAGCACCTTCGGGCCCAGCGCGGCGAGCACCAGAGTGTCTTGCGGGACGCCGTCGCTGCGCAGTGCGTCCGCATAGGCGGCCAGAGCCGCATACGGGTGCTCGTACTGCCGCGTCGCCTCACGATGCCCCGCGCCGACGCCGAGCACGAACCGGCCGGGATGGCGGTCCTGCAACCGGGCGTACGAGCGGGCCACCTGGTGCGGGCCGTCCTTCCATATGTTCACGATGCTGGTGCCGACCATGATGGTGCTCGTCTCGTTGAGCAGCTCTTCTGCCTGAGCCAGGTCACCGTCGGGCGAGCCGCCGAGCCACAGCGCACCGAAGCCGAGCTCCTCGATAGCGGCGGCAAGCCGAGCCGTCACCTGACCGGCGCCTCGCCAGATCCCGAACTGTCCTAGCTGGTCCCGCAGATGCGCCCCCATGCGCGTTCCCTTCTGCTCGTTGTCCCGACGGCCGGAACATCGCACCCGGCCTCGCTGTTCCCGAACCCAGGCCGGCCGGCCTGCCCTGGGCGGGCCTACCCCGCATCCCGCAACCCGGTTACCGGGACGTCCGGTCCGGCGGTCCCAGATCCGGCGCTGTGCACGTGCGGGTCAGGGACCAGGGGTGCCGGTCCCCGGGACGTCGAATTTGTACGCCAGCCCGGCTTTCGGCTGGAGCACATGGAGTTGGCCGGTGCCCGTCCAGTAGGCCACCTGGAGGTACAGCCCATCAGTGGCCACGATCCACAGTCCCGAGCCATCGGCGGCCCAGCGCGCGGAGACGATGCCGGTGGAGCCCGCCGGGAATGCGCCGAGTACGGCGGGAAGGGTGGCGACCGGTATCGGCCCACCCGGAACCCGGATCAGCTTGCGGGCGCTGATGTCCGCGACGTAGACATCCGTGCCGGTGGCCGTTCCGTGGTGATCGATGATGTCCAGTGGCAGGGCGAGGCGCTGGCCGGCCGGATCGAAGCCCGGGGTGTCGGCGGGATCGAGGGCTGTCCGCGGCGGCAGGGCGATCGCCGTGCCCGGTCCGCCCCGCACGTCGGTGACGTGCAGCGGGCAGCGGACCTTGCAGGACGCGGCCTGCCAGGCGACCTGGTCGGCGTCGGCACCGGCGATGATCGCGTCCGCCGGGATGCTGGTGTGCTCGGCGCTGCCGCTGACTGGGTCGACCAGGGCTACCTTTCCGACTGGACCCTCGACGAGCAGGCCGCCGACGGTGGCGGCGACGAGCACCCGGCCACGGAGGCTACGGGCACCGGACAGGCGGTGGCCAGCCTCGTCGACGAGCCAGGCCGGGCTGTCATCGGGTCCATCCCCCCAGGGCGGCCCGGCCTGCTCGGCCCAGATGTCGCGGTGGTCCGGCGCCACAGCCACGTAGTTTGCCCTGGCGATGACGCGCGGAGGGCCCGCACCCGACGCGCTGACTGGGATGAACAGGACATCTCCGATATCCGGGAGACCTGCTGGGCCGTGGCTGGAAATGAGCACGACGACGCCGCCAGCCGCCGAAGTGATCTGCTGCACCGCGGAATCAGGGCCGAGCGGATCGCGTGCACGCGCGGCACCCGGCAGTATGTCCGTGAGGGACGCCGGCGCCTGATCCCGGACATTCAGCAGCCGCAGTTCGTTGCCGCCGAGGAACAGCAAGGTGCTGGGCGCGCCACCCGGCCGCAAGGGCGTTCCGTGCAGCATCGACGGCGCGGCCAGCGCCGCGGACGACAGCGAATCCCGTGCCTTGTGCTGCGGCGGGCGGCCCGAACCACCGGCGATCAGGTGCACGGCGACACCGCCGGCGATGAGCATCGCAGCCGCGCCGGTAAACAACCGCCGGGGCACCGACCTGCGGCGATCGGGATCACGCCCGCTGCTGATCATGTCGGCGACCGGCCCGTCAGGCACAACGCCAACGTACCCGAGCGGTGACCAGGCGCGCGGCTAGGAGGCCGCTGAACAACGGCGTCCGATCAGCGAGCGGGTCATCCGCGCCCGGCTGGCCAGGCGGAGCCCGAGGCCGCTACCAGCGGTTTGTAACGGCCAGGGTGACAACGCCGCCAGCCGGGATGCGGGGGCACGCGAGCCGGGCAGGTGTTGTTCAGCGGCCTCCCAGGCCGTGGTCAGCCTCGGCGACGTAGCCGCGCCGAACACGGCCCCGCCCGGACGCTGCAGTGGCAGTCCCCGGCGCCATCGGCGGTGGCGATGAACGCCCGTTCCGCCGCCCGGGTGGACTGCTGCATCTGCGTGTTGGGGTGGCCGAGGACCTGGGTTCCGTAGAACCGGGCAGCCCGTTCTGCGCTGCCGCACCGTTCCTGGAGGACGTGCTCGCCCGCGGGTCCGGGTTCGCCGTGGGTGACGATCATTGGTGCCTCCGGCTAAAGGGGACAGGCCACGTCGGGCGGCGGGTGCCGATAGAAGTTGGGCCGCAGGTCGGCGTCGTCGTAGTAGCGGTAGAACACGGAGGTAGGGCCGGTGGGCGGCACGATCCACGACCGGTCGACAGGGCACACCTTCCCGGCGCGTTCTTCACGCTGCACGTGGGTGAGGAACCGGTCGGACTCGGTGTGGTGGTCGGCGACGGTGACCCCGGCCTGGTCGAAGGACGACAGGACGGCTTGGTTGAGGACCACGAGCGCCTCGTCACGGTGCAGGGTCCGACTGGTGGCGGTGTCGAGGCCCATCCGGGCGGCGACGACCGGGCACATGTCGTACCGGCCGGTGTCGCCCAGGTTGCGGGTCGCCACTTCGGTGGCCATGTACCAGCCGTTGAACGGGCAGCAGGGGTAGCTGATGCCGCCGGCGGCGAGCCACATGTCGGTGATGACCGGGGTGGTGTGCCAGCGCAGCCCCAGTTCCGCGAACCACGGGTGGCGGGGGTGGGTGAGCGGGACCTCCAGTACCGCGTCCGGGGGCACCGGGTACAGCCTCGGCGGCTCCCCCACCGCCTGCACGATCAGCGGCAGGACGTCGAACCGGCCACCGCTCCCGGTCCAGCCGAGCCGGCCCGCTAACAACGTCAGCCCGGCGTGCAGTGGGTCCCCGAGGATGGTGCCGTCTGGTCGGGCGTAGCCGGCGTAGCGGATGAGCTGCGGGTTCCAGATCCGCGGGCCCGGCAGTCCGGGGCGGTCGGGGGCGAACACGGTGATGATGGAGCGGATCCGGCCGCCGTTGGTGGCCTCGCGGAGGTGGGTGACCGATTCTGCGGCGACCTCGTCGGGGTCGGTGACGTCGCGGCGGTCGCGGACGCGGAGGCTGCGCCAGCGGATGCGGCCGATGCAGCGGGCGGAGTTCCGCCAGGCGACCTGGCAGGCCCAGGCAAGCTCCGCGGGGGTGTGCCAGTAGGTGCCGGTGGAGTAGATGTCCGCGAGCACGTCGCGGAGGCGGGGACCGGGCGGCCCGGCGGCAGGGTTCTCGGCGTGGAATAGGTGGATGAAGGTGGTGGCCTCGGCGGGGTCAACCTCCCCCGCCGGGACCGTCGTGAGCGCCTGCACTGTCATTCTCGTGCCTCTCCTGTTGCGCGGCGGTGCGGCGGAGTCTCTCTAGATCGGTAAGCACGTCATCCATCAGGAGCGCGAGAGCGTCGAAGTGGCCGCGGCGGGCCGGGTCTGAGGTGACCCGTTCCAGCGACAGGATGACCACGACGTGTGCCAGTGGCCGGAGGATGCCCGTGACGGCCGCGGTGATGACGGCGGCGTCGATCGGGCCGCACCCCTGGGTGCAGTCCCAGAGCGCCCGTTCGGCTTGGCCGACTAACTGCCGGGCGCCTTGGAGGTCATCGAGGGCAGACACGGGCGGCACCGTTTCCATTTCTGGGGATGGGCAGGTGGGCGCCTGTGGTGAGCGCTTCGAGCTCGTGCCGGATCAGCGCGTCAGGCACCCCGTGGGCGGACAGGACCGGCAGGGTGGCTTGGACCATCGCGGGTGGCCCGGCGACGTAGGCGTCGCGGCAGGGGTCGGCGCCGTCCGCGCCGGGGTCGGCGTGCTCGCGGTCGGCGTCGAGGAGGAGCCGGTCAAGGACGTCGGGGACGGTGCCGTGATAGGGGCCGTTGCCGATGCCATCGGAGACGGCGGTGACGACCCGCATCCACGGGTGGGCCTGCTCGAGGCGGTACAGGGCTTCACGGTCGTACAGCCCGGCCGCGGTACGGGCCCCGGCGAACAGCAGGATCGGGCGACGCTGGCCCGGTGCGCTGGTCTGGATGGCGTGCTCTATGAGGGCCTTGATCGGGGCGAGGCCGACCCCCCCGGCGGCGCACAGCATCGGCCGGTCCGAGCCGGGTTCGGCGGTCATCGACCCGGCGGGCGGGCCGAGGACGAGCCAGTCGCCGGGCGCGGTGTCCTTGACGAGGGCGGTGGAGACCCAGCCGCCGGGGACCGCGCGGACGTGGAAATCCATGAGGCCGTCGTCGCGGGGCGCGTTGCCAATGGAGAAGGACCGCCAGACCCGGCACCAGCGGTGCGGCACCTGGAGGGACACGTACTGCCCCGCCTCGTAGGGGACGGGTGTCTCGGGGCAGACGGTGACGACGGCGAGGTCACGGGCGGGCCGGCGGTGGGCGACGACTTCGGCCATCCACCACGGCGGGGTGTTCTCGGCGGCTTCGGCGGCGGCGTCGGTCATGACCTTGGCGGCGAGCTGGTAGGTCGCGGTCCACGCTTCGGCGGCGGCCGGGGTCCAGGTGTCCCCGGCGAACTTCGCGAAGGTGGTCAGCAGCGCTTGGCCGACGTCGTCGTAGTGCTCGGGGCGGACGCCGTACTTGCGGTGGTCACGGCCGAGCTGGGCGAGGTAGGTGGTCAGCGCGGCGTGGTTGCCGAGGTTCTTGGTGATGTGCACAAGGGCGCGGAGGAGGCGTTCGCGCTGGTAGTCCATCGCGGCGGGGAACATGCCGCGGATGTCGGGGTTCCCTGCGAAGAGGCGGCCATAGAAGTAGGCTGCGGCTCCTTCCCCGGCCTGGAGGACCCGCGCGAACGACGTGTGCAAGGCATCGTCGTCGGCGTCCCCCGCTCCGGAATTACTATCCGCATTCGCACTATTGCTATCCGTGACATTCATGTCGGGAGTGTTACAGCCGCCCGGCAGACGCGCAAGGGGCTACTGTGTGGAAGTTGGCGCCCCAGCACCTGTGAGCCGGGGAGCGCGCCCTGCCTCCAGCGATGAGTGCAGGAGCATCGCTATGAGATCGTCTTCACCATGGTGGGCGGTCCCCGAATGGCAGTCGGCAAAACGTCCGACCCGGTAGCGTGGCAAGAAAAGATGCCAGTAGCTGACATAAAGTAAATGGCCTTGCGTGAGCCGCGCGCCGCGAATTCGAGGACGGCCCGGGTCCAGTCAGAAAGTAATAGTCCCGCGCAGGACCCGGCCGGCCTCGACATCCGCATAGCCCTGGTTGACCTGATCGAGCGGGTACGTCTCGGTGATCAGCTCATCGATTTTCAGGATGCCATCGCGGTAGAGGTTCAGCAGCTTGGGAATCTGGACCCGGGGGCTTTCCGATCCGTACAGGCAGCCCTTGATCTGTTTGTTCATCATCGCCAGCATGAACAGGTTGACATCGGCCTGGGCCTGGGCAATCGGTGCCACCGAGGTGACGACGCACGTGCCGCCCTTGGCCGTCAACGTGAGCGCAGGCTCGAGCAGCTCGCCACGCATGACACCAAAGGTGCAGATGACCGAGTCGCACATCTCGCCCCACGTCAGTTCGCCAACTCCGGCGATGGCGTCAGCCACCGAGGAGTAGACGTGGGTGGCGCCGAAGCGCAGGGCCTGCTCGCGCTTGAACTCCACCGGGTCGACGGCGATGATCCGCCGCGCTCCCGCCACCCGTGCACCCTGCACCGCGTTGATGCCGACGCCGCCGACGCCCAGGACGGCCACGGTGTCACCGGGACGGATTCCCGCCCGGTTGACCGCCGAGCCGAACCCGGTGGCCACCCCGCACGAGACCAGGGCGACCGCCGGCCACGGGATGTCCGGGTCCACCTTGACGACGGAGGACTCGGCGAGCAGTTGCCGCTCCGCGAAGGCGCCGAGCTGCGCGTACCGCGCGACCGGCTCGTTTCCGATCCGGTGCGCGATGCGGCCATCGGTGATCATCCCGGTGTCGAAGAGCTTCATGCCCATGTCGCACAGGAACGCTGTGCCCATGCGGCACATCCTGCAGGTGCCGCAGGAGGGAACGAACGCCATCGCCACATGGTCACCGGGCGCCACCGACGTCACCCCCTCGCCGACCTGCGCGACCTCGCCAGCACCTTCGTGGCCGCAGATGACGGGGTAGTGCGGGAGCGGCAGGTCACCGGTCCGCACATGCTCGTCGGAATGACACAGCCCGCAGGCTCGGATCTCAACCAGCACCTCGCCGGCCATTGGCTCGTCGAGTTCGACAGTCTCGATCTTGTAGTCCTGGCCGGGTCCGTAGAGTAACGCCGCTTGCGTACTGATCATCTTGGCTGAACCCCCAAACAGAGTGGATGCTTCGCTGAGCAGTGAACGGTGCTGGTGAGCCGCGGCGCGTAACGGCTAAGCGCCGACGAGCGCCCTACGAGAACAGACCACGGCGGGTTCATCTGGCTCAGTTCTCGCCCCCCGGGCGGTCGAACGCTCGGCGGGTGGTGTCCAGCCGGCGGGCAAGTTGACAGAATGGTACTCGACGTAGCTGGCGAGCCATTCCGGCCCCGAGCCCGCGGCCCAGGCCAAGTCGTTGAAGCCGGTACGATCGCGGACGCCGCTCGAGCGACGGGAAGTGGTCCCAGCGCGGCCGATAGGGAATTGATCACACAGCTGTTCGGGTGAACTGGCCGTGTCGCTGAACATCGCGTGCTTACGAGCAAGCGCCCTGCGGGCTGAAGCGTGATTTAGGTGGAGAACAGCGCCCAGACGACCTTTCCCATGTCGCCTGGTGTGGTGTAGCCCCACCTGTCGCTGAGCGCACAGATAATGTCCAGCCCCCGGCCGGTCTCGGCGAGGTCACCCGGCGCTGCGGGCGCCGGAGCCAGTTCACTCGGGTCGGCTACCGCGCACAGCACGCAGCGCCCAGGCTGGAGCAGGCCGAGCCGGATCGGCCATCGGGCCCGGCCGGCGGCCGGTGGCAGGGCGTGCAGCAACGCGTTGGTCAGCAGCTCAGACACGACGATCGCGATGTCTTCGCTGCGTTCTGTCGCGCACCACCGCTGCAAGGTGGCGATGGTGAAGTCGCGCGCCGCGCGGACTGATCCGGCGTGCGTGCCGGGCGTGCCCGGGGCGATCGGCGGCAAGCAGGTCCAGCCCAAGGGGGCTGGATCTGGCGATAGCGGCCAGTTCCCGCTCGCCAGGTCGGCCATCTCGACAGCCTGCGCTGGCCAGCGGCGGCAGGTGCTGGGCGCCAGGTGTGATGAGTGTGCTGCCATCGCCGCGCGATCAATCCAGCTGCGATACGGGGGAAACGGGCGCGCACAGATATGCGTTGCCGGCGCGGCGGCGGTTTGCCTCCTGGGCGCATTCTTGCACCGTCAGCCGCTCACCCGTGCTCACCGGTCGGCCCAGTTCCACCCGGCTGCGGCCGCCATCAGCACCCCGGGCCCTGGCGGCATTCAGCACTGGGCAGGCCCGGAGTCGCCTGATCATGCGCCTTTCTCCGCATCGTCGGCCACGGCATCGTTGCGCATGGCGACGGCCATCAGGTAGGCCCGCGTGATGGCCACGTTCCGGTCCCACAGCGCGACTGGGTGCGAGGCCCAGAAGCCGGGGCCGCTCTGCTGGCAACTGGGGCAGGCCAGCCGGCCGAGGCCGTCCAGACGCCAGCCGACGGAGATCGCCCGGGCGCGGATGTCGGCCTCGCCGAGCGCTGCTGGATCGGCGTGGTGCGAGATGCAGGAACCCATCTCGCACCACGCGATCGGTGTCCGTAGCTGGTCGCCGATGGCGGCCCGCTCGGTAGGCTCGGCGCTGGCGGTGGTCTTCTCGGCGCTGGCAGTGGTCTTCTCGGCGCTGGCAGTGGTCTTCTCGGCGCTGGCAGTGGGCCTGTCCGTAGGCGGAGTAACGGCGGTGGCTCCCGGTACGGGGCGGCCGTGGCCGCCATCACGTGCGGGCTCAGCGCGACCGTCGGCACGCAGCTCGGCGATCCAGTCGTTCATCTCAAGCACGCTGGCGTCGTCTGGCGGGACCTTGATTCTCATGTGCAGACCTCCAGTTCGGCCAGAGGTGACCTGCCGTACAGCCGCGGCGCCCGCCCCGGGAACAGGCAGCTGCGCCGAGCCAATCCGCCGCGCGGCCGACTGCGCCCCCAGGCATTCCGTGGCGCCGGTCCCGCCGCGATCATGCGAGGCGGCTGATCATCCCCCCAGCACGGGAAAGCGCAACCTGCCCTTATTACAGGGCGTGGTTCCGCCGTTGCATGTACGCTACAATGACGCTTCTCCTCCCCTTGAAAGCGTCCGGCTCCGTCTGGCCTTGAAACTCCACGGTCCTGCCTTCGAATCACAGCCGGATAAACATCCAATAAACATTCAGCCCACTTATAGCTGTTGCGGCTATTACATGTGGACACTTTCAGATTTAGTCCCATACACAGGGTGTGGAGAGCGTTCTCCGAGGTGACGGCCCTACCAGAGGCGCGGATGACCCAGTAATCCCCAGCGTTATCCCCACATCACACACAGGTTTGTTGCGCATTTGCACAAGTCATCCACAGCTTTGTGCACAACCAGGTGGCTAGCATCCTTTCCAGAACGACTCCGGCGGTACCACGAGGTCTCGCGGCGTCGTCGTCAGCCGGGGTGGTCGTCCCCAGCGTCTGCGAGCTGCGCCTGCATCGCCTCCGCCAGGGCAAGAGCCGCGGACAGCGGCCTGACCATCACGGTGAACTCGTCGATCGAGCCGTCGCCTGCGGCATGCAGGACGTCGCATCCCTCGAGGTGACGATCCCCGATGCGCGCCTCGAAGAGGAGCGCATGGTCACGCGCGCCGGGCCCGCCGATCTCGCGCACGTAGCGGAAGTCCTCGAATACGCGCGCGACGCCGGCCAGGATCGGCGCGACGGCATCACGGCCGTGGTAGGGCTTGAACACGACCGGGCTGCGGAAGACGACATTCTCCGCGAGCAGCGCGAGAGCGCGCGGCAGATCCCCCGCCTCGATCGCGGCGCGAAATGGGTGCACGGCTTGACCCTTCGGTGACCGCGTCCGCCTGTCTGGCACTCATGGCGGGACGCGGGTACAAGAGCAGAACATCCGCTGGTGCGCGGGTGTCCTGGCCATACTCGCACAGCCACCGGCGCCGGCCCGGGCTGCGGCCGTGGCCACGAACTGGCTGGCTGAGATCACTTGGCGTGGTTCGCCCCCCGCCGCGGGCCAGATGGATCTCGGGCTTACGCGGCGGTCGTCCGGCCGGCGGCAGCGGCAGCCGTGTCGACGGCGAGCCGGGTCAGGCGCGCATACTTCTCGCCCTCGACGAGCGGGAAGTCATGGTCCGCCTCGATCTCGACCACGTGCGCGTGCAAGGCCGCGGCGAGTTCCCGCTGCTTGTCGGGCCGCACCAGCCGGTCGCGCGTCGTGATGAGCGACACCGCGGGAACATCGAGCTCAGCCACCCAGGGATGAGCCTCATAACGACCTAGCGCATACCCCGCGTCGGCGAGTTCGCGCGGGAGCCCGCGGCGGAATTCTGCGGCGAGCCATGGCCGGTAGACGTCGAGTTCTGGCCGTTCTTCGATTGCCTGACGAAGGAAGCGCTCGACAAAACCGGCGCTGGTGCCGAGCCGCAGCCCGAGCTCAAACACTGACAGCATGTGCCAGAGCACCCGCTCGCGGGCCGTGCGGCGCAACTCGAGTGCCGTGGCCTGCAGGACCAGAGCGGCCACCAGCCCAGGATGCCGTCGAGCCAGCAGCAGCGCTATCGGACCGCCCATCGAATACCCGACCCCTATCACCTGTTCGACTCCGAGCTGACCCAACAGTGCGGCGGCGTCGTCTGCGCAGTCCTCGAGGCTGAACGGTTCGGTCGAGCGCATCCCGCGCCCGTGTCCGCGGTGGTCGAGCGCGATCACACGGTAGGACTCGGCAAGCATGCCGTATGCCGGGAAGAAGTTGAGGTCGGCGCTAACGGTCCATCCATGCAGGAGCAGAACGACCGGATCAGCGGGCCGCCCGCCGGAATCGCGGGCGAACACCTCGCCACGGCCCGGCAGCTCGACGACCCGGCCGGGCGGTAGCGCTGGCGGCACCGGCGGCCGTGCCGCATCCCGGGGCAACGGCCGCGCAAACCGCACCAGGCCCAGGGCCCCCTGCCGGACGTCGGGATCTGCGGCAACCGCGGCGACGCCCGCAGCGCCCGCAGCGCCCGCCCCCCCACCCCTATCATCACCGCCAGTCTTCGTGCGCTCCTGTTCATGCTGTTCTCACTTACTTCCCGGGTCGGGCGACCCATTTCTGTCCTGCAGGTTGCGAGGGCCTGGACCCGCCACGCCCGCGTACCAGCGCGGGTGGCAGACGAGGACAACAATGGCAGAACAGAACGCTCGGTCGCGCGCCACCAGAGTCCAACGTTTCTGCGTTGCCAGCGCGTGGCCGGGCCGCGGTTCCCGGCGGCGAGTGGCAGGAGCACGACCAGGTCGGCTGGCCTCCACCCGGCCGGGCGGCGGGTGGAGGCGGCGGCCTGGCAGCGGCTTGTTTCGGCGCTGTGCGGATCGCCTGGTCGCCCTGGCCGGCCGCGGCCTGGCGGCCCTGGGTCGTTCGCCCGGGCTGGGCCGGGTCGTTTGCCTCTGCCATGGCCCGGGTCACGGCGCGATCGTCGGCTTTGACGTCCAGTTTGAGCCCAGCCGGGCACCCTGAAGGGCTGCGATATGAGCCGCAAGCGGCTACCCGCCAGCAAGCGGCGAGCGCAGAACCCGGCCCGGTCGGCTGCGGTTTCCACCGACCCTTCTGTCCCGCCGCCGTGTTCACGGGCCGACCGGCTGGAGCGGTTGAGCCCGCTTGATGTGAGCAACCTGCGGGTCGAGGGCCGCGGCGTGCCCATGCATGTCGCAGCCCTTGCTGTGGTCGACGGAGCGCCCCTGCATGATGAACGGGGGCGGCTGCGGCTGGATGCGGTGCGGGCGGAGGTGGAACGGCGTCTGTACCTGGCACCCCGGCTGCGCCAGATGCTGTGGCGGCCGCACCCCGGCGTGGGGCCGCCGGTGTGGGCTGACTTTCCAGGCTTCGACATCTGCCAGCATGTGCGGGCCCGCGCGATCCCCGCGCCCGGCGATGAGGCGGCCCTGCTGGTGACGTGCGCGGAGCTGAACGAACCGCCGCTGGAGCGGTCGCGCCCGCTGTGGGAACTGTGGCTGCTCCCCGGGCTCGCCGACGGCAACGTCGGCATGCTCATCCGCCTGCATCACGCGGTCGCCGACGGCATCGCCGCCATCGCGCTGATCGGCGCGCTGTTCGACATGACCCCGGATGCGCCGCCTCCGGAAACACGAGACACATGGCGGCCCGCGCCCGCCCCCAGCGGCGGGCGGATGTTCACCGACAGTTTGTGCCAGCGCGCCGGCGCCGTGGCCGCAGCCGCGTCCATAATCAGGCATCCTGCCGTTGTCATTCATCGCCTCGGCTCGGTTGCGCGCCAGATCCGCCGGCTCGGTGGCGAGGGCCTCGCCCCGCGAGTGTCGTTGAACCGGCCGGCCGGGACGGGCCGCCGCCTGCAGGTCGTCCGGGCAGATCTCACCCGTGCGACGGCGGTGGCCCACGCACACGGTGCGACGGTGAACGACGTGGTGCTCACGGCAGTGGCCGGCGGGGCACGCCGGCTGCTCGCGGGCCGGGACGAGCTGACGCCCGGGCTGACCCTGAAGGCCTCGGTCGCGGCGTCGATCCGCCGCGCCGGCGACATGGCAGGCGCCGGTAACCGGGTCGGGATCATGCTGGTGCCGCTGCCGGTAGCGGAGCCCGACCCGGCCCGCCGACTGGCGCAGATTGCCCGGGTCACCAGGGAACGGAAACGATACCCGCCGTACCAGCCAGCCGGCCGTTTCGCCCAGCGGTGGATGACCCGGGCAATGTCACGCCAGCGGCTGGTCAACCTGTTCACCAGCAACCTTCCCGGCCCGGCCGCACCGCTGTATTTCGCTGGCGCGCAAGTCCTCGAGGTCTTCCAGACCGGGGTCGTGCAGGGCAACGTCACCGTGTCCGTCGGGGTGCTTTCCTACGCCGGACAGCTGAATTTCAGCATCGCCGGTGATGCGGACGCCGTCCCCGACCTGGCGGCCTTCGCCAGCGGTCTGTCAGATGCCCTCACCCAGCTGGGAGCCAGGCCCCGGGCCGGGGCCGTGACCTAGCGATCCTCGGTCGCTAGGCAGAGGCACTGACACCGCGCGCGTGGCTTCTCCCGACGGCGCGGTCACACCGCGGCTGGCATCGCGTGGGCCGTCAGCAGGGAGTTGCCTGGCCGGGGGGTGGCATGCTGTGGTGGACGTGGCGGGGAACCCGGGGTGGAGGTGCGGGGATGGCCGTTGACAAGCAGGGCCTGAGCCTGACGGGCTCGAAAGAGGCCGCAGCCGCCTACGACCGGGCCATCGACCACCTGATCCGCTTCCAGCCCCAGGTCACGGACGTGGCGGCGGAGTCGGTCGCGGCCGATCCTGGCTGTGTCATGGGCCGGGTACTTGGCGCCTATCTGGGACTGATGTCCACCGAGGAGGGTGGCGTCGCCGCTGCGCGTGCCGCACTCGGGCCGGCCAGCAGCCGGGACAGTGCCCTGCTGCCGCGCGAGCGTGCTCACCTGGCAGCGGCTGAACACTGGATCGCCGGTGACATGGCTGGAGCGGGCGCGCTCCTCGGCGACATTTCGGTGCGATACCCGCGGGACATGCTCGCCCTCGGGGTGGGCCACCAGATCGATTTCTTCACCGGCGACGCCGTCAATCTCAGAGACCGGATCGGCCGGGCGCTCAGCGCGTGGGGCAGCCGGGATCCCCAATCCGGATTCGTGGCCGGGATGTATGCCTTCGGGCTGGAAGAGTGCAATCAATACGGTCATGCCGCGGAGGCCGGCCAGCGTGCCGTAGAGACGAACCCCGACGATGTGTGGGGTATTCACGCCGTTGTGCACACCTACGAGATGCAGGGCCAGATTCCGGACGGGGTGCGTTTCATGCGAGTGCACCGGGAGAACTGGTCAGCAGACAACTTCCTCAATGTGCATAACTCCTGGCACTACGCGCTTTACCTGCTCCAGGCCAACGACATCGCGGGTGCGCTCGCTGTCTACGACAGCTTCCTGCACCACAGCGGATCTGAGGATGTCGCACTCGAGCTGCTCGATGCGACGGCGCTGCTGTGGCGATTGCAGCTGGAGGGCAGCTCGGTCGGGAACCGGTGGCCGCCGCTGGCCGCAGCCTGGGCGCGGCTGCTCGCGCCCGGTTTCTACCCGTTCAACGACATGCACGCGATCATGGCGTTCATCGGCGCTGGTGAGCCGGGCCGTGCCCAGGAGGTGGTCACCGCACTGGAGCGGGTCGTCCGCGAGGGCAATCCGGCGGCAACCGGCTGGGCGATGACGTCCATCGTGGGGCTGCCAGTCTGCCGGAGCCTGGTGCATTTCGGCACCGGGCAGTACGAGCAGGTGCTCGATGACCTAATGCCCATCCGGACCCGGATTCACGAGTTCGGTGGCAGCCACGCCCAGCGCGACGCGGTCGAGCGGACCTTGCTGGAGGCGGCGATCCGCGCCAGACGAGAGGATCTTGCGAATGCCCTGGTAAGCGAGCGCCTTGCCGTCAGGGAATGCAGCACCTATGCCTGGTCCAAGCGCGCCGTGCTGCTCGCGACGGCCGGTGACCAGGCCGCGGCGGCGTCGGCTGCTGCCCGGGCGAGTGAGCTGGCAGCACAAATCAGCGCCGCGGCGGCCACCGCGCCCGGCCAGCCCGGATGAGACCGGAGCCGTCCGGCGGGACCCCCGGATCAGACCAGCGCGGTCCCGCAACCCTGCGAGCATGGGCGGGTGAGCGTCACCCGACTTGTCACGCTCGACGACGTCCCGGTCCTGGCGGAGCTGCTCCGCGCCAACCGTGAGTTCCTCGCCCCGTGGGATCCGATCCGGAGCGACGACTACTTCACGGTGGACGGCCAGCGCGCGGTCATCCGGGACGCGCTCGCGCGATACGAGCAAGGATCAGTACTTCCGCACGTCCTCCTCGGCGATTCCGGGCGCGTGGCCGGCCGCATCACGCTCAACGGCATCGTGCGTGGCCCGTTCCAGTCGTGCAGTCTGGGCTACTGGGTGAGCGCCGCCGACAACGGGCGCGGCCTCGCCACCGCGGCCGTCCGCGACATCATCCGCGTGGCCTTCGAGGAGCTCGGACTGCACCGGATCCAGGCAGAAACCCTGCTGCACAACGTCAGGTCGCAGCGCGTGCTTGAGCGCAACGGGTTCGTCCGCTTCGGCATGGCGCCTGCGTACCTCAACATCGCCGGTAAGTGGCAGGACCACATCATGTACCAGGTGGTGAAGACCGTTCCCGCCTGACCGCTCACTGGGCCCGCTCCAGCTTCATGCGGCGCGGCGGCGGACCACCCAGACGGTGGCCGCGATGAGGACCAGGGACAGCGCCAGCAGCCAGCCGCCCTCGATGAGCTTGGAAGTGCCAGAACCGGCTCTGCGGCTGATAGGCCCCACCACTGCGTGTAATTGGTGCTGGCTCAGCCAGGCCTGGAAGGCATTCGAGTTGGGCGCATTCTGAACACTGGCAGGCGCCTGCTGCATCAAATTGTTGGCCGCCTGCCGGCTCAGCGGCTTGCCGCCCGGACCCGTAAGCCCCTGGCCCACGACCCACGAGTTGCCGAGAGCGCGCGGAGGCATGTCCGGCGCGCGAGCCCGCCGGGTCGCCCGACGCCCTCGACCGGCGTTCGTGGCGCAGGACGCGATCTTCCTGCGGCTCGGCCTCCAGCCCTCCGACGACGACAACCGCCGCGTGCTCGCGGTGCTCGCCTACCTCGGCAGCTGAGCGGCACTCTTTGTCCCAGCCTAAATGGGCACGCCATGCGGGACTCGATCAATGCAAACCGCGTCCTGCGGCGCCGGCAATTTGCTCACATCGCTGCCGGGATCCTTGCCCGGCCGCCTCGCATCACGGGCCCGGCCGGTGCGCACGAGATCACGTTTGCGTTTTCAGGCTCGGCGCACCGCGAAGGGTGACTAATCGCTCCCGGTGAGCCGGCGACCCAGGTGCCGGGGAGTAAACCGTGGTGCGGGTCTCCGCGACCGAAATTCCCTAGGGTGCTCGCGGTAGCGGGCCATGGTGTCCGCCGCAGCGCGGAGTTACGATGGATGTTTCCTCCCGGTTATGGGAGGGGGGTCCGATGACGCAGCAGTACCTCGCTGACGAGCTGTCGGTGCTCCTTGGGGAACTCCAGGCCGCCGCCCCGAACCAGGCGTCCGCGCGTGATTTTGCTGGCCTGCGCCACGAGGCGGAGACAGGGCCGCTGACAGCGCTGGGCGCCGTGCATTGCGCGCGCTGTGCTGACCGACGACCTGTGCTGGGAGTTGCTGACGCGGGCCGATGCGGTCGCGTTCACCCGCCAGGCAGCTATCTCCGCGCAACTGCATGACTTCGGTGTCTGCGCTGGCCTCCTGCCTGGGGAGGAGTAGCGCGGGCTTGCTTTTTCCTGTTTTCCACATCGAACCTTTTGCACATCGAACGGGAGGCTGGACAACACGAGAAAGAGATCCGGAGGCTCGCACCTCCGAGGCGCAGATCGCGGTGCACTGGCGCGAGGAGGGCTACTACTACCCGCCGGCGGCGTTCATCGGGCAGGCGAACGCGGCCGATCCGGACATCTACGAGCGGTTCGGCGAGGAGCACTTCCCCGAGTGCTTCAAGGAGTACGCCGACCTGCTCAGCTGGGATTCCTACTGGCACACGACGCTGGATACCAGCAACCCGCCGTTCTGGAAGTGGTTCGTCGGGGGGAAGCTGAACGCCTGCTACAACTGCGTCGACCGGCACCTCGCGGCGAGCGCGAACAAGGCGGCGCTCATCTGGGTGCCCGAGCCAGAAGACAGCAGACCCGGTGGCCATCACCTACCAGGAGCTGTACCGGCGGGTGAACGAATTCGCCGCGCTGCTGCGCGACTTCTGCGGCCTGTCCGGCCCGGTGACCGGGTCACCTTTCACCTGCCGATGGTCCCCGAGCTGCCGGTGGCGATGCTCGCCTGCGCCCGGCTCGGGGTTATCCACTCCCAGGTGTTCGGCGGGTTCAGCGGCACCGCCTGCGGCCACCGGATCGCCGACTCGGGCAGCCGCGTCCTGGTGACGATGGACGGCTACTACCGCGGCGGCGAGCTGATCGATCACAAGGTCAAGGCCGACGAGGCGGTGGCGGCGGCGCGGCAGGAAGGCGCCGAGGTCGACAAGGTGCTGGTCTGGCGGCGCCACCCCGGCAGTACGCGTCCGAGACCCCGATGGTCGAGGGCCGGGACTTTTTCGTCGACGAACTGCTCGGCCAGTACCGCGGCCAGACGGTGGCGCCGGTCTCGATGCCGGCCGAGGCGCCGCTGTTCCTGATGTACACCAGCGGCACGACCGGCCGCCCCAAGGGATGCCAGCACAGCACCGGCGGATATCTGGCCTATGTCGCGGGCACGTCAAAGTACTACCAGGACATCCACCCCGACGACACGTACTGGTGCATGGCCGATATCGGCTGGATCACCGGCCACTCCTACATCGTGTACGGCCCGCTGGCACTCGGCACGACCAGCGTGATCTACGAGGGCGTGCCCACCTATCCGGACGCGGGACGTCCCTGGCGGATCGCCGAGCGGCTCGGGGTGAACATCTTCCACACCTCGCCCACCGCGATCCGGATGCTCCGCAAGCTCGGCCCGGAGGAGCCGAAGAAGTACAGCTACCACTTCAAGCACATGACGACGGTGGGCGAGCCGATCGAGCCGGAGGTCTGGCGCTGGTACTACGAGTCGGCCGGCAAGGGCGAGGCGGTCGATCGTCGACACCTGGTGGCAGACCGAGAACGGCGGCTTCCTCGGCAGCACCCTGCCCGCGCTCAACGCCGATGAAGCCGGGCAGCTGCGGCCCCGGCGTCCTTGGCATCTACCCCGTGATCTACGACGAGGACGGCAACGAGGTCGAGGCGGGCAGCGGCAAGGCGGGCAATATCTGCATCCGCAACCCCTGGCCGGGAATCTTCCAGACCATCTGGGGCCAGCCCGAGCGGTTCGTGCAGACCTACTACGAGAAGTACTGCAAGGACAAGGCGAGCACGGACTGGCGCG
Source organism: uncultured Actinomycetota bacterium (assembly GCA_963851085.1). Lineage (GTDB taxonomy): Bacteria > Actinomycetota > Actinomycetes > Streptosporangiales > Streptosporangiaceae > DATFVJ01. The sequence continues at coordinate 185,073 of CAWKNX010000001.1, read as the reverse complement.
ACTGGCCGTACTTCGCCGGCGACGGCGCGGTGCAGGCCGCCGACGGCTACTTCCGGATCCTCGGCCGGGTGGACGACGTGATCAACGTGGCCGGTCACCGGCTGGGCACCAAGGAACTGGAGTCGGCCGCCCTCATGGTCGGCGAAGTGGCAGAAGCCGCCGCGGTCCCCGTCATGGACGAGCTGCGGGGCCGCGCCGTGGAGATGTACATCTCGCTCAAGCCAGGCATCGCCCCCAGCCAGGACATGGCCGACAAGGTCACCCGCGCTATCGAGACGGAGATCGGCAAGATCGCCCGCCCGAGGAACGTGTGGATCGTCCCCGACATGCCGAAAACCCGGTCCGGCAAGATCATGCGCCGGGTCATCGCCGCGGTTTCCAACTTCGCCGACGTCGGAGACACCACCACGCTGGCCAACCCCGAGATTGTCGAGGACATCCGGCACCACGTCCAGGGCGAGAAGGCCGCCCACGGCGACGTCCCACGCGAGCTGACACCCCAGGAGGTCGAGGAGCTCATGGCATTCGGCCAGGCTGAATGAGTCCCGTGCAGCCACGCGGATTCACCCGCGACGCCCGCTACACTCAGCGGGCGTCGCAGGTGTCCGCGCAGGGCGGATGGCACCCGCTCCCCGAAGTTGCCCATTCGCCCGTGCAGACCCGTGATCCGGCAGGATGAGCTGGTGACGCTGGTGGGCGACGACAGCCCCCGCCGGGCGCGGCCCGGGGACTATGACGCCATCGCGGCTGTCGTCGATGACTGGTGGGGCCGGCCGGTCCTTGCGTCGCTGCCCAGGCTCTTTCTCGACCACTTCCATGGCAGCAGCCTGGTGATCGACGGACCCGGCGGGCCCGTGGCGTTCCTGATCGGCATCCTGTCCCCGTCGAAGCCGGAGCGCGCCTACATCCACTTCGCCGCGACGGCGCCGAAGGCACGCAACCGCGGGCTGGCCCGCGGGCTGTACGAGGAATTCTTCGCCCTCGCCCGCGCAGACGGCCGCCGGGTGGTCAGCGCGGTCACCGCACCGGGCAACGACGCCTCGATCGGCTTTCACCGGTCCATGGGTTTCACGGTCACCGGGCCCATACCTGGCTACAACGGGCCGGGGCGAGATCTCGTCGTCTTCGAACGCCTCTTGTGACCGCGGCACGGCTGAAATCCTGGCCTTGCGGGCCGGACCGGCGCAGAAGTCCTGGCCGATCGGCAGCGTCAGTGTCCCCTACGCCGACCGCCTGAACGTGGTGACCTCCGCAAGCCCGTCGTATCGCCTGGGCTCGATGACCACCGGGCAGCGCGCTCGCGCAAGGACAGCCGGAGCCACCGCGCCGACATCGGTCCCGGCCCGCCGCTCGGCAAGGCGTGCGCTGACCACCAGCAACTGGGCGCAGGAGGTGGCTTCGAGCAGGGCCAGCACCGGTATCTGGCCGGTGACCTCGGTGCGGACCGTGACATGCGGATAGCGGTCCCGGTAAGGCTGGAGCGCCTCCTCAAGCAGGCAGTATGCGGCGTCCTGCGCGTTCTCGACGTCCGCGAGGGGTGTGCGCACGGGTTCGGGGGCGAGGTCCGCCCAGCAGCAGACCACGTGCAACGGGACGTACATCGCATTCGCCTGCGCGAACGCGAATCCCAGTGCCGCGTCCGACTCATGCGATCCGTCGGTGCCGACGACCACGCTCGCCGGCTGGTGAGCGCACGGCGGGCGCGCTTCGGGCGGCAAGACGACGACAGGCCCGTCCGCGTGCGTCGCGAGGTACCTGCTGACCGGGCCAAGCGCCTCTTGCTGGCCACCGAAGCCCTGCGCACCCACGACCGTCATGAGCGCCTGGCCGGTGAGGGTGCAAAGCTCGGTCTCGGGCGCGCCAGTCAGCAGGAGTTTCTGCGCCTGGCCCCGGGCGAGTGTCTTCTCTGCGCGTGCCACCCCCCGGGCGAGCACGCGGACCGCGGTGTCGTAGGAGAGCTTCGCGGGGACCGTTTCCCCTGGCAGCCTTATGGGCTTGCACGACCAAACGTGGCAGACCGTCAACGGGACCGCCCATGACTGCGCCGTTAACGCCCCCCAGCGCAGTGCCCGCATGCTGCCGGCCGAACCGTCGTACCCGACCACGATTCCATACTCGTGAGATCCGAAGAACATTTTCCCACCCTTTCGAATTTCTGTTTCAAGCATGCTCAATGTGGGCCGCCCCTGTATGGAGACAACGGTCTCTTTGAATTGGGACCTTCGTCCCCGAATTTACGAGCCGGCTGCAAAGATGGGTCCTGGCACCCACAGAATACTGCCGCTAATTTATCTGCTATACGTTCTATGTGCAGTAAACCAAAGTAAATCCATATCAAGTAAAACAAATCCTGAAATCACGTGATATGGGCTCGGCGCCCCGCCCGCCGCCCGGTAAGGGTCGCCCGCACGGCAGCCGCGAGCTGCCCCATGCGGTGTGCGCGGCAGCCGTCCGGCGCGGGCACACGGTGGAACGGTCAGCGCTCAGCCAGGCTCGTCGGTCATCCAGCGCTCGTTGAGCTCCCGCCAGGTCGGCGGGGGGCCGGGCAGCGGCTCGCCGCCGCGCACGCGCAGGCCGTCCAGGATGATCGACAAGTAGCGCCGGCGCAGTTGCCGCGTACGCCCGGGATGGGCGCTCTTGAGGCCGGCCACCAGCTCGAAGATCAGCGACAGGTCGTGCACGTCGACGTCGGGGCGCAGGACACCGCTGATGCGCTCGAAGAGCTCGTTCAGCAACTGGTTGGCGCGCTCGGCCAGGGCGAACATGTCGTCTGTCGGCGTGAACTTGCCGGCCAGGGCCCGCGTCATCGAGCTCGTGTCCGCATCGACGAGACGGCGCATGAAGTTGGCGAACACGCTCCACAGGTCGCGGTCGTCGGCCAGCGCGGCCTCGGTCTCGGCGATGAAGCGCTCAAGGCCGACCGTGCAGAGCTTGCGCAGCAACTCCTCCTTGCTGCGGTAGCGCGTGTACAGCGCGCTGATTCCCACCTCCGCGTGCTTGGCCACCGCGGTGATCGGTGCGCTGGGGTCGGCGAGGAACACGGCCTTGGCTGACTCCAGGATGCGCTCGTCGTTGCGGGCGGCCTGCGCACGACGGCCGCTGAGAGGTGCCGTGTTGGTCATGACACGAGTGTACTGGAACAAACCCTTCCGTTCCGCTATAGTGGAACGGAAGACTTCATTCCAGATTCTCCCCTGGAGGTGCTCGTGCCGTCGTCTCTCACCCCGTCGCACCGCTGGCGCTGGCTGGCGTTCGCCACCGCCATCGTCGCCGCCGTGATGGACCTGCTCGACTCGACGATCGCCCAGGTCGCAGCGCCCGCGATCCGCCGTGATCTCGGCGGTTCCTACGCCGTCATCGAGTGGATCGCCGCCGCCTACACCCTCGCGATGGCGGTAGGCCTGCTCACCGGCGGCCGTCTCGGGGACCTCTTCGGACGCAAGCGCATGCTGCTGATTGGCATCGCCGGATTCGTCGTCGCATCGGCGGCGTGCGCCGCCGCCGCCAACCCAGGCGAGCTGATCGCCGCCCGCGCGGCTCAGGGGGCCGCTGGCGCGGTGATGCTGCCCCAGGTCTTCGGCCTGATCCGCGATCTGTTCGCCGCGGAAGAGATGGGCCAGGCCTTCGGCGTATTCGGCCCGGTGATGGGCTTGTCCGCGATGCTCGGGCCCATCGTCTCCGGCGGCCTGATCGGCGCGAACATCCTCGGTACGGGCTGGCGGATGATCTTTCTGGTGAACCTGCCGATCGGTGCTTTCGCGCTGCTCGCCGGTGCACGGCTGCTTCCCCCGGCGCCGTCCCGGCCGTCCGCGGCATCCGGGGCGTCCGCGGCTCCCGTGGTGTCTGGGGCGTCTGCGGCATCCGGGGCCGCGAAGGCATCCGGGCCGCGCCTTGACCTGCCGGGAATGGCCATGGCGGGCGCCGGGATGTGCCTGCTCGTCTTCCCGCTCGTCCAGGGACATGAGCTGGGCTGGCCGCTGTGGATCGTCGGCTTGCTCGCGGCTTCGGTGCCCGTCCTGGCCGGCTTCGCCTGGTACCAGGTACGCCGCAGACGCGCAGGCGTGACGCCGCTCGTCGAGCCGGGCATCTTCGCCCGGCGGGGCTATGCCTCGGGCATTCTGTTCTCGGTCGTGTTCGTGGGCTCGATGGGCGGGATCGTGCTGATCTTCAACGTCTTCCTCCAGGCAGGGTTGGGCTTCTCGCCGTGGCACTCGGCGCTCACCACGGCGCCGTGGGCGGGCGGCGCGTTCGTCGGCTCCGCGATCGGTGGCATGGTGATGGGCAAGCTCGGCCGCCGCGTGCTGCACGCCGGGCTCGTGGTCGAGGCGGCCGGACTGCTCGCGCTCTACGCCGTCCTGCGCGGCGCGGGCACTGGCGTCGGCAGCCTGGACCTCCTGGCCCCGATGATCGTCGGCGGGATCGGTATGGGGATGGTGTTCGTGCCGCTGTTCGATATCGTCATGGCCGGCGTCGAGCCCGCCGAGATCGGCTCGGCCTCCGGCGTGCTTCAGACGGTCAATTCGCTGGGCATGGCGCTGGGCGTGGCAGGCATCGGCGCCATCTTCTTCGGCCTGCTCGGCCCGCAGTCCAGCACGGCGCAGTCCTTTGTCGGCGCCGCGCAATGGACAGCGCTGGTAACCGCGGGCCTGCTCGCGTGCGCTTTCGCGATCGCGTTCTGGCTGCCCAGGCGGGCGCGGGAGATGGACGCCGCTGCCGCGGCCCCGCGGTCGGCAGCGGGCCCAGCGGTGGAGCCGGCGGTGGAGCCAGCGCTGGAGCGGTCCAGTGCCTGAACGGCAGATGCTCGGGCAGCGCGCGCTGAACCGCGCGCTGCTCGAGCGCCAACTTCTGCTCCAGCGGGCAAACCTGGATCCGCTGGATGTCATCGAGCACCTGGTGGGGATGCAGGCTCAGGCACCGAACGCCCCCTATGTCGGCCTGTGGACGCGGCTGGCGGATTTCCAGCCCGGCCAGCTTGCGCGGCTGATCACCGGGCACGAGGCTGTGCGCGCGCACGTGATGCGGGGGACGATCCATCTCGTCAGCGCCCACGACTGCCTCACCCTGCGCGCTCTGGTCCAGCCCGTCTTGGCGCGCGCGTTCGCTGGCAGCCCGTTCGCACGCAACCTCGCGGGTATCGACCTCGACGTACTGGGCGGGGCAGGCAGGGCACTCCTCGACGAACGGCCCCGCACGCGCGCCGAACTCAGCCAGGCGCTCGGTCAGCGCTGGCCCGACCATGATCCGGTGTCTCTCGCTTACGCCATCACCTACCTCGAACCGACGGTCCAGGTGCCGCCGCGCGGGATCTGGGGCGCCACCGGCCAAGCCACTTACACCACCACACAAGCCTGGCTCGGGCGTCGGCTGATGCCGCCCCCGGCGCCCGAGGACGTCGTCACCCGTTATCTGGCGGCGTTCGGTCCCGCCACGGTCAAGGACATGCAGGCGTGGCGGACTGACCCGGCTGCGGGAGGTCACCGACCGGATGCGGCCACAGTTGCGCATATTTCGTGGTGAGCGGGGCGATGAGCTCCTCGACCTGCCCGGCGTCCCCCGTCCCGACCCCCAGACCCCGGCGCCACCGCGGTTCCTGCCCGAATACGACAACGTCCTGCTCTCGCACGCCGACCGCACCCGCGTAGTCCCGGGCAACCGGAGGGTGCCGCTTCCGCCGGGCAGTGGCGCGGCCCGCGGCACCGTGCTCATCGACGGATTCTGGCGCGCGACGTGGGAAATCGTGCGGCAACGCGACACCGCGAGCCTGCATATCGAGCCCTTCACGCGAATATCCAAGGAGGAAGCCGGGGCGGTGACGGCCGAGGGTGCCCGCCTGCTGACCTTCGCGGCGGCCGATTCCACAGCACATGACGTCCGGCTCGCCACGGCCGCTCCGGCTTAACCGGGATCGCGAAGGCGGCCGACTGCATTTCGGCGGCGGACTCTGGTGGCAGATCCGGGGAAATCACGCAGAGTACCGGAATGGCGGCGAGGGATCATCTACTCTGCGGCGCATGCGGATTCCGCCCGGCCAGAGGGTCTACCTCACCACGGGCGTCAGCCTCGCCGCCGTCGGACTCGCAACCTATTCGGGAATGGAGGCCGGCGCCGCGCCGTCGGGGATGACCTGGTGGACACTAAGCGCCGTGGCCGCGAGCGTCACCGCCGCCGGAGTCCCCGCCTACGAGCAGATTCGCAAGGAACGGCTGCGTGCCCAGGCGGAGCGGGCGGCGATCGGGGCCGCGGTGGCGATGCGCGTCACGATGAACGACGCCCTCGATCCGATCGTGCGCCAGCTTGGCCGGATCGCGACCGCGACCCGGCACAATCGTGCCGCGCTGCAAGAGGCGATCATCCCGATGATCCTCGACTCGGCCGCGCATCTCATCGACGCGGAACGAGTACGGGCGAACTGGTTCAGGTTCGTCGAGGGCAGGCCGCCCGTGCTGGTCCCTGAGCAGTACGCGGGGCGCGCGGACGAACCGACCACGACGTTCAGGGAGGGCACAATCGAAGGCGAGTCCGCCTTCGCGATGATCCGGCACAATCAGCATCTGACCTGCATCGATGTCGATACAGAACCGCCGCCGGGATGGCACGGGTCCGCATATCATGGCTACAAGGCCTTCATCGCGGTTCCGGTGGTCGCAGGGAACACCGCGTTCGGCATGCTGACCGTCGATACCGTGGAGGCGGCAGGAGTCACAGAGGCCGAGGTGCCACTCGTGCGGCTGCTGGCCGGCCTGCTGGCTGGCGCGCTCGCTCACCCGGCGGATAATGGATTTCTGCGGCATCAGTAGTGACCAACGGCCGTTGACCGTCGCCAGGTGCCGACCGACACTGAGGGCGTGAGGAAGGGAACGCGGATGACGGCCCAGATCACCGTTGAAGACAACGACGATCGGCCGGAGCGCATGCTCCGCGACCCTGACCGCTACTTCGCCGAGGCCCGCCTGCGCGCCGAAGAGGAGATCATGCGCCAGGCGGACCACAGGCCAGGCGGATCACACCGCCGCAAGAGCCGCTAGACCCGCCGGACCCGCCGGACTTGCAGTGGTGCTCTTATCTCGTTCGGTCACCATTTGCCGAATTTCTTCCGCCATGGACAACCTCGCGGGCAGATAGGCCGTCTTCTCGGTTGGCGGAGCATGCCACTCCGCTGGCGGCCGCGACTCGGTCGGGCAGGCTAGGACGGCCGGCATCCCGAACGGCTGCGCGGGCGCGGCGCATTCGCGCCGCACGGTCAGGAGGAGATGCCGTCGTGGATCATCGCCTGCGAGGACGCGACCGCAAGGTCCTTTGCGCGGCCGCGAGTTGGGGTGTGATTGCGGGCCTGCTCGTCGTGTTACCACTGTCGCCCGCGAGCGCCGCGTTCTCCGGCACCGCGTACGCGGGCACCGCGCATGCGGGCACCGCGCATGCGGGCACCGCGCATGCGGGCACCGCGCATGCGGGCACCGCGCATGCGAGCGGAGCGCTGGACCCGGACGTGAGCATCTGCCACTCTTCCTCGCACCCCGCACTCGCGGCCCGACTGTCGCGCGACATCCTGGCGGCAGTCAGCAAGCGTTCGTCCACCGTGGCGCTGACCGTGAACGACCGCGTCAAGGGTGTCATTTGCGCGCTCAGGCAGGACAGGCACTTCGACTCCGCGAGCGTGGTCAAGGTCACGATCCTGGGCGCCCTGCTGCGCAAGGCGATGGAGCAGCACAGGTCGCTGACCGCTACGGAGGCCAGGCTGGCGACCGCCATGATCACTCGGTCGGACAACAACGCCGCGTCGGCGCTTTGGGCCAGGGTGGGCATGCGCAGCTTGCAGCGCTTCCTCAACCTGGCCAATATGAAGCAGACGGTGCTTGGGGCCAACGGCTACTGGGGCCTCACGCAGATCACGGCACATGACGAGATGACCTTGCTGAAACTGCTGACGAGCAGCAACACGGTCCTCAACAAGGCCTCACGCATCTACGCTCGTGGCCTGATGGCCCGCGTCATCGCGTCGCAGCGGTGGGGAGTCCCGGCAGGCGCACCCGCCGGTATCACCGTCCACGTGAAGAACGGCTGGCTCCCGCGCCCGACCCACGGCTGGCGGATTCACAGCATCGGCAGTTTCAACGGCCGCGGCCGCTACTACCTGATTGCCGTACTGACGCAGGACAACCCCACGATGGCATACGGGGTGCGCACCATCGAGAACGTGGCCGAGGTGATCCACCGTGATCTCAATGCCGGTGCCGCCGCAGCGATCCTCCCATCCCATCTCTCGCCGTCCTCGCAGACGCCAGATGAGATTCTTCCCGCCTTGCCAGGAGTGCCGTAACGCCATCCTGAGCCCGGCAGCGCCCGGGCCGACCCCGAGCCCGGCAGCGCCCGGGCCAGGATCCGGTCGCCCGGGCAGGCATCCGCCTGCTATCCCGCCAGCAATGGCCCGCTGCTGGGACTGTCAACATCTGCCAGCGGACCTTTCTCAAGATCATTAATCTGCTCGGCCCCAGATACAGGCAGGGTTTGTCGCCGCAAACCATGATCGCGGTACTTTTCCGGTGCTATTCGCCGGAAAAGTACCGCGATCATGGAAGTGACGCCCTGGAGCCCAATGGGGCAAAGATCATCCGTGCCTCATGGGCGTAATGGCCCGTTGCTGGCGTGGTGGCTTAGTCAGCGGTGCACGCAAACGAGTTCCTCTGAGTGGCTATCCGGGCCAATCCCGCAGGATGCCTGAAACCGCTGCCGGCGCGGAGGCGGCCGCGACCGGGACTAGGATCGGGCCGGTGAATTCCCCCCTCCGCCGGCACCACGCGGTCATCGCCGCGGGAGCGCTCGCGACGGCGCTCGCCGCGTGCACAACTACCGGTGCTGGCGGCCCCGCAAGTCCGGCCAGGCAGGCCACACCGGCCACACGGGTGCGGACGCAGGTGCCGGCGCGCACGGTGCCGCCCACGCCAGTGGCGTCCACGGGTGCGTTCCGCCTGCTGCCTGCCAGGGGACGCGGTCACCTCGCGCCGGGATCGGACCCGAGTGCACTCCCCGGCGGTGTGCTGATCGCCGACGAGGACAACAACCGCCTGCTTCTCGTGGATCCCCAAGGACGGGTCCGCTGGCAGTATCCCCGTCCAGGTGATCTGCCGCGCGGGCAGGTGTTCGGCCCGCCCGATGACGCGTTCGTCTCCCCTGACGGCCGCGCGGTCATCGCCACCCAGGAGATGAACGACACGATCTCGGTGATCAATATCGCCACCGGGCACATCACCCGCCACTACGGCCACCCGGGCGTACCAGGGTCCGGCCGCGACTACTTCAGCCATCCCGACGACGCGATGCTGCTTCCCGGCGGTGATCTCCTGGTGCCCGACATCATCAACTGCCGCATCCTGGTGCTCGCTCCGGGCCAATGGCATGTGGTGCGCCAATTCGGCGGCAGGGCAGGGTGCGCGCACGATCCGCCGGCCGCGTTCGGCAGCCCGAACGGCGCCTTCCCGCTGAACGACGGGCATTTCCTCATCACCGAGATCAATGGCGACTGGGTGGACGAGATGAGCCTGAGCGGCCATGTCTACTGGTCCACCCATCCACCCCGTGTCGCTTACCCGTCCGACACGAACCAGGTCAGCCAGGACCGTTATGTGACCGCCGACTACTCCTATCCAGGCCAGATAGTCATCTTCAACCGCGCAGGCCACACCCTCTGGCGTTTCAGGCCAACCGGCGCACAGACGCTGAACCATCCATCCCTCGCGCTGCCACTGCCTAATGGGAACATCCTGGTCAATGACGACTACAACAACCGGGTGATCGTCATCGACCCGAAGAAGAAACGGATCGTCTGGCAGTACGGCCACTACGGCGTGCCGGGCACGGCTCCTGGTTACCTGAACAACCCAGACGGCGTCGATCTCGCGCCGCCCTGGTCGCTGCTGGTGACCCACGCGGCCACGATGGGCCGCCCCTGAGCCATGATTCGGGCGCTTGGCCCGCTCCCATGACCCAGCATGGCCGCTCTCAATATATGGACATCTTGTCCAATACGCCGGGCGCTACGGAGCGGCTTGGCCGTGGTACATGGTCACAGTGCCGCCATATCGCCGGTCATACACATGGATCATGGAACTCGCGCGTCGCGTGCGATTAGGTCATGCGCCGCGCGTGGCCGGCACGCACTGAAAGCCGTTCCAATTGGCGCATATTGGACGCCGATCTCCGACGGCGGCCGCCGCCCACTCACGCCGCCGTTCACAGCGGTCATTTGGCGTCTGCGTAACAGGTGACCACGGCAACGTTCAGCGGAAACCGCACCGGTCCCTGGCCGAACACCAGCCGCCCCGCCTCCTCGGCAGCCGCGCCCGCCGCGCGGGCCACCTCACCGGCAGCGGCGGCCGGGCTATGCACGATGACCTCGTCATGCTGAAAGAACACCAGATGGGGGCGGCCGACCGACGGGCTTCGCCGCTGATCTGCGGGCGAGCCCGCTGGCCGCTCAGCTGCGGGCGAGTTCGTCGGCCACTGGGCGCTGGCGAGCCTGCGGCGCAGGGACGCGAGCAGCACGGCCGCCCAGTCCGCCGCGCTCGCTTGCACCACGAAATTGCGGGTGAACCTACCCCGGCTGCGCAGCACACGGCCCGCGCGCGGATCATCGCCGTCGCCGGTCAGCTCACGCCACTGGGCCGAGGGCGGCGGGCAGGTACGGCCCAGACGGGACCTGACCAGACGCCCCTCCTCCCCGGCTGTTGCGGCGTCGTCCACGTAACGCGCGGCCCTGGGGAATCGCTTGCGCAGTATGGCGAGCAGCTGGCCCGCTTCCCCGCCCGCGCCACCGTACATCGCCGACAGCAGGGCCACCTTCGCCTTGTCCCGCTCACCGCCGAGTGCTCCCGCGAGCGCCGCGTACACGTCGCCCTGGGCGGCGGCCTGGGCGAACGCCCGATCGCCAGCAAGTGCGGCGAGAACCCGTGGCTCGAGTTGCGCGGCGTCGGCCACCACGAGCACCCAGCCGGGATCGGCGACGACCGCACGGCGCAAGACCTTCGGGATCTGCAGCGCGCCACCGCCCCGTGAAGCCCAGCGTCCCGACACGACCCCGCCAACCACGTACTCCGGGCGAAACCGGCCATCGGACACCCATGTATCCAGCCATCCCCAGCCATCGGCCGCATAAAGCCTGGCCAGTTCCTTGTACTCGAGCAGCAGCGGCACCGCGGGATGGTCCACCGCCCGCAGCACATGCGCCCTGGTCGATGTCAGGCTTATCCCCTCGGCGGCGAACGCCCTGACGAGCTGCGCAGGCGAATCGGGGTTGAACGCCCGCCCGTGCAGCGCCGCGCGGATCCCCTCGGCAAGCTCGGCCAGCCGGCGCGGCCGCATGCCGGGCGCAGGTCGCGGTCCGAGCAGCTCGGTGAGCAGACCATCGTGGACATCACGGCGCCACGGCAGCCCGTCCGCACCCATCTCCGCCGCGGCAAGGCTACCCGCTGACTCCGCAGCGGCGAGCAGGGACAGCCGACGCGGGTCGGCCGCAGCCGCGATGCGGCGAACCTGGTCCGCGTGGACCCCGACAACCGTGTCGAGTTCCTCCCGCGGGTCGCCCGTACCGTGCCCTGACACCGCGAACAGTTCTGATTGCGCGCCGTCGGCGGACTGGTTGGCGCGCGCGGGCGAGGCGACGACCCCGCGCAGCCGCGCCCAGGAGGCCTCGAGCGACGCCTGCTCACCGAACCGGCCCTCGTGGCCGAGCAGCAGCGCCTCGATGAGCTCGACATCGTGGCAGGACGCCACCCGCACGCCGGCTTCTACCATCGGCGGGTAGATCCGGCCTGTCGAGGCCCAGACCCAACGCGGGCTTTCCGCCCGCTCAAGCGCGGCCACGGCCGCGGGCAGGCTGGCCACTCGTTCGGGCGGCGCGGCCGTGGTCCCGTCCGCACCGAGCCTGCAGATGAGCCCGGCGCGCCGGCCGTCACCGGCGACAGCGATCCGCATGAATCCGATTCTGGCCTGTTGCCAGCGGTCACCGGGTTATCCACAGAACGCAGTTCACCCCTCCCGTAACCCTTGACAGCCTGCCAAGATCGTCAGTAGGGCAACGCCCCCAGGGTGGGCGGGTCGTGTAGGGGAACGTGGCAGGCGCAGCAGTAGGGGCAGGTACTGGCCCAGTCGTCCAGGGATCCTTCCGCGCACCCGTACGGTGGCGCTCGCCGCGGCGGCCGTTGAGAGCCGTATTGCCCGGAGGGCTCGACCCCACGGGATCGCTCCGCAGACTGCGGCGGCCCGCTCACTGCTGAATGGGAATCAGCCGATTCACGTGTCAGGACAATGATCCCGAACGGCTTCGCGGGCCGCCGCCGCCGCGCGGTGCGGGGGTTCTGTCAGCGTCCGTGCAGGAAGGCGACGAACCCGGCGGCAAGTGCTGCCGCGACCCGCTGCCGGAATGCCGCGCTTGTCAGCCTCGCCGCGTCGGCGCTGTTACGCATGTTCGCGCATTCGATGAATACCTTCGGCACCTTGGACAGGTTCAGGCCGCCGAGATCGGTGCGCACATCCAGGCCAGCCGTGCCGATGTAATCGGAATACGGCTCCCCGGTGATCGCGTGGTATGCGTTCCTGATGTCGAGCCCGAGTCTGCGCGACGGGCCGATGATCTTGTTGGTGTAACCGGGTACCAGGCCCGGTTCGATCACTTCGAACCCTGAACCGCTAGCGGGCCCGCCATCCGCGTGGATCGAGATCGCGGCGTTGGCGTGTGCACGGTTTCCGATAGCGGCCCGCTGGGTGACGCACGGGCCTACCCCGGTGTCGGTGTGCCGTGTCAGCACCACCTCGGCGCCGTCCTCGCGCAGCAGTCTGGCGAGTCTGATGGCGACATCGAAGTTGAAGGCATACTCCGGGTAGCCGGCATCCGTCTCGGCGCCCGTGGTGTCGCAGGCCTTCTGCTCGGTGATGACGTTCACCAGCCGGTTGACGGCGTCAGGGTGCGTCGCGTTGCCGCCGTTGTGCCCCGGATCGAGCACGATCACGTCTCCGGCGAGTGGGAGCGGATGCGCACGTGGCGACGGGCTCGCCGAAATCATACTGGGCGTGATGGGTACGCGTGGGGCCGCCGTAGCCTGGGTGGACTGCGGTGTCATCGGACTGACCGCCCCAGCCTGGCCGCTCGCGCAGCCAGCGGCCGCGAGCAGCACGCAGGCCAAGGCCGCCGCCGCGAGCCCACGCCGGACCGCCGGTGCGACAGCCGTGATCTCAGCCGTGGCCAGTGCACCCGGACCCCGACGCGACAGCGTCAAGACGGCGTGGCCAGCCCTGCTGTTCGCATGGCCAGCCCTGTTCGCCGTGCTGGCGCCATTCACCGTGCTGCCCCATTCACTGTGCTCGCCCTGTTCGCCGGGCAGGCCCCATTCGCAAGGCTGGCCACGCGCCACACGCCGCGGCTGCGGCGGCGGGCGCCGCACCGCCGGGCGGGCCGGATCTGGGCCGACCGGGTTCATGAGCATCGGCTCGCCATGCTACCCATGGCCCTACGATCTGTCCGGCGGATGGGGCAGGGGTCCTCGCCGACGCCACTGAACACTCACCGCGGGGCCCGCACCGTGGGCCCGCACCGTGGCCCGCACCGTGGCCCGCACCGTGGGCCCGCACCGTGGCCCGCACCGTGGCCCGCACCGTGGCCCGCACCGTGGCCCGCACCGTGGCCCGCACCGTGGACCCTGCATCGTGGGTCAGCGCCGTGCACCGGCGTCGCGCACCGGCGATCGCCGCTCCTGCGCACCCATGCGGTGGCTGCGGGCCGCTCAAACGGGCCAGGGCAGCGAGCGGGCCCGGTCCTCGCGCTCGACGTCGGCCGGGTCGCGGGGATCGCCTGCGTGCTTCAGAGACTCCTGCTCGGCGGCTGCCCAGGCGGCAAGGCCCGCCGAGGCGTGTCCGGGCAGTTCGCTCGCGGCCCATCCGGCGAGCTCGGCGGCCATCGACGGGGCGGCCATCGGCGCGGAGGCCGTGCTGGGGGCGGCAGCGCCGCCGGGGATAGCGCCAGGGCTGGCGGATACGGTCGCAGGATCCATGGAAACAGCCCCAGGGCCGGAGACTGCCGCGCCAGCCAGCGGGGCAGCCGCAGGGCCTGTGGGGACCGCCGCATCAGCCAGCGGGAGAGCCGAAGGTCGAGCGTCCGCCGCAGCGGCCCTGGGGACTGCCCCAGGATCTGCGGAACCGGCTGCGGAACCGGCTGTGACGCCGGCTGTGACGCCGGCTGTGACGCCGGCCATGGCGCCGTGCGGTCGCCCGGCGCTGAGGTCCGCAGGGTTAGCCGACCCATCACCCGCGACGCAATCGGCCGGGCCCGGTTCGTGCCGGGCCGCGTCGTCATGCGCCTGGTGACGCTCCTGTTGGGCCTGCCCATCGGCGTGACCGGCCGCCGGCGGCTGACCGCCCGTTCTGCCGGGACGCCCATGCTCGGCCTGGGAAGGCGGCGCAGAGTGCGCCGGTGATGTGCGGCCTGGCCCGCCGCCCCAGCCCGCGGACCCGTCCGGCCCGGTCGCGTCGTGCCCGCCGAGGCCAGCCGCCGCAGTTACCGCCGACGCTGTTACCGCCGCGGCCGTGCCAGATCCCGCTGCCGGCGCGGGCCCCGCCGCGTTTGGCGTCACTGCAGGGTCCATGTCGGGCAGCGAGCCCGCCACACAGTCCCAGCCACGTACACCTGAATCGGCCATGGCAGTGTAACCATGCTGACCGGGCAGGCCGGCCCCATGATCCATCACGATGCCACGCGTGTCACCGTCAAGCAGCACGGCCAACTGTTCCGCCTCTGCGGCGTCCACGCCGAAGACAACGCGTGGCCGGCCACCCGGCTCTTCCGGCGAGTAGCCCACATAACTCGCTACTGGCTGGGCAAACGGGCCGCCAAGACCGTGCCGTGTGCGCCAGCGCTCCCATGCCCATTCCAGCCGCGCAGCGGCACGCTGCGCACGCGAAACAAGCTCCGGATCGCGCATTGCTGATCCTCCCCCCGAACGCGGTGACGCGCTTCGCCACAGCGGGATGCCCGCGAGCAGCCCACACCACGGCCGTCCGGCCGACTCCCCGGTCGCGCCGTGTGGCCTGTCGCGCGGATTTCAGGCGCCCCGCCGTCTTAGCGGCCGTGGCCACAACGGCCTCCCGCTACCCCCGACGACGTGTGCGCGGACCAGTATTGCGGACGCCGTGCTCGTACACGTGTGATTACGGAAAGTCGCCAACCGCGCCGCGGGCTCGTCCCGATCTCCAGCCAGCCCTGATCGCGGCGCTACGCTCAGGCGGTGAACAACAGCGGGGCGGACGGGAGGGCGCGGACACAGCGGCGGCAGGGCCGGGGGCCTCGTGCCGCCCGCGAGAGCCCGCAGCTCACCGGAACGGCGGCGCGCCGCCGCCTTTCCGTCGGTGAGCGCAGGGACGAGCTCATCAACGCTGCGCTCGAACTGCTCAGCTCGCGTGCGGCGACCGAAGTCTCCATGGACGACGTCGCCGCGTCGGCCGGTGCCTCACGAGCACTCATCTACCACTATTTCGGCAGCAAGCAGGAGCTGTATCTGGAGGCGCTGCACCGCGCGGCCGGGGACCTGACCGCGCTCCTGCACCCGGGAGGGGCCGGCGCACCCGCTGACCGGCTCGCGGCCGCTCTGTCCAGGTACTTCGAATACGTCGAGGATCACGCCGCCGGGTATATCGCGCTCATGCGCGGTCACGCCAGCGTTTCCTGGCCCGCCGGTCCGGCCGGCCAGGTCGGGAAGATCGTCGATGGTGTCCGGCAGGTCGTGCTCGGCCGGTTCCTCGAGGCCATCGGCGTCACCGTGCCAGGTCCCGTGCTGCGGATCACGCTGCGGTGCTGGCTCGCCTGCGTAGAGACCGCCTGCCTGGACTGGCTGGCAAACCGGGACCTGCCGCGCAGCACCCTCGAGGCGATGCTGATCGCCCAGATGGTCGCGCTCCTGGAGGTCGCGGTGACACGCGATAGCGAACTGACCGTCGTGCTCGAACGGCTGCTCGCTGGGCGCGCTGGGCGCGCTGGGCGCGGATGACCCGTGATGACCGGCCGGCTGCGCCGGCCGGATCGACCCCGGCAGCGTCCCCTGGGAACCATTCCCTCCCCGGTTCCCCGAGACGGTACCCCCCATGGCGGCACGCAGGCCGCCGGGGCCGACCCCCTTTCTGAATGTTCTCGTCGCCCGCGCCGGGCGCATGAGCGCGCACGGCCCAGGTCGACCCCCCACGTCGGGACGTCGGTATCGGGACCCTCACTCCGACCGCTGCTGCGGGATACCCGCGAGCAGGGCGCGAACCTCGGTCTCACGGTACCTGCGGTGACCCCCGAGCGTGCGTATGGAGGTCAGCTTGCCAGCCTTCGCCCACCGCGTGACGGTCTTGGGGTCGACTCGGAACATGGTCGCGACCTCCGCCGGTGTGAGTAGCGGCTCGGCCTCGGGTGTGCGTGCAGACATGTGTGCGGCCTCTCCTCCTGGACCGGTACTTCGATCCCGCGTCTATTGCTTTACCTTGCGCCCCATCCGGGGCTTGTCGTGGATGCCCTGGTATGGCCCACGGAGACCATATTGCCATCACCAGACGTGACGAGTCGACCACCTAGCGCAAAGTTTCTGTGTAAGTTGCCCCGTTGCTCCATCGATCGCTGTCACCGTGCGTAATTCTAGCGACACGTTCAGTCGCAACAAGGCAGATTCGGAAAAATGCCAGCCCGCGAGTCGGGCACCAAACGCCCAGCGGAGCGCAACTCCTTCCGGCCGCCTCGGTGCTCCCCGGCCCTGGCGGCCGTCACTCAGTGGTCACCGATCACTAGCTCGCCGTCTCCGCGGCCTGCAGGGCCCGCCAGCGGCTGCGCAGCCGCTGGTACATGGCGACAGCGAGCTCGAGCTCGCCAGTCTCGAGCCCGGTGATCGCCGCGGCCACCTCGGCCACCGACTGGTCGGCCCGCAGGGCCGCGTCGTCGAGCAGGTGCACCAGGCCGCCGTAGTCGAGTTCCACGAGCGAGCGCGGGTGGAACTCCTCCAGCCAGCGCCCGACCTCTTCGATCTCCGCCGCTGCTACGGCCGGGCGAGTGGGAACAGCATCGGCCGGGCGAGTGGGACCAGCATCGGCCGCACGGTCGGCACCCGCATGCCCGGACGCGCCGGCATGGCGCGGGGAATCCCCCGGGCGCTGGGCGTCACGACGCCGCGATCCCCCCGCGCGCCGGCCCCGCCACGGCGAGGCACCGCACCGGGCGGCGCCGTGCCACCGTACGGATCCAGACCGCCAGGGCGAACCGCTCCGGTGGCCCGGCCATAACCCGCGTCAGTATCGCCATCATGGTCGCCGCCAGCCACCCGCCCACCGTCTGGCGGCCGGTGGTCACCGTATGGATGTGAGTTCGTGGGGAAGCTTGGCAGGCCGCGGCGCACAGCGCCGAGCGCGCGCGCCACCCGCCTGCGCGCCTGCGACATCGTCGTCACGTAGACGAGCGCGCGCGTGGCCGTCGCCGGGCCCCCTTCGCCGCCCGCACCACCGCCGAGCACAAGCCACCGCTCCGGTGGGCCGAACGGTACAAACCAGGCGAGCGGCACGTGCCAGGTGGACGTCAGGATGTGCGTGCGCAGAGACGGGGCGTGCGCATGCCAGCGCGCGAAATCGGCCGCCGCGCCGTCCGCGATCCGCTTGGGCACGAACGTGTCAGTCAGCGACGGCGGCAGCGTCGCGCGCAATCGGCCCAGCGCCAGCCACGACCGCAGCCGGGTCTGCCAGGGGCAGACGTAAACGACCCCGTCCGCCCGCCGCAGATAAGCTTCCTCGCTCTCGCGCGGCGGCGCCACGATCGGCGGCACCGCGATGAGCCGTCGCACTGCCTCGTCATGCTCGGCCTCGAGCGTGCTGACCCGTCGCGGGTGCGCTGGCGCGGCATAATCCGCCCAGCGCGACCGCTCAGGCTCTTCGAACGCGCTCAGCGGCTCATAGACCCGGAGGTACGCGGCATAGGGCAGCACGACCGAATCGTGACACGTCTTGGTCTCTGGATGCCGCACGGTGGATAACGAGATCGTCACCAAGTGCCCGGCGGCCCGGACGCGGCGCTCGTCCCGACACGACGCCGGCCCACTTGCCACGGCGGGGAAACGCATCCATGTGGGGCGAGTGTGGCTGCGGAATAGTCTTGACCTGGACTCTGTGCCAACGACGGCGCGGAACGCAACCAGGAGAGTCACCACCGTGACAAACGTGTTCGCAACTCCCCACAAGGGCACCGGCGTCGCAGCCAGCGCGGGACACGAGCAGGTCACCTTCTGCCAGGACATGCAGAGCGGGCTGCACGTGATCATCGCCATCTACTCGACAGCGTTGGGCCCGGCACTCGGCGGGACCAGGTTCTACCCCTACCCAGCCGAGGGTGACGCGCTCGCCGATGCGCTCAATCTCGCGCGGGCCATGGCCTACAAGAACGCCCTGGCAGACCTCGACCTCGGCGGTGGCAAGGGCGTCATCATCGGCGATCCGGACAGGGACAAATCCGAGGCGCTGCTGCGCGCCTACGGCCGGTACGTCAAGTCGCTGGGCGGCCGCTACATCACCGCCTGCGACGTGGGGACGTGCAGCGAGGACATGGACATCATCGCCCGCGAATGCCCGTACGTCACCGGCCGCACCGTTCCGCACGGCGGAGCTGGAGACTCCTCGCTGCTCACCGCCTTCGGGGTGTTCCAGGGCATGCGCGCCGCGGCCGAGCACGCCTGGGGAACCACTGCCCTGCGTGGCCGGCGCGTCGCGGTGGAGGGCGTCGGCAAGGTCGGCCGCCGGCTCGTCGAGCAACTGGTCGATGCCGAGGCCGACGTCGTGATCTGCGATGTGAGCGAGCACGCCATCGAGCGGGTCCACGCCAGGCACCCAGGTGTTGCCGTGGTGGCAGACCGGTCTGAGCTGATCCGCGAGCAGGCCGACATCTATGCTCCCTGCGCTCTCGGCGGCGCGCTCGACGATGACACCGTCACGGCCCTGCGCGCAAAGATCGTGTGCGGCGGCGCGAACAACCAGCTAGCCCACGCGGGGATCGAGAAGCGGCTTGCCGACCGTGGCATCCTGTACGCACCGGACTACGTGGTCAACGCCGGCGGTGTCATCCAGGTCGCCGACGAACTCGAAGGCTTCAACCTCGACCGGGCCAGGGCCAAGGCCAGCAAGATCTTCGGCACGACGAAAAAGATCTTCGCAATCGCCGATGACGAGGGTGTGCCGCCTGCTGTAGCGGCGGACAGGCTCGCCGAACGGCGGATGTCAGAGGTTGGCCGCTTGCGCGGCATTTGGCTGCGAGCCTGACAGCAGGTGGCCACGGCTTGGCCCAGACGGCATGCTGCGTAGGCGAGCACGCCGCAAAGCAGGTACGGTTGTACCAGTACGGAAGCCGACACGCACCACCTTCCGGTGAGGGAGGCTGGCGGGTCGGTTCATCGCGCGGTACGCCCGCTAGCATCTATCGGCAAGAATGCATTGAGGCAGGGGCCTGACCGAGGCCCGGACGTTCGAGGGGGTCGAGCCAATGGGGCGCGGCCGAGCCAAGGCCAAGCAGGTCAAGGTCGCCCGCCAGCTGAAGTACAACAGCGGCGGCACGGATCTGGATCGGCTGCGGGCAGAAATCGTCGGCTCCGGCCGGCACGATGATGAGCCTGACCGGTCCTATGACGATCTCGCCGACCGTTACGCGGACAACGGCGATGACATCGATGTCGATGTCGATGACGACGATGTCGATGACGACGACGAGGCAGAGCGCAGGGACGGCACCGGCTGAGCCGGTCAGGTGGCATACGATCCGGTTAGCCGTGCCTGCCCCGTGCCAGGCACGATCTCGCCAGCTATCCATGCCTGAACGCTGTGGCTGGCGAGCAGTTCCATGGCGCCCGCCGTCTCTTCCTGTGCCACGACCGCGGTCATGCCGACGCCGAGGTTGAAGACCTGCTCCATCGCCTGGCCCGCCACGCCGCCGGGCATGCCGCCGTGGTCCGCGAGCAGCCAGAAGACCGGCGGCGGACACCACGTCCGCCTGTCGATGACAGCATCCGCATTCGCGGGGAGCACCCTGGCCATGTTCGCGGCGAGCCCGCCACCGGTAATGTGCGCGAACGCATGGACGCAGTGCGCACGCGCAAGCGCGAGGCAGGCGGGCGCGTAGATTCGCGAGGGGGTAGCGAGCTCCGCGCCGAGCGTCCCGTCGAGTTCCGGTGGCTCGTCCGCCAGGTCCATGCCGGTCCTGGCGAGGATGTCACGCACGAGCGAGAACCCGTTGGCATGCAGGCCTGAGGACCCCATGGCGATCACCGCGTCGCCGGTGCGCACCCGGTCCGCGCCGAGCAGCTCGTCAGCCTCCACCACGCCGGTGGCCGCGCCCGCGATGTCGAAGTCCGCGGGGCCGAGATGCCCTGGATGCTCCGCGGTCTCACCGCCGACGAGTGCGCAGCCTGCTTGGAGGCAGCCGACGGCGATGCCGGTCACGATCGCGGCCACCCGCTCGGGTAGCACCTTGCCGAACACGAGATAGTCCGTCATGAACAGCGGTTCCGCGCCGCAGACGACCAGGTCGTCGGCCACCATCGCGACGAGGTCGATGCCGATCGTGTCGTACCGGCCGAGGCGCTGCGCGATCATCACCTTCGTTCCCACGCCGTCGGTGGATGTGGCGAGCAATGGCCGGCGGTAGGCCGCCAGCTTGCTGGCGTCGAACAGACCGGCGAACCCGCCGATACCGCCCACCACCTCCGGCCGCGCCGTGCGCGCGACGGCCGCCCGCATCAGATCGACCGCACGCTCCGCGGCGGCGATGTCCACTCCCGCGGTGGCGTAGCTGGGGCCACCGCTCGTCACGGGACCTCCTCGAGCACATGCTTGCCACGCTCGGCCTCCGCCACCGAGAGCGGGTACCTTCCGTCGAAACAGGCGTGGCAGAGCCGGGCCGACGGCAGCGTTGTGGCCGCGATGAGGCCATCGAGCGAGACATAGCCGAGCGAGTCGGCGCCGATCGACGCGCGGATCTCCGCCACGTCCAGGGTCCCTGCGATCAGTTCAGCGCGGCTGGCGAAGTCGATCCCGTAGAAGCAGGGCCACGACACCGGCGGGCTGGAGATGCGCACGTGCACCTCGGTGGCACCCGCCTCGCGGAGCATGGCGACGATTGCCCGCTGCGTGGTGCCCCGGACGATCGAGTCGTCCACGACCACGAGCCGCTTGCCAGCGATCGCGTCGCGCAGCGGGTTCAGCTTCAGCCTGATCCCGAGTTCCCTGATCGTCTGGCTGGGCTGGATGAAGGTGCGCCCGACATAGGAATTCTTGACCAGGCCCTGGCCATAAGGTATGCCGCTCGCCTCCGCGTAGCCGATCGCGGCGGGGGTACCCGACTCGGGCACCGGGATCACCAGATCAGCCTCGACCGGATGCTCACCTGCCAGCCTGCGCCCGATGGTCAGCCGGGTCGCGTGCACGCCGCGCCCGGCGATCGCCGTATCCGGCCGGGCCAGGTACACGTACTCGAACAGGCATCCCTTGGGGTCGGCGGGAGCGAACCGCCGCGACCTCACCCCGGCTTCGTCGATCGCGAGCAGTTCACCGGGCTCGATCTCGCGCACGAAGGCCGCGCCCACGATATCCAGCGCCGCCGTCTCGCTCGCGACAACCCAGCCGCGGGCGAGCCGGCCAAGCACGAGCGGCCGGAAGCCTTGCGGGTCGCGGGCCGCGTACAGAGTCTGCTCATCCATGAAGACCAGGGAGTATGCCCCTCGCACGAGCGGCAGCACGGATGCCGCCGCATCGGCCATGCTGCCGGGACGGCTCGCGAACAGCGCCGTGAGCACGTCCGTGTCCGACGTGCCAGTCAGGCCTTCACTCTCCCCAGGTGAACCATCCAGCATCGCGGCGAGCTCGAGGGTATTGATCAGGTTGCCGTTGTGCCCGAGCGCCAGCCCGGAGTTGCCCGTGAACCGGAAAGGCCGGCTGTGCGTTCGCCCACACCGACGAGCCCGTCGTGGAGTACCTGCAATGCCCGATCGCCACATGACCGCGCAGCGTATGCAGGACCGACTCGTCGAATACCTGGGCAACAAGGCCCATGTCCTTGTACACGACGATGCGCGTACCGTCGCTGACCGCGATCCCAGCCGACTCCTGGCCGCGGTGCTGAAGGGCATAGAGCCCGTAGTAGGTGAGCTTGCTGACCTCTTCGGCCGGTGACCAGACTCCGAACACTCCGCAGGCGTCCCTCGGCGGAGGGTCACCGGGAACGCCGCTGGCAGAGTTGACGAAGTCGCTGGTCAGAGGGCCACGGGGTTCGGCCACCCGGCCAGTTTACTGGTGGCTCAGCGGGTAACCGGCAGATGCGGCGACAAGTCCGCCCGCGGGCCGCTCGCCCGGACCGCTCCGCGCTCGATCCCCTCCCGCCAGGTGAGGCCTCCGGTCGCAAGCCGCAGCCACGTCAGCGGATCGGTCTCGACCACGTTCGGCGGCGTGCCCCTGGTGTGCGTCGGGCCCGCTACGCACTGCACCGCGCCATACGGCGGGACCCGCACCTCCACAGCGCGGCCGGGAACGGCCGCCGCGAGAAGGTCGAGGAGATATCTGACCGCTACCCTGGCCGCGTCCGGCTGCGGGCGCAGGCCGGTGCCGATCGCCGTGAGAACGGCATCCACGCAGGCGGACTGAAGGTCGGAGAGGGTGCGCGGACTGGTATCTGGGCTGGCGGGCTTTGCGCCAGCCGCGCTGTCAAGTTCCGCGAGCTGGCTGGCCAGCGCGGCAAGCACGCGCTCGGCTGACGGGCGTCGTGACGGCACGCAACGGAAGCTACCCCAGTGAGCTGTTTGCGGGGGGATCCCGGGGGGTCGTCCCCCGGGGCCAATACAGCCCGAACGGCGGCGCGCGCTGCGGCCGCTCTTGCGAAGGCACGGCGCTGGCGGGGGGCGCGGGGCCGCGGGTGGCGGAGACGCCCGGCGGGGATACCGGATGAACCGGCGGGAAGGGAGTCTTTACGGGTCCCCTTCGGGTGTCTCCCCGTCGCTGTACGCCTGCTCCAGCTCGGCCGCGAGCTTGTCAAGATCGGGTGTCGATATGCGGTAAGGGCGGACTATCACGGTCACGCCCTGGGCGTGGTAGATGACTCCCGCACTCTGCGGGAGTACCTCACGGTAGATGTTGTGACCGGCGTACTTGTTGCGCAGGTCATTGAGTTGCGGCGTTCTTCCTCGCCAGGAATCTCGCCAGGCAGCGCCCTGCCACCGCCAGCGTGCATGACTTTTTCAGGCTCCGTCATGACCGGGCCTCCCCGATAAGCGCAGCCAGTTCTTCCGGGGTCGGCGCCCGGTAGATGGGATCTGTGGCGCGGGCCTCGCGCATGCAAGCGCAGTAACCCGGCTCCGGTTGGCGGGACAGGCCCGGTGCCGTACCAGACCGTGTAGCCGGGGAAACGCTGCTCAAGGTCGCGGCAATGCCCCGCGGCGCCTTCTGGCCAGCCGAGCCGTTCGGCGATGATGCGGTTGCGCTCGGCCATGGTGAGCGTGTTGTCCATGCCGCTCCCTTCGGGGTCCTGGGCACAGCCCCAAGGGACCGAAATCATCAGCGTTCGGTTTGTGTGGTGTGCCCTTGGGGCTGTGTCGACTCATGGTATCGAACGTATGCATTGTATGTAACGTTGCCAACGTATGCACAGGTAGGTACGTTGATCACGTCGGTTACGTTGAGTTCATGGCGGATGAGATCGACCCCTACGCTGACGAGCCGTTGCATCGTCAGCTAGCGGGCATCCTGCGCCGCAAGATCGAGGCTGGCCAGTACAAGCGGCTTGACCCGTTGCCGTCCGAGAGCATGCTTGTCCAGGAGTACGGCGTGAGCCGTGACACAGTGCGCCGGGCCGTCGCCTTGCTCAGGGATGAAGGGCTCGTGTTCACGGTCCCGCAGCGCGGGACCTATGTGGGACCAAGACCGGACGGCAAAACCTAGCTAAGCACGAGAGAAGTCGAATTAGGGCCTTGACACCTGACTGTCCAGTAAACTGCTCGGCAGAAGCCGGCTGGCCAATCAGCCCCATGCGTCCCGCCAAGCGGCAACGCCCGTTAAACCGGCACCACCTTCTTGAGGAACGATCATATCGCCCAGAAGACCGCCGAAGCCCGGGCCTTCATGGATCAGGCCTGGTAGCTGGTCTCGTCCGGGCTGGCGATCGCCACTAAGCTACGGCTGGCATCAGGAGACCTGTCCCTCTCCCGGTGCCTATACCCCCGGAGCGTGGCATCGCTCCGGGGTTCCTGATCATCACCGGAAGTCAGGCAAAAGTAGCTTGTCAGCGAATACCTTTCGTATGTAGGCGTTCCGTATGCCGGGACAGCGGCGAGCGATCAGAGGTCAGTTGCGGGCGAACTGGACACGTGGTGCACGTGGTGTCGTGGTGCTCATCGCCGTCTCGGCGCTCGCCGTGCTCGCCGCCGCGGCGACCATCGGCTTCGTCCTGCTGAACGGCGGCAGCCCGCACAAACAGCAGCGGGTGCTCTCCACGACCCTGGCGAGCCAGCAACTCGCCGGGCTGGCGGACCCGGGGCCGACGGCCAGCGCGGCGCAGCGGCTGATCGCCCCGTCAGGCGCGGGCCTGTCCTTTTTTGCGGGCGGCGGCGGCAGCAGCGTCCTGGCCAGCCAGCAGTGGCAGGCGGACGAGATGACCGACGGTAGCTATGTGCTCGTCTACGTGCCCGACGGCATGTGCCTCGACGCGGCCGCGCGCAGCCAGACGGCCGCCGCCTCCTACCCGGCCCGCCAGCTCGGGCTCGCGACGTGCAACCTGCGTCTGAACCAGCGCTGGCGCCACCCCTACCTGGGCAAGGATCCCTCCGGCCGTGACTACTGGCAGCTTCGCAGCCAAGCGGTGGGCAAGTGCGTCACGGCGAGCGGATCCGATTGGAGCGACGGGCAAGCTGTGCAGCTGGAGCCATGCGGAAGCTCGGTCGGCTGGCAGCAGCTCATCGCGTTCTGGTCGGCCTACTGACAGGTGCTGGCCCGGGAGGAGACCCCCCGCAGCCCCCACGACACCGGTCGACGGCCGCAATCGAGCCAACCCCCGGCAGTCGTGCTGTGCTGGCCCGGGGGGCGACCCCCGGAGCCCCCACGACACCGGTTGACGGCCGCAGATGAGCCAATCCCCCGCGCCAGTCGTTGAGGTTAATGATCCGGAACGGCTCGCGCGGAGGGGCACCGCGGCGGCAGCTCGCTACGGCTCGGCCTCAGCCGAAGAGGGCGGGCAGGGTGTGCTCGTGCACGGCGGAGAGCTCGGCCAGCGGGATGGCGAAGCATCCCTCGACGTCCAGGCTCTCACCGCCCAGCGTGCCGAGGACCGCCGCCGGGACGCCGTGGTCCGCGCACAGCTGCGCGAACGACGCCTCCGCGCCGGGCCTGACCGCCACCACGGCGCGCGCGGCCGACTCGCTGAAGAGCCAGACGAACGGGTCGCCAGGCAGGCGCACGCGGCAGCCGAGGCCGCCCCGCAGGCACGATTCCGCGAGCGCCACCGCCAGGCCGCCGTCGGACAGGTCGTGCGCCGCATCGAGCAGCGCACCCGCTGCCGCGGCCATCAGCGTCAGGGCAAGCTGGCGCTCCGCGACGAGGCTCACCCGCGGCGGGCGGCCGCCCAGGTGCCCGTGCACGACGTGCGCCCAGGCCGAGCCGCCGAATTCCGGCCGGGTCTCGCCAAGCAGCACGACGCTCGCACCGGGGGTCACGAAGCCGATCGCGACCCGGTCACGGACGTCGTCGTGGACACCGAGCACGCCCACCACCGGCGTCGGGTGGATGGCCGCCTGCTCGGTCTGGTTGTAGAAGCTCACGTTGCCGCCGGTCACCGGCACGCCGAGGGTCGCGCACGCGTCACCGAGACCACGCACGGCCTCGGCGAACTGCCACATCACCGCGGGCTCGGTTGGTGAGCCGAAATTGAGGCAGTTGGTGACCGCAAGCGGCCGCGCACCCGTGGCCGCGACGTTCCTGAAGGCCTCGGCGAGCGCGAGCTGTGCTCCGGCGTACGGATCCAGCGTCGTGTAACGCCCGTTGCCGTCGGTGGCAAGCGCCACGCCGAGCCCGCTGTCCTCGTCGATCCGCAGTACGCCCGCGTCGTCCGGCATCGCGAGCACCGTGTTGCCCCGCACGTAGCGGTCGTACTGCTGTGTCACCCAGGTCTTGGCGGCGAGATCCGGGCTTGCGAGCAGGCGGAGCACGGTGTCACGCAGCCCGGTGCCGTCAGCGGGCCTCGGCAGCGCCGCCGGGTCGTCAGCCTGGAGGGCGTCCTGGCCGGCGGGCCGCTGGGCCGGCCGATCGTAGACAGGTCCCTCGTCGGCGGCGGTGCCTGGCGGGATGTCCACCACCACGTCGCCGTGCCAGGTCATCACGAGCCGCCCAGTGCCGGTCACCTCGCCGATCACGGTCGCGGGCACGTCCCACCTGGCGCAGATCCGCATGAACTCCTCGACCGAGCCAGGCTCGGTGACGGCCATCATTCGTTCCTGCGACTCGCTCATCAGGATCTCGGCTGGGCCAAGCGACGGGTCACGCAGCGGCACCGCGTCAAGCTCCACCCGCATGCCGCCCGTGCCTGCCGCGGCAAGCTCGGCCGTCGCGCACGACACGCCCGCGGCACCGAGATCCTGGATGCCCGTGATGATCCCGGCCCCGAAGAGCTCCAGGCTGCACTCGACGAGCAGTTTCTCCATGAACGGGTCACCCACCTGGACGCTGGGGCGTTTCGCGCCGTTTCCCGCGATGGTGTCGCCGAACGTGGCACTCGCGA
Organism: uncultured Actinomycetota bacterium; assembly: GCA_963851085.1. Classification (GTDB taxonomy): domain Bacteria; phylum Actinomycetota; class Actinomycetes; order Streptosporangiales; family Streptosporangiaceae; genus DATFVJ01. The sequence goes on along the minus strand of CAWKNX010000001.1, from coordinate 158,279 downwards.
GCACCGAGGCGCCGCCGATGCCGTCCGGGCCCGTCCGCGCGCCGAACAAGATCACCTTGTTGCCCGGTCCCGACGCGGCCGCGAACTTCAGGTCCTCGTGCCGCATTACCCCCACGCAGAGCGCGTTCACCAGCGGGTTACCCGCGTAGCAGGCGTCAAAGGAAAGCTCGCCGCCGATGTTGGGCAGGCCGAGGCAGTTGCCATAGAAGGAGATACCGCTGACCACGCCGGGCAGTACCCGGCGGGTGTCCGGCGCGTCGGCAGGGCCGAACCGCAGCGAATCCATCACTGCTACCGGCCGCGCGCCCATCGCCAGGATGTCGCGCACGATCCCGCCGACCCCGGTCGCCGCTCCCTGGTGCGGCTCCACATACGACGGATGGTTGTGCGATTCGATCTTGAACGTGACGGCGTACCCATGGCCCACGTCGACGACGCCGGCGTTCTGGCCCATACCGGCCAGCAGCGCGTCGCTGCGCGGCATCTTCGCCGCGAGCCGCCGCAGGTGCACCTTGGACGACTTGTAGGAGCAGTGCTCGCTCCACATCACCGAGTAGATGGCCAGTTCCGCGTCGGTGGGCCGCCGCCGGAGGATGGCGCGAATCCGGTCGTACTCGGCCGTGTCCAGGCCGAGCTCCGCGAACGGCTGCGCGGCATCCGGCGTGGCCGCAGCATTCTCGACGGTGTCCTGGCCGGTGTGCGCCGCCCCCGCGCCTGTCACGCGCTCACCAGCCCCGCGGCGGCAGCGGAGAGCACGGAGGCGAAGAACCCGAGGCCATCGCGGCCGGGGCCGGTGAGCGGGTCGATGGCGTGCTCGGGGTGCGGCATCAGGCCCACCACGTTTCCGTCGGCGCTTGCCACGCCGGCGATGCCGCCCACGGAGCCGTTCGGATCGCTGCCGACGTAACGTGCGATGACGCGGCCACCGTCCGTCAGATCCCGCAGCGTGGCGGTGTCGGCCACATAACAGCCCTCACCGCTCTTCAGCGGGACACTGATCTCCTGCCCCGGTGCGTACCGGTGTGTCCACGGGGTCCTTGTGCTCTCGATACGCAGCCGCTGATCACGGTTGATGAAATGCAGGCCGGCGTTGCGGGTCAGCGCGCCGGGAAGCAGGTGGGCTTCGCAGAGTATCTGGAAACCATTGCAGATGCCCAGCACCGGCAGGCCCGCACCGGCCGCGGGCACCAGTTCGGACATAACCGGCGCGAGGCGCGCGATCGCGCCGCACCGGAGGTAGTCGCCGTAGGAGAAACCGCCGGGCAGGATCACGGCATCCACCCCGCGCAGGGTCCGCTCGGCGTGCCACAGCCTGACCGGCGTGCCGCCCGCGCGGGCCACCGCCCGCGCAGCGTCGTCATCGTCGAGCGAACCAGGAAATGTGACAATGCCCACCCTGGCGCCGGACCGTGCTTTCTCCGTCAGATGCACAGCCAGAAGGCTACCGGCCGCACGCTCAACCGGTGTCGCGCAGCTCGTGGTCCGACAGCCCCGCCAGCGGCGCGTCGCTGCGCCACGAGACGCGCTTGCGCATCGACACCACGGTGCCACGGCCAGGACCACTTTGCAGGGTGACGTCGTCCACCATGGCACGCATGATCTGCAAGCCGCGGCCCGACTCGGGCAGCCTGGCGATCATGGCGTCGTCAAGCCGGCGGGGCGAGCGGCCGCACGGGCGGGCTGCCGTCGCTAGCGCGCCGCGCCGCTGCGCCGCGCGTTCCTGGCCGCGCGCTGGAGCCTTCGGCGCTGAAGCCTTCGCATGCGCTGCGTCATCTACGGCGGCCGTGTCCTGGGGGCGAGGGGTGCGGCGGGACCGCGCCGCAGGCGCTGCGGGCCGGCTGTCGGCGCGCGTACCCGCCACGGCCGCGCGAGATCCGAATCCCTGGCCAGAATCCACCACTTCAACCAGGCAGCCGCTCGCGCCGACGCTTGCGACGACGTCGTAACGCCGCGCGGTGCCGCCGTGCCTGAGCACGTTCGTGCAGGCTTCTGTGACGGCGACGAGGATGTCGCCGACGCATTCATCAGCTATTCCGAGGTTGCGCAGCGTGTCCCCGAGGACGCGCCGCATTACTGGCACGCTGACTGCCTCGCGCGGGAAGGCGAGGCAGAACTTGACGTTCACAGTCGGCTCCTCAGTTAGTGTCACCGGTGGGACCGGCCGCCGCAGCATTCTCCGCTACCACCAGTCAACCTCGTCACATTGTGAAAGGCTTCCCAAGACACGCCGCAGATAATCGCGAACTTTTAGTGCTCTCTGGACACAAAACAGGTCACTGCCCGTGCAGGTGATCACTCCGCACGGAGCGAGAACTCCTCGATCACCGGGTTGGCGAGCAATTCGCCGGCCAGCTTGCCGATCTCGGCCAGGGCCGCCTCATCCGCCGCGCCGCTGATCTCGACCTCGAATCGCTTGCCCTGCCGGACGACGCTGACCTGGCCGAATCCCAGCCGCCTGGCGGCGCTCGCGATCGCCTCTCCCTGCGGATCACGGATCTCCGGCTTGAGCATCACGTCGACGATCACGCGTGCCACGTATCCTCCCTGTCCGTCTCGCCAGTCTGGGCCGGCCGCCGCGCCGCGCCGCGCCGGGTACCGTGGACACAGTGGTCACCCAGCGTCACCAGGGACTGCGCCCCGCACGCAGCGTACTGCGAGCACGCCGTGGCGGCGCCCGGCACCGGCCCCTGCCCTCCCCCGAGCGGCTGCGCGCCCTGAGTGGTTGCGCCGGATTCGGGGATATCTGTCACGATGACGTCAGTGGCCCGGTTGGGCCGCACCGCAGAACCCGAGTCCGCGAAACGTCACAACGGAGCGCGGAACGGCCGACCGGCCAGTCGCGGCGATCCCGCGATCCGGCCCCGACAATGCTGAGGAGTGGCACGTGACCGTCGATGTGGACGGTGCGGCCGCCGCCGCACCCAACCCTGCCGGCGTCGATGGGCTGACAGGCGCCCCCCAGGAGCTCGTGCAGCTCCTGACGCCAGAAGGCGAACGGGTCGAACACCCGAGATACCCCCTCGAGCTCTCCGCGGACGAGATTCGCGGGCTCTACCGTGACCTTGTCCTTGTACGCAGGATCGACGCCGAGGCGGTCGCCCTGCAGCGCCAGGGTGAGCTCGGCATCTGGGCGTCGCTGCTCGGCCAGGAAGCCGCACAGGTCGGCTCCGGCCGCGCGCTCAGCCCCAGGGACATGGTCTTCCCGACCTACCGCGAGCACGGCGTCGCCTGGTGCCGTGGCCTGGACCCGATGAAGCTGTTCGAGCTCTTCCGCGGAGTCAGCCACGGCGGCTGGGATCCGGCCGAGCACAATTTCCATCTCTACTCGATCGTCATCGGCAGCCAGACCCTGCACGCGACCGGCTATGCCATGGGCATCCAGCGCGACGGCGACACGGGTGAGGACGGCGCGGCCACGATCGTCTACTTCGGCGACGGCGCCACCAGCCAGGGCGATGTGAATGAGGCGTTCATCTGGGCATCGGTGTTCAATGCCCCGGTCGTCTTCTTCTGCCAGAACAACCAGTGGGCCATCTCCGAGCCCCTCGAAAAGCAGAGCCGTATCCCGCTCTACCAGCGGGCCCGCGGTTTCGGCTTCCCCGGGATCCGGGTGGACGGCAACGATGTTCTCGCGTGCCTGGCGGTCACCCGCGCCGCGATGCAGGCGGCGAGGGAAGGGCAGGGGCCGACGCTGATCGAGGCCTACACCTACCGGATGGGGGCGCACACGACCTCCGACGACCCCACCCGCTACCGGCTGGCCGCCGAACTCGAGGCGTGGAAGCTGAAGGATCCGATCGAGCGGGTCAAGGCATACCTCGTGCGCAGCGACCTGGCGGACGCCTCGTTCTTCGAGGGCGTCGAGAAGGAGTCCGCCGAACTCGGCGCGCAGGTCAGGCAGGGGTGTGTGTCGATGCCGGACCCCAGGCCCGCGCAGATATTCGAGAACGTCTACGCCGGGCCGCACACACTTGTGGACGGCGAGCGCGAGCAGTTCATCGCCTACCTGAGCTCGTTCGCCGACGAGGAGGACGCGCGATGACCACGCTGACGCTGGCCAAGGCGCTCAACGAGGGCCTGCGCAAGGCACTCGAACGCGACCAGAAGGTCCTCATCATGGGCGAGGACGTCGGCAAGCTCGGCGGCGTGTTCCGCGTCACCGACGGGCTGCAGAAGGACTTCGGTGAAAGCCGGGTCATCGACACACCGCTCGCGGAATCGGGCATTGTCGGCACCGCGATCGGCCTGGCGCTGCGCGGCTACCGTCCGGTGTGCGAGATCCAGTTCGACGGATTCGTCTTCCCCGCATTCGACCAGATCGTGAGCCAGCTGGCGAGGATGCGCCTCCGCTCGCTCGGCCACGTCAGCCTGCCCGTGGTCATCCGGATCCCGTTCGGCGGCGGCATCGGCGCGGTCGAGCACCACAGTGAGTCACCTGAGGCCTACTTCGCCCACACTGCCGGGCTGCGCGTGGTGGCGTGCGCCGAACCTCTCGACGCGTACATGATGATCCAGCAGGCGGTGACCTGCGAGGACCCGGTGATCTTCTTTGAGCCCAAACAGCGTTACTGGGATCGGGGCGAGGTCGACATATCACAGGACGTGGCGCAGGCGCGTCCATTGGGCCACGCGAAGATCATCGTGCCAGGCTCCGACGTCACCCTGCTCGCCTACGGGCCGACGGTCAAGACGAGCGTCAGGGCTGCGGCAGCCGCACGCGACGACGGCCGCAGCGTCGAGGTGATCGACCTGCGCTCGCTCTCGCCCTTCGACCTGGACACGGTATGCGAGTCGGTCAGGCGGACCGGCCGGTGTGTGGTCGTGCACGAGGCCGCTGTCTTCTGCGGGCTCGGCGCGGAGATCGCGGCGCGGGTCACCGAGCAGTGCTTCTACCACCTGGAGGCGCCCGTACTGCGCGTCGGCGGCTTCTCGACGCCGTACCCGCCGTCCCGGCTCGAGGATCACTTCCTGCCCGACCTGGACCGGATCCTTGACGGCGTCGACCGCACGTTCGGCTACTGAGAGGGTTGCACCTCAATGACTTCGCTGAAGCAGTTCAAGCTGCCAGACGTCGGTGAGGGCCTGACCGAAGCGGACATCGTGAAGTGGCATGTCCAGCCGGGTGACAAGGTCACCGTGAACCAGACCATCGTCGAGATCGAGACCGCGAAGGCCATGGTGGAACTGCCCTGCCCGTTCGATGGGGTGGTGGCGGGCCTGCTCGTCAGTGAAGGCGAGACCGTGGACGTGGGAACGCCGATCATCTCGGTCGACGTTTCCGGCGGCGCGGGTCAGCCGGACGGCCCGGAAGCTGGTCCCGGACGGCTGCCGCAGGCCGCGCCAGGCGGGCCAGGTTCTGCGACTTCTGGGGACGCCGGGGCCGGGGTGCAGCGTGACATCGGGGTGCCGACTGGCAGCGGTGTGACGCGGGGCGGCGTGACGCCCGGCGGCGTGACGCCCGGCGGCGGCGTGCCCGCGCAGATCGGCACGGCGCGAGAGGATGGCGGTCCGCCGCTCGTGTCGGTCCACGAGCTGATACCCTCACCGCCGGCCGAGGGTGCGGTCGAGCCGGGCCTGCACGGCAGCCCAGCGCCACGGCAAGCGCGGCAGCCTGTGCTTGTCGGGTACGGGATCAAGCTGGGCAGCACGACGCGCAGGCCGCGCAGGGCAAGGGCAACCACCTCCGGCCTCGCCGCGCCACCGCCGGCCGCATCAACCTCGCAAGCACCTATACCAGCTCCGCCGGCAGCTCTCGCGGCCGCACCAGCCGTTGCCAGCTCCTCAGCGGTCACGGGAGCCGAGCGGCCGGGCAGGGTGGCGGTTCTCGCGAAGCCCCCGGTCCGGAAGCTGGCCAGGGAACTCGGGGTTGATCTGGGCACCGTCGCTGGAACCGGCCCGGGCGGTTCCATCACTCGCGCGGACGTGCAGGGAGCCGCTGACGCGGCTGGCACGGCGGACGACGCCATCGGCGCAATCGGCGCACCCGGCACCCTCGGCCCTGCGGAAGCCGGGCCACGCGAGGAGCGGATCGCGGTCCGTGGCGTGCGCAAGCACACGGCAGCCGCGGTGACGGCGAGCGCGTTCACGGCCCCGCATGTCACCGAGTTCCTGCAGGTCGACGCGACCGCGACCATGGAGGCGGTGCGGCGCGTACGCGACCTGCCCGAGTTCGCAGGCGTGCGGGTGTCCCCGCTGCTATTTGCGGCCAAGGCCCTGCTGCTCGCCGTCGCACGCAACCCAATGATCAATTCTTCCTGGGACAACGCGGCACAGGAGATCGTGGTCAAGCGCTACGTGAACCTTGGCATCGCGGCGGCCACCAACCGTGGCCTCATCGTCCCGAACGTCAAGGACGCGCACGCGCTGCCGTTGCCCGCGCTCGCGCGCGCCATCAGTGGGCTCGCCGAGACCGCGCGGGCCGGCAAGACAACTCCGGCCGACCTTCAGGGTGGCACGATAACGATCACCAATGTCGGCATCTTCGGCGTCGATTCCGGTACCCCGATCCTCACCCCCGGCGAGGCGGCCATTCTGGCATTCGGCCAGATCAGGGACATGCCGTGGGTGCACGAGGGCGAACTAGCTATCCGCAAGGTCTGCACGCTCGCGCTCTCCTTCGATCACCGGATCGTGGACGGCGATATCGGTTCGGCCGTCCTGCGCGATCTGGGCGCGATGCTCGAAGACCCGCTGCGGATACTCGCCTGGTCCTGATGGTCCTGCCCGCACGCTAGCTCGCCTGGTCCTGACGGACGCACGTACGCTTGCGCGCCGCCGTCCCATTCATGATCGTGCGACTACCGGTTTGATGATCGTGCGATTACCCGGTCCGTTCAAGGAATACGGCGGCCGAATCCCCCGCGGCGGGTGGGGTGCCAAGGCCGGTAAACCGGTAAACCGGGGCCTAACTGGCACCGGATGGCGCGCGGACGAGCTTCACAGCCTGCGCGTATGGGCATGATTTGGCGCGCCGGCGGGTGGGCACGGACACGGTGGGACCAACGGCCCAGCACAACAGGGGCAAAGGTCCCGAACCGGACAGGAGGGAGATGATATGCCGTGTCCAGAGCAAGAGTCCGCTGCAGGTCGCGGCTGGCTGGAAGAGCGAGAGCCGCCTGCCGCAGTTGGACACCGCGCCGAGGCTCAGGACCACGCTCACGATCCGGAGCGGCTGCTCGCGGAGGACCGGGCGAGGATCGGCCGTGACCTCCACGACCTCGTGATCCGCCGCTTGTTCGCGGTGAGCCTGAAACTCAGCGGTGCACTGGCGATGATCGGGCAGAACGAAGCGGGCCGGCGCGTGGACGAGGCGATCGCCGACCTTGACCAGACCGTCAAGACCATCCGGTCGGTCGTGTTCGCCCTGGAGCGCGGGTCACTACCCGGAATGGCCCCGCCGACCCGGGCGACCGGCGGAAACACCGCCGGCTGACACGCGGGTCCCACACACCGCCGGGCGGGCATCGAACGGGTACCGCGCCGCGGGTATCGTGCGGAGCAAAGGGACCGATACGGGCGTCTGCAGGGAGCTGACCGTGGCCAATCAGCTGGGAGCCGGCGCCTCCGGCGGATCCGCTCCTCCTGACCGTGCCGAGCTGATGATTGCTGAGGCGCGGAAGGCGTTCTTTGTGATGGTCGGCTTCATCGCGGTCATCTGGGCTTTGCAGATAGCGAACTGGGCCGACCACTACGGGCTCGACGCGAGCTACGGGATCATCCCGCGCGATGTGGTCAGGCTGCCGGACATCTTCATCGCACCGTTCCTGCACTTTTCCTGGAGCCACATCGAGGCCAACTCGGGCCCGCTGTTCATCTTCGGTTTTCTCGCCGCGTATCGCGGCGTATGGAAATTCGTCGGCGTGACTGTGCTCGTCATCATCACCAGCGGCCTCGCTGCCTGGTTCTTCCAGAGCCAGCACACGCTCGGCGTCGGCGCGAGCGGTCTTGTCTTCGGCTACTTCGGTTACGTCCTCGCCCGCGGCCTCATCGACCGGAACCTCATCGATGCGCTCGTGGCCATCATCATGGGACTGTCGTTTGCGTACCTGCTGACCGTGGCCATTCCTGGCACGCCGAATGTCAGCTGGCTCGCCCACCTGGGTGGGCTCATCGGCGGCGTGGCCTCAGGCTGGATATTCCGCACCCGCAGGGGCAGCACAACCCGGAAACCGAAGCGCGAAGCAGGCACGGGCGTGGGAAAGAGCACGGGCACAGGCGCTGGCGGCGGCACCCGGCCGCTGCCCGTCGCCGCGGACAACCCGCGGGCGGACCTGCACAAGGAACTCGGCGAACTGGGCCTCTAGCGATCCGCTGATACCGTTGGCCGCTGATACCGGGGCCGCGGATGCCGCGCGGGGCGCGGCCCTGAGCCGAAGAGGAGACCCGTCCATGCTCCGTCACGTGGTGCTGTTCACCTGGACTCCCGAAGCCACCTTGGAGCAGCAGGAGACGGTCGCGGCCGAGTTGCGCAAGCTACCCGGCCTGATCCCCGGGTTGCGCGGCTACGCGGTGGGCCCGGACGCCGGGCTCAGCGAGGGGAACTACGACTTCGCTGTCGTGGCCGACTTCGACGACCCGGCCGGCTACGTCGTCTATCGTGATCATCCCGCCCACCGCGCCGTGGTCGACAAATACGTCGCTCCCATCGTCAGCACGCGCGCCCGGGTCCAGTTCACGCTGCCTGCCCGGGGGGACACAGACCCCGGCGGCCCGGACCCCCAACCGCGCTCCTAACGGCGGTTGCGGATCTTCCCTTCCAGCCGCTTACATGATCGCGGTAACTTTGCCGCGAATACCGCGGAGAAGTTACCGCGATCATGAAGCTCTCTCGGGAGATGGTGACCGGTGGGGTGGGTGTTCCGGGCGGGACGGCGTGCCCCGGGTCCAATTCACGGTGCCTGCCGGGGCCGACGACCCAGCCCCCCGCACCCCTAGCGGCGCGCCCGCCATTGATGCGCAGCCACTCTCTTACAAGACCCGCCCACCCTTGGGGGCGTTGCCCCACTGCTGATCTTGGCAGGTTGTCAAGGCCTTGGGCAGGGGTGAACGCAATTCTGGGGATAACTTCTGCCCCCTGCGCCCCGCAGTTACGCTGGCTGTGCGCCACGGCAGCCGTTAGGGAAACTGCTCTTCCGCAGCCTAGGCCGGACGCCGGTCAGAAAGCTTCTTCTGGGAGCTCCATGAGGTCGAGGCTGGTCTCCTCCGTGATCTGCCGTTCGGCCGCAAGCCTCGGCAGGACGGTCGCGGCGAAGAACCGGGCGGCGGCGACCTTCCCCGCGTAAAAGGCACGGTCCTGGGACGCCAGTGGCCCTTCGCCGCCCGATGCCGGGTCGGTGCCTGGCCCGTCGAGGCGGGCAAGGGCGATCTCCGCCTGCCGGGCGAGCAGCCAGCCGATGATCAGGTCACCGAGCACCAGCAGCAGGCGGGTGGCGTTGAGGCCCACCCGGTAGATCTCGGCCGGCTGCTCGAGCGAGGCGGCGAGGAAGCCGCCCATCGTCGTTACCATCGACTCGACGTCGTCCGCTGCGCGTGCGAGCGCGGCACGCTCGGCCTTGAGCCGCCCGTTGCCGGCCTCACCGGCCGCGAACTCCCTGATCTGGCTTATCAGGTAGCCGAGTGCGTCACCGTTGTCGCGGACGATCTTTCTGAAGAACAAGTCCATGGCCTGGATCGCCGTGGTGCCCTCGTACAGGCTGTCGATCCTCGCGTCCCTGAGGTACTGCTCGATCGGGTAATCCTGCAAAAAACCGGAACCGCCGAGCGTCTGCAGCGCCACGTTCAGCAGCTCAAATGACCGCTCCGAGCCCACACCCTTGACGATCGGCAGCAGCAGGTCATTGACTCGTGCGACGCGCTCATCCGGGTGACCGGCCGCTGCCGCGACCTGAGCGGCGTCCTGGAAGGTCGCCGTGTAAAGGACGAGAGCCCGCAGTCCCTCCGCGTACGACTTCTGCAGCATGAGCATGCGCCGCACGTCCGGATGGTGGGTGATCGTCACCCGCGGCGCGGTCTTGTCGGTCATCTGGGTGAGGTCGGCGCCCTGCACCCGGTTTCTCGCGTACTCCAGTGCGTTCAGGTAGCCGGTGGACAGCGAGGCGATCGCCTTGGTACCGACCATCATTCGGGCGTACTCGATGACCCTGAACATCTGCCTGATGCCGTCGTGCACGCCACCGACGAGCGTGCCGACCGCCGGATGATGTGCACCGAACGTGAGCTCACACGTAGTCGAGGCCTTCAGCCCCATCTTGTGCTCGACGTTGGTCGCATAGACGCCGTTACGGCCGCCGAGGGAGCCGTCGGTGTTGACCAGGAACTTGGGGACAAGGAACATCGACAAGCCCTTGGTGCCCGCGCCGGCGTCCTCGGGGCGGGCGAGCACCAGATGGAAGATGTTCTCCGTCATATCGTGCTCGCCGCTCGTGATGAAGCGCTTGACACCCTCGATGTGCCAGGTCCCGTCCGGCTGCGGCACCGCCTTGGTGCGTCCCGCGCCCACATCCGAACCTGCGTCCGGTTCGGTCAGCACCATGGTCGCACCCCACTTGTGCTCGATGGCAAGCTGCGCGAAACGCTTCTGCTCCGGGGTGCCGAGCCGCCAGAGTACCGACGCGAACAGCGGGCCACCCGAATACATCCAGACGGCTGGATTCGCTCCCATCACCAGTTCGGCTACCGCCCAGCCGAGCGAGCGGGGCACGTCGCTGCCGCCGAGTTCGGCCGGCAGGTCCAGCCGGAACCATTCGGAGTCCATGAACAGGCGGAACGACCGCTTGATCGCCTCAGGCATGGTGACGTACCCGGTCACCGGATCGAAGACGGGCGGGTTGCGGTCGCCTTCGGCGAAGGACTCCGCCAGCGGGCCCGTGGCGAGCCTGTTCACCTCGGCGAGGATGTGCCTCGCGGTCTCCTCGTCGAGCTCGGGAAAGGGGTCCGCGCCCAGCATGTCCTGGCGCCGAAGCACCTCGAACAGATTGAACTCGATGTCGCGGAGGTTGCTCTTGTAGTGCCCCATGAGTGCGTCTCCGGTGTCACAAGTTACCTACTAGTAAGTAACAACAACGCCTCATGTTACCTTCCCGGGCTGGCGTGACGGTCGAATACCGGATGCTCGCCCAGGCGAGGGGCCGGGGCTCAGGAAAGGCGAGGGGCCCGGGTCAGGCAAGGTGAGGGCCGGGCTCAGGCAAGGATGTTGACCGCGCGGGCAACTACAAGGACCACCAGGCCGAGCGAAACGGCCGATTGCACGGCCATGGTCATCTTGGCCCAGCGGGCCAGCGGCATGACATCTGTCGGGCTGAACGCGGTGGCGTTCGTGAACGACATATAGAGATAGTCCACGAACCGTGACTCCCAGTCGGGCGGTGCGAGCTCGGGCGCGGTCATCTGCGGGAACATCAGGTCGGGGTACCGGGAGAGACCTTGTGCCCGGTCCACGGGACCGCCGCGGTCGAACTCCCAGTACCAGAGCGCGAACGCGATGACGTTGGTCAGCCAGATTGCCGCCCCGTTGGTGAGCAACGGCGCCGCGGTCTTCGCGATCCCGTCCAGGATCTCCCTGATGAGCAGGACGCCAGAGGCAGCGTTCGCGATTGTGATGAGCAGCGTCAGCACGATGCTGGCGCCGGCCACGACCCGCGAGCGCCGCTCGATCCGCACCGGGTTCGCGGAAATCAGCCCGACAAGCAGCGCGCCCTCCAGAGCAGGCAACAGCCACGAGGGAATGGGATGCAGCGCCAGATGGTGCGGGAGCACCAGTTGCAGCAGGATGGCAACGATGATCGTCAGCGTCACCGGCCATCGCTTCTCCCCGGGCGTCCGGCGCAGCCAGGCGGGTATGCGAACGCTCTCCGCCCGGTGCACGGCAGCCTGCTCGGCCCGGTGCAGCATCTCTGCCCACGCCCTGGCGGCTCTCGGCACGGATCCGGGGATGCCGGGGACCGAGGCCCCGCCGTCGCCCGCCGGGATGTACGGGTAGTCGCCGGTGTGCGGCGGGCCTGGCTGTTGCTCGCGGCCGGGCAGGTGCGCCGGGTCGGCCCGGTCACCGGAGGCATGGATACCTGACTGGTCGGCCAGGTGATCGGGGCCAGGCGAGTCGGCCGCTTCCGGAGGGCCAGCGTCCGTCATCCCCCCATTGTCACCGCCCGCTAGCCCCGAGTGCGTCAGATGGTGCGCAGCGGGGCGGAAAGTGACATGCGGGTGGCCGCGACCGCACTGCCGGGATGGCGCAAGGTCCTGCGCACGCGCCGTTCCCGTGCCGGCGATATTACGAACCGTGCAGCGCGAGGCCCTTGAGCACCTTGTCGACCACGTTGCGCGGCCCGTGCACGGCGAAGCCCGCGAGGCGCAGGTCCGCCACGCGGAGGGCACGGACCGCCGCGCGGTTGTCGTCGTCGTTGCCCGTCGCGAAGAGCGCGTCCGGGTAGATGGCCATCGGCAGATTCCGCGCGAGCGCACGCGCGTGGGCGGCCGCGATGGCGTCGCCGTGGCCGGCGTGCACGAGCACCGGCTGCCTGAACATTTCCAGGTACCTGTTGGCTGAGCCGTCCCCGTAGGGTTTGCCGACCACCTCGGGGATTCCGCCGGCCACGCCACTCGCAAGGAACGCGGTCACGTCCAGCCGCTGCCAGGCCGCCAGATCATCTCGGACGACGATGGCAATCCTGGTATCGAAACGCATGCCCCATCGTGACCAGGCGGGTCCGGTGCGGTCTTGAACGCTCGTGCGCCCCCCGATTTTCCTAACGGCTGCCGCGTGGCGCGCCGTTTACGGCGCAGCGGGGGGCTCCGGGGGGTCGCCCCCCGGCTGGCACAGCCCTGACGGCTGCGCGGGGTGTTACGGAGGCGCGGCGCAGCGGGGGTTCCTGGGGCGGAACCCGCCGCGGTAGCTATTCATTCTGGGTTTAGGGCGGTGCGCGTCATGGTTGGCCCGTTGGGGACGCTATCTGGTGCCCTACAGGCCATGGATCATGATCCGGGCCATGGCCGCGGCCCAGGCAACGCCGGGCTTCATGATCGCGGTAACTTCTCGGCGATATCTGCGGATATCTGCGGAAAAGTTACCGCGATCATGAAAGCAGCCGTGGGGTCAAAGGCGATGGTACAAATTGACAGCCGCGGTATCTGGTGCCCTACGGGCCATCGGGTGCTGTGATCGCCCCATCGATGGGCCATTGATGGGGTTATCCGTCGGCCGAAGCTGATCTTGAAACAGGGCAAGATGGTACACGTTGACAGCCGTGCTATAGCGCCCCCAACGGGCCAACGATCAAGGTCGGCGGCCACCAGGTGGCCAGGATCTTCGGAGCGGTGGGCCGCTGGGCTGCCGCCTGCCGGCGGCAGTCCGGCCGCCCGTGTGGCGGGCACTGCGCCCGCCTGAATCACCCGTCCCACCGTCGCTGTCTCCCGCCGGTGTGCCGGCCGGGTTCCGGGGTCGTCCCGGGCTGGCAGCGCCCTGACGGCTCACGCGGCCGGACATGCCCAGGCGCTGCGAAGCCATAATGGTGGGGTGGGCCGTGCGACCGAGCCCGACATGGGCGACGACTGGGTCCGCTACTGGCGGTCCGCCGACCGGCCGCTCGAGGCGATGCACGCCCGGTTCGTGCGTCACAGCTATCACCGGCACAGCCACGAGACCTACTCCTTCGGCGTCACCGAGGCGGGCGCCCAGGCGTTTACCTGCCGCGGCGCGGCGCGTCAAGACCTGTGGGAAGGGTGAACGCGGTTGTGTGGAAAACCTGCCGGTGGTTCTGACGCCTGTGGATGACACATACCGGCCCTGTTTCGAGACGATGAATTGGAGGCGTCACCGACCACCCCGACCACCGCTCCGGGATAACTTCGCGCTCGCCTACCGGGACGCGGGCCGGGTGGCCGAGGCGATCCCGCTGTACGAACGGGCCCCCGCCGACTGCGAGCGGGTGCTCGGCGCCGACCACCCGGCGACGCGGATGGTCGGGCGGAATCTCGCCAATGCCCGGACGGAACAAAGCACGTAGCTGGCAGCGACAAAGCACCGCCCACCGGTCGGCGCCGACGGCTGGGCCCTTGTGGGGCGGCGAATCGGCCTAGAGTGTTCGGCAAGCGGGGTTAGGCGTTTCCAGCCGATCGAGGTGGGTCATGGCGCTCGGGCTGACGGAAGAACACCAGGCGCTGGCCGGAGCCGTACGTGGCTGGGCCGAGCGGCACTGCCCACCCGATGTCGTCAAGGCCGCGGCGGATGCCGCGGACAGCGGCGCCGCGGCATACCGTGCGTCGCTCGGGCCGGGCCTGGCCAGCCACGGGGTACTTGGGCTGCACGTTCCTGAAGAGTACGGGGGCCAGGGCTTCGGCCTGCCCGAGCTTGCCGTCGCGATGGAGGAACTTGGCCGCGCCCTGGTTCCCGGCGCCTTCCTGCCGACGGTGCTCGCAAGCGCCGTGCTCACGGCGGCGGATGCGCCCGGCAAGCTGCTGGCCGGTCTGGCCGACGGGTCACGTACGGGTGCCGTCGCGCTGGCCGCGGGGCTCACGGGTCGCAGGGACGGGCGCGGCGGACTGATCATCGACGGCTCGTCCTGGCCGGTCCTCGGCGGATCAACGGCCGACCTGCTGATCCTTTCTGTCCAGACCGACGACGGCTCTGTCCAGACCGACGACGGCGAACTGTGGGCCGTCGCCGACACGACCACGTTCGACATCAGCGAGCTTGACAGCCTGGACCTTACCCGGCCCGTGGCCAGGGTCACCGCGTCCGGCGTGAGCCTGCCCGCGGACCGGATACTTACCGGCGTCGGCCGGGCCACTATCACCGGTCTGGCGGCGACGCTGTTCGGCGCCGAGGCGTGTGGCATCACCGACTGGTCCGTGCACACCGCGGCAGAATATGCCAAGGATCGCAGGCAGTTCGGTCGGCCGATCGGCCAGTTCCAGGGGGTCAAGCACCGGTGCGCGAAGATGCTCACCGCGACGGAGCAGGCCGCGGCAGCCGTATGGGATGCTGCCCGTGCCCATGCCGATGCGGGAGCCACGGCGCCGCAGCGTGAGTTCGCCGCGACCGTGGCTGGGGTCATCGCGCTCGACGCCGCGGTGTCGTGCGCGCACGACGCGATCCAGGTACTCGGCGGGATCGGCTACACCTGGGACCACCTCGCGCATCTCTACTACCGGCGCGCGCTCTCGCTCCGGGCGCTGCTCGGGCCCTCGGGCGTGTGGGCGGAGCGCGCCGCGGAACTCGCGTTCGGCGGGACCACGCGGGTCCTCGAGGTGGATCTGGCAGACGAGACGGTTGATATGCGCGACCGCATCCGCGCCGAACTGCGTGGCATCGCGGCGCTCGATCGCGCGGAGCACGCACGCCAGCTGGCATCAGGTGGCTGGGTCATGCCACATCTGCCCCGGCCGTGGGGCCGCGCGGCCGGGCCGGCCGAGCAGGTGATCGTCGCTCAGGAGATGAAGGCCGCAGGCCTTCACCCGCCGCAGCTCGCCATTGGCGCCTGGGTGGTACCCGCGCTGGTCCAGTACGGCACGCCACAGCAGCAGGAGCATTTCCTGCCCAAGACTCTGTGCGGCGAGCTCGTCTGGTGCCAGCTGTTCAGCGAACCTGGGGCCGGCTCGGACCTGGCGGGCTTGTCGACCCGGGCCGAACCCGCCGAGGGTGGCTGGCGGATCACCGGCCAGAAGATCTGGACATCCCTGGCCAGGGAGGCGGACTGGGCGATCTGTATCGCGCGTACCGATCCGGACGCGCCAAGGCACGACGGCATTGGCTACTTCCTGGTCGACATGGCGTCTCCAGGCGTGGAGGTCCGCCCGCTGCGCGAGATGACCGGCGATGCGATCTTCAACCAGGTCTTCCTCGATGACGTGTTCGTGCCAGGCGGGTTCGTGGTCGGAAAGGTGAACGAGGGCTGGCGGGTCGCCAGGACCACGCTGGCCAATGAGCGGGTGGCGCTGTCGTCGAGCTGGGGATATGGCTCTGGTGTGGCGGAACTGCTCGACCTCGCGGCCGCGCGCGGTGGGGGGGCCGCGGTGGATGCTCACGGCGGGGCCGGTGCGGCGGCGGCCTGGCCGGCGGCTGACCTGCGCCAGCTTGGCCGCTTCGTCTGCGAGGGCCACGCACTGGACCTGCTTGGCCTGCGGGTCACGCTCAAGCAGCTGTCCGGCACGGAGCCGGGGGCGACGTCGAGCGTGCGCAAGCTGCTCGGCATGCAGCACGCGCAGCGGATCGCCGACTTCTGCTGGGCAGCACTCGGATCGGAGGGCGTGCTCGGCGCCGGCCAGGCCGCCGCCGTGTGGCGGCCGGACGGCACGCCCGATATCAGCGGGCCAGCCGCCGGTGCCTACTGGTCGCGCCAGGTCCTGTTCACCCGGGCCCTGACGATCGGCGGTGGCACCACCGACATCCAGCTCAACATCATCGCCGAGCGCCTGCTCGGGCTGCCACGCGACCCTGGGCCCGGGTCGTAGACCTCTTGGCCGCGTCATAGGGAGCCGCCGGCCGCGGTACGTTCGTGCCGGTCTGAATGGAGCGCAGGCGGCTCGGGCTCGCCCACGACGACCAGCCGCCCGTCCGACGCGGTCAGCACCTCGACGGGAGTGCCGAACAGCCGGGTCAGGGTCTGCGTCGTGATCACCTCGGCCGGCCTGCCGCAGGCCGCTGCCCCGCCAAGGGCGACGTAGAGCACCCGATCCAGGTACGGCAGGATCGGGTTCACATCGTGGGCCACCATGACAACGGCCACGTTCTGGCGTTTGCAGATCCGGGAGACGAGGGCTGCGACCGCTACCTGGTTCGGCAGGTCGAGGCTGTCCAGCGGTTCGTCGAGCAGCAGCAGCGCGGGGCGTTCGACCAGAGCCTGCGCGATCAGCAGGCGCTGCTGCTCACCGCCGGAAAGCCCGCCGATCGGACGGTTCGCGTATCCTGCCGCGCCGACCATTTCGATCGTCTCGGCCACGCGCGCGGCGGCATCGCGCCGTCGGCGCAGCCCGGGCAGCGGCACCCCCCAGCGGTGGCCGTCAAGTCCGAGGCGGACGATGTCGACGCCACGAATCCGCACCCCAGAATCGAAGCTGCGCCGCTGCGGCAGGTACCCGATCTGGTTGTTCGCGTGCCCTGGGGGACCGCCGAGCACGCGGACTGTTCCCGCGGCAGGCGGCGCCAAGCCGAGAAGGATCTTGATGAGCGTCGATTTCCCCGCGCCGTTCGGGCCGAGCACGGCGAAGAACTCCCCCGGCCGGACGGTCAGGTCGACCCCGGACCACAAGGTCCGGTCACCTGCGCGCGCCGCCGCACCCACCATCTCGATCACCGGCGGCCTGATCCGGTTGATCACAAGATTCTATGTATCGAGGCAGACGCCTCACGGCAACGCGTAATTCGCACGGGCGGTGCTTCACGGCCGAACGCGGACCCGGCCGGTAGCCTGGCCGGAGATAGGGGGTGCCGATGGCAGACGGTGACCGCGACGAGCGGTCCTCCCGCGCGCGCCCGCCTCGTTACAGCCGGGAGGACATGCCGGCACCGCGGCCAGGACACTATCCGCCGCCTGCCGTACCGCCGCGCCCGCCGAGCCGCGGCAGCGTGCCCTCGCCCGCACAGCGACGGCTCGTTAGCCGGATCGCCACTGGCAAGAGGGCTCGCAGGCAGCGGGCGGTGCTCATCGCAAGCGGCCTGATATCCGCGCTCGTGCTCGTCGTCTCCGGCGGAGCGTGGGCGCTCACCGGTTACGTCAATGGCAACGTCGGCCGGGTTAACGCCGGCACCGCGGGCACGCCGCCGAGCGGCCCGCTCAACATCCTGCTCGCCGGGGTGGACCGCCGCTCCGGGCTGACCCCGGCGCAGGAGGCAGAGCTGCATGTGGGGCATGTCGTCAGCCTCAACTCGGACACCATGATGCTGATCCATCTGTCCGCGGATCATACCGGGGTGACCGTGGTGAGCTTTCCACGGGACTCGTGGGTCGACATCCCAGGCCACGGCATGAGCAAGATCAACGCCGCCTACGGCCTCGGCGGGGCCAGGCTGATGGTGCAGACCGTCGAGCAGGCGACCGGCCTGACGATCAACGACTACATCGAGGTCAACTTCCTCGGCTTCGTGCGGGTGATCGACGCCCTCGGTGGGGTCGATATCTGCCTGCCGCAGGCGCTCAGCGACTCCTATAGCGGGCTGAACCTCCCGGCGGGCAAGCAGCACGTAGACGGCATCACCGCACTCAAGTACGCGCGCGACAGGCACTCGTTCGCCACCGAGGACCTGGCCAGGATCGACAACCAGCAGCGTCTCCTCGCCTCGCTGCTCAACGAGGCGATAAGCGGCGGCACGCTGGCCAACCCGTTGCGGCTGTCCAGATTCCTGAGCGCCACACTCGCCGCGGTCAAGGTGGACAGCAGCCTCAACGTGGCTGCTCTCGCGGACCAGATGCGGGGTATTGCCGCCAGCAAGGTGGCGTTCACGACCGTCTCGGTCGCGGACGCGAACTACACGACGCCAGATGGCCAGTCCGCCGTCCAATGGGACACGGCTGCGGCGGACCGGCTCTTCAGCGCGATATCCAGCGACAAACCCCTCGTGACACCGAAGACCAAGACCAAGGCCAAGGCCAAGCCGGTGCTGGTGGACATCTACAACGGCACCCTGATCGGTGGCCTGTCCGCGTCCACGGGTGCCCAGCTCACACAGCTCGGCTTCCACGTGCAGGCCGGCCTGACGTGGCCGCGGCAGGACGTTGGCCAGACGATCATCTACTACCCGCCCGGTCAGCTCGCCGCCGCGCGCCAGGTCCGCGCTGTCCTTCCCGGCGCGTCACTCAGAAAGCGGTCAGGACCGCAAGCGATCAGGGTAGTGCTCGGTGTGAACGGCTACGAGATCGCCGCGCCGTCGTCCGCAACCTCAGCGGGCTCCAGCCAGATCAAGGCGAAGACGGCCGCTCAGAACGCGTGCCGCTGAGACCCTGAAACGCTGTGTTAGGAACATCTCGCGCGAGCCGCTGAGGCGGTCACGTGAAAGGTGTCGCCTGGAAAGGCCGGCGCGTCGGTGAGCTGTATGTGCAATATGTCCCGCACGTTCCAGGTGCCTTCCTGGACCCATTGGCCCTTCATGGTGCCCTGGTTGATGGTGAACCGGCCGATGCTGGCGGCGGCCGCGAGCGAATCGCCGTAGACGTCGTAGTGGGCGAATCCGGACGACGGATTGGTGTTCGCGACGAAGATCTGGGCGGTGCAGGTGGCTGGGTGCGCGGTACGGAACGTCCAGGTGAAGGTGTCCTGCACGAACCCCATAGTCCCGGTCTTCCGTGTCGCAAGCGTGTGCCCGCCGCACGCCGGCAGGCCGCCGTGGACGCTGACCCAGCCGTCGCCACCAGGGCTGCGGGAGCCGGTGACGGCACTGGTTCCGGTGCTGGGGGCGCAGCCCACCCCGGCGAGCGCGGGGAAGCGCGCCGCTCCCGGCGGGGCGGTCGTGGCTGTCCTGACGGTTGAGGGGGTGACATGCGGCGAACCTGTGGGCGTGGCATGCGGTGCATGGGACGTGGCATGTGGTGAACCCGTGGTCTGCCCAACATGCCCGGGACGGAAGAACACGAGGTAACTGAGGCCGAGCACCGCCGCTGCCAGCACGGCGAGCGCGCCCGCGAGCAGCGGGCCCGACGGCCCACGGAAGCCGCGCCCGGTTCGTCCCGTGCGCGGTGGCCGCCGCACCGTCCGCTGACCGGGCCCTGTACGGCCGCTGGGCCCTGTACGGCCGCTGGGCCCTGTACGGCCGCTGGGCCCTGTACGGCCGCTGGGCCCTGCGCGACTACTGGGACCAGGACGGCCGCCGGGACCAGGACGGCCGCCGGGACCAGCGCGACCGCTCCCGGATGCCATACGATCGCCGGGTCCTGTGTGCCCGGCACCGGGTGCTTGCGGCCGCGGGAGCGCACCGAGGTCCCAGGGCCGCGTCTGCTTGGCCGGCAGCCCGGAGCCCGTGCCCTGGATCCCCGGAGGCGGCACCGGGTGCGCCTTGCCGCTCTCACCAGCGCGCCCGCCCGCTCGAGGCGGCGGCCCAGCCCGCACCCACGTTGGCGCCGCCGGGTCCCCGGGCTGGGACGGCGGCATCCACGGCTCGGTGGGGCCCCCCGCATACGGCGGCTCGGCAGGCCCCCCCGCATACGGCGGCTCGGCAGGGCCCCCCGCATACGGCGGCTCGGTGGGCCCCCCCGCATACGGCGGCGCGTCGGGGCCTGTGGGCCACGGGAGCCGCGGCACGGCGTCCGGGGCGGCAGGTGCCACCCAAGGCTCGACCGCATTGTCCGCACCCGATTCCCGACCAGGCCCGGGACCCGCCACCCAAGGCTGCGCCGCAGGACCAGCACCCGATTCCACACCAGGCGCGGGATCCCCCATCCAAGTCCCAGCCGCACCACCAGCACCGGACACGACACCAGGCCCGGCATCCGGCCCAGGAGCGTCCCCGCCCGCACCAGTCGGCGGCCCACGCCACCACGGCACCGGCGGCAGCGCCGCATCCCCAGGCCCGGCAGGCGCCACCCAAGGCTGCGCCGCAGGACCAGCACCGGGCTCGGCATCGGGCGAGGGCGCACCGGGCCCCGCAGCACCGAACCCCGCAGCAGCGGGCGCGTCGGGCCTGGCAGGCCGCTCGCCGAACGTCAGCGGTTCGTCTGGTGGAAGTGGCTCACCGGACGGCAGCGAACTGGCCATCGCCAGCCACTCTTCCGCCGGCGTGACGTTGAGCCAGGCGGTCTCCGGCCGGGTGCCACCCTGTCCCCCAGTCCGCGCTTCATCCTGGGTTTCAGCACCTTGGGCCCCGGCATTCTGCGCTGCGGCTAGTCTCGCCGCCGCGCGTTCGGCCTCCTCGCCGAGCCGCTCCTGAAGGACATGCCATCGCCGCGCCCACTCGTCCTCGTCTCCGTGGCACGCGCTCACGAAAGCCAAGGTGATCGCGAATGACGGCACGACCCGCCCGCTCGCAGCCGCGGCAAGCTCGACCGCCGGCTGGCCCGACCGCCGCCCGAGCTCTTCGAACGAGGGACTGCCCGCGGCCTTGCACAAGGCCTGCAGGCCGACTGCGAACTCGGCCAGCGAACTCGCCGCCGGGTCCGGTGGCTCCGCCGAGCTTCCCATCGCGTGACCTTTCAGAAAAACCCCCGAGGAATCAAAGTAATCAAAACCGACGCAGGCATCGGCGACAACCCGTAAGCGCGACTCCACAGGACGGGGTGATACGAATGACGCCATGACAGCGGACACGGCCAACGCGGCTGAACCAGCCGACTCCGCCGACCACGATTCCATCCGGGATGAAGCGGAGCGGTGCCTCCGGGCACTCGCAGGCGCGCATGCACGGCTCCGCGATGACCAGTGGACCGCGATCCGGGCCCTCGTCGCCGAGCGGCGCCGCGCGCTTGTCGTGCAGCGTACCGGGTGGGGCAAGTCCGCCGTCTATTTCGTCTCGACCGCGCTGCTGCGGGCGCGCGGCGCTGGTCCCACTGTCATCGTGTCCCCGCTGCTCGCGCTGATGCGCAACCAGATCGCTGCCGCGCAGCGGGCCGGCATCCACGCCCGCACGATCAATTCGGCCAACACAGAGGAATGGGAGCAGATCTACGCCGAAATCGGGTCCGGCGGCACCGACGTCCTGCTCGTGAGCCCGGAACGGCTCAATAATCCGGACTTCCGCGACCTGGTGCTGCCGAAGCTGACGGCCTCCGCCGGGCTGGTCGTCATCGACGAGGCGCACTGCATCTCCGACTGGGGCCACGACTTCAGGCCCGACTACCGGCGCCTGCGCACAGTCGTCGCCGAGTTGCCTCCCGGTGTGCCAGTGCTCGCAACCACCGCCACGGCGAACGCCCGCGTCACACGGGACATCGCGGAGCAGCTCAGCTCGGGCTGGCGAGGGGCGGGCGAGCCACCGGAGACGCTGGTGCTGCGCGGACCACTCGACCGCGACAGCCTGCATCTGGCGGTGGTGCGCATCCCGGCGCCCGCAGGCCGCCTCGCCTGGCTCGCCGACCACCTCGGTGAGCTGCGGGGATCGGGCATCGTCTACACGCTGACCGTGGCCGCGGCCAGCGACGTCGCAGGTTTCCTGCACGCGCAGGGGCACGCCGCCGCCCCCTACACGGGGCAGACCGAGCCAGCCGAACGACTACGCGTGGAGGACGACCTTCTCGGCGGCAAGCTCAAGGCGGTCGTGGCGACAAGCGCGCTCGGTATGGGGTTCGACAAACCTGACCTCGGCTTCATCGTCCACCTGGGCGCGCCGCAGTCCCCTGTGGCCTACTACCAGCAGATCGGCCGGGCCGGTCGCGCTGTGGAGCGCGCAGACGTGATCCTGCTCCCCGGTAACGAGGATCGCGACATCTGGGCATACTTCGCCAGCCTGGCGTTCCCACCGGAACATGTGGTGCGAGCCACGCTCGGCGCGCTGGCCAGCGCGGGTGCGCCACAATCACTCGCGGCGCTGGAGACGAGCGTGGATCTCACCCGCAGCCGTTTGGAAATGATGCTGAAGGTCCTCGACGTGGACGGCGCGGTGCGGCGGGTACGCGGGGGCTGGGAGGCGACCGGGCGGCCGTGGGTCTACGACGCCGAGCGGTATGCCCGGGTCGCCGCGGAACGGTCGCGCGAACAGGAAGCGATGCTCGCGTACGCGGCCACCGGGGCCTGCCGGATGGAATACCTGCGCCGCGAGCTCGACGATCCGCACGCGGCGCCCTGCGGCCGGTGTGACAACTGTACCGGGCAGGCGGCGCCGACCGAGGTCAGCGCTGCGGCCAGCACGGCGGCTCGTACCCGGCTGCAGCGCGCGGGCGTCGGTGTCGCACCGCGCCGCATGTGGCCGGCCGGGATGAAACCGCTGGGTGTCGAGGTCTCGGGACGAATTCCCGCGGAGGTCGCGGCCGAGCAGGGCCGGGCGGTCGGCCGGCTGACCGACGTCGGCTGGGGCAGCCGCCTACGGCGGCTGCTCGCCGAGGGTGCGGCCGACGAACCGGTGCCGGACGAGGTGTTCGGCGCGGTCGTGAAGGTGCTCGCCGAATGGGACTGGGCGCAGCGTCCCGCTGGGGTGATCACGCTGCCTTCGCGTACCCGTCCCACGCTCATCACGGGGCTGGGCAAGCAGATCGCCCAGACCGGGCGGCTCCCCTATCTGGGCGGGCTTGGTTATGTGAGCGACGGCCCGGCGGGGCGGCACCACAACAGCGCGCAGCGGCTGCGTGCGCTGTGGCACGACATGACGGTCCCGGACCGGCTGCGTGCGGCCGTCGCCGGGCTCGGTGGCCCCGTGCTCGCCGTGGACGACCGGATCGAGACAGGCTGGACAATGACGGTGGCCGCGAAGCTGCTGCGTGAGGCGGGTGCGCCGGCGGTGCTTCCGTTCGTTCTGGCGGTCACGACATGACCGTCGCCGGGCCGTCTGCCGGAGCGCTATGCGGTCCGGACGCGAAACGGTCCGGACGCGAGCCGGTCCGGATGCGAAACGGTCCGGACCCGAGCCGGTCTGGACGCGAGACGGTCCGGACGCGAGCCGGTCCGGACGCTAGCCGGTCTGGCCGCGGAGCGGGAGACCGGCCGCACGGTAGACGTCGTCGATCAGCCGCATGTTGACGACGGCCTCTGATGGCGGGGTGAGCACGGCGCTTCCCGTGGCCACCGCCCTGGCGAACGCGCGCAACTGGCAGGTGTATGTCGCCTCACCACGGACATGTTCGCGCCGCGTCTGTCCGTCCACGGTCACCCGCAGCCGGTGGTAGACCTGCGGCGCCAGGTAGTTGAGCACCGACATCTCGCCGTGCTCACCGACGACCCGCGCGCTGACGCGGAGGAGTTTCGTGGACCACAGGGAGGCCGTGATGCGTCCGGTCGCACCGCTTGGGAAATGGAAATCGGCGGTCATCGCCCGGTCCACGTCCTTGCCATGTAACGTCGCGCGCGCCGTGGCCACCCGCGGGAGGCCTGGGCCGAGGAGCCGCAGGCAATTGATCGCGTAGCAGCCGACGTCCATCATCGCGCCGCCCGCGAGCTCGTACTGGTAACGAATGTCGGAGAAACGGGGCAGCGGGACGCACAGCGAGGCCTCGACGTGGCGTACGGTGCCGAGTTCGCCGCCGGTACCGCTGGCGCCGTGCACGATCTCGCGCATCCGATCGGCCAGCGGGTGGTAGCGGTAATGGAACGCCTCCATGACCACCACGCCGGCGTCCTTCGCTGCGGCAGCGACCTCCCCGGCCTCGTTCGCGTTGGACGTGAACGGCTTCTCGCACAGGACGTGCTTGCGTGCCTCGATCGCCTTCAGTGTCCACGGCGCGTGCAGCGAGTTAGGCAGCGGATTGTAGATCGCGTCAATTTCGGCGTCGGCGATCAGGGCGGCGTAGGAATCGTGCACGTCCCTGATGGCGTGCTTGGAGGCGAACCGCTCCGCCCGGTGCCGGTCCCTGGCCGCGACCGCGAGCACGATCGTCTCCCGGACCTTTCTGGCCGGTTTGATCAGCGCGTTCGGCGTAATGTGCGCAGCGCCGAGAACGCCGATACGGACGTGGTCCAACTGGCACCTCACCCCAATTGCGCCAGCGTATCCGACCCGTTGCGGCCAGCCCTGCTGGCTTTGATTGCCGATCGGCCCGTTCAGCTCGGCTGACGTGGGACCGGTCTTTTCCGGCCCGTCCGGCTGGGGCAGCCGTTGCAGTTTGGCCAGGCAGCGACCCGCGTTCTGCCTGGCCGGCTGGGACCGGCTTTCCGGCGCGACCGGCCCAGCCGGTGACGCCTTCAGCTTGCCGGAATCCGCGCGCGCCGGCCCGGTTAATGCGCGGACACGTGCAAACAAACGGGGCGGCACCGATAGCGGCGACCGCGTGGCGGACGCGGCAGGTGAGCGAGTGAGGATGAACCTGGCTCGGCCCGCCTGCCGCGTCCGGGGTCAGCCGCCGAGCACGGGGAGGACGAGCACACAGGTGGGCCGAGTCGCGTGCGCCGGATCGAGCGCGTTCAGCACGTCGTGCAGCGCCACGGAATCGTAGATGATGCCAAGGTGGTCGATGAGGTCGAGAATGCACTGGTTCTGCAGCGTGATGTTGGTGACATCCGAGCCTTTCAGGAACGCCGAAGTGTACGGCGTCACGACTTCGTCGTAGCGGGTCTCGATGACCGTGTAGGCAACGCCGGGGACAGTGTCACCTCCGGCGTTCAGGTTGGTGAGGAACGAGGACCCGGCGGCCTGCTCGGTGCAGGCGGCGCAGATCGAGGTCAGGAACGATGAACCGGCGGGAAACGCCTGGCGCAGGCCGAGCAGCCCGTCCAGGTTGGTGCCGTGGTTCGATGGCGCGAGCGCGACCATCGCGTTGACCTTGCTGGCACCGCCGAGGAACTTGAGGTAATAACGCGGCATCATGCCGCCCTGCGAGTGGCCGACGATGTCCACCTTGCTTGCGCCGGTGGCTGCGAGCACCTGGCTGACGAAGGACGCGAGTTGTGCCGCCGAACCCGCGATCTCTTGGTATCCCTGGAACAGATTGCCCGCCGAGCCGCCGTAGTTGAGTGCGAAGACGCAATAGCCCGCGTTCTTGAGCAGGGGGGACAACGCCTGCCAGCTATCGGTCATGTCCCCGAACGTGCCATGGACGAGAACGACCGGGTACGGATGCGCGGCGGTTGGCTTGCAGGAGAAATCGTTGGCCCCGGGCGGAGCTGATCCAGGGCTGACAAGCTCGGCCGTGATGCCGGCGGCGAAGCTGTAGATCACGGGGAGCTTGCTCGCCCGGGCCAGCGCCGTTGTGCTCGCTTGCCCGGCCGTGTTGGACACGGCGATGGGCTTGGCGGCGCTTACGGGCTTGGCAACGCTGGCGGGCCTGGCAACGCTGGCGGGCCTGGCAGCGCCCGCGGGCCTGGCAGCGCCCGCGGCGGCGGGCACGGCTGTCGCCAGCGCGATGGCCGCGGCCAGGCTCAGCGTGGCCGCTAAGCGGGTGGGGAGTTTGAGCTTTCTCGCAACGGACCCGGGCCTGCGGTGACGGAGCGGGGAGCGGGGCATGTGGGCCTCCCGGTCATCCTGAGGAGAAAATTAACCGGAAAGTAACCTACGGATGAGTACCTTGCAAGCGCTTGGTTGGTAAGGAACTCCTTACCCTCGCATCCCCGCCATCGCGAGCGTGACAAAGCACCCGCGCCCCCGTCCGGGTCTTGGCGACAGCAGTTGCACGTCCCGGACGGGTCCGATGCGCTTGGGCCTTCATGATCGCGGTAACTTTTCCGCACATATCGCCGAAAACTTACCGCGATCATGAAGGCGGCCTTGATCACGTCTTGGCGTGCCGCGACCCAGCCGGCCGCCTACCTGCGCATGGCGAGATCCAGCCGCTGTGCGGCCGGGTCATGGCGGTGGAGATATCTCCCGCGATGCTCGGTTTCCTGCGCGCCCGGCTGGCGGCCAGCGGGCTGACGAACGTCCACTGCGTCCAGGCCGGGTTTCTCAGCTACGAGCACGATGGGCCGCCAGCGGACTTCGTCTATACGCGCAACGCGCTTCATCAGCTACCCGACTTCTGGAAGGCGATCGCCCTTGACCGCATCGCACGCATGCTGGCGCCTGGCGGCGTGGTGCGGATCGAGGACCTGATCTACGACTTCCCGCCGCAGCGGGCCAGCGAGGTGTTCACGCGCTGGTTCGACGGCGCGGCGGACGATCCGGCACACGGGTATACGCGCGAGGACTTTGCCGAGCACATCCGGTCCGAGCACAGCACCTTCCGGTGGCTGTTCGAGCCGATGCTCGCGGCGGCCGGCCTCCACATCGCCGAGGCCGCCTTCGAAAGATCGGTGTACGGCAGCTACGTCTGTGTCAAACGCTGACTCACCCCAGCCACCGCCGGCGCCGCCGGGCCGGGGCTAGGCACGGGCGCGGAGCCGGAGGACCAGGTCCGCCAGGCTCGGGATGACCGTGTCGGCCTCGGCGGCGGTGAGGCGTTCGCGCACGTCGGGTGCGCTGGCATAGCCGATGGTGTGGGCCCCGGCGCGGTTAGCGGCCTGGATGCCGTCGGCAGAGGCGGTGACCAGAGCGCATGTTGCCGGCACACCCAGGGTGGCGATGGCGTCGTCGAGCAAACGGGACATGGGCTGGAGCCGGCCGGACTTGCGAGCGATGACGTGCTTCACTTGGCCGGCGAAGCCGTGGGCGGTGAGGTATGAGCGCACGGCCGCGGCTGAGTGGCGGCTGATGACGGTTGCCGATCGGCCGGATTCGCCGCAGGCGGCCACGACTTCGTGGACGTATCCGGCGGGCGCGGCCGACGCGACCGCGTTCAGCTCCAGCCCAGTCAGCGCGGCTTCGGCGCGGGCAGCCAGGCCGGGGCTGACGGTGGCTGCGTAGACGAGAATCTCCAGCGGGTCGCTGCTGCCGGTGATAGCTGCTGGCAACGCGGTGGACTCAGCTAGCAAGTTCGCGCGGAGCTGCCCGGCAACCACCTCGGCGGGCGTGCCCGCGAACAGATCACAGACTGGCCCGTCGAATTCCAGGATCAGGTGCCGGGTCTGCCTGAGGACGCCGTCGAGTGCCGCGTACGGTGCCTTGTTTGGGCTCGTGAGCTTGGGGTCATTGTCGGCTGCCTGGATGAGCGGGATGACCTGGTCGACTAGCGGAGCCGGGGCGGCGATGGCTGCGGTGGAGTTGATGTCGTGGGGGGTGCCGTTCTTGTCGACCACGACGGCGCCTGCTTCGCGGGCGATGAGGACGCCCGCGGCGGTGTCCCAGGGATTGTTGGCGAGGGTGATGCTTGCATCGAGGCGTCCTTCGGCGACCCACGCGAGGTCGATGGCGGCTGCGCCGAGCATGCGGATGCGGTGCACGCGGGGGGCGAGCTGCAGGGTTGCCGCGAGTCGGAGCTGGTTCTTGCGGTCGGCGTCATCACCAACCGCGTCGTCACCGATGGCGACCACGGCGTCGTGCAGGCGGGTGGTTTTGCTGACCGCCAGGGCCGTGGTGCCGGTGAAGGCGCCGTGGCCTTCGATGGCGTGGTAGCGCTGGGCGAGGAATGGCGCGTCGATGACGGTCAGGACGGCGCGTCCACGGTGCAGCAGCGCAAGCGTGGTGGCACACATTGGAAGACCGTGCGCGAAGTTGGCGGTGCCGTCGATCGGGTCAAGCGTCCAGAGCCATTCGCCGCCATGATTCCCTGAGCGTCCCTCTTCCTCGCCGAGGATGCCGATGTCGGGTGTCGCACTGTCCAGGTGGTCACGCATGGCGCGCTCGATCGCCAGGTTCACATCCGAGACGAGATCCCGGTCGGACGTCCCGGTCAGGGACGCGGGGCGGCGGGTGCGCATAATTTCACTCGCGACGGCGACGGCCCGAAACGCGACCGGCAGCAACGACCCAGGGTCCGCCGTCGTCATAGCTGTTTGCTCCGTTGAAACGGATTGTCTCCACCACGTGGCGCACGCCGCGGATGGTGGAGCGGGTTGGGTGCCCAGCTTCAGGACATCACAGGTGAGGGCCAACGACAAAACCCTGCCGACCAGATGGTTTGGGGTGGTGACGGGGCG
The DNA here is from genome assembly GCA_963851085.1 of uncultured Actinomycetota bacterium. GTDB lineage: Bacteria > Actinomycetota > Actinomycetes > Streptosporangiales > Streptosporangiaceae > DATFVJ01. Next base: position 129,770 of record CAWKNX010000001.1, on the reverse strand, counting down.
CTGATCCCGCGTTAAGCGGGCTGATCTCCCGGCGTTTTGCGTCCTTTGTGTGCTTTGGGCTGGTTCGGGCCGCGGACGGGCCGGGTGCGCAGTGGCGCCGGGATGCCTGGGGTGATCTTGGCCAGCCTTCGGCCCGGGCCATCTCCTTAAGGGAGAGGGCTTCCCGTTCGGCGGCCAGTGCGCGCAGCCGCCGGGCGTTAGCGAACCAGGCGGCGTAGGTCTGGTACTGGTCCGGGTGAGCGTGCGGGTGACGGTTTCTTGCCTTTGACGGTGCGGGTTCACTTGATGTAGGGGCCGCGCAGGGCGGGCGGGTCGGCTTTGCAGGCGCAGCGGGGCTTGCCGCAGCGGGTGTGGCGGATGACGATGCTGCCGGGCAGGCAGAAGCCGGCCTGGCCGAGGGCGGCGGCGATTGCGGCCCTGGTCTGCGCTGCGGTCGTCTGCTGCTCCCTTTCAGGCATCGCCAGTGGCAGGCGGCCTCAACCGGTCTGCCTCTGGCCTGCGGTGATATCTACGCGCAGGCGTTTGTGCTTGGCAGGAATACGGGGGTGCGTGGCCGTGAAAGTGGCCGTGAACGCACACGTACTGCCGACGAAGCGAGGCGATTCCTCGCCGCCTGCAAGTCCGGTTCCGTTCTACGCGGGGCGTTTGCGGCGTGTGTCACCCGGGACGTTTGTCCCCTGTTACGTTGCGATGTCCCGTGCCAACGTCGGAGTCGTGGATGGCTTCGAAGGCCTAAGGAGGGCAGCGTACATCTGCAGCCTGGGACAGGCGGGCAGCACGAGCAGGTCCACCTGAACCCAGCCGTCCGGGAGGAAGCGCCGCGGCCATCATCGCCTGGCCGGGCTAGAGGGGGGTGCGACGATGAACGAGCCAGCGAAATCGCTGCGGGACAGCCAGGACTCCTGCCCGATCAGCAGTTCGGCGCCGGTCAAGACTGGTCGCATCAGGAAGAGTCTTGGAAGCCTTGCTCTGGCCGGTAGCCTGATCGCCGCCCTGGCCGTCGCGCCTGCCGCGCAGGCGAGCACCTGCACGACCAGCAGCCCGAACGGGACCTGCGGCCCTTACACCTATCCGCAAATTACCGGAAGCAACGGAAACAACACCTACGTCCGGAACAACATGTGGGCCGCGAACAGCGGTACCACCCAGACGCTGAATGCCACCGACCCGGGCAACTGGAACGTTGTGGCCAATGCTAAGCCTCCTGGCTCCACCGCGGTCCAGACGTACCCGGACACGAAGGAGGTTTACACCACTTCCAACAGCCCCGACCCGTTGTCTGGCTACTCTTCCATCTACTCGTCATTCACCGAGAACATGAACGCGACGAGCCAGACCAGCGCCCAGGCAGCCTATGACATCTGGCTGGGCCAGAGCACCGCCACCAACTATGCCGACGAGGTAATGATCTGGAACGACCAGGCCAACCGCGGGACCTGCGGGGGTGCCACGCCGCTGGCGTCTGCCACCTTTGGCGGCAGCGGCGGCGTGCCGGTGCAGACCTGGAACCTGTGTAAGTGGGGTAGCTCGGAGCTGATCTGGTACCTGGCTGGAAGCAATGAGCAGTCCGGCACCGTGGACGTGCTGGCGATGCTGAACTGGCTGGTCAGCCATGGCTACCTGCGGCAGGGCACCGGCCTGAACGAGATCGACTATGGCTTCGAGGTTTGCTCCACGTCCGGCCCGGAGACTTTCCAGGTCAGTAGCTACTCCATCACCGCCACGCGCGCGGGCGGCGGCGGCGGGCAGGCCCCGGTGGTGACCACGAAGGCGGCAACCGGGGTGACTGCCTCGGCGGCGACGTTGAATGGTTCGGTCAACCCCGAGGGTGCTGCCACCACCTACCACTTCGAGTACGGCAAGACCGCTTCCTACGGAACCACGGTCCCGGTGCCGGATGGCAGCGCTGGCAGCGGGTCCAGTGCGGTGGCTGAGTCCGCGAACATCACCGGCCTGACCGCTAATATCACCTACCATTTCCGGCTGGACGCTACCAACGCCACCGGTACTACTAGCGGGCCCGACCAGGCTTTCACTACTTCGGCCAGCGGTGGCGGCAGTGTGGCGTTCGGTTCGGTAGCGCCCGGGTCTGGCGGTGCGAAGTGCGCAAACTGCACCTCGCTGTCCTGGAACGCCAGCGTGTCAGGCTCGCATCCGGCGCTGCTTGCTGAAGTGGCGGTCGGTGCGCCCAACGGTAGGGACGGGTCATGCACGCTGACTGTGACTGACAATGGTACCGCCATGACCAGGCTGTCCACGGTGCACGACAATGGGCAGACCGCTGGGTATCATTCGGTCTACGGAATGAGGGCTCCGCCCAGCGGGACTAACGCTATCGCGGCCACCGTCACGGGCTGCACTCCGCAGGAGCTGACCGGCGGGTCGCTGACGTTCACCGGGGCCAGCCAGACCGCGCCGTTTGGTACCCCGAAGACCGCTACCGGGTCCGGCAGCACCGCGCAGGTGACCACGAACAGCAGTACCAGCGGGAACATGGTCGCCGGGTTCGTCAGCAACGGCAGTGCGGTCCACTCGCCATCCAGCCCGGCTACCGCGCGGTTCACCGCCAACCAGGATGGTAATTCCGGGGCGGGTAACTCAGCCGGGGCAACCGCGCTGTCTACCGGTGGCAACGTGACCATCATGTGGTCCGTTGCCAGTGACTGGTGGGGTGTGACCGCGGTAGAGGTGCTTGCTGGTTAGCAGCTACAGCAGTAGAGGGCATGGCAGACAGGCATGCCGCGTACATCGTGGTGCTGGCCGAAGACATCCGGGAAGACGACGCGGAGCACGTCCTGAACGCGAGCCCGCCAGACACCCGGACAAGACGAAAGCCCAGGTCCGGATCACTCCCCTGAACTGGGCTTCTACATGCGAGCGGGTGAGGGGAATCGAACCCCCACTGTCAGCTTGGGAAGCTGATGTTCTGCCATTGAACTACACCCGCGCGGGCCGGGCGGGGGCACTGCAACTCCGCGGAGACGCGGCGTTCCCGCACTGCTGTCGCCCCGACATCGTACCGGAACCGGTAGGTTGCCAGCGTGCTCCTCTCCGACCGAGACATCAGGGCCGAGATCGAGTCCGGACGGGTCAAGCTCGATCCGTACGCGCCCGAACTTATCCAGCCGTCCAGCGTGGACGTCCGGCTCGACCGCTACTTCCGGGTGTTCGAGAACCACAGGTACCCGCACATCGACCCGGCGGTGGAACAGCCTGACCTGACCCGGCTGGTGGAAACCGCCGACGAGGAGCCCTTTGTGCTGCATCCGGGGGAGTTCGTGCTCGCGTCCACCTACGAGGTGGTCTCGCTGCCGGATGATCTCGCGGGCCGGCTGGAAGGCAAGTCGAGTCTCGGCAGGCTGGGGCTGCTGACACATTCGACCGCGGGCTGGATCGACCCGGGTTTCTCGGGTCACGTCACGCTTGAGCTGTCGAACGTGGCGACGCTGCCGATCAAGCTGTGGCCGGGCATGAAGATCGGCCAGCTCTGCCTGTTCCGGTGCAGTTCACCCGCCGAGCACCCGTACGGCTCCCCGCTCTACGGCTCGCGCTACCAGGACCAGCGCGGCCCGACGCCCTCACGCTCCTACCTGAACTTCTACCGCTCGAAGGTCTGACCATCGGCGGCCCCGGGGCGCATCACGGCGGGCCACAGCGTTCAAGATCACCAACTATTAGCCAGGCTCCTACGAGGCCCTGCGAAGGTCTCGGTGGGATGGCTCTTCCACGCCCGCCTCGCTGGGCTTCTCCGCGCCTGGCTCGCTGGGCTTCGGCGGACGCGTCGCACGCATCAGACGGGCGCTGACGACGGCCAGGCCGAGGATCAGCACCCCGGTGATCGCCAGCGCCGCCGGGACCCCGAGCGACCGATGGAAGTACTGAACCACCACCGACGTGACGTATCCGAACATCGCCAGCGTGCCCAGGGCGAGCAACGGCGTGTTCCGCAGCGGGACACTGATGGCCATGGCCGCGGCGGCCGTGGCGATGGCGATGGCGTATACCCAGCCGTACTCCCCGGCCGCAAGGCTCGGCGCGACAAGGGCCAGGACGACACCGGAGGGCATCGTCACCCAGATCGGCTCGACGTACCGTCGCCACCCGAGCCCCGCCCATGCCAGGCCGAACCCCCACAGCGCGAGGGCGAAGGCGAGCGAGGGAGCCGATCCGCGCCCCGCGGCAGTGACGATGATGCCGCAGATGGTGATGACCAGCCCAGCGAACAGGGCGGCGTTCTGCAGTGCGCGCCGGCGCAGCAGCCACAGGGCCGCCGAATAGAAGGTGACAGCGACCCCCACGGCAAGGACGGTGACCGCGCCCCTGTTCCCGTACACGTCGTGCGTCGCGAACCCGGCGGCCCCGGCAACGCCGACTACGGAAAGGAACCACACGACCCCGGTCAGCCGCTGAATCGCAGGCTCATGCACCCGGCGCACCATGATTCCGGCCAGGAGAAAGAACGCGGCGGCGCCAGCAAAGACGCCGACGTGCCCCCAGTCGCCGATGGCGTTCCATCGCTGGCCGATCGCGGCGGCGCCGCCAGCCAGCAGGAGGATCGCACCGACGTACGCTACCGCCTCAGTCAGCAGCGAAATCCGCCCCTTGTCCTGCTTCCCCTCCGCAGCCGGTTCGGTGGCGAGCAACCCCTGCCGCCGTGCCCAGTAGTAGAAGCCACCGAAGATCAGGGCCACGACCACGATGATCAAGAGCGGGCCTATCCCAAACATGGCGAACCTTCTTTCAGCCGTGGATCTTGGACTGCCCCGAAGTTCCGCTACTTTCAGTCTTTCTGCCAGGCCCGCGGCTCATAGAGCCGAAGGTCACAGGTCATGACCAACTACGTGCGGCTATGCAACTGCGACGGCAGGCGGGTTGGGTTAGTGGCCTCAGCTGGCCAGGCACGGCCGGGTCACGCTCAAGCGCGAGGCGCGTTGCCCGGTGCTGCGTCACCCCGCGGCAGCCGTTCAGACTCCGCCCACCCGGGGGGCCCGCCCCGGAACCCCCCGCTGCGCCACGCACGGCGCCACCCTCCGGCAGCCGTTCAGGATCATGGTCCTTAACGGCTTCGCGGATGGGACGCTCCGCTTGCCACGGCCGATTGTGGGGTCCGGACTCGCGGAGGCCGTGTTATGGGGTCTCGACCTTGAACAGGTCGTGCTCGGCGAGGAGTCTGTCGAGGCGTGCCTGGTCGACCGGTAGAAGTACTCAGATTCCGCCTTCCATGATCCCGGAGTCTTTCCGGCTGCCGTCCGCGGAAAGGTTCCGCGATCAGGAAACAGTGTCAGGCTGACCCGTCGGCTGGCCGCCGTCCGGCCCGCCGGGCTGCTTGACCGAGCGCATCAGCAACTGGGCCACGTCCACCACTTCGAGCGACTCCTTCGCCGCGCCGGAGCCCTTCTTCTCGTTGATCGCGTCACCCAGCATGACCAGGCAGAACGGGCACGCTGTGGACACCGTGTCCGGATCGGTGCCGAGCGCCTCGTCGATGCGCTCGTTGTTGATCCGCTTGCCGATCCGCTCTTCCATCCACATCCGGGCGCCACCCGCCCCGCAGCAGAACCCGCGCTCGCGGCACCTGTGCATCTCCTGCGCCTCGACGCCAGGCACGTTCGCCATGATCTCCCGCGGCGGCGTGTAGACCTTGTTGTGCCGACCCAGATAGCACGGGTCGTGGTAGGTGATTTTCTCCTCTATCGGAGTGGCGGGGACGAGCCGCCCTTCCTGCACGAGGCGAGCGAGCAACTGGGTGTGATGGATCACCTCGTACGTCCCGCCAAGCTGCGGATACTCCTTGGCGAGCGAGTTGAAGCAGTGCGGGCAGCTTGCGACGATCTTCCGCACGCCCGCGTCGTTGAGCGTCTCGATGTTCTGCTGCGCGAGCATGGAGAACAGGAACTCGTTGCCCATCCGCCGGGCCGGGTCACCGCTGCACGCCTCCATCGGCCCGAGCACGGCGAACTTCACCCCGGCGAGGTGGAACAGTTCGGCGACCGCCTTGGTGGTCTTTTTGGCCCGGTCCTCGAGCGCCCCGGCGCAGCCGACCCAGAACAGGTACTCGACGTCGTCGCCGATCTTCCCGTCCACGATGGGCACCTCGAAGTCGAGGCCCTCCATCCACTCGACCCGCGCCGTCTCAGCCAGACCCCACGGGTTGCCCTTGTTCTCCAGGTTCTTCAGGAGCGTCGACGCCTCCGGCGGAAAACTGGACTCGATGAGCACCTGGTGGCGGCGCATATCCACGATGTGGTCGATGTGCTCGATATCCACCGGGCACTCCTCGACGCAGGCACCACAGGTCGTGCACGACCACAGCACGTCCGGGTCGATCACGCCGTGTTCCGCCTCCGTGCCGACCAGCGGCCTGGCCGCCTCGGCCTTGACCGCGTCTGTCAATTGCTCACGCGCCTCGTCGGAGTCCGCGAGCAGGTACGGCGCCTTCGCCAGGGCGTGATCCCGCAGGTCCAGGATGACCATCTTCGGTGAGAGCGGCTTGCCCGTATTCCAGGCCGGGCACTGCGACTGGCAACGCCCGCACTCGGTGCAGGTGCCCATGTCGAGGAAACCCTTCCAGGTGAAGTCCTCGATCTTGCCTCGCCCGAACACGTCGGTGTCCGGGTCCGCCTCCTCGAAGTCCAGCACCTTGCCATTGCTGCGCATCGGCTCGAGCGCGCCGAGCGCGCTCGGCCGCCGCGCGAACAGCACGTTCAGCGGCGCGATGAAGATGTGCAGGTGCTTGGAGCGCACGACGATAACCAGGAAGACCAACATGACCGCGATGTGCAGCAACAGCCCGGTGGTCTCCAGCACGTCGTTCACGCCGACGCCGAGCGGATGCAGCGCCGCCCCTGTCAGGTGTGACATGAACGCCCAGTCGTCGAACGGGAAGTTGCCCGCGTCCACCGAAGCGCCGCGGAACCAGAACATCGTCAAGATCACTAGAAAGATCATGACCAGGATCAGCCACGCGCCGCTGAGGTGCGATCCCGTGAACCGTGACTTGCGGCCGAGCCGCTCAGGCGAATCAACGATCCTGATGACGGCGAAGACGATGATCCCGGCAAGCACGGCGAGGGCGAAGAAGTCCTGCAGGAAGCCGACCACCGGCCAGGTGCCGATACCCGGGATGGCGAATTTCTTACTGAATAGCGCGCCGTAGGCCTCGATGTAGACCGTCAGAAGGACGAGGAAGCCCCAGAACACGAAGAAGTGCGCGAGCCCAGGGACCGTCCATTTCAGCAGTTTGCGCTGGCCGAGCACCTCGGTGACCTCGACCTCGGTGTCACGGGCCGGGTGCCGCCTGGCGGCGGCGATGCGCTCAGGGGCGGGCTGGCCGCTGGTCGCGACGCGGTACAGCCACCGCACTCGCCAGCCTGCGAGCGCCAGCGCGATCACGGTCATGGTCATGCCGATGACGATTCGCAGAGTCACATGGGCCTCCACTGCGGCGTAGGGGTGCGAGTGCAGCCCGCAGGCGTGCGCTCCCCGATCTTCCTGCAGGCATAGGCAAATCGCCAGGGCCGAATACTACCGAGCAGTAGCTTCGGGCCGACTCACTGGGCCGCATGACTCCGCACCGTAACGCGACAAGCAAGACGGCATAGCAAGGACACCACAGACAACACAGCTACGGCCACGGACAAAAGGCCCGCAGATTGGAGATCCACAGAAAAGGGGCCCCGGCGACAGGACTCCATGGGGGCACACGCGCCCTGTCGCCGGGACCTCCAGCCGGACGGAGCGGCATAGGCCCCGAACCAGGCCGATCCGTCCGAGCCTCGATCGGCCGTTACTGGCCGGGATGCGGAATCGGCAGGCCCGACCCGCGGGGCACCGGCAGGATCGTCGGGCTCGGGATCGGCAGGCCGGTGGGCGACGCGATAGTGGGCAGCACGGTGGGCAGTTTCGTGGGCGGCGTAGGCAGTGACGTGGGCAGCGCGGTCGGCAGTCCGGTCGGCAGCGACGTCGGCAGGCTGATCGGCAGGCCAGCGGGCAGGCTGGTCGGCAGGTGCGACGGCAGGCCGGCCGGATAGCGGTGGCGCAGCGCGCGCAGGAAGCCGCGGCAATACGCGTCCGCTTTTCCTGCACTGCCGCCAGCGGCAGCGATCAGGGGGCCAAATTCACGCATGATCATGGCAGTCCGCGCCTTCGACTGCTGCGGACTGGAACTCCGCGCAGCGGCCAGGTATGCCTCACAGGCACCGGCCAGCGCCGCGATACCGTACGCGGTCTTCGCCGCCGCCGGGATCGGCGTGGACGGGACAGGCGCAGGGGAAACGGCCGAGGCGGTGGTATGAGCGGCACTGCCGACGAGGCTGTGCAGCGCGGACGTCCCGGTGACGACCCATACGCCGCCGGCGGTGACGGCGGCCAGGGCGGCGGCGGCGATCTTCATCGTCAGGACCTTCGCGAGCGCGGTCTTGATCATCAAGTCTCTCCGTGGCTGGACGGCGGATCCGAGATGGGCGCGCGAGAAAGCGGCCACGGCCGCCGCCTCGCCGACGACCTCGCCGACCCGGGCCGGCGCGGCAGGTGCGGCCGCGGCGGCGAGCAAGCGGACCAGTTCATCGGGTCCGGCCTGCGGATCAACGGGGTTGCCATCGAGGATCTGCTCGGCTGTGGCCCTGTCGATCCGGGTCATCCGGTGTGGGCGGCGTGCGCTCATCTCGTATCCTTCAGCGCCGCGGCGGCCGAACGCGTCACACCCAATGCGGTACTCGCGCCGGTTTCTTCGAAATGCCTGGCGAGCCTGTGCAGGCCGCGGTAGGCGGCCGTGCGGACCGCGCCGGCGCGTTTCCCCAGCACACGCCCTGCCGCCTCGGCATCAAGACCCACCACGACGCGCAGCAGAACGGCCTCGGCCTGATCTCGCGGCAGGCTCGCGATCAGCGCGATGGCCGCGTCCGTGGAAACAGCGTCGAGTGCGTGCTCCGCTGTGTCCTCACCACCGGGCCGGTCGACGAGCATATCGACGGGCACGGCGCTCGCGGGCCAGCGCCGGCGGCTGCGCAGATGGTCGAGCGCGCGATGGCGGGCGATGGTCGCGGCCCAGCCGCGGAAGGCGTCGAGGTCACCGCGGAACGACCGCATGTCCCTCGCGATCTGCAGCCACGCCTCGGAAGCGACGTCCTCCGCATCGTCGGCCACGACCGCCCGCAGGTAGCGAAGCAACCTCGGCTGGACGTCACGGAACAGCAGCCGGAACGCTTCCTCGTCGCCGCGCTGCGCTTCCCGCACGGCGATCGACAGATCCATTCAGCACATGATGCGCCACCTCGGCAGCACACATGCTGTTCTCGGGAACATGGACACAAATGCCCTATTGGCGCGCATTGAGACCCTTCGCGCCGCTCTCTGACACCGTGCGCATTCGAGTCACGAGCATTATCCCGAACGGCTGCCACAGCCTGACACGCGCGGGCCCGGCAGCCAGGCTGACGCTCATCCCCTGCGCTTGCCAGCCGTGCGGTGTCACCCCTTGGCGTCCGCCGGGCTGAACTGCTGCGCGGGGGGCGGCAACTGGGACGAGGCGTCCGTCGATCCGGCGGCCACGACCGCGTCATACCAATCGACCTGGCCGGCCCGCAGCGCCAGGCGCGGGACGTCGGGGACACATAGCAGACTCCGCAGCATGTCAGGTGAGACGGTCACCGCGACGTGGCCGTTCACCGGCTTCGGCGGCTTGCGCACCGGCAGGCAGGAGGACGGGCCAGGCACCGCACCCGTGGCAGACACCGCCGACCCCCGATCGCAGGAATTTAACTTGCCCCTACAAGGTTGAGCCGGGTGGACTCAACTGATTTGACACAGCGCTGCTGTGGCGCGGCAACCTTGGGCCCGAACCACTCAACGTCACCAAACGATCAAGCTAAGGACTGCTCATGGCACGTGCGGTAGGGATTGACCTGGGGACGACCAACTCCGTCGTCGCGGTCCTCGAAGGCGGCGAGCCCACGGTCATCGCCAACGCGGAGGGGTCACGGACGACGCCGTCCGTGGTTGCGTTCGCCAAGAACCAGGAAGTGCTCGTCGGCGAGGTCGCGAAGCGGCAGGCCGTCACCAATGTGGACCGGACTATCCGATCGGTCAAGCGCCAGATGGGCACGAGCTGGTCCGTCAAGATCGACGACAAGACGCTACAGCGCGCAGCAGATCAGCGCGTTCATCCTGCAGAAGCTCAAGCGGGATGCGGAGGCCTATCTCGGCGAGAAGATCACCGACGCGGTGATCACGGTGCCGGCGTACTTCAACGACGCGCAGCGCCAGGCCACCAAGGAGGCCGGGCCAGATCGCGGGCTTCAATGTCCTGCGGATCATCAACGAGCCGACGTCGGCGGCGCTCGCCTACCACCTGGAGAAGGAGGGCGAGGCCACCATCCTCGTCTTCGACCTCGGTGGCGGCACGTTCGATGTCTCACTGCTCGAGGTCGGCGAGGGCGTCGTCGAGGTGAAGGCGACCAGTGGCGACAACCACCTGGGCGGCGACGACTGGGACCAGCGCGTCGTGGACTGGCTGGTCAGCGACTTCAAGAACGGGCACGGGATCGACCTTTCCAAGGACAAGATGGCGCTCCAGCGGCTGCGTGAGGTCGCGGAGAAGGCGAAGATCGAGCTGTCGAGCTCGACCGAGTCGCAGATCAACCTGCCCTACATCACCGCCTCCGCCGAAGGCCCGCTCCACCTGGACGCCAAGCTGACCCGCGCCGAGTTCCAGCGCATGACGTCCGACCTGCTCGACCGGTGCAAGGGCCCGTTCCAGCAAGTCATCAAGGACGCCGGGGTCAAGCTCAGCGACATCCACCATGTGGTGCTCGTCGGCGGCTCCACCCGGATGCCCGCGGTCGTGGACCTGGTCAAGGAACTGACCGGCGGCAAGGAGCCGAACAAGGGCGTCAACCCGGATGAGGTTGTCGCGGTCGGCGCGTGCCTGCAGGCCGGTGTGCTCAAGGGCGAGGTCAAGGACGTCCTGCTGCTCGACGTGACGCCGCTGTCGCTCGGCATCGAGACCAAGGGCGGCATCTTCACCAAGCTCATCGAGCGCAACACGACCATCCCGACCAAGCGCTCGGAGATCTTCACCACCGCCGATGACAACCAGCCGTCGGTGCAGATCCAGGTCTTCCAGGGCGAGCGTGAGATCGCCCAGTACAACAAGAAGCTCGGCATGTTCGAGCTGACCGGCATCGCGCCCGCGCCGCGCGGCGTGCCGCAGATCGAGGTCGGCTTCGACATCGACGCCAACGGCATCGTGAACGTGACCGCGAAGGACCTCGGCACGGGCAAGGAGCAGTCGGTGACCATCTCCGGTGGCTCTGCTTTGCCCAAGGATGACATCCAGCGGATGATGGCCGAGGCGGAGAAGTTCGCCGAGGAGGACCGCCAGCGGCGCGAGGAGGCGGAGACCCGCAACCAGGGCGACTCGCTCGCCTACACGACCGAGAAGTTCCTCACCGAGAACGCCGAGAAGATCCCCGACGACATCAAGTCGAGGTCGAGGACGCGGTCAAGGAACTCAAGGAAGCCCTCAAGGGCACGGACATCGAGGCGATCAAGACGGCTTCCGAGAAGACCGCCCAGGTCAGCCAGAAGATGGGCACGGCGATCTACGCCCAGTCACAGGCACAGAGCGCGCACGAAGAGCGCCGCGTCCCCGAGCGACAGCGACAGCGGCGGGGAAGCGCCTGGCGCCGCTGAGGACGAGGTCGTCGACGCCGAGATCGTTGACGAGGGCAAGGACAAGCGAGACTCAGGGGCTGCCTGATGACGTCGCGTGACAACACCGATGCGCGGCCGGTCATCCGTGACCGGCGGCGCATCGACCCGGTGACCGGGAAGGTGCGCGAGCCCGCGCAGGAAAGGAGCGCCAGGACGAAGCGGCCCAGGACGGGCGAGAAGGGGCGGCATGTCCCACGGCACGCGGCCACCGGAGACGCGGCCGCTGCGGCGCAACTCGCGCGAACGCACCGCGCAACTCGCCGAGCGCACCGCCGATCTGCAGCGCGTGCAGGCGGAGTACGCGAACTACCGCAAGCGGGTGGAGCGGGACAGGGTCGCCGTCCGCGAGCAGGCCCTGGCCAACGTGCTCACCGAACTGCTGCCGATCCTGGACAACATCGGCCGGGCCAGGGAGCACGATGAGCTCTCTGGCGGCTTCAAGTCCGTGGCCGAGTCCATCGAGGCCGCTGTCGGGCAAGCTCGGGCTCGCTGCACTACGGCGAGAAGCGGCGAGCCCTTCGACCCGAACGTGCACGAGGCGCTGATGCACTCGTTCTCCAGCGAGGTGAGCGAGCCGACCTGCGTGCAGATCCTTCAGCCCGGATACAAGGTGGGCAACCGGATCCTGCGCCCCGCGCGGGTGGCGGTCGCCGAACCTGGCGGCGAGCACGGCGCAGGCCGCCAGGCGGCCCTGCGGGCGACCGCCGGGTGGAGCGCGCGTGGAGCAGCAGACACACGCAGGAGCCGGAGACGCCGCAGGATCGCGGCAGCTGATTGCCGCGGGAAACGGATGACAAGAGGCCGTGAGCACGAAGGATTATCTAGAGAAGGACTACTACAAGGTCCTCGGCGTCGCAAAGACCGCCAGCGCTGACGAGATCAAGCAGTCGTACCGGAAGCTGGCCCGCAAGTACCACCCGGACGCGAACAAGGGCGACAGCAAGTCGGAGGAGCGCTTCAAGGAGATCTCCGAGGCGTACAACGTGCTGTCCGACGAGAAGCGGCGCAAGGAGTACGACGAGGCGCGGACGCTGTTCGGCGCGGACCGCTTCCGCGTCGGCACGCCAGGCGGTGGGCCGGCGGCGGCGGTTTCGGCTTCGATCTCGGCGACCTGTTCGGCTCTTCTGGGGACCGGCGGGCGCCTTGGTGACCTGCTCGGCGGCATGTTCGGCGGACGGGGCACGCAGCAGCGGCCCGCGCCGCGGCACCGATGTGGAGACCGAGGCCACGCTTTCGTTCAGCGACGCGGTCGACGGCGTCACGGTTCCGCTGCGGCTCACCGGAGAGGGCCCGTGCCCGACCTGCCATGGCACCGGGCGCGAAGTCGGGCACGGTCCCGCAGGGTCTGCCCGTCCTGTGAGGGGTCGGGCCAGGCCAGCAAGAACCTCGGCAGCTTCGGCATCTCCGAGCCGTGCAAGGAATGCCGTGGCCGTGGCCTCATCGCCGATGACCCATGCCCGTCGTGTTCGGGCAGCGGCCGCGCGATGAGCACCCGCACCATCCAGGCGCGCATCCCCGCAGGCGTTAAGGACGGCCAGCGGATCCGGCTGAAGGGAAAGGGCGCGCCGGGCGAGCGCGGCGGCCCGGCGGGCGACCTATACGTTCACGTGCATGTGAAGCCCCATCCGATCTTCGGCAGGTCCGGCTGACAACCTGACCATCACGGTCCCCGTCACGTTCCCCGAGGCGGTCCTCGGCGCCGAGATCAAGGTGCCGACGCACCACGGCGTTCCCGTGACGGTGCGCATCCCGCCTGGCACACCGAACGGCCGCACCCTGCGGGTGCGCGGCCGCGGCACGCGCCGCAGCGACGGGACGACCGGTGATCTGCTGGTCACCGTCGAGGTGACCGTGCCGCAGAACGTGAACGGCAAGGCCGCCGAGGCACTTGAGCAGTTCCAGCAAGCCCTTGGCAGCCACAACCCGAGGGACAACCTGCTGCAGCAGGCACGGGGGAGCTGAGATGACCTTCAGCGACCCGTTCGGCCTCTCCGATGACACGCCGGTCTACGTCATCTCGGTGGCCGCGCAGCTGTCCGGGCTGCACCCGCAGACCCTCCGCAGCTACGACCGCCTCGGGCTGGTATCACCGGGCCGCGCGGCCGGACGGGGCCGCCGCTATTCGATGCGCGACATCCTGCTGCTGCGCGAGGTGCAGCGGCTCTCGCAGGAGCAGGGCGTGAACCTGTCCGGTATCAAGCGGATCCTCGAACTCGAGACATGAGCTCAGGAAGCTCCGGCTGCTCGCCGCGGAGCTGCGAGTCGGAGATCGCGACAGCTACGGGTAGAGCTCGAATCGACCCGCGCCGTCGCCGCCAGGCTCGCCGGGCTGCGACGGGCCGCGAGCAGAAGGGGCCGAGCTGGTGCCGGTCCACCGGACCGGCGCCGCGGCCCGCCCCACGGGTGCGGCAGCCGACCAACTGAATCAGGACATACGTGATGGATGAGAAACTGACGCGCAAGAGCCAGGAGGCATTCTCGGCCGCGGCACGCCGCGCCACCGCGGACGGCAACCCGCATGTCGACCCGGCGCACCTGCTCGTGACGCTCATCGAGCAGCCCGGCGGCACCGCGGCACCGCTGCTTCGAAGCATCGGCGCAGATCCCGCCGAGGTGCGGCGCGAGGCCGAGGAGATGCTCGCGAGGCTACCCCGCGCCGCGGGCCAGACGGTCAGCGTTCCCGGGCATTCGCGGCAGCTTGCCGCCGTGCTCAACACGGCCGCACAGCGCGCTCGCGAGCTGAAGGACGAATACGTGTCGACCGAGCACCTGCTCGTCGGGCTCGCCGCCGATGGCGGGCGACGTCGCCGCCCTGCTGCGCCGCGCGGGAGCGGGCCCGGACGCAGTTGCTCGGCGCGTTCGAGAAGGTGCGCGGGAGCGCCCGCGTCACCTCGGAGGATCCGGAAGGCACGTACAAGGCGCTCGAGAAGTACGGGGTCGACCTGACCGAGGGCGCCCGCGACGGGAAGCTCGACCCGGTCATCGGCAGGGACGCCGAGATTCGCCGCGTCATCCAGGTGCTTTCCCGCCGGACCAAGAACAACCCGGTGCTCATCGGCGAGCCCGGGGTCGGCAAGACCGCCGTCGTCGAGGGCCTGGCCCAGCGCATCGTCGCAGGAGACGTGCCCGAGTCGCTGCGCGGCAAGCGGCTGGTCGCGCTTGACCTCGGCGCGATGGTGGCCGGAGCCAAGTACCGGGGCGAGTTCGAGGAACGGCTGAAGGCCGTGCTCGGCGAGATCAAGGACAGCGACGGCAAGGTCATCACGTTCATCGACGAGCTGCACACCGTGGTGGGAGCGGGTGCCGCCGAGGGCGCGATGGATGCGGGCAACATGCTCAAGCCCATGCTCGCCCGCGGCGAGCTCCGCATGGTGGGCGCCACCACCCTCGACGAGTACCGCGAGCGGATCGAGAAGGACCCGGCGCTCGAACGCCGCTTCCAGCAGGTGTATGTCGGCGAGCCCTCGGTCGAGGACACGATCGCGATCCTGCGCGGGCTGAAGGGCCGCTACGAGGCGCACCACCAGGTGCAGATCTCCGACGCCGCGCTGATCGCCGCCGCGACCCTTTCTGACCGGTACATCACGGGCAGGTTCCTCCCGGACAAGGCCATCGACCTGGTCGACGAGTCCGCGTCGCGGCTTCGCATGGAGATCGACTCGCGGCCGGTGGAGATCGATGAGCTGCAGCGCATCGTCGACCGGATGAAGATGGAGGAGATGGCGCTCAACCGGGAAGACGATCCGGGGAGCAAGGCGCGGCTCGAGCGGCTGCGCCGCGATCTGGCCGACCGGCAGGAGCAGCTCATCGCGCTCAGCGCCAGGTGGGAGCGCGAAAAGGCGAGCCTGAACAAGGTCGGCGAGCTCAAGAAGCGGCTCGACCAGGCGAAGGTCGAGGCTGAACGTGCGCAGCGGGAGGGCGACTTCGAGACCGCGTCCCGGCTGATGTACGGGGAGATCCCGGCGCTGGAACATGACCTGGCCGAGGCGAGCGGCGCTGCGATGGCGAGGGCGTTGCGCAGGCGGCCTTCGGCCTCTGACGCGGCGGCAACGGTGCCACCGGCGCTACCGTCAACGGCGCCGCGCCGCGATGGCGCGGCCGGCGATCTCGACGGCGGGCCTCCGATGGTCAAGGAAGAGGTTGGCCCGGACGACGTCGCCGAGGTCGTGTCGGCGTGGACCGGCATCCCGGCCGGACGGCTCCTCGAAGGCGAGACGGGCAAGCTGCTCCGGATGGAGGACGAGCTTGGCAAGCGCCTGGTCGGGCAGGCCAAGGCGGTCCGGGCGGTGTCCGACGCGGTCCGCCGGGCCAGAGCCGGAGTTGCGGACCCCGACCGGCCGACCGGCTCGTTCCTGTTCCTCGGCCCGACCGGTGTCGGCAAGACGGAGCTGGCGAGAGCGCTGGCCGAGTTCCTCTTCGACGACGAGCGCGCCATGGTCCGCATCGACATGAGCGAGTACGGCGAGAAGCATTCGGTCGCCCGCCTCGTCGGCGCGCCGCCGGGCTATATCGGATACGAGGAAGGCGGCCAGCTCACCGAGACGGTCCGGCGCAGGCCGTACTGTGTCGTGCTGCTCGACGAGGTGGAGAAGGCGCATCCGGAGGTCTTCGACGTCCTGCTGCAGGTTCTCGACGACGGGCGGCTCACGGACGGCCAGGGGCGCACGGTCGACTTCCGCAACACGATCCTGATCCTCACCTCCAACCTCGGGTCCCAGTTCCTCGCCGATCCGGCCCTCGACGCGAACGCGCGGCGGGACGCCGTCATGAACGTCGTCCGCACCACGTTCAAGCCAGAGTTCCTCAACCGCCTCGACGACGTGATTCTGTTCAGCGCGCTGTCCACCGACGAGCTCACCAAGATCGTGGACCTGCAGGTGAACCGGCTTGCCAAGCGCCTCGCGGAACGGCGGCTGACGCTGAACGTCACCCCTGCGGCGCGCGAGTGGCTCGCGCTGACCGGTTTCGACCCGGTCTACGGCGCCCGGCCGCTGCGGCGGCTCGTGCAGTCCGCGATCGGCGATCAGCTCGCCAAGTCCCTGCTGGCAGGCGAGATCAAGGAAGGCGACGAGGTTCTGGTGGACCGCGACGACGCGGCCGATGCGCTCACCGTCGGCCCCGCCGCGGCCCACGTCGGCTGATCGCCGGGCCGGCTGATCATGCGGCCTGCGCCCCGTCGCCGATGCCGCGCACCCGAGCTGATCCCGAACGGCTGCCGCAGTGTCACGCTCCCGCCGGTGGCGCGTGCGCCGGCTAGTCGATCAGCCGGTCGTAGCCGTCCTCGGGCAGACCAAGATCATTCCTGATCCGGTATCGCAGGTTGAGCAGCATGCGCAGTTCGGTGCCGACCTCACCCGCCAGCGCCGACTGAGGCACGTTCGCCGCGCCCGCCGGGCAGGCAGAGCTCCACGCCTGCCGTCACCCACGCAAGCGCGCCGGGCAGGTCGGATTGTTCAAGTAGCAATTCGCCCACGAGGTCGCACAACCGGGGGTCCCGCGGACCCTCCGCCTTGAGCTGGCCGACGAGGGCCGCCGCCTGGTCCGGCTCGCCGAGCAGGTAAAGCGCGCGCGCCAGCGGTACCCGGGGGTCGACGAACGTGGATCCGCCATCTGCGATCGCGAGCCTGAACGCGCCGACCGCCTCCGCCGGATCATCGGCGAGCAGCCATTGTTCCCCGGCCCGCAGGTACGCCTCGGCCCGGGACATTCCGCCATTCGGGTCGGCGGTCCCCGCGAGCCGGGACATCCGTAGGGCCGCGGTCAGATGATCACCGCGGCGTGCCGCATCGAACTCAATCGCGTCGAAGAGATCGTCGGTCAGCTGGGCCACAAGGTTGACGCTACCCAGCTACGACCCGTTTTCAACGCCGGACCGCCGCATCCGGGGCAAAAGCCGCCACAGCGCCACCCACGCGTCGCAGGCCAAGAGCCGGGGCATACCTAACGGCGCGAACGTTCGAGCGCGTCCCAGAACCCGCGGCGCAGCGCATGCCGCACCTCGTCGTGCAACAGGAAGTCGATCGGCAGCGCCGAACCTTGCAGCAGCCGCGCCTCCAGGTCGGAGGGCATCCGCGGCTTTCTCGCCAGCACCGCCTCCAGCCAGAGGGCGGGCGCGCCGCGGGCCACGGCATCGCCGAACTCCAGGCCTTCTGCATGCGCGGCCGCGGTGGCGTCGGCGAGCGTCGCGGTTTGCGTTGGCACGGGCACCACGGCGCCTGCCTGTCGCTGTCCCGCGTATGACGCATGCTGGGGCGCAACGTATCTGGCACCCTGCGTGTCCTGCTGGCTCTGGGCCGATCCGTGTGCGGGCTGGGCGGGCGCGGGCTGGGTGGGCGCGGGCGGCGCCGCGGGCGTGGCCTGGAGGGAGGGCGCGGGTGAGACGGCGCCGGATGCGGAGATCGCGCGGCGCGGCGGCGGGGCCGACTGCGCTGGCTGGCACCGACTGCGCTGGCTGCGCTGGCTGGACCGACTGCGCCGGCTGGACCGACTGCGCTGGCTGGACCGACTGCGCTGGCTGGACCGAGTGCGCTGGCTGGACCGAGTGCGCCGACTTGTCCTGTGCTCCCAGCGCGGGCGTCGGCGCTGCGTACAACTGGGGCTGCACCGGCTGCGGCGGCTGCGGCGCGGCGGGCTGGGACGGCCCGGCGGGAAGTTCGCGCCCGGCCTGCGGGCTCGCCTGCGCGTGCTGGCCGGCTGGCTGCTGCTGGGGGGCCGGCTGCTGCTGGCCGGCCGGCTGCTGCTGGGGGGCCGGCTGCTGCTGGGGGGCTGGCGCCTGGGCGGCCGGCCCACCGGTAGGCGCCAGGCCCGGCTGCGGGCCAGGCGGTGCATTCAGCACCTCGGGCTGGGCCGGCCGCTCGTGCCTATATGCGTGCGCGGGCGCGGTAGCGGGAGCGGTGTAGATCGCGGGCGGGCGATCGCGCGGATCTGGGCGGCCTGACCCCGCGTGCGCGCCGTACCCGCTGGCCGCCCCATGCCCGTTCACGAGTGGCGCGCCCGCGTACTGGCCCGGCCGGATAGCTGATCGAGCGGATACTGGCCTGATATTGGCGCCTCGCCAAGGCCGGCGATCAAGCTCGCATAGGGCCCGAGTTGCGCGCTGCCCAGCTCGATGATCGCGTCGCATTCCTGGCGGAGCAGCCGGGAAATCGTCCAGTTGCCGGCCACCGTGATGTGCACCAGCGTGACCCGGACACCAAGATCCTGCACATCCGCGATGACGTGCGCGAGATCCTCCTCGGCGCTCACGATAACCGCGTCGCTGATGGCATGGTTGCGGGCCAGGGTGGACAGGTCGCGGTGGATCTCATTTCGACGCCTTCGCGCCGGCCCGGGCGCATGCGGCCGAGCCGGAGCTTAAGGCCGGGTAGATCGGCAAGCAAGTCGTGATCTGGGTGTCCGGCGGCCCTCGACCGCCGCCTCGTACCAGTAGCACCGCAGCACGGGAAGTCCGCAGCGCTCGGTCGGCGAGACCGCTGAGCAGTTGCACCAGCCCGGCGTAGTCCCAGGAGACGGACTCTCGTTGGCGGGTCCCGTGAACAGCCATCGCGCCGTCCGCCAGCACATAGCCCGCGTCCACGAACAGCGCGCACCGGTCCACGCGGCACCGTCCTTCCCTCGACGCGAGACCTTACCAGCGCCCAAACCGTCACCATCAGGGGCCGCTGGCCACATCACGGGCGCCGTCCCCACAGCGTAATGAAGTCCGCTCTCGGCGTAAGCGTTTCCGCCTATTCGACATGTCTCGGCAGAATGCCTCCCATGCGGCTTCTTGTGCTTGGTGGCACCCGGTTCTTGGGCGTGCCATCGTCGACGAGGCGGTGCGGCGCGGTTACGACGTCACGACCTTCACACGGGGGCTGAGCGGCGAGCCGCGGCCGGGTGCCGACGGCAGCTACACGGAGACCGTACCAGCGCCAGCGACCTTTCCGAACTGGCGAAACGAGACTGGGATGCGGTGATCGACACGTCGGTGCTCGCGCCCGCCCACGTTGCCGCCTCGGCAAGCGCCTCTCGCCGGCCACGCTGGGCCACTACACGTATGTGTCGAGCCTGCGCGCTTACCGCGACTGGCCCCGTCCGGATGTGGACGAGGACTCACCAACCCACGAATGCCCGCCGGACGCGGCCGGTGACCTGAAGTATGGCGCCCTCAAGGCCGGGTCGGAGCGCGCCGTCATGCCGCGCGTTCCCCGGCCACTGCCTGCTCGTGCGGGCGGGCGTCATCGCCGGACCGCATGAGAGCCCACCGCGGTTGCCCTGGTGGCTGGAGCGAGTGGCCGCCAGGCGGCCAGATCGTCGCGCCCGGCCTCCCCGGTGACCGGGTCCGGCTCGTTGACGTCCGCGATCTCGCGTCCTGGATCATCGACAACACGCGCAGGCAGATCCCTGGCGCGGTAAATATCCCCGGCCCGGACCGGACCACCTTCGGCGACCTGCTCGCCGCGTGCGTAAACGTGACGAACGCGCACCGCGCCGACCCGGTTCCGGAGCTGGTCTGGACGGCCCACGAGACGCTGCTCGACGCCGGTGTCCAGCCCTGGTGGGAGCTGCCCATCTGGGCCCCCGCGACACCGGAATGGGCGGGCACCTGGCAGGTCTCCGGCGAACGGGCGCGGATGACGGGCATCCACTACCGTCCGCTCACCGACACCGTCCGTGACACCTGGGCCTGGCTGCGCCAGGAGGACAAGCGGCGGCGAGCCGCAACCGCGGCGCGGGGCTGGCGTCGGGCTCGATCCCGCCAAGGAACGAAAATCCTGGCCTCCGCCTGAGCCCTATGCTCATCCCCATGAGCGACCGGGATGATCTTCTGCATGAAATCCGGGCAAAGGCCGTCGTGCACGGCGACTTCACGCTGTCGTCAGGCCAGCGGGCCGCCTGGTACATCGATCTTCGGCGGATACTGCTCGCCGGGCGGATCGCACCGCTGGCCGGCCGCGTGCTGCTCGACGCCACGGACGACCTCGACTTTCAGGCGGTCGGCGGCCTCACGCTCGGCGCGGACCCCGTCGCACTCGCGATGATGCATGCCGCGGCGGCCGCGGCCGCGTACTCGACGCGTTCGTCGTGCGCAAATCGGAGAAGACGCACGGCCTGCAGCGCCGGATCGAAGGTCCTGACGTGGCGGGACGCCGCGTTCTCGCGGTCGAAGACACGTCCACGACAGGCAACTCCGTGCTTACCGCCGTCGACGCGCTGCAGGAGGCCGGCGCGGACGTCGTCGGCGTGGCGGTCCTGGTCGAACGCGGCGCACGTCCGCGGGTCGCCGAGCGGGGCCTGCGGTACCGCGCGGTCTACGAACTCGCCGATCTCGCCCTGGACTGACGCGCACCGACCGCATGACCTCGCACGGCGGACTGACGCACGCGAACCTGCGCACGTGGACCGACGCGGGGACAACCGCACGGGTATTGACGCACACAGCGGGGCAACGCAGCCCGCACAGCCGTTCGGGATCGTGGTCTTGATCTTCCATGTGCCCGGTGGGCCGCAGACGGCAGGGGGTGGGCGGGCCGACGGTCAGCTCTGCACGAAGAAGATCCACGGCGCCGTGGCGGCCGGCGGCCGCTTGCGCCCGTGCACGAACACGTCCGCGCAGTGCGGATCGCTGATCTGCACCTGCAGCGGCACCTGCTGGTACACCAGTTTCGCGCCCGGAGGCGCGGGCGTGTTGTCCGACTGCAGGATGATATTGCTCGCCGCGTTCTTGACGAATACCGTGCAAGGTTCACGGACGATCCTTATGAGCAGCGCAGGTGCGGGCGCGGGCGAGGTCCGCTGCACCGCGGCCGCTGGCGACGAGGTTGTCGCCGATGGCGTCGGCGTTGACGTGTGCGACGGATTCTTGCTCGCCAGGGCACCGCGCAAGGCGAGCACACCCACGACCACGAGGGTGAGCGCGGCCACCCCGACCACTCCCAGCAGCAGGTAGCGGCCAAGCCCCGTGGATCTGATCGGTGACGGCCCACAGGGGGAGAGTAGCCCCTGATGGTGCCTCAATCGATGCGAGCGCCGCTTTCCCACCGTACCTTGACGACTTCCCTGGCGAACTGGAGCAGTGAGATAACCGACGATTATTCCGGTCGTGACAGCGGGTACACACCGGTGCGGAAACGCAGCGCCAAGCCGGTCACGGGAAAGCGCCTCGCCGGGGGGATCGCCCCGTCCGCGATGTTCGCGGCGAGGTGCGCGGGCCGGGCCTGCCCACGGCACAAGACCGCCTCGGACGGCCCGCATTTCCCCGCGCAGGTACGACTCGGCGATACTGGGGTAGCGCCAGTGGGCGTACGCCGCCACGGAGGGAGTTGACCCCGAGATGCCGATCGCGACCCCAGAGGTCTACGCACAGATGCTCGACAGGGCCAAGGAGCACGGTTTCGCGTACCCGGCGATCAATGTCACTTCGAGCCAGACCCTCAACGCCGCGCTGCGCGGTTTTGCGGACGCGGAAAGTGACGGGATCGTCCAGGTATCGACCGGCGGCGCTGAGTATATGTCTGGTGCCGGGATCAAGGACATGGTGACAGGCGCCGCTGCCCTGGCCGCATTCGCCCGCACCGTAGCGGACAAATACCCGGTGCAGTATCGCGCTGCATACCGATCACTGCCCGACGGGCAAGCTCGACGGCTACATGCGCCCGCTGATCAAGCTCTCGCAGGAACGGGTCGCGCGAGGCGAGGAGCCGCTGTTCCAGTCCCACATGTGGGACGGCTCCGCGATACCCCTCCCCGAGAACCTCAAGACTAGCCGCTGAACTGCTCGCCGAGTGCGCGAAAGCGAAGATCATCATGGAACTCGAGATCGGCGTCGTCGGCGGCGAGGAGGACGGCGTCGTCGGCGAGATCAACGAGAAGCTCTACACCACGCCGGAGGACGCTCTCGCCACCGCGGACGCTCTCGGGCTCGGCGAGCGCGGCCGGTACATGCTGGCCGCGACGTTCGGCAATGTGCACGGCGTCTACAAGCCGGGGCACGTCAAACTGCGGCCGTCGATCCTGAAAGAGATCCAGGAGGCGGTCGGCGCCAAACACGGCATGACCAAGCCGTTCGACCTCGTCTTCCACGGCGGATCAGGCTCCGCGCCCGAGGAGATCAGGGAAGCGATTTCGTACGGTGTGGTCAAGATGAACGTGGACACGGACACGCAGTACACGTTCACCCGGCCGATCGCCGACTTCATGTTCACGCACTACGACGGCGTGCTCAAGATCGACGGTGAGGTCGGCAGGAAGAAGGACTACGATCCGCGCGCCTATGGCAAGGCGGGCGAGGCAGGCATGGCCGCCCGTGTCACGCAGGCGTGCGAGGACCTGATGTCGGCCGGTAAGCGGCTCGGCTGAGATGAGCCACGACGACCTGCTCGCGGGCCCCCCGCCCGTTCTGCTTCCCGACAATCCGCAGGCCCGGCAGGCGCTGGCGGCGGGCACGGACCCGGCCGCGGTCGCGGCCGGGTTCCCCGCCTACCTGGCCGCCTGGGCTGCCCTCGCGCAGCGGGCGCTGGCCCAGGACGAGGTGATCACGGCCTACGCGTACGCGCGCACCGGCTACCACCGGGGCCTCGACCTGCTGCGCAGATCGGGCTGGCGCGGTCAGGGCCCGATCCCGTGGCAGCACGAGCCGAACCGCGGTTTCCTGCGTCGCTGTACCTCCTCGGCCAGGCGGCGGCTGCCATCGGCGAGGATGACGAGGCGGTGCGGTGCGAGCAGTTCCTGTGGGACAGCAGCAAGGAAGCCGCCACCGCGCTCGCTGGCGACTGAAGGGCTCGCTGGCGACTGAAGGGAAGGGGTTGGCGTATTGCCTGCCATCGTGCTCGTGGGCGCCCAGTGGGGAGACGAGGGCAAGGGCAAAGCGACCGATCTGCTCGGTGACAGCGTCGACTACGTGGTGCGCTACCAGGGGGGCAACAACGCGGGCCATACGGTCGTGATCGGGGAGGAGATCTACGCGCTGCACCTGCTCCCATCCGGAGTGCTCTCGCCACGGTGGTCCCGGTCATCGGCAACGGCGTGGTCGTCGACCCGGCGGTGCTGCTACGCGAGGTCGACGAGCTGCGCAAGCGCGGTGTGTCCTGCGATCGCCTGCTCATCTCGGCCAGCGCGCACTTGATCATGCCGCACCACCGTGCGCTCGACAAGGTCACCGAACGGTACCTCGGCGCCGCCAGGATCGGGACAACCGGCCGTGGCATCGGCCCCGCCTACGGCGACAAGATCGCGCGGATGGGGATACGGGTCCAGGACCTGTTCGACCCCGGCATCCTGCGGCAGAAGCTCGAGCTCGCGCTGCGGGAGAAGAACCAGTTGCTGACGAAGGTCTACAACCGGCGCGGCATCGACGTCGAAACGGTCGCCGCTGAGTATGTCGGCTACGGCGAGCAGTTGCGCCCGCACGTCGCCGACACCGGCTTGCTGCTGAACCAGGCACTTGACGAGGGCAAGGTGGTGCTGCTCGAAGGCGCGCAAGCGACCATGCTCGATGTGGATCACGGCACCTACCCCTTTGTCACCTCGTCGTCGCCGACCGCGGGCGGAGCCTGCGTGGGATCCGGGATCGGCCCCACCCGCATCACCAAGGTCATCGGCATCCTGAAGGCCTACACGACACGGGTCGGCGCCGGCCCGTTCCCCACCGAACTGAACGACGCGCAGGGTGAGTACCTGCGCAAGGCGGGCGGCGAGTACGGGGTGACCACCGGCCGCAGCCGCAGGACCGGCTGGTTCGACGCGGTGATCGCGAGGTACTCCACCCGCGTCAACGGGATCACCGACTACTTCCTGACCAAGCTCGACGTACTGTCCGGCCTGGAAAAGGTGCCGGTGTGCGTGGCCTACGAGGTCGATGGGACCCGCCAGTGCGAGATGCCGATGACACAGACGAGCCTGCACCACGCCAGGCCCGTCTATGAGTACTTCGACGGCTGGTGGGAGGACATCTCCAGCGCTCGCTCGCTGCGCCGAACTGCCGCCTAACGCGCAGGCCTATGTGCGGGCGCTGGAGGAAATGATCGCCGCACCGGTCGCCGCGATCGGCGTCGGACCCGGCCGCGACCAGACCATCCAGATCCGCCCGCTCATCTGAGAGGCTCAGCCAAGAGCCGCTCAGGGCCGGTACGCTCACCAGGTGCGGGTCCTCATTCTTGGTTCAGGCGGCCGGGAGCACGCTCTTGCCCGCGCGCTCAGCCGCGACCCAGGCGTGACCGGGCTGCATGTCGCGCCGGGCAACCCGGGCACGGCGCGTGATCGCGGAGAATCACGCCGCCGACCTGCGGCCGATCCCGCGGCGGTGACCGCCCTCGCCAAGCGGCTCGCGCCCGGGCTTGTCGTCATCGGCCCCGAGGCGCCGCTTGTCGCGGGTGTCGCTGACGCGCTGCGGGCGAGCGGGATCCCAACCTTCGGCCCCGACGCGGCGGCGGCGAGGATCGAGGGATCGAAGGCATTCGCCAAGGACGTCATGAGCGCGGCCGGGGTACCCACCGCCGCGGCGCTGATATGCGCCACACCGGGTGAGGCCGCGGAAGCGCTCGATCATTTCGGCCCGCCGTACGTGGTGAAGGACGACGCGCTCGCGGCGGGGAAAGGCGTCCTTGTGACCACCGATCGTGCCGCGGCGCAGGCCCACGCGGCCGCGTGCGGCCGGGTCGTCATCGAGGAGTTCCTCGACGGACCCGAGGTGTCGCTGTTCGCGCTCTGCGACGGCACCGCGGTCCTTCCACTGCTGCCCGCGCAGGACTTCAAGCGCGCACACGACGGCGACCATGGGCCCAACACCGGGCGGGATGGGCGCGTACGCACCGTTGCCCTGGGCACCGCCGCGGCTGGCCGACGAGGTGATCTCGGCCGTGATCCTGCCCACCGTGGATGAACTGCGCCGTCGCGGCACCCCGTATCAGGGCGTGCTCTACGCCGGGCTTGCCCTTACCCGCCAGGGGCATGCGGGTGGTCGAGTTCAACGCGCGGTTCGGGGACCCGGAGACGCAGGTCGTGCTCGATCGGCTTGCCACTCCCCTGGCCGGCCTGCTGCACGCCGCCGCCACCGGCGGCGCTGGCCGGCGCGCAGCCGCCGCGGTGGACTGAGGGCGCCGCTGTCGCCGTTGTGATCGCCGCCGAGGGCTATCCGGGCAGGCCGGTGACCGGGGACCTGATAGCGGCGCTCGCGGATACCGAACGGCTGCCGCAGGCGTACGTGCTGCACGCGGGCACCACGCGCGACTCGGCGGGCCATGTTCTTTCGGCCGGCGGCCGAGTGCTCAATGTCGTCGGCACGGGACCCGATCTTGCCGCTGCGCGGCATGCCGCGTACGAGGCGGTGGCCGGCATCAGGCTGCGCGGCGGCTGGTACAGGTCCGACATCGCGGAGCGTGCCGCGGCCCTGGGTACCGTACCGCCGGATGCTGTGCCGCCGGATGCCGCGCCGCTCGGTCCCGCGCCACCGGGTGCCGCGGGACCGGGCGCGGCGCCGCCGGATGCTGCGCCGCCGGGTGCCGCGCCGCTGGGTGCCGCGCCGCCGGGTGCTGCGCCGCCGGGTGCTGGGCCGCTGGGTGCTGGGCCGCTGGGTTACGGCGTCTCGTCCGACGGGACTGGGGCCTCCCGGGCTGGCACATGACGGCTGCGCGGCCGACTCAGCCGCCCACGGGTGACCGCGCTGGAAGCAATGACGGCCCGCTGCGCGTCACCTCGCTCGAACTCTTCTTCGACCTCGTCTTCGTCTTCACCCTCACGCAGCTCAGCACCCTTCTCACCAGGGAACTCACCCCGGCGGAGATGGTGCGGGTGCTGCTCATCTTCGGCGCGGCGTGGTGGATGTACGGGGGTTACGCCTGGCTCACCAACACCGCGGTGCCGGGCCGGGCCGTAGAGCGCCTGCTGCTGCTTGTTGGCATGGCCGGGTTCCTGGTTGCCGCGCTGGCGATCCCGCACGCATTCGGCCGCGACGGTGTCGCGCTCGGCCTCGGCTATCTGGTGCTCCCGCATCGGCACTTGCGCTAGCCGGAGGGGTAGCGCTCTTCCTGGCCGGGGACGTCGTATTCCGTCGCTCGCTGCACATCGGCCCGTCCACGATCAGGACCGCGGCGGCCGTGGCCGCGCTGGCGACGACGGTGATCGGTGCCCTGTTTGCGGTGGAGGCACAGTTGGTCGCGCTCGTCGCGGTTCTGACTCTGATGCTTGCCGCCGAACGCCGCTGGCAGGCCGGAGATGTCGCCGGCCTCGCTGATGCGGGAGGATAGAGCGTGTGATCGAGCGGTACACGCTGCCCGAGATGGGGCGGATCTGGAGCGAGGCGCACAAGTACGAGCTGTGGTGCCAGGTGGAGACGCTGGTCCTTGCCGCCCACGCCAGGGCGGGGACGGTGCCCGCGGACAGCCGTAGCGCCGGTGCGCGCTGCGCCGCCGCCCACACCCGAAGCGGTCGCGGCGGTCGAAGCGGTCACCGACCACGACGTGATCGCGTTCCTCACGGCGTGGGCGGACAACACAAGCCCGCGCAGCGCCGCAGCGTATGTCCATTTCGGCATGACTTCGTCCGATCTGCTCGACACCGCGCTCGCGGTGCAGCTCACGCAGTCCACCGACATCCTGCTCGCCAAGGCCGACGCGCTTGTCGCCACGCTGCGCGATCACGCCCTGGCGCACGCGGGCAGCGTGCGCCCCGGCCGGACACACGGTGTCCACGCCGAACCTGACACGTGGGGGCACCGGGTGGCTGACTTCGCCTTCGCGATGGCGCGCTGCCGCGACCGGCTGCGCCGCGGCCGGGAGGCGGTCGCGGTCGGCAAGCTGTCCGGGCCGGTCGGCACCTACTCCAACATCGATCCCGCGATCGAGGCTGAGGTAATGGCCGAACTCGGCCTCCGGCCGGCCGATGTGGCAACCCAGGTCGTGATGCGCGATGGCATCGGCGAGTGGGCGTGCGTGCTCGCACTGACCGCCACCGTGTGCGAGGCCGTGGCGCTCGAGATCAGGCATGGTCAGCGCACCGAGGTCCGCGAACTCGCGGAGCCGTTCGGCCGGGGTCAGAAGGGTTCCTCGGCGATGCCGCACAAGAGGAACCCGATCCGCTCGGAGCGCATCTGTGGTCTGGCCAGGATCGTCCGCGGCCTCACCACGCCCGTACTCGAAGGTATACCGCTGTGGCACGAGCGAGATATCTCACATTCCAGCGCCGAGCGGGTGGCCCTGCCCGACGCGGCGATCGTCACGGATTACCTGCTGCACCTGACCACCGGGCTGATCAGGGACCTAGTGGTGGACACGGCCCGGATGCGGGCCAACCTGGATGCCACGCACGGCCTGATCTACACCTCCGCGGTGCTGCTCGAACTGGTCAGGGCGGGGATGTCACGTGAGGACAGCTACGCACTCGTGCAGGCCGCGGCGATGGATACCTGGGAGACCGGCACGCCGTTTCGTGAGACGCTGCACAAGCGGGCAGCGAACGGGCAGCCGCTTGACGAGGCGCGGCTGGCTGAGATCTTCCGCCCGGAGCCCTATCTCGCCAGGCTGGGCCCGGTATTCGAGCGGCTCGCGCGGCTCACCTGAAGCCAGCTTCTCGAGCCGGTGCTCGCGAGCGCCGCGAGCCGCAGCGGATCGGTGCCGCCCGTCCAGGATCTCCCTGCGGCCCGGCCGCCGCGGCAGCCGTTCGGGATAAATAATCATCCGCCGGGCCGATTTGGTGATCTGACTCACCCAGGCCGACGTCGTCCACAACCCGTCATGGGCCATCCACAGAATTCGGCTCACCCCTCCCGTACCCCTTGACAAGCTGGCAAGATCGCCAGTAGGGCAACGCCCCCATAGGGCGGGTGGGTAGTGCAGGACCCTACTTGAAAAGGCCGCGCTCTGATTGGCGGGAGCCAGGCCCCCGGATCCCCGCGCCCCGGCCGATCCAGGGCCGCACCGGTGCAATACTTGGCAACGTCCGCCGCAGGCCTTGTGCGTCACCTGTCGAACAGGAGCTGTATCCACATGACCATCGGCCCCGAGTTGCGCTACCGAGTGCGGGGGGGCACCCCGCTGCATGGCACCGTCTTCGTGCAGGGCGCCAAGAACGCCGCGCTGAAGATGATCGCCGCGTCGCTGCTCGCGGACGAGGGACGGACCGTGCTGCGGAACGTGCCGCCGATCGAGGATGTGCGCCGCGCGGTCGAGCTTGCACAGGCCGTTGGCGCCCGGGTCGAGTTTCACGAGCCCGAGCGCACCCTGGTGGTAGACGCTTCGCAGCTGACCAGCCCGGTGCTGCCCGCCGAGATCGCACGCAGGTTCCGTGGCGCTGTGCTTTTCGTGCCCGCGCTGCTGCACAGGCTCGGAGAGGCGGTCATCGAGGGTATCGGCGGCTGTCATCTGGGGAGCCGCAACCTCGACTTCCACTACCGGGGATTCGCCCGGCTCGGAGCGACCGTCGAAGAGGGCGACGGCGTCATCCACATCAAGGCAGGGAACCTGCGCGGGGCACATCTGTATCTCGACACGCCGTCACACACCGGCACCGAGAATCTGATCATGGCGGCGGCGATGGCGCCGGGCACCACGGTTATCGACAACACCGCGCTCGAGCCGGAGGTGCTTGATGTCATCGCGTTCCTGAGCA
The DNA here is from genome assembly GCA_963851085.1 of uncultured Actinomycetota bacterium. Taxonomy (GTDB): domain Bacteria; phylum Actinomycetota; class Actinomycetes; order Streptosporangiales; family Streptosporangiaceae; genus DATFVJ01. Next base: position 100,475 of record CAWKNX010000001.1, on the reverse strand, counting down.
AGATGGGCGCCCGCATCACCGGCGGCGGAACCGGATTCGTCACCGTGCACGGGGTGCATCATCTGACCGCCGTCGAGCACACGGTGATGCCTGATCGTATCGACGCGGGCGTCTTCGCGATGGCAGCCGCAATCACCGGCGGTGAACTGAGCCTGGTCGGCGCGTCACTAGAGCACTTCGGCGTCGTCCGGTGGAAGCTCGAGCAGATGGGCGTCGAGTTCGCCATCAACGGAGCCATCCTGCAGGTACGCCAGGAACGGCCATTGCGGCCCATCAACGTGATCACGAGCCCGTACCCGGGGTTCGCGACCGACCTCCAGTCACCGATCATGGCCCTTAGCTGCCTCGCCGACGGGACGAGCTACATCAGGGAGACGATTTACGACGGCCGCTACACCCTGGTTGGGGAGCTCAACAAGATGGGCGCCAAGATCGAGGTAGACGGGGATGTGGCCATCGTGCACGGGCCGGTGCAGCTGCGCGGCACCGGCGTCGTCGCACATGACCTCCGCACCGGAATCGCCCTTGTCCTCGCGGGACTGGTCGCGGAGGGCGAGACCGTCGTGGCGCCCGGGTACCTGATCGACCGGGGCCACGCCTCAGTCGCGGAACGGCTCACCGCGCTCGGGGCGGACATCACGCGTGAAATTAACAGCTAGCTGGTAGCTGGCCTGGATCAACAGCTCGACGTCACGTTTTACCTGGTCACCGTCGCGACCTAAGCGCATTCGACCACAATCTGTGCGTTTACGTCACGTCCGCCACCTTTCCCACGATCTTCTCTATGGGTTACTAAATGTACGATCGGGTGGTCACACCGCGTAGGTAAGTTGGACGTTGGGAGCTCAGGGGACGATGTCAGCAGCGGGCAGCGCGAGCTTAGCGGACGTGGGCATTCAAGGCCGGTATACCCGTCGGCGAGCGCGCGCGGGGCTGCGGGGACCATCGGCAGGTGCCCCGAGATGAGCAGCCACCGGCCAGGTACGGGCGAGCTCACCATCGGGATCGTCGGACCGCACGACGTGGTCGAACGGGTCATGCTGTCGGGCGCGGGGAGCGGCATCTACGCGGCGTCCGGGCCGCAGGGCAGCGCGGGCGGCGCTGGCGGCGCGGCCGGTCAGGGCGGCGGGCCACTGGGGAGCCAGGTCACAGCGGGGCCTGGTGCGCCGGTGACGGGTGCGTCCTGGACCGGCTTCGGCCTTGCCGCGCGATTGGTCGCGGCGGCCTACCGCGATGAACACGAAGCGGCGGAGAAGGCGAGCAGGCTCGGCTCCAGCGTTGATGTCTGCCTGTTCGCGAGCCCGGTCCCGTATGAGTACGCGCGGCGGGCGGGCGCGATCGCGGGACCCGCGACATTTGTGCCGCTGAACGGCGCCGCGCTGCGCACGGCCTTGCTGCGCGCGAGCCTGGACGGCCGGTTCGATCTGGCCAGGATCAGCATGGATGTCCTCGCCCGGTCCGACATCGACGAGATGTACGCCGAGATCGGGATGTCGGCTGAGCACGTGCACGCGCGGGAGGAGGTCGCAAGCGCCGCGACGCTCGCTGCCTTCCACGAGCGGCTGTGGCGGCGCGGCGAAACGACAGTCGCGCTCACCTGCGTGCACGCGGTTGCGCAGCGCCTCGCCGCATCGGGTGTGCCAGCCATCATGGTACGGTCGACGGGCAGCGCGATCAGGTCCGCGCTGCATACGGCGGCTCTGCTCGGCGCGCATCACCGGCTTGAAGAGGCTGCCCTCGCCGTGGTCGTAGTGGATGTTCCGACGCTGAGGGAGACCGCCCGCAGGACGGCGCCCAGATACTGGCGCGACGAACTGCGGCTCACCGTGCACCGGCTGCTGCTGCAGGACGCCCAGCGGATCGGCGGGGCGGTCATGCCGGTGGGCGAGCACTGCTTCCTCGTCGCCGCCACCCGTGGCTCTCTTGCCGCGGTAACCGAGGGATTCCGCGTTCCGCCGTTCGTGGAGCGAGCACAGGCAGAGCTTGGCGTCGAACTCGAGGTGGGCGTCGGCATGGGCCGCAGCGCGCAGGAGGCGGAGACCCATGCCCGTGCCGCGCTTACCCGTGCGCAATCCGGCCGCGGTCCGCACGGTTTCGCCCTCGACCGCGAAGGACGCGCGCTGGTGCCGCCGCCGCGCCCGTCAACGCGCTTGCCAGCGCCCGGCCAGCCGAAGGGCATCGAGACTCTTGCCAGGCTCGCCGACAAGCTGTCCACAGAAGAAGGCTCGTTGACCGTGGACGCCGAGGCCGCCGGCAAGCTGCTCGGGGTGACGCCGCGCACGGCGCGCCGCCTGCTGCGCGTCCTCGTTGAGGAGGGTCTCGCCTGGCCGCTGCCGCCGAACAGGTCGCCGCAGCCGGGCCGGCCGCGACAGCTATACCGGTTGATCATAGAAAAACTCGAGCAGCGCCCGCAGCGGCGAGGCTGACCCCGCAGAGCGATCGGCCGCGGACCTGGACGACCCCGACTCCGTTCGGGCCTTTGCCGGTGAATTCCTCGACGCGCATGAGCGCCTCGATGCCCTCATCCACAACGCGGGTGCGATCCACCACGACTACCGCACGAACGGCGCCGGAATCGAACTCACGGTCGCCGGGCAGGTCATCGCGCCGTTTCTGCTGACACAGCTCATGCTGCCGCGGCTTCTGGCCGCCGCGCCCTCGCGGGTCATCACAGTCTCCTCCGGCGGGATGCACACGCAACGGCTCGACCCCGCGACGCTGGAGACGCCCGCGGCCGGATACAACGGGGTCACCGCCTACGCGTGGGTGAAGCGAGCGCAGGTCGCGCTGAGCCGTGACTGGGCCCGACACCTCGCCGCGCAGGGGGCCGCCTTCCACGCCATGCATCCCGGCTGGGCAGCCACCCCGGGAATCGTCAGCGCTCTGCCCGGTTTCTACCGGCTCGCCGGGCCGATTCTGCGCTCGCCCGAGCAGGCGCCGACACCATCGCCTGGCTGGCCACGGCGAACCCTCGGCAGTTGGGCAGCGGGCGATTTTGGCACGACCGTCGTCCCCGGCCCGAGTACCGGCTGCCACGGACCCGCGAAACCAATCCCGCGATCGCCCGGCTGCTGTGGCAGCGTGTCGCCGGACAGGCGCCCGCAGAGATCACCCCAGCGGAGTGTGAACCGTAACCACTGTCCTTACGGACCCAGGCTGAAGGCCGTTAGTGTCCGTTGGGCTGGTGACCATGCGGTGGCGCGCCGGGATTTGCCAGTTGGACTACGTCTATGGGCAGCCCGGCCGAGTTCGTGCTCGTCAATGTTGATAACCCATTCGTACCGGCCCTGGGTCTCGAACGTGACGTTGCTGAACGGCAGGGCGAGCGACACGAACGACGGTGCGCCACGAGCCTGTGTGGGTGCGTGCCCGGTCGCAAGTTCGCCGGTCGCCCGGACGCCCTGCTGCTGCCCGTCGAGCATCAGTTCGACGTTGACCCGATGGGTCTCGAGCGCCTCTGTGTACTCCACCTTGATCACCAAGACGACGGTCATCGATGGGTGCTGGCCAGGGAGCCTGGCGACCGTGAGCCGATCCCACTGGCCGCCCAGTATGTACAGCTTGCCTTCCGCCACATGCGCACCGTCTGCGACCATAGCCGTAGTGAGTTCCACGTAGCACAGCTTTGCAGACTTAACCGGAACTAGCGCCCTGCTGACTTCACCTAAACGCCCGCGGCAGCGAAGACCGGCTGCGCATCGCTCCGGTGGCGTGGATCACGCTTCGGGGAGGTCGAGCCGGGAGCTTCCGCAACGAGCGGCGACGTGCCCGGTCGGCGGAGCGGCCAACGCCGCTGACGGTCGCCCGCGGGTTCCGCTCCTGATATCTGTCCCGCCTTCAACGCTTGACGCGACCCTCAGGGCCCGATCCTGGGTCTGCGAGTGGGCGTTCAGGTGGATTTGGATCCGCCGTGAGGGAATTGGCCGCTGAAATGATTGGCCAAGTGGAGTGCGAGGAGTGATTTGCCACCCACGAAGCCCCTCCATCCCGTCACGCCTTGTGAAACACATAATCAGAGCGTAACGTACCGTTACGATCGGGGGACACTGTAACGGAGGTTGGATGCCCACGGTATCGCATGGTATATGTCGATGATCCCTTTCGATATCTGCTACCTGGACGCAGCTTCGCCAATCGCCGGGCCACCTCCGACCAATTCCTGAGCCGCGCGGAGGATTAACATGCCCTGCTCCCGCGCGGCTTCAATCTGCCTGGCTAGCTCGGCAGCGCGCTTCTCCTGCTCACTGTCACCGGTCACACCGTGAGACGCTAGCCGGCCGACGGTCACTTGGATGACGCTCCACTCGCGACTCCTTGATCATGAACCCTTCGGAGCCATGAGCGTGCCCGCAGGGCCTGACGCGAGCCGGTGGCCGCGCTTGGCCGCCCGAACCTTGCTCCTTCACACAGTTGGAGAAGGTCGCCGGGTCACGAGGACGGCGGCAGAACCCAGCAGTATCAACACGAGCGGAATCGGACACCACCAGTGCTCCCAGAGGGCGCCAAGACCGTGGTCAGTCTCACGCCCGACCCAGAAGACGCCGAGGAGTAGGAAAACGGCCCCCACAAGCTGGCCGATTCGACGCATAGCCTAAGGCTATCCCCGCGGACGCACTCGCACGAGTTGCATCACATACCGTCTGCCGAGAAGCAGACGGTACAGGCCGAAGCCCAGATTCGGGACTGCGGTCTGGACGAAGCCGTGGGCCTATGGATTGACGCTCAGCGTCAAGTTCGACGCTCGCAGGGCACATCCAGGGCACATGACAGCGTGATCAGGCCAGAAACGATGAGAATCACCGAGACCTTGCCCCGCAGGTCAGACCGTGAGTCCACCAGACCTGCCAGGTCAGGAAGTGACCGTCTTCACTTCCAGCGGAAGTGGACGAAGACGCGGCCGAAGTTCTTCGAGTCCTTCTCGACCCGGTGATAGAGCGCCCTGATCTCCTTCTGGTCGAGGAACCTGAGCACGCGTTTCTTCAGCTGACCGGAGCCCTTCCCCGGGATGATCTCGACGAGCGGCGCCTTCTTCGCTACGGCTTCGTCGATGATCTGCCGCAGCGCCTTGTCGATGTCGGCGCCGCGGTTGTAAATGTCGTGCAGATCCAGCTTCAGCTTCACCGTGCCGCCTTCAACCGTGCCGCCTTCAACCCGTCAACCGTGCCGCCTTCACCGCGCCTCGCCGCCTTTGAGCGGATAGCCGGCGACGACAGCGAGAAAGGCATCATTGGCCTCGCGGTCGGCTACGGAAACGCGCACACCATCACCCGCGAACGGCCGGACGCTGACTCCGGCGCGCTCACAGGCTGCCGCGAAATCCATCGTGGCTTCGCGAAGCCCGAGCCACACGAAGTTAGCTTCGGTCTGCGGCACCGGCCAGCCCCGCGCGAGCAACTCCACGCGTACCCGGGTCCGCTCCTTGACGACCTCCTCCACGCGCTGGAACAGCTCGGATTCGGCCGCCAGCGACGCCACCGCCGCAGCCTGCGCGATCGAGTTCACCGTGAAAGGCAGCATCGTCTTGCGTACCGCCTCAGCCACCGGCTCGTGCGCCACCATGAAGCCGACCCGTAGCCCGGCGAGGCCGTAGGCCTTCGAGAACGTGCGCAGCACGGCGACGTTCGGGCGGTCACGGTACAGATCGAGCCCGTCAGGGACATCCACATCGCGGACGTACTCCCGGTACGCCTCGTCGAGTACGACCAGGCAGTCCGATGGCACGCGGTCAAGGAATTTCTCGAGTTCACCGCTGTGCACGACCGTACCCGTCGGGTTGTTCGGGTTGCAGACCAGGACGAGCCGCGTCCTGTCAGTGACCGCGGCGGCCATGGCGTCCAGGTCATGCGTCTCGTCACGCAGCGGCACCAGCACTTCCTCGGCGCCTACCAGGCGGACAAGGGACGGATACGCCTCGAAGGACCGCCATGCGTAAACGACCTGTATGCCAGGCTCGCCGACCGCCTCGAGCAGTTGCTGGGTGACACCGACCGAGCCGCAGCCGACCGCGATGTGCCCGGACGGGACGCTGAAGCGACGGCCGATGGCCTCGGTGAGGGCGGCCGACCCGTTGTCGGGGTAGCGGTTGACACCCTTCACGGCCTCGGCGATGACCCTCTGGACTGACGGCAATGGCCCGTGCGGCGACTCGTTCGATGACAGCTTGAACGACCTGCCGTCCGGCCCGGCCACATTCCTGCCCGGCGTGTAAGCGGGAAACTGATCGAGCACGCGGCGAAAGCGGGGCGAGTTCTCCTGCATCGTCGTCCTTCCGGGTGGACCCTGCCACCACGATAAGCCCGCCACCCAACACGCTGCGGCAGCAACGGCCCGGCAGCAGGGGCCGCATCAGTGCAACCGTCGGGACTGCGTCGGCCACGGGGACGGCCTCCTGGAGCCCGCCGCGCACCGTCTGTGATCGGTTCACCACGCGGCAGCCACCGGACAGTCCTGACACACCGGTCAGGTGGCAGTGGCGGATACCTTTCCCTGCGGCCGTTTCATGATCGTGGTCCATTACCCGCGCATCCGGTGGCCAACAGGCGATCGATCACACTTCAGGCAATGACAGCGACCGGGCAGCGACCGGGCTTTCATGATCGCGGTAACTTCTCTGCGGTATGTGCGGAAAAGTTACCGCGATCATGAGCCACGCGCCGGAGATGGTGACGGGTGGGGCGGGTGATTCAGGCGGGACGGCGTGTCCGCCGCCTGCGGGGGCGGGCGCGGCCAAGGGCCGCAGACTCTGGCAACCGACCCGGAGTGAACGGTTACCAACGGTGACCTGTGCCAGCTGATCCATGCAGTCCCGGGCGAACACCAACTCCGCCACGGTCGCATGACTCACGTCCACAGGTCGCGCCCTGCGGCACTCGGCCGGGAGCGCCAGCCCGGGACGGACCTCGGAACCCGTCAGGCCCCCAGCCGCGAACCTCCGCGTGACAGCCTCAAGGGCTGTGCCAGCCCTGGAGCGACCAGGAACCCCCCCGTCAGGCCCTCGGTCGGCGAACGCCACGCAGCAGCCGACCGGGCAACGCCAGCGTGGGGCCGGACCCCAGGGCAGCGCCAGCGGGGGGCGGGACCCCGAAGCGGTCACAGCCTGGGCGATCCCGGAACCTCCGTCAGGCCCCTGGCCGCGAACGCCACCCCGCAGCCGACCGGGCAACGCCAGCCTGGGGTCGGACCCCAGGGCAGCGCCAGCGTGGGGCCGGACCCCAGGGCAGCGCCAGCGGGGGGCGGGACCCCGAAGCGGTCACAGCCTGGGCGATCCCGGAACCTCCGTCAGGCCCCTGGCCGCGAACGCCACCCCGCAGCCGACCGGGCAGCGCCAACCTGGGGCGGACCCGGAACCACCCGGAACACCCGTCAGGGCCCCTGGCTGGGAACCGACGCGCGGCAGCCGTTCGGGATGTTGGGTGGTAACAGCGGCGGGCGCGGTATCAGCGGGGCCTGAGCATCGGGGGGTGGAGCAGTTCCGCGGGCCCGCGCTGATACAGGCGCGCAGGCCGGCCACCGTCGCGCGTGGTGGACGCCGCGGTGGGCAGCAGGAAGTGCTCGGCGCCCGTGACCTTCCGGTGGAAGTTGCGGGGGTCGAGCGCAGTCCCCCAGACGATCTCGTACACGCGGCGGAGCTCGGCAACGGTGAACTCGTCCGGGCAGAAGGCGGCGCCGAGGGTCGTGTACTCGAGCTTGGCACGCGCGCGCTCCACGCCGTCCCTGAGGATGCGTGCGTGATCGAACGCCATTGCGGCCTCGGCCGCGAGCGACGAAACCGATTGCCAGCTCATCTGCGCCTGACTGGGCGCGGGGAGGTCAGGCGCGATGCCGAGGTAGGCGACCGAGACGACCCGCTGGCGTGGGTCACGGTCCGGATATCCGTACGTCTGAAGTTGCTCGAGGTGCACGGGCGCGCCCTCGAGGCCGGCCCGCTGCGCGAGGACGCGGGTGGCCGCGACTGACAGATCTTCTTCGAGCCGGATGAACCCACCGGCGAGCGCCCAGCGCCCCGAACACGGATCGGCCTCGCGCCTCCATACCAGGGCACACAGCTGCTGGTCCCTGACGGTCAGAATGACGAGATCAACAGTGACCGCGATGCGAGGGACCTGCATGTCCGCACGCTATCGCCCGGCGGCGGGCGTGTGACCGAAGTCGGCGAGGCGCCACAGCGCGGCGAACGGCAAGCATGGTGAGCGGCGAACCGCGACACGGTGAGCGGCGAACGGCGAACGGCGAACATGGTGAGCGGTGACGAGTTAGCGGCGAGCGTTTGCCAGACTCCCGGCATGACCAATGGATCGCAGCCTTGTTACACGTGTGATCGCGAGTCGGCGCTGGCCAGCATGCGCCTGCATGAACGGATCTTCGTTGACGACCACTGGCGCGTCGCGCACTCCTTCAACAGTTCGCTGCTCGGCTGGCTCGTGCTGGCGCCCCGGCGGCACATCACGTCCATAGCGCAGCTCACGGCCGACGAGGCTGGCGCGCTCGGCCCCTGGCTGCACCGGCTGAGCGGCGCGCTGGCCAGGGAACTCGGGTGCCAGAAAACCTATGTGGCCCAGTTCGCCGAGGCGCATGGTTTCTCGCACGTGCACTTCCACGTCGTGCCAAGGCCCGCCGACCTCCCTGACGCGCACCGTGGCCCCGGGATCTTCCACTACCTGAGGCAGCCCGAGAGCGAGTGGATCACGGGTGACGAGATGGACGCGCTGGCTCGCGCGCTCCGCGATCAAGGCGGGTACCCGGCCATCTCGGGGCCGCTCACCGCAGCTTTCGCCGCGCCTGGGTGTAAGCGCGACGGGCGATCGACTCCAGATCCTTTCTGGTAGCCGTCGTTCCGACCAGCGTGATCGCGCCGACGTAGCCGTCCGCGCGGTAGATGACCGTCCAGACGTCCACGGTCCCGGCGCCGGAAGCATGGACGTTCAGCTCTCGTGCGGCCTTGCCCAAACGCGGAGCGGGCTCGCTGCGCACCGCGTAGTCGTAGGTCCGGCCCTCGACCACCGCGCGGTAATGCATGCACTCCCGCGGCACCGGCTGGCCCAGGGCTTTCGCCGCCAGGCTGTCAGGCGAGGCGAGCAGTATTTCCGACACCCCTGCCGAGCCGTGCCGAAACGACGCCACCGTGGCCGGAACGCGGGACAGGGCAGCCGAGTCCAGCCCCGTATTGGCGGCGCGAGCGCACGTCGGCGGGATGATCCGCACACCCCGCATGTTCGCCTTCATGGACTGGACACCGCGCAGGGACCCGTACGGACCGGCCTGGACCGGCATCGCGGGGCCAGCGCCATCCACTCGCGCCAGCAAGGCATGGCGCAACTGGCGCGCCGTATAGGCGACCTGCCGGTGCTGCGGCGCAGGTGCCGCACCCGTGCCGGCCGACGGTGGGCCCGTGCCTGGAGATGACGATCCCGCGCCGCAGCCGACGAGCATTGCCAGCGCAACGGCAGCGAGGGCGCATCGCCACAGGAGACGTTGTTCAGCGCGCATGTGAAGCCCCATCCCCTGCTCCAAGACGGCGTGGACAGGAGCGTGAGCCTACTGCACGTGGAGTGATGGGGATATGACAATACGTGAAACGATCGTTCCTGAGCGCGGCGGATCCGGCGGCAACCCTAGGAGCGGACCAGCCGCGCCACCGCGTCCGCCGCCTCGCGTACCTTCGCTTCGGCCTCGGGCCCGCCCTGCTCGATGGCCTGTGTCACGCAATGGCCGAGGTGGTCCTCGAGCAGGCCAAGAGCCACTGCCTGAAGTGCGCGCGTGACCGCGGACACCTGAGTCAGCACGTCGATGCAGTAGGCATCGTCGGCCACCATGCGCTGAAGCCCGCGCACCTGGCCTTCGATGCGCCGCAGCCGCTTGAGGTAGGAGTTCTTTTCCTGCGTGTACCCGCGCATGACGCCGATTCTACCCCGTAGGGGTATGTCCTTGCGGACCCGTGATGGACCCGGGCGGCGGGATAGCCCCTGGTCCTGCCGTGTCACATGCCGTCGCGCCCGGGTCGGTCGCGAGCAGGGGCTCGGCGAGCTTGGGCGGGTGCAGGAACGCCTGCCGGCGCAGGTCGATCATGTCAAGCATGCTGTTCGCGTTGGCGTCCCTGAAGGTCATCGCCGGCAGATTCCACTTGGCCTCGACCAGCTTGCAGATGCTCGAGTGGTCGAACACCCGGTGCGAGACGTAGCGGGGGCGGGCCCACGGGGAGACGATCGCGCAGGGCACACGGAACCCGAGCCGGCCGAAGCCCTCGTACACCTGATCCGAGGTGACCTCGGGCGGGATGCTGTCGGGCGGCACGGCGCGCGGCGGCCGCACGTGGCCCTCCTTGATCAGAAGTGGTCATCCCGCGCGGTCAGGAATCCTGCCGGGGGGCCGCACCGTCCGCGACGTCACGGCCTGCCCGCATCGCCGGGGCCTTTGCCGCTGGCGAACCATGGCGGGCCGTCCCCACCGGAAGCGAACCATGGGCGGTAGGCAGGCTTGCCGTACAGTGGCGCACCGCCCGCGGGTGAGCGATCTGGATGGCCGCGCCGAACGCCCTGGCCGCGCCAGGCGTCCCTGCCGCCCTCGCCGCGTTGATCTCCCTGGCGGGGCCGTAGGCGCTGACCGCCACCGCCGCGCCGGCCGCCCTCACCGCGCTGACCGCGCAGGTTGCGGCTATCTTCCCGGCCCCGCTCATCGCGGCGCGCCCCGGCCCATGCCCCCCGTTTCGTGTCGTCGCCGCGCTGGCCGTCCCGCGCCGCGCTGCCGTCACCACCCCGCCTGAGGACTGTCCGCTCCGCCCTGGCGGCAGTCCGCTCTTCTCTGGCGGCAGTCCGCTCTGCCCTGGCAGCCGTCCAGTCGGCCCAGGCGGTCCGGGCGGACGTCGGCTTCTGGCTGGCGGCGGTGTCGCGGCCATCCGCACGGTCAGGCCGGCGCTCCCAGCGGGCGCGCCTGTCGCCAGGACGTGCGTCACCGTCCCCGCCGCCCGGCGGATCGCTGGCGGCCCGGTAACGGGGCGACGACGGGTGCTCCGGCGGCAGCCGGCGTAGCCACCGCTGCACACTGTCGGGCGTTTCCCTTCGCGGCCGCGCCACGTCCGCAGCCGCGGGCGGATCGATGTCGGGCCGACCGGGTCGATCACGCATGCGCCTCTCGCCTCCCACGCCCTGCCGTGCTGACATCATCATCCAGCGCCGGGGGACGCAGCGGTAGGCGAAGGAGCTCAACCGATGCCGAACGCCAGGACGTAACCGGTCCACTTGTCCGCGATTGGCATTGGACCGGCGCCGCCGCGTCCGCCTATGGTCGCCCCATGCGTATCCGGATCATCGATGCCTTCACCGACCGGCCGTTCGCCGGAAACCCGGCCGCCGTCTGCCTGCTCGACGCGGCAGCCTGGCCGGAAGAAACCTGGATGCGGCAGGTCGCCGCGGAAATGAATCTCGCGGAGACCGCGTTCGCCCACCCACTGCCCGGCGGCGCCGACGCCGACTGGGCACTGCGCTGGTTCACCCCAGCGGTCGAAGTGAACCTGTGCGGCCATGCCACGCTGGCCGCGGCACATGCGATGCATGCCGACCGGGGAGCACCAGGGACGGTCCGCTTTGAAAGCCGCAGCGGCGTCCTAGTCACTCACACGAGCGGCGACGGCACCATCACCCTGGACTTCCCTGCCGCACCGCCGATCGAGATGCCCGCGCCGCACGGCCTGGCCTCGGCTCTCGGCACCGAACCGTGCGCCGTGTACGGCACAGGCGCGCTCGGTGACCTGCTCACGGTCCTGGCCGACGAGGCGGCCGTCCGCGCCTTGGATCCCGACTTCGCGGCCGTGGCGCGGCTGGCGCGCGAGGATGGGGTTCGCGGCGTCATCGCTACCGCACCCGCGTCGGGAGACGACGGCTACGACTACGTCGCCCGCTTCTTCGCACCTGGTGAGGGGATACCGGAGGACCCGGTCACCGGCAGCGCGCACACCGCGCTCGCGCCTTACTGGTCGGCGCGCCTTGGCCGCGACACGCTGACAGGACTTCAGGCGTCCGCGCGCACCGGCGTCGTCCGCACCGCGGTCCGCGGTGATCGTGTCCACCTCACCGGACGCGCCGTCACCGTCCTCGACGGCACGCTGCAGGAGGCCGCGGGTCTGCCCACCGCGACCCTTGCCTAACCCGGCGAGGGCACGCCCGCAGCGCACCGCGACGCACGCCCGCAGCGCACGCCGCCGGCGGCGCACACCGGCGGAGCCTGCTGCGATCGCGGGTCACCGGCTCACGCGGTCGGGTGCGGTGGCGAATGCCAGGATGACCGAGAGGCCGCCACCCGGCGTCTCCTCCAGGCTTGCCGTGCCGCCATTCGCGCTGACCAGGCGGTGCACGATCGCCAGCCCGAGGCCGGTGCCGCCCGGGCTTGCCGTGGTGAACCTGCCGAACGCGCGGGCCCGGTCGGTTGGGTTCATGCCGGGGCCGTCGTCGGCGACCACGATCTGCACGCTGGAGCCGGCGCCGCCCCACGCGGGCGCCCCCCTGCCCCGCGGCGCGTCTGCGGACCCCTGTGGCCCTGGGTCACCCAGCGTCACCTCGGCCGACACGGTGACGTGGTCACCCGCGGCGGTCGCGTCGAGGGCGTTGGCGATCAGATTGTCCAGGATCTGCTCAAGCTGCCCCTCGCCGATGGCGGCAGTGACCGGCCCCGTCACGTCGGCGTCGAGTGACACGCCGCGGTCGCCCGCGACCGGCTGCCAGGAGACGACGCGCTCCCTGACCACCTCACGGACGTCGACAAGGACCGGCCGCGGCACGGAATGTTCCGCCTTGGCCACGGCGAGCAGCCCGTCGACGAGCCGGGAAAGCCGGGCGAACTCGTCGAGCGCCCCGGACAGCTCAGCCGCGGTCGCAGGATCGGCGTCCTGTGCGAGCAGATCGAACCGCAGCCGCAGCGCGGCAAGCGGCGTGCGCAACTGGTGCGACACGTCGGCGACAACGGTGCGGTGCCCGTGCACCAGCGTCTCGAGGCGCGACGCCATCGTGTTGAAGGTAGTGGCGAGGCGGCGCAGTTCTGGCGGCCCGGCGCTTGTCGCGGCCCGGGCGGTGAGGTCACCGGCGCCAAGCCGCCGAGCCGACGCGTCCAGTTCGGCGAGGGGTTTGCTCACCCACCGGGCGAGCGCGAACGCGAGGACCGCGGAAGCCCCGATGGCGGCCACCGCGATGAGCGCGAGCGTGAACCAGAGCTCGCGGACCCTGCTATTCAGCGGGGCGAGAGGCCGCGCCAGGCTGACCGTGCCCACGACGTTCGTGCCCTCCCGCACCGGCACGACGACGCTGACATACCCGCGCGCCACGTCGGTCTCGAGCTGACGGTCACCGATGGCCTCGTCGACGAGGCCGGACGGGATGTTGCCCGGCGTTCCCACCGACGTCACGACGCGGCCCTTGGCATCCAGGATCACCAGCGTGTCGCCGCCGTGGCGGGCCGCGGCGAGCACGCGGCCGATGTCCGGGCTCGGCTTGTGGTCCGCGAGACCCTCCTCGGCCACCGAGGCGGCCGAGCGGGCGACGGCCCGCGCGTCATCGACATACGAGCTGAGTTCGTGCCCCGCCGCCTTGAACCCGAGCGGGATCACGGCGGCGACAAGCACCGAGGTGGTGAGGGCGAGCAGGGCAAGCAGAATTCGCCTGGTCACGTCAGGTCACCAGGACCTGGTCATTTCCGGTCACCGAGACGGAACCCCTTGCCGTAGACCGTCTCGATGATCACCTGATCGCCAAGTTTCTTACGCAACGCGGCCAGATGCACGTCGAGTACTTTCGTCGGGCCGTACCAGTGGGCGTCCCACGCACGTTCGAAGATCTCGGCACGGGTCACCACCCGGCCAGGGTCGGTGGCGAGGCACTCGAGGATGTCGAACTCCTTCGGGGTCAGCGCCACTTCCCGCCCGCCCACCGTGACCTTCCGGGTACGCAGGTCCACGGTAAGCGGCCCGTACCGCAGCAGCTCACCAGAGGTGGGCCTGGTCCGCCTGAGCACGGCACGGACGCGGGCGAGCACCTCGGCCAGGCCGAAGGGCTTTACCAGGCAGTCGTCCGCACCCTGATCGAGGGCGAGCACGCGGTCGCTCTCCTCACCACGGGCCGTGACCACGATGATCGCCACATCGGACGCGTCACGGAGCTTCTTGCACACCTCGACACCGTCGATGTCCGGCAGGCCGAGGTCGAGCAAGATCACGTCGGGCGGCGGCGCCAGCAACGCGGCGGAGCCTGTGCCTACACTTCCGGCCTCGTACCCGGCCCGGGTCAGACCGCGGACAAGCTGAGTAGCGATGCCCGGGTCGTCCTCGACCACGAGCACACGGGCCGGACCGGCGTCGGCCGTCCGGGCCAGGCTGTCCACACTGGGCGCGCCCACGCATCACCTCGTCTGGTTCCCTCTGTTAGAAGAGTAAGCGGGCCGGCGTATGAGGGCGGTAAGAAGCGTGGCCCAAGAGGCCGCGCGGATAGGACTGCCGGGCTCGCGGGCCCCCGCATCCCGGCTGGCGGCGTTCTCGCCCTCGACGTGCCCTCCAGGCACGCCTTCGGGCTGCGGCCTTGCCAGCCGGGCGCGGATGACCCGCTCCCTGATCCGACGCCCTATCCGCGCGACCTCTAACCGCCGCAGGCCGCCCGGCTTGCCCCGGAGCGGACAGGTAAGTCGCAGGGAAGACACCGCGCATTCTTAACCAGATCTGAAGAAAATCTGCAGCAGGCCTTAGCACCTTGTCACGCACCCTGTTAACAGGCCGGCGGGCGCCGGGGCGTCCGCCCCACCCCGTTACGTGGTACGGGATATAGAAATATAGAGAGGAACGTGGAGATACCAGCATGAAGCAACCCGACGTCAGGTACGCGGTGATGTCGCGTGACTGGGGCTTGCGCCGGGTACGGCGCTTGACCTGGGGCATCGCGGGCGCGGGTGCCGTAGGTGCCGTCGCCCTCGTCGTCGGCTTCGGCGGGCATGTCCATCTGCCAAAGATCAGCCAGCCCGTGCCGGGCGGGCAGGCACCCGCGGGCAATCAGGGCACGGACGGCCAGCAGAACGTCAACCAGGCACCTGGCGGCGGGCAGTTGCAGCCACCCGCCGCCAATCCCGTGCCCGCTCAGGGCCCTGGCCAGGTCGTGTCGGGTGGCTCCTGACCTCTGCGCCAACCGCGAGCGACCGGTTCGCCGTGTCACCCACCTGCGCGGTTGGCCCGGCTGCCCGGGGGACTGCATGCCGCGGGGGGCGCAGTGATCGCGCTCGCACCAACGGGCGGGCTCACGCACACCGGCGCGGTGGTGGTGACCTCGACCAGCCCACTCTGGTACACGACGCGCGCCACCGGCCTCATCGCGCTCGTCCTCATCACCATGAGTGTCGTGCTCGGCCTGCTGACGTCGGTACGTTTCGCCCGGCCGAACTGGCCACGGTTCGTGACGGTGGGCCTGCACCGCAACATGTCCCTGCTCGTGCTCGTGTTCACCGGCCTGCACATCCTCACGACGGTGACCGACAGCTACGCGCACATCAACCTGCTCGCCGTCTTCATCCCGTTCTCCTCCTCGTACCGGCCGATCTGGCTCGGCCTCGGCGCTGCCGCCTTCGACCTGCTGCTCGCGGTGACGATCACCAGCCTGCTCCGGGTGTACGTCGGTCACCAGGTGTGGCGCTTCGTGCACTGGCTCGCTTACCTGTGCTGGCCCGCGGCGATCATGCACAGCCTCGGGACCGGGACCGACACGCCGCAGCGATGGGTGCTCGCCATCACGGCCTGCTGCGTCGCCGCGGTGGTGGCGACCGTGGCCTGGCGGCTCGCGGTGGGCTGGCAGGGGCGCACCGGCACCCGGATCGCCCTCGCCGGCGTTGTCGTGGTCGCGTTGGTGGCCGGCACGATGTGGCTGGCCGGTGGCCCGCTCAAGCCAGGCTGGGCGCGCCGCTCAGGCACGCCGGCCAGCCTCCTTGCCCGGTCGGCCGGCGCTGCCACGGCCGCGGGCGGCGCCGGGTCCACCGCCACCAAGCTCCCTGCGGTGCCGTTCAGCGCGTCATTGTCCGGGCCGCTGTCGCAGAGCTCGTCAGACAACGGCGGCGCGGTGGTCCGCATCCAGACGGCGGTGCTGCCCACGGGCGGCGGTGGCAAGGCCGCGCTCGGCATCGTCATCACGGGCCAGGCGGACGGCAACGGCGGCGTCACGATGTCAGCCAGCCAGGTCACGTTCGGCCCCGCTGCCGTGCCTCGCCAGTACACGGGCCAGCTTGTCAGCCTGAACGGGACAAGCATGAGCGCGCGGGTGCGCGACAGTGCTGGGCAAAGCCTCCTGCTGGCCATCACACTGCAGCCGAACGGCAGTTCGGTGACGGGGACGCTGCAGGTGAGCGCCGCCGGGACCACCAGCGCGGGCGGCACAAGCCACTCGACAAGGGACGGCGGGGAATAGCGCGATGTCAATGCCACCGCACGAGCTTCCCCGGCTGCTGCCTGACGCGCCGCCGCAAGGGCTGGCCGAACACATGGACCGTTACGGGCCGATACCCTTTCGCGGCCGCCGACACGGTGGTGGCGCCGCCCGCGGCGGCCGTGGGGGCGGTCATGGCGCCCAGGGCATGCTCGTCGACAGCATCGAGCGCTCCGGCCTGACCGGCCGCGGGGGCGCGGACTTCCCCGTGGCCCGCAAGATGCGCGCGGTGCTGGCCGGGTCGCGCAGGGCGCTCGGCGACCGGGGCGGCGCCGTGGTCGTCGCCAACGGCGCCGAGTCCGAACCGATCAGTTTGAAGGACCGCTCGCTGCTCACCGTGGCGCCGCACCTCGTGCTCGACGGGATCTCGCTCGCGGCAGAAAGCGTCGGCGCCGCCGAGGCGTTCCTGTGCGTCGACGGTGCTGACCAAGGGCTCTGCCAGGGGCTGAGTGAAGCGATCGCGCAGCGGCAGCAGGCGGGCGCGGACACGATCGGAATCCGCGTCACGGCCGTACCGCCCGGCTATGTCTCCAGCGAGGAGAGCGCCCTCGTCCACCTGCTGAACGGCGGTCCAGCGCTGCCCACGTTCGTGCCGCCGCGCCCGTTCCAGAAGGGGGTGCGCGGCCGCCCGACGCTGGTCAACAACGTGGAAACGCTGGCCCACGTCGCGCTGATCGCCCGCTACGGCCCCGGCTGGTTCCGCGCCGTCGGCACCCAGTCCGCACCTGGTTCGGCGCTCGTCACCATCGCCGGAGCCGTGCAAAGACCGGGCGTGACCGAAATCGCACTCGGCATGGATATGCGCGAGGTGCTCGGCGCGGCAGGCGGCCCGGCCGAGCCACCGCAGGCGATCCTGGCTGGCGGGTATTTCGGCGGCTGGCTTCCGGCGAGCGGCGCGCCGAACCTGCGCGTGAGCGGCCCGGATCTGCGGGCGGCGGGCGCCTCGCTCGGCGCGGGCATCCTTGTCGTCCTGCCGGAGTCCGCCTGCGGGCTCGCCGAGACCGCGCGGGTCGCGCGTTATCTCGCGGGCCAGAGCGCGGGCCAGTGCGGGCCCTGCGTGAACGGGTTGCCCGCGATGGCCGACGCGCTCGAGCACATCGCGTGGCACGGCAGGGACGCCAGGACGCACAAGTGGCTTGGGCAGTTGCTCGGGCTGGTCGAGGGCCGCGGCGCGTGCCACTTTCCCGATGGAGCGGCCCGGTTCGTCGCGAGCGCGCTGCGCGTCTTCGCTTCCGACGTGCGCGAGCACCTGCGCCGTGGCCCATGCGAGCGCGTCAGGCGGCCGGGCGTGATTCCCGTGCCAGGTGCGGAGCACGGAGCCGCCCAGGGGCCCGATGCGGCAGGGCGCCGGCCGCGGCGCGCGGCGGCGAGGGTGTGACGGCGTGACCTACCGCGGCACCAGCCAGGCCGGACGCGGCGACACCCGTGGCAGCCGCCCGAACCCACGCGGGCCCGGGACCCACCGGATCAGGGTCAACCCGATCACGTGCGAGGCGCACGGCGTCTGCGCCGAACTCCTGCCCGAGATGATCGGCAAGGACCCCTGGGGCTACCCGATCATCTCCGACCAGCCCGTGCCGCCCAGCCTGCTCAAGCTCGCCCGCAAGGCCGAGTCGTCCTGTCCGACCCTCGCTCTGATCGTGGAGCGCATCGAGCGCGCCGACGACCAACGGCGCTGACCAGCCCACCCGCGGCGCACCGGCCGTACGGCAGGACCTGCGGCCGGGCCACGCCCGGCCCGTCCGTCGCGGCCCGAAGCGGTCACGGGTAACGTCCGAGTCACTTCTTATCCGGTGGAAGGGCGGGACCATGGGCCAGGGACCACTTCATGGCGTGCGTGTCGTCGAAATCGCGAGCCTCGCCCCGGCGCCGTTCGGGTGCATGATCCTTTCCGACCTCGGTGCCGATGTGATCCTTGTCGACCGGGTCGGTGGCATGGCCGGGCTGCCCCCCGCCGATCCGCTGCGCCGCGGACGGCGGTCGGTGGGGCTGAACCTCAAGGATCGCGAGGCGGTCGGTGCGCTGCTGCGGCTGGCGGAGTCGGCCGACGTTCTCGTCGAGGGATTCAGGCCCGGGGTGGCGGAGCGGCTCGGGTTCGGGCCGCAGGTGTGCCTGGAGCGCAATCCCCGGCTGATCTTCGCGCGGATGACGGGGTGGGGGCAGGACGGGCCGCTCGCGCACACCGCCGGCCACGACATCGACTACATCGCGATCTCCGGTGCGCTGCACCCGATCGGCCGGGCGGGCGAGCGGCCGGTACCTCCGCTGAACCTGGTCGGTGATTTCGGTGGCGGCGGCATGCTGCTCGCGCTCGGCGTGCTCGCAGCGCTCGTGGAGCGGGCTGGGTCCGGTCGTGGCCAGGTCGTCGACGCGGCCATGGTCGACGGCTCCGCGCTGCTCACCTCGTTCATCCATGGCCTGCGCGCGGCAGGGATGTGGCGGGACGAGCGCGGCACCAACCTGCTGGACGGCGGCGCCCCGTGCTATGACACGTACGAGACCGCGGACGGGCGTCATGTCGCCGTGGGCGCGCTCGAACCGCAGTTCTACGCGGAACTGCTGCGCCGCCTCGGGATCGACGGCGAGGATCTGCCCAGCCAGCACGACCCGGCCGGATGGCCCGTCCTGCGCGGCAGGCTGACCGAGGTGTTCAAGCAGCGCACCCAGGCCGACTGGGCGGCGGTGTTCGAGGGCTCGGACGCGTGCGTCTCGCCGGTGCTCACGCTCGGCGAGGCTCCCGGCCACCCGCACAACGTGGCGCGTGGCAGCTTCACAGACGTCGGCGGCGTCGTGCAGCCCGCGCCGGCCCCGCGCTTCGGCCGCACGCCACCCGGGCAGCCAGCGCCGCCGGTCACCCCGGGATCGGGCACCGACGCGGTGCTCGCCGGGATCGGGCTCACCCCGGCAGAGATCACCGCCCTGCGCGAGCGGGGCGCGGCCGGCTGAAGGTTCCGCCTGACCGCGTCGGGCCCGGCGCCTCGCGCGTGCGGCAGGACGGGCCCGCCAGCGGCGGTACCCCGGGCCGGGGGCCGTGCACTGCGGGATCGGTGCCACCGGGCACCATTGCGACGAGCCGTGCCATCCAGGTACTGTGCGGATCATCAGGCACGAAGAGTAGTTGATCGACTACTTATCGTAACGAACTGTGGGGGGAGACATGCGCAAGTTCATTGCGGCCGCATGTGCGACAGGGCTTGGCATCGCGCTCAGCGCGGCTTACGCCGTATCCGCGTCGGCCTCGGCGATCATCGTGGTGGGGCCGGGCCAGTCGATCCAGGCGGCGGTCGACAGCGCCAGGCCCGGCGCCACGGTTCTCGTCGAGCCGGGCGTGTACCGGCAGAGTGTGCTGATCCGCACCGATGGAATCACCCTCCGCGGGTCAGGGGACTTCTTGGGCGGAACGGTTCTCGTGCCGCCCGCCTCGTTCCGGCGCGACATCTGCCGTACCGCTTTCGGCCCCACCGGCGTCTGCATCCTGGCGAAGAGACTGAACCTCAAGACCGGCGCCGTCAGGCCGGTCCGGGGCGACACGATCACCGACATGTACATCGCCGGCTTCGCGGGCAACGGCGTTTTCGGGTACGGCACAATCGGCCTGAAGGTGACCGACGTCGTGGCGGTCAAGGACGGCGGCTACGGGATCTCCCGCTTCGCATCCAGCAGGACCATATTCGCCGACGACACGGCGGTGGGAAACGACGAGGCCGGGTTCTATGTCGGCGACTCCCCCGATGCGGCGACCATCGTGCGCGACAACCGGGCCATCGGCAACATGTTCGGCATATTTGTCCGGCATGCCCGGGGAGTGCGCGTGACCGGCAACAGCGTCACAGGGAACTGCGAGGGCATCCTGGTGCTCGACGATGGGCAGCCCGGTGGTGCGGGTAACACCACCATCTTTGGCAACAGCGTGTTCAGGAACAACAAGTTCTGCCCGAAGGGCGGCGACACGCCGGTCGACACAAAGGGCGGCGGCATCCTGCTGCTCGGCGCGACACATACGCTGGTCGCGGGCAACAGCGTGGCAGGTAACGCGGGCCATCAGATCAATTCAGGCGGGATCGTCGTGGCGAGCGCGAACTCGCTGACGCACGGCAGCGACCCTGACTTCGACACGATCGTGGACAACACCGCCTACCGCAACCACCCGGCCGACCTCATCTGGGACGGCACCGGCACCGGTGTGCGATTCTTTGCCAACCACTGCCGCACGTCCGTACCTGCCGGATTCTGTCACTGAGGCGACCGCGCGCTGGCACCGGTCAGCAGGCAGAACCTGAGCTGGGCGGGGCTGGTCCGCCCTGGGCGTGCAGCTCCAGCGGGGAAGCGGCACGCACCAGGGCGGCAACCGCTTCGACGTTTGAGCGCGCGTCATGGTTCCCACCCGCGGCTGATTCTCGCTGAGTGCGGCGCGCCACGCGGCAGCCGTTAGGGATCATTGCCGTCTCACACACAGCCCAGCGCTTCATCCTTTCAGCCTGCCAGGTCCGCCCACCCCGCCAGCCGGGGCGGTCAGCCGGCCAGGGCGAGCTGAATGATCTTCACCACGACGAGCCCGACTGCGACGAACAGGTAGAGGCGCAAAGTGATCATGCCGACCCTGCGCCCAAGCGACCAGGCCGGTCTGGGCAGTTCGGTCAGCGGCGGCATCCGCCAGGTCAGCCGCTGCGCGGCCATCACGACGCCCGTGTCGAGCTCGGCCTCAGGGTCGGTGGGCAGCCGCCGCCGGATGCGTGCCCGCACGATCCCGTACCCGCCGGCGGCCAGGGCGCCCAGCGCCGCGCCACCGAGCATGACTGTCTTCAGCTCGCCGCTGCTCAGGTGCGGGAACAGCGTCGCAGCGGTCAGGATGAGCGAGAGCAGCACGAGGACGCCGATGATGGTCCCGGCTAGCACGTTGAGCCAGGGCCGGTTCACCCACGGCCCGAGCACGTCCCCGTCATTGCAGAGCAGCACCAGGAAGACGCTCGCTGACGGCAGCAGCACCCCGGCGAGCGCCTGCACGCCCTCGGTGATCAGCCCTAGCGGCGCCCCCGGGATCAGCACGACGCCGGCTCCCGCGAGCACGAACAGGGCATACACACCGTAGAAGAGCGGCGCATCCTTGGCGCTTCTGTGCAGCGAGTGCTTGGCTCCCGCGATGTCCCCGAGCGCGTAGGACGTGGCCAGCGTCACCGCGGCCGCGCCGATGAGCGAAGCGTCGAGCAGAAGCAGTGCGAACATCCCGCCCGCGTGGTGGCCGAGGACGTGCGCGAGCCCGCGCGCGACCCCGGCGGCGTCGCTGAAGTGGCCGTGCAGCGCGGTGCCTGTGAACGCGAACGCGGTGACGGCGATCAGCGCGGCGGCACCGATCACCACGACGAACGAGCCGATGACGGTGTCCACGCGCTCGTAGGAGATCCAGCGCGGCGTGATCCGCTTGTCCACCACATTGGACTGCTGGAAGAAGAGCTGCCATGGCGCGACCGTCGTGCCCACGATCGCGATGACGAGCAGGAGCACGCCCGCGTTCAGCCCGCCGGGCAGGCCGGGCACGACGAAGTCGTGGGCCAGTCGCCCGGGCGCGGGGTGCGCGGCGGCCACCAGCGGGATCATCAGCACGTTGACCGCGATGAGCGTGTACATCCAGCGCTCCCAGCGGCGGAAACTGCCGGTGACCGTGAAACCGACGAGCAGCGCCGCCGCGCCAAGCACGCTCGCCCAGCGCGGGATGCCGAAATAGTCACCCGCGAGCGCGATGCCGATGAACTCGGTGACGATCGTCAGCCCGTTGACCAGGACGAGGTCACCGACGGAGAACGCGGCCCAGAACGTGCCGAACCGCTCGTGGATGAGCCGCGCGTGACCGACGCCGGTGACCGCGCCGAGCCGCACGACCATCTCCTGGTTGACGATCAGCACAGGGATGAGCAGCAGCAGCACCCACAGGAGCCTGCTCCCGTAGTTCTGCCCGGCCTGTGTGTAAGTTGCGACACCGCCCGCGTCGTTGTCCCCGACCATGACGATCAGGCCGGGACCCATGATGGCGAGCAGGTAACGGAGCCGGCGGGCCCAGCCCGCGGGCCGGTCCCGCCCGTCCAGCCGGACGGTGCCGAAGGCGCCCCGGATATCGCCCACGTGGGCGGTGTCCGCCGCGGCGGTGGCCGTATCGGACGCGGTGCCCGCTGCCGAGCGCAGCGCGGCCCGCCGCTGTGAGATCGAGTTCGAAATTGAGCTGAGGGTGAAGAAACGCGCCATGAAAGGCCTGCCGATCTCCCCTTCGCTGGGGATCGGGCACAGGCCCGGCATCGCCGGCCGAGACGAGCACGTATCAGCCCCGCCGCAGCGCGCCGGGGTGCCTGGGCGCACGGCAGCGGGCGGGCAAGCGGCAGACAGGGACGAAGGAATCAGTACCGGGCCGGGAGATGCTGCCTGGGGAAGCGCGGAATGTTTCAGCGTCCCGGGCGGCCTCCGGCGGCTCCGTGCCTACGAATCCACCGCCACGGTCGCGGTCAGCGCTGCTGGGTCTGCGCGAACGGGTGAGGATCGTCCGAACTGTGGCTGCGACTTCGATCTCGCAAGATCCTCACCTCCTTCGCTCGGCGCATGTCATGCGCGGTGGTGCTCGGGCCATTTTAGCCCAGCCCGATTCTGGGCAGCAAAAGCGAGAGTGCCCTGATCACCACGCAGTCTATGCGCTGACGCGGGCACGCAGGCAGCCGAAGACCCGGGTACGCAAGCAGTCGAGCTGCGGTGGTATGAAGACCACGTCAGGCGGCGAGCGGACGGAGGCGCGTAGCTGTGGCCGTGCGCAGAGCAGTCGATCTTTTCGGGACTGGCGGAGGCGGCGACCTGCCCGACACCTTCTGGTACTCGGTCAAGCGCCGGCTGCTCGGGCCGCCGATGGTCAACGAAGAACTCGAGGGTGAACGGCTTTCCAAGCCGCTTGCCCTCGGCGTCCTGTCCTGCGACGGCATTTCCTCGGCGGCCTACGGCACCGAGGAAATACTCATCGAGTTGGTGCCGATCTTCGGCCTGGTGGCGTTCAGCACGCTCCTGATGCCAATGACCCTGGTGATCCTGCTCGGGATAGCCCTGGTGGTGCTGTCATACCGCGAAGTGGTGACGGTCTACACCAAGGCCGGCGGTTCCTATGTGGTGGCAAGAGAGAACTACGGGCCCAGGATCGCCCAGGTCGCGGCGGTGGCGCTACTCATCGACTACGTGGTCACGGTCGCGGTACAGACGGCCGCGGGCAGTGCCGCGATCCTGTCCGCGTTCCCCGCGCTCGGCAACGCGCTCGGACCCAGGACGACATTGACGACCATCGCGGTGGTTGCGGTCCTGATCATGTGTTACGGCAACCTTCGCGGCATCAGGGAAGCCGGCAAGACCTTCGCCCTGCCGACCTACCTGTTCTCCGGGTCGGTAATCCTCATGATCGTCACGGGCTTGTACCGCGAGGCGTTCGGCGGCGGGCTGCCGCGTATCCCGCATCAATCGGGGATGTACTGCGTCGGCTGCCATGGGAGCGCCGGTTCCGCGCTGCTCACCTTCGCCTCGCTCTACGTACTCGCGCGCGCGTTCGCCAATGGCGGCTCCTCACTGACCGGAATCGAGGCGGTATCTAACTCGGTAAGCGCGCTGCGGCCGCCGGAGGGCCGCAACGCCCGCCAGGTGCTCGTCATGCAGGGGTCGATTGTCGCCTTCCTGATCGCGGGCATCTCGTGGTTCGCGCACATCAGTCATGTGACTCCGTATGTCAGCGGCTACCCAACAGTGCTCGCACAGGAAGCCAAGGTCATTTTCGGGCAGACGGTGACCGGCCATGTCCTGTTCTTCCTCGTCCAGGCGGGGACCGCGGCCATCCTGTTCACCGGCGGCAACACCAGCTTCAGCGGGTTCCCGTTCCTCGCCAGCTTCGTCGCCGAGGACGCGTTTCTCCCCCGCTGGCTCACCAAGCGCGGCCACCGTCTCGTGTTCTCCAACGGCATCGTCTTGCTCACCGTGGTCTCGGTGACGCTGCTGCTCGTGGTCGGTGCCACCGTCAACGCGCTGATCCCGTTCTATGCGATCGGCGTCTTCACCGGCTTCTCGTTTGCCGGCTTCGGAATGGTCAAGTATCACCTCAGGCACAAGGAACACGGCTGGCGGCACAGGCTAGTGATCAACGCGGCGGGCGGGGCCTACACGGCGCTCGTTGTG
Source organism: uncultured Actinomycetota bacterium (assembly GCA_963851085.1). Lineage (GTDB taxonomy): Bacteria > Actinomycetota > Actinomycetes > Streptosporangiales > Streptosporangiaceae > DATFVJ01. The sequence goes on along the minus strand of CAWKNX010000001.1, from coordinate 75,855 downwards.
GCGATCTTCGCGGTCGTGAAGTTCACCGAGGGCGCCTGGCTCGTCGTGGTGGTGTTCCCGATCATGGTGTTCGCGCTGATCCGGCTCAACCGGGAGTACCGCATGGAAGCCGGGGTCCTCGAGAACCTCGGCGAACGCAAGCCGCCACCTGACCCGCCGAACTACCCGCGGCGCACGGTGCTGGTCTTCGTGGACGACTACGACCTCGCCACGATCGCGGCGCTCCGCTACGCACGCGGGCTGCGGCCCACCGGCCTTCGGGCCGTGCACTTCGTGATCGACCAGAAACAAGCCGACAAGCTGCGCGACGACTGGCTGCGCGCCAACCGCGGCATCCCGCTCGATTTCATCGACTGTGCGGACAGGCGGCTGACGCGTGCCGCCGCGGAACTCGTGGCCCGCGAGGCGGGCCACGAGGGAACCCATGTGACAGTCGTCCTGCCACGCCGCAGCTACTCGCCGTTGCTCGGCAGGCTGCTGCACGACCGTACGGCGGACAAGATCGCCCGGGTGGTGAGCCGGATACCGCACTCGGCGGCCACGATCATCCCGTTCGACGTGCAGGCCCGCGTCGAGGTGCTGCACGAACGGCAGGCGGGGCGGCCGGCCAAGGCGCCGCTGCCCAGCGCGGACTCCAACCTCATCCAGCATGATCGGCCCGCGGTCTCACCCGGTGTGACGGCCATCGGCTCGATCACGGGTCCCGGCCGGGCCGCGGTGGAGGGCCGGGTGCACAGCATCGAGATCCGGCCGGTGGAACGCAGTTGCGTGCTCGCCGTTGCCGTTGCCGACGCCACCGGCGATCTGACCGCGCTCTTCTACGGGCGCACCCACATCGCAGGCCTGGTACCGGGCAGCAGGATCAGGCTCCGCGGGCCGGTCGGCATCAGGGACGGCGGGGCGATCATGACCAACCCGGCATACGAGCTGCTGCCTTAGGCTTGGCGGTGTCAGGGAGGTAACGCGGCGAATGGGGTCCGGGCACCATACGACGTCGACCGGCCGCCACCGTGGCCGCTTGGCGCTCGCGCTTGGGATCACCCTGGCGGTACTCGCCGTCGAGGTGGCGGGCGGCTTTGTCACCGGATCGCTCGCCCTGTTCGCCGATGCGGGGCACATGGCCACCGACGCGGCAGGACTCGGTCTGTCATTGCTCGCAGCGCACTTCGCGACCCGGCCGGCCACCACGCAGCGCACGTTCGGCTACGCGCGCGCCGAGATCCTCGCCGCGACAGGCAATGCGCTGCTGCTTTTCGCCGTGGGGGTTTTCATCCTCGTCGAAGGCATCCGCCGCCTCATCAGCCCACCGTCCGTGCAGCCCGGGCTGATGATCGTGTTCGGCGTCATCGCGCTCGCGGGCAGCGCCATATCGGCCCTGCTGCTGCGTGGCGGCCAGGCGGAGAGCCTGAACGTGCGTGGGGCGTTCATCGAAGTCGTCTCGGACGCGCTCGGCGCGGCAGCGGTCATCGTCGCGGGCATCGTCATCGCGCTGACCGGCTTCACCCGCGCCGACGCCATCGCATCGCTGGCGATCGGTGTGCTCATCCTGCCGCGCACCTGGCGGCTGCTCAGGGAGGCGATCGACGTACTGCTCGAGGCGACGCCCAAGGGCGTCGACCTCGACGAGGTGCGGCGTCACCTGACCGAACTCGACGGTGTCGCCGACGTGCACGACCTGCACGCCTGGACGATCACGTCCGGCCTGCCCGTACTTTCCGCCCACGTGGTCGTGGAGACGGCCGTGCTGGCCGGCGGCCACGGCGCGCGGATGCTCGACATGCTCCAGGAGTGCGTGCGCGGCCACTTCGACGTGGAGCACTCGACATTCCAGCTCGAACCCGGCGGTCACGCCGACCACGAGTCGTCGGTTTGCCTGTAGGAGGTCTCAGAGCCTTTTCATGATCGCGGTAACTTTTTCGAAGCATTTTCAAAGAAAAGACCGCGATCATGAAATGGCTGGCATGTGGCGGCCAAGCGGCGGCCGGCGCTGGACGCCCGTTCGGCTATTGCACGGACGTGCTTGACATGTTACGCAGTGATGTAAAGCTGGTTTGTGCGCTGGGAGGCAGCCGTGACCACGTACGACCGCTACACCGTGCCCGTCGAGCCAGGCACGTGGGACGTGCCGGCCGCGGGCGCGGCCAGGTTCACCTGGGAATACGACGACGGCCGTGACCGGCTGCTCGCGCTGTACCAGAAGGGCAAGGACAAACAGTGGGACGCCCAGAAACGGATTAATTGGGACACTGAGGTCGACCCCGTCAACGTGGTCGGGGTCCCCGACGAGTTCAACCCGCTGTTCGGCACTCCGGTGTGGGAGAAGATGACCGAGGCCGAGCGGGAGGACTACGGCCGCCACCAGGGTTCGTGGCTGTTCAGCCAGTTCCTGCACGGCGAGCAGGGCGCGCTGACCGTCGCGGCCAGGATCGTCGAGTCCGTGCCCGATCTTGACTCCAAGTTCTACGCCTCCACCCAGGTCATGGACGAGGCTCGGCACGTCGAGCTCTACAACAGGTTCATCCAGGAAAAGATCGGGATGTTCTACCCGGTCAACCAGGATCTGGCCAAGCTGCTCGCCAGCGCCCTCACCGACGGCCGGTGGGACATGCCTTACCTGGGCATGCAGGTGCTGATCGAAGGGCTGGCGCTCGCCGCCTTCGGCGTCTACCGCGACCTGTCCACCAACCCGCTCGTCAAGCAGCTGCTCGCCTACGTCATGCAGGACGAGGCCAGGCACGTGGCGTTCGGGCGGCTCGCGCTGCGCGACTACTATGCGGGGCTCACCGATGCCGAACGCGCCGATCGCGAGGAGTTCGTCGTCGAGGGCTGCTACCTCATGCGCGACCGCTTCCGCAGCCAGGAGGTCTTCACCCGGCTCGGCCTGCCGCTCGGCGAGTGCCTCGAATACGTCGACAACTCCCCGATGTACAAGCTGTACCAGACACTGCTGTTCAGCCGGATCGTGCCGTGCGTGAAGGACATCGGGCTGTGGGGGGCCAAGGTGCAGCAGGCATACGCCGACATGGGTGTCCTCGACGCGGCCAAGGGCGACCTGACCGCGCTGATGCGCCAGGATGAGGAGATCGCGGAAGAATACGACAGGGAGCTTGCCGCGCGCCGCGCCGAGGTCGACGCCGCCATCGCGGGCGGCACGCAGGACACGGAGGGCTGACCACCGGCGCCTCGTCGCCTGGCCGGTGCGGTCGGGGCCGCCGTACGATCAGCGGGCAGCGACCCACCAATCAGGCGAAAGCTGGCAGAGGAGAGCACGTGTCCGAGGCGGCGGCTGGCCCGCAGGCAGGCGCGGCGGCCGGTCCGCCGCCTGGGTTCCCCCGGTTTCCGGCCAGCTTCGCCTGGGGCGCCGCTACGGCGGCCTACCAGATCGAAGGTGCGGTGAGCGAGGACGGGCGCGGCACGTCGGTCTGGGACGACTTCTGCCACCTGCCAGGAAAGATCCGCGACGGGCACACCGGCGACGTGGCGGCCGACCACTACCACCGGTGGCGCGAGGACGTCGACCTGATGGCCGGGCTCGGCCTCACCACATACCGGTTCTCGATCGCCTGGCCGCGGGTGCAGCCGTCCGGCTCCGGCGAGGTCAACAAGCCGGGCCTGGATTTCTACGACCGGCTCACCGATGCGCTCTGCGCGGCAGGCATCACCCCGGTCGCCACGCTCTTTCACTGGGACCTTCCTTCCCCGCTCGAGCAGGCTGGCGGCTGGCTGTCCCGCGACACCGCGCAAAGGTTCGCCGACTACGCCGGCATCGTCGCGGCCAGGCTCGCCGACCGGATACCGATGTGGATCACGCTGAACGAGCCCTTTGTGGTCATGACGCTCGGCTACGGGCTCGGTATACACGCGCCAGGCAGGGAACTCATGCTGCATGCGCTGCCCGCGGCGCATTACCTGCTGCTCGGGCACGGCCTCGCCAACCGGGCGCTGCGCGGCGCGGGCGCCCGCCAGGTCGCGATCACCAACAGCTACTCGCCCGCGCTGCCCGCAAGCGACGACCCGGCCGATGTGGCCGCCGCCAGTGCCTACGATGTCCTGCACAACCGGCTGTTCACCGATCCCGTCCTGCTGCGCCACTATCCGGATCTGCGCGGTTTCGGCCCTGAGGCGGCCGGCCTGCTGCCCATCGAGGACGGCGATCTCGACGTGATCGCCGCACCCGTGGACGCGATCGGGGTGAACTACTACAATCCGACCCGCCTGTCCGCGTTGCCGGGTTCGCCGCTGCCGTTCCAGTTGGAGCCCATCCCCGGCTACCCGGTGACCGCGTTCGGGTGGCCGGTGATCCCCGGCGGGCTCCGCGACATCCTGATCGAACTTCGTACCAGGTACGGTGACGGGCTTCCGCCGATCTACGTTACGGAGAACGGCTGCTCACGCGCTGACGTCCCGGCCGCTGACGGCACCGTGGCCGACCCAGAGCGGATCAGCTACCTCGACGGGCACATCCGCGCGGTACACGAGGCGATGGCCGCCGGGGTTGACGTGCGCGGCTACTTCGTCTGGTCACTGATCGACAACTTCGAGTGGTCCGAGGGGTACCACCAGCGGTTCGGGCTCGTGTATGTCGACTTCGACACGCAGGCACGCCTGCCCAAGGACTCCTACATCTGGTACCGCGGCCTCATCGCCGCACAGCGCGGCTGAGGCGCCCTGGTATCCCCCGCTGCCTTCGCGTCGGCCCGCGCCTGGACGAGGGACCTTCGGTCCCTCCCCTTAGGGCGGACGCCCGCTGCGCAGACCGCGGCCGAAATGCGAACGTCAGGGCACAGTCTCCTGTGCGCGAGACAGCCGCACCGCGTACTCGAATCCCCATGCGGAGATCCCACCAGTCCTGCAGGTGACCCAGATGATCGACCAAGAAGGGCAGCCGCTCCCCATTGCCGGATGGACACTTCGGTACGAAGGATTCTTCCCGCAGCGGGAAGGCCTTCGCGAGGCGCTCTGCACCCTTGGCAATGGCTACTTCGCCACCCGGGGCGCGGCGCCGGAGTCGGCCGCGGACGGAACCCATTACCCCGGTACGTACATCGCAGGCTGTTACAACGAGCTGCGGACCGAGATCGCCGGCCGCACCGTGGAGAACGAGAGCCTGGTCAATGCCCCGAACTGGCTGCCGCTGACCTTCGCCGCGGAGGACGGGCCCTGGCTCGACCTCGCCGAAGCGGAGATCGTCGAGCACAGCCAGGAACTCGACCTGCGCCGCGGCGTGCTGATCCGCCGGCTGCGGATCCGCGACAGCCAGGGCCACGTCACACGGGCCACGTGCCGTCGCTTCGTGCACATGGGCGCCGCACACCTTGCCGCCATCGAGATGACGATCGTGCCGGAGAACTGGTCAGGGCGGCTGCGTGTACGGTCGGAACTCGACGGCACGGTCGAGAACACCGGCGTCCCCCGCTATCACCAGCTGGCCAGCCGCCACCTGGTCCCCGTCGAGACGCGCAGCCTCGACGCCTCGACCGTTTTGCTTGTGGTGGAGACCAGCCAGTCACATATCCGCATCGCCGAGGCATCGCGCACGCGCCTGTTCCGCGACGGATCGCGCCTCCACCAGGACCCGGCCGTGATCGCGGAGCCCGGGCGCATCGGCCACGAGTTCACCGTCGATGTCGCCGCGGCGGACGAGGTGACCGTCGAGAAGACGGTAGCCATCGCCACCTCGCGCGACCACGCCACCTCGGATGTAGCTGTAGCGGTGACCGACTGGCTGGAGACCGCGGACTCGTTCGACGAGATGCTCGGGCGGCACGTGCTCGCCTGGGCACTTTTGTGGACGCGTTTCGCGTTCGAGCTGCGCGGCAGCGAGGACGACGGAATACTGCCGGTGCTGCGGCTGCACATTTTTCACCTGCTCCAGACGGTCTCGCCCAACAGCATGGACCGCGACATCGGCGTTCCCGCGCGCGGCTTGCACGGCGAGGCCTACCGCGGGCATGTCTTCTGGGATGACATGTTCGTGTTCCCCGTCCTGAACCTGCGGCTGCCCGAGCTGAGCCGGTCGCTGAAGGCGTATCGCTACCGCCGCCTGCCCGCCGCGATGCGAGCGGCGCGTGAGGCTGGTCACGTGGGTGCCATGTTCCCCTGGCAGTCCGGCAGCGACGGGAGAGAGCAGAGCGCACTCCTGCATCTCAACCCGAAGTCGGGCCGCTGGCTGCCTGACACGACGTACCTGCAGCGACACGTGGGTATCGCGGTCGCCCGCAACGCCTGGCAGTACTACCAGGCCACCGGGGACCGCGAGTTCCTCGCGCTGCAGGGCGCCGAACTCATCCTCGAGATCGCCCGGTTCTTCGCGAGCACCGCAGCCTATGATCGCGACCGGGACCGCTACGTCATCCGGGGTGTGGTGGGACCGGACGAGTTCCACACGAGCTACCCCGACGCTCCCGACGCGGGGATCGACAACAACGCCTATACCAACGTGATGACGACCTGGCTGCTGCTCCGCGCGATCGAGGTACTCGACCTGCTGCCCGAACACCGACGGACCGAGCTCACCGAGAAGCTGCGCTTGACGGTGACCGAGCTTGAACGGTGGGAACACATCTCGCGCCGCATGTTCGTCCCGTTCCATGCGGGCGGCATCATCAGCCAGTTCGAGGGATACGAGGACCTGAAGGAACTCGACTGGGAGGACTACCGCGCCAGGTACGGCAACATCAGCCGCCTCGACCGTATCCTCGAGGCCGAGAACGACACGACGAACCGGTACAAGGTGTCCAAGCAGGCGGACGTGCTGATGCTGTTCTACCTGCTGTCCGCCGACGAGCTTGCCGCGCTTTTCGGCCACCTCGGCTACGCCTGGGATCCTGCCGATATCCCCGCAACGATCGACTACTACCTGGCCCACACGTCCAACGGCTCGACGCTCAGCTCCCTGGTCCACGCGTCGGTGCTGGCCCGGGCCCACCGGGCCAGCGCGGTGGAGCATTTCGTCGAGGCGCTGCGCAGCGATATCGCCGACGTCCAAGGCGGAACCACCGCCGAGGGCGTCCACCTCGCGGCGATGGCCGGTACCGTCGACGTGCTCCAGCGGTGCTTCGCCGGCCTGGAGCTGCGCGGCGACGTCCTGTGGCTGAATCCGTTCTGGCCGAAGCGCCTCGGTACGCTCGAGTTCTCGATCCTCTACCGCGACCACGTGATCGCCCTCAGCGTCGCAGAGCACACGGCACGGGTAACCAGCGGCCCAGGTCACCATCCACCCGTCCGCGTCGGCTGTCACGGCGAGCTGCGCGAACTCAGTCCTGGGCAGACCCTGGAGTTCTCGCTCCGGGCCTGACCGGCGAAATGGGCCGACCGCGGCGGCGGACAGGCGGCAGGTCTCGCTGGAAGCCGCCGCGCGGCTACCTGAGGCGTGAAGCCGCCTATGTTCTTCCCAGGGCGTGGGCGGCCGGCGTCATTGGCGGCCATCGAGACTCCCTCGTCGATGTCTTCATTGGGTAATGACGTCCGCGGACTCGGCGACGGCCAGGCGGCCGCTGTCGGTGTCGGGTGCAGCGGGCCCCACGACGAAATCACGGCCGCGGATCAGGATGGCCGACGCGACCGCGGCGACGGCGGCGACGATTGCCCCGATGAGCAAGATCTGGTTCAGGCCGTCGACGAATCCGGCCTGAACGGCGGCGTTGACGAGCTGTCGCGCCGCAGCCGGCGTGCCCGCTGGTGCGCCGCCCGACTTCGATCCGCCGATCCCGGCCGCGATCGCCCGGGCGTGGGCGGCCAGCGGCGAGGCAGCGAGCCGGCCGGTCACCGTGTGCCGCAGTTCGGCGGTGAAGATCGCCCCCAACGCGGCGATGCCCGTCGCGATACCGACCTGCCGCAGTGTCGAGTTGATCCCCGAGGCCATTCCGGCGCGTGCGGGCCGGACCACGCTGACGGCTGTGGAGGCGAGCGGCACATTGATCAGGCCGGCCCCGACACCCGACACGATCAGTCCTGGAATGAGGTGCGTCCAGGCGGAGCCGACCGTCACGCCCCGCATCAGCAGCAGCCCGGCGGTCACGAGCGCGAATCCCGCCGAGATCATCAACCGGATCGGCACGACCGTGGTGAGCCGCCCGGCGATGCCGGCGGTCACGAACACCGCGAGGGTGAGGAACAGGGTGCGCAAGCCGGTGCCGAGCGCGGAGAACCCGAGTTCGTCCTGCAGGTACAGCACGACGTAGGTGAGCAGTGAGAACAGCGAGGCCGAGATCGCGAACGCGGCGATCAGGCCACCGACGAAGGTCGGCACCCGGAACAACGACAGGTCCAGCATCGGCCGCCGCTGAGCCACCTCGATGATCAGGAAGGCGACGAGCAGGACACCGGCGGCGCTGAGGCTTGCGACCACCTTGGCCGAGCCCCAGCCGTCGCCAGCAGAGATCAGCCCGTAGACCAGCGCGGCGAGCGCGGCGCTGAAGGTGACGAACCCGAACCAGTCGGGCCGGGTGGCCTCGGGGTCGCGGGATTCCGCGACCTTCGCCAGAGTGACGGCGATCGCCGCGATGCCGATCGGGACGTTCACCAGGAAGATCCAGCGCCACGAGAGGTCGCTGGTGATCACGCCGCCAAGGACGGGCCCAACGGCGATGGCGATCCCGGTGACAGCGCCGAAGACGCCGAACGCCGCCCCGCGGTCCCGGCCGCGGAACGCGTCGCTGATCAGCGCGAGGGAGGTGGCGAACATGATCGCGCCACCGATGCCCTGCCCGGCCCGTGACAGCGCCAGGTCGAGGGTGCTGGTGGCAAGCCCGCAGAGCAGCGATCCGATCGTGAAGATGGCCGTCCCGGTGGCGAACAGGATGCGCCTGCCGAACCGGTCGGCGAGTGCGCCGGCGGTCAGCAGGATGGCCGCCAGGGTGAGCGCGTAGGCGTCGATGACCCACTGCAGGTCGGACAGGGACGCGCCGAACGCCCGCTGGATCTGCGGAAGCGCGACGTTGACGATCGTCAGGTCCAGCAGCAACATGAACACGCCGACCACGACCGCGGTCAGCGTCCACCACTTCCGAGCCATCGGCCGAAGTCCTCCCACTAGCTGGGGTTCCTGGCAGTACACTAAGGAAAATTAGCATCTAACTATCCTGATGTCTAGGATGCCTAGGAAATAGAGAGCCGAGCTATGCCGACTGAACGACCTGTGCCGGCCGTGCATCAGGACCGGCGGGGTGCGGACGTGCCCCGGGCCGAGAGCGTCGTCGCAGGCGATGCGGCCGCTGCGGACAGCACCGGGCGCCGGGCGCTCGAGACGGCGTTCGGCCTGGCCATCCGCCGGACGGGTGCACTGATGCAGTTGATCGGCCAGGCAGCGGCGGAACGAATCGGCATCAACGCCACCGACCTGAACTGCCTCAACATCCTGAGCCTGGCAGGCACGCTGACGGCGGGCCAGCTCGCGCAGGCGACCGGCCTCACCACCGCGTCGATCACCGGTGTGGTGGATCGCCTGGAGCAGGCGGGCTACGTGCGGCGCGAGCGTGACGCCAACGATCGGCGGCGGGTGGTCGTCCACGTGATCATCGAGCGGACGACGCGGGACGTCGTTCCGGTCTTTCTCCCGATGGTCCTGGCCTGGCAGGAAACCGCGTCCAGCTATACCGACGACGAACTGAAGCTCATCCTCGAGTTCCAGGGCAGATCGGAGCGGGTCCTCCGTGAGCACCTGGCCAGGCTCCGTGGCATCGCCGCCGGAGCCGACGGCCCAGCCGATGACACGGCAGCGACACAGGATCGCCCATAGGTGCCGCCCCTTGACACCTCCTGCGCTGTCCCCTGCCGCTAGCCTCCGGATCTGATTGCGGGAGGTAGAACTACCCGCCCGCGTCTTGGCCGCACCCGCCTGGCAGATGCGAAATCCGGCGGGGAGTTCCTCATAATTGCCCTGGCGAGGATAGCCGGGCGTCCCGCCAGCGAATACGCTGGGCGCAGGTGGGAGCCATGACAGACAAGATCGACGAGCTGGTCAGCCATGCGACTGACCTGCTGCGCGACCAGCAAGCCCTGACCGACGAGGGCGCGGTGGCCCTGCTGGAGCGGCTGGTACGCGAGGCGTACGCGGCCGGGCAGGTGGCCGCGGCGCAGGCCGCGTACAACGAGGCGCTGAAGGCCGCCCTGGATGGCAAAGAGGCGGTCAGCGGGCCGGAGCGCGCCTACCAGCTCGCACAGGAAGTGCTGGAGCGGCTGGTACGCGAGGCCTACGCCGCCGGGCAGGTGCTGCCGCAGCTACGCGCCGCAGTGCGCGCGTACCGCGACATTGAGTGACCCAAGAAGGCAGAGATCGAATACGCGCGGGTGCCGGCCCACGATGGCGCCTGGTGACGCCCGTTGCTACCGGCACAGCCGTGGGGGGCACGTGATGGGTCCGCTGCCGGGGTTCTGCCGGCGCCGCGGGAAAGCGGCGCGAGAATAACGGGTTGCCGGCTTGGCCAGGCGGTTCGCGTCCGACAGGCTCAGGTTGTGAACACCAGGACGCGGCCAGGTCCGAGGCCGCGAAACGACCCGGCACAGTATGAGGACCTCGCCGACCAATGGTGGGAACCGCGTGGCGCGTTCGCCATGCTGCACTGGCTCGCGGCGGCGCGCGCAGCGCTTGTCCCGCCGGCGGTGCGGCCCGGCGCGGTACTGCTCGACGTCGGGTGCGGGGGCGGTCTGCTCGCGCCGCCTCTGAACGGCGCCGGTTACACGCACGTGGGCATCGACCTGTCGCCGTCCGCGGTCGGCATCGCCCGCGCGCATGGACTGCGGTACGTCCTGCGCGGCGACGTGCACGCGCTGCCCGTAGCCGATGCAATGGCCGACGTGGTCGCGGCGGGTGAGATCCTCGAGCACGTCACCGATCTGCGCGCGGTGGTGGGTGAGTGCTGCCGCGCGTTGCGGCCCGGCGGAACGCTCATCGTCGACACGCTGGCCGACACGTGGCTCGCCCGGGTGCTCGCCATCTGGATCGCCGAGCGGGTGCCGGGCGGCGCGCCGCCCGGCCTGCACGACCCGGCGCTCTTCGTCGACAGGCAGGTGCTGACCACCGAATGCGCCCGCCACGGAGTACAGCTGCGCCTGCGCGGGCTGCGGCCGCATGTCCGCGACGCGGCGCGCTGGCTCGCCAGGCTCCGGCCCGACGTCCGGATGGTACCTGCCCGCTCGACATCGGTGCTGTTCCAGGGCATCGGGGTAAAGGAAGGTTCATGACACCACGCGACGCCATCGAAACAGCGAGAAAGCTGGCCCCGCGCCTCGCGGAACGTGCCGCGGGCTACGACGCCGAGGGCGCGTTCCCCGCCGACGACTTCGCCGACCTCGCCGACGCGGGCCTGCTCGGCCTGATGGTGCCGGCCGGGCTCGGCGGCGCCGGGGCCGGTTTCGCCGACTACACCGAGGTGGCGATGGCGCTCGCGGAGGGAAATCCCGCCACCGCGCTCATCTACAACATGCACGCTTCTGTCACCGGGGCCCTCGCCCTCACCCCGGACGACACCGCACGCGCGCTCGGCGCGGCCGACGAGTTCTTCACCTACCGCGACGGTGTGCTGCGCGCCGCCGCGGCCGGCGCGCTCTACGCGGTGGCGATGTCGGAACGCGGGATCGGGTCGCGGCTGTCCCTGGTGCGCACGTCGTACGGGCCGGCCGGTGATGGCTGGCATATCAACGGCAGCAAGGCGTTCTGCTCAGGCGCCGGGCACGCGCAGGCCTATCTGGTCGCCGCCAGGCGACGGGCCGGCGGCGGGGCCAGTGACGGTGCCAGTGGCGCTGCCAGTGGCGGACCCGGCACCGGTGCCAGCGTGAGTTACTTCCTGGTACCCGCGGGCGAGGGAATCAGGGTCGAGCAGACCTGGGACTCGCTCGGCATGCGGGCGACCGCCAGCCACGACCTGCACCTCGACGTCACCGTGCCGCGTAATGCCCTGCTCGGCGGCGTCGAGGGAATCACCTTGCTGATCGCCCAGGTGATGCCGCAGTGGCTGGTGGCCTCGTACGCCGCGGTCTACGCGGGACTTGCCCGTGCCGCCGTGGACACCGCCGCGGCCGACCTCGGCGGCCGCGGTCTCGGCGCCGCAGGTGCCGTGCGCTCGCGCCTCGGCCGCGCCGACGCGCAGGCCCACGCGGCACGTGAAGTGGTGCGCCAGGCGGCACGCCAGGTGGACGCCGAGCCGGGTGCCGCCGCCACGAGCCGCTGGATCTGGCGAGCCAAGCTCGTCGCGGGCGACACCGCGCAGGAGGTCGCCGCGTCCGTGCTCGAGGCCTGCGGCGCATCCGCGACGCGCCGTGGGCACCCACTGGAACGGCTCTACCGCGACGCGCGGTGCGGCGCCCTGCAGCCCGCGACCAGCGATGTGTGCGCCGACTGGCTCGGCTGCGCTGTTCTCGGCCTCGACCCCGACGCGGAGACAGCGCGGTGGTGACGGTGGCGGCGGTCGCCCATTCGGTGCCGCCACCCTGCCGTCAGCAGGATCTCTGGGATGAGTTCTTCCGTGGGCATTACCGCGGCGATCCGCGCGCGGAACGGATCTGGCAGGGCAGCGGCGTGCGGACCAGGCACGGCGTCGCGATCCCGCCGGACCTCGACGTGTCAGGCTGGGGAACCGGCGACCGGATGTCGCTGTACGGCGAGACTGCTGTGCCGCTCGGCAAGGACGCGGTGGCGGCGGCCCTGGACGCGGCCGGCCTGCGCGCGGACGAGGTGGGGCTCTTCGCGGTCGCGTCGTGCACCGGCTATATCACGCCCGGGCTCGACATCCTGGTCGCGCGCGATCTCGGCATGGCCCCCGACGTGCACCGGCTGCTGATCGGGCACATGGGCTGCTACGCCGCGCTGCCGGGGATCGGCGCGGCGGCCGACTTCGCGCGGGCCCGCGGACGCCCCGCCGTGCTGCTGTGTCTCGAACTGCCGAGCCTGCACGTCCAGCCGTCCGCACCCGGCCGCGCCGATCTCACCCAGGTGGTCGCGCACGCGCTCTTCGGCGACGCGGCCGCAGCAGCCGTGATCACACCGGACGGCACGGGATTCGAGGTCGCCGACCTGGCCGCTGTCACCGACACGACCGCGAGCGGCTACATGACGTGGGACGTGACCGATACGGGTTTCCGCATGGCACTGTCGCCGCGGGTGCCAGGTGTGCTCGCCCGGCACGTCCACCACGTCGTCACCGGGCTGCTCGGACGCCACGGGCTCGGGGTCGCCGACATCGCGGCGTGGGCAGTGCACCCTGGCGGCCCGCGCATCCTGGACGTCGTCGCGGACCGGCTCGGCCTGCCCGGCGGCGCGCTCGATATCTCACGCGCGGTGCTCCGCGACTACGGGAACTGCTCTTCGGCCACCGCACTGCTGCTGCTCGAGCGGCTGCGGCCCGCGCTGCCGCCGGGCGCACACGTGGTCACGCTGGCATTCGGGCCAGGGCTGACGCTTCAGGCGGCGCTGCTTCGGCTGGCGGACTAGAGCGCGCCCGGGTCGGTCGACGGGCCAGAAACGCCCGACACGAAGGGGACGTTGCCGTAACTCGGCAGGCCTCCTGACTGCGGGGACGCAAGCGCCTAGTGCGGTGTCCACATACCTTGGCCGGATCGGCGTCGACTATCCGCGCTGGCAGTAGCTTTGCGCAACCCGGTGCACGTTAGTGGTCACCGCACTGGCTGGCGGGGCGTTCCGGCCCGGCCAAGCGCTCCAGCCGGGCGAACATCCGCCGGCCGCTCCTGCGCGCGGCCAGCCGGAGCACCGAGGGCGCGAACAAGGACAGCGCGTACCCGAGCCGCGCCTCCGCGTTCACGGGGACGAGCGGGCGGTTGTCGCGGACCGCACGCTTAACCGCCGATGCGACCTTCTCCGGCGGGTAGTTCCGCAGCGCCATGGCCCGGGCCGCGCCGGACCGCAGCCGCTCCTGCGCGGTCTTGTCCACGCCGACGTAGCGCGCGGCCTCCGCGATCCCGGTATTGGTGAATCCCGGGCAGATCGCGGTCACGCCGATTCCGGCGCTGGCGAACTCGGCCCGCAGGCATTCGCTGAGCATCCGCACCGCCGCCTTGGTCGCGGCGTAGGCGGGCAGCATCGCGGACGGGGCGAACGCCGCGGTGGAGGCGATGTTCACCAGGTGACCGCCCTCGCCGCGCGCTGCCATCTGCGCGCCGAACAGCCGGCACCCGCGCATCACCCCGAGCAGGTTCACATCGACGATGCGCCGCCAGTCCCCCTCCGTGTGCGCGAGGAACGAGCCGACCACCGCGAGGCCGGCGTTGTTGACGACCACATCTGGCACCCCGCAGACATCGCGGACCCAGGCGGCGAACCGCTCCATCTCTCCGGCCGCGGCGACGTCCACCTGATAGGCGCGCGCCCTGCCGCCGAGGGCGGCGACGGCGTCGCAGGTCTGATGCGCGGCAGCGACGTCGAGGTCGGCGGCCACGATTTCTGCCCCGTCGCCGGCGAAGGCGAGCGCGATGGCCCGCCCGATCCCGCCGCCCGCGCCCGTAACAACCACAAGATGGCCACCGAACGGCTTCGCGGCGCGGCTCACATCAGCACGGCGCAGTGCCCGGGTGGCAGGCTCGCCCTCCACGTGATCGGCGAACTCGGCGATCCAGTGTGCGAGCCGTTTCGGATGCGTGCGCGGTACCCAGTGGCCCGCGCGGATATCGCGGCGCCACAGCCTGGGCGCGTATCCGGCGACCGCGAGCTGCGTCCGCCGCGCGATGAACGGGTCACGCCTGGCTATGACGATCTGGACCGGGACGTCCACTGGCACCGGCCGGGCGCGGCCGTGCCGCACGCCGATATTCGCGCGGTAGAGCGCGAGGCCGTGGACCGCGTCACGGGTGATGGTGTCAGCTGGATGGCCCGGCCGCGGCTGCACCCCGTCGCTGGCCTGAAGGATCCGGCCCCAGTAGTGGCCGAGCCCGGCGCGCCAGGTGATCTCGGGCACGATGGGCAGCTGGAAGAAGCCGACGTACCACCAGCGGCTCAGCTGGCCGACGACATCGGCGAGACCGCGTGGACCGCTCACCGCCCGGCGGCGCAGCCAGGCGGAAACATGGTCGAGCGACGGCCCGCCCACCGAGGTGAGGGAGGCGATCCTGCCCGCGAGCCTGGTCTGTGCGACCGCTGCCCACGCCTGGATGGCCCCCCAGTCGTGGCCGACGAGGTGCACGGGGCGGTCCGGGCTCACCTCGTCGATGATGGTGGCGAGATCGGCGGCCAGCCTGGCCAGCCGGTACCCCTGCGTGCCATGGGGAGCCGTCGACGCGCCCGCGCCGCGCACGTCGTAGGTGATGACGTGAAAACGGCCCGCGAGATCCGCTGCGACCTCGTCCCATACCGAACTGGTGTCCGGGTAGCCGTGGACGAGAAGGACGGCCGGACGCCCGGCATCGCCACGTTCCGTGACGGCAAGCCGCACATCGCCCCTATCAACGGCCCGGTGCGTGAGAGCATGTTTGGCGCTGGGTGACTCTTGCTCCTGCCGCACCGGCCCTCCTTGTCACGGACTTTTGCGTAAGAGTGACCGTACGCTACATCGAAGCTATTGAACACCCAGTGCAACAGCCGTTGCTTAGGTCGTCACCTGGCCGGCCGCGGGCGGCGCCCGCACGGTAGCCGTTGGGCTCTGCCAGCCCGGGGGACGATCCCCCGGGCCCCCCTGCAGCGCCGCGGGCGGCGCCCGCACGGTAGCCGTTGGGAAGAAGGGTTGTGACGGTCGTCCAGCCGTCGAACGCCGGGCCGCCGGTGTGATCGGATGGCGGCATGGAACGCCTGGACGAGCAGTTGCGGTTCATCAAGGAGATCGACCGGCTGAAGACCGTGCTGCGGCAGAGCCCGCTCGTCGACGCGTCGAGGCGGGAGAACTCCGCCGAGCACTCCTGGCATCTTGCCATGATGGCCGTCACGCTCGGCGAGTACGCGCCGCGCGGAACCGACCTGAACCGTGTGATCACCATGGTGCTCCTGCACGACATCGTGGAGATCGACGCGGGCGACACATTCGTCTACGCGACGGACGCCGCGATCGCCGAGGCCGAGCGTGCCGAGCGCGCCGCCGCGGACCGGATTTTCGCGCTGCTTCCCGCGGACCAGGCCACGGCGCTGCGCGCCATCTGGGACGAGTTCGAGGACCGGCGCACCCCGGCTGCCCGGTTCGCCCGGGCGCTTGACCGGCTGCAGCCCATGCTCGCCAACTACTACACGGATGGTGGTACGTGGCGCGCACATGGCGTCACCGCCGATCGGGTGCTCGCCAAGGTGCGGCTGATCGAGGACGGCTCCGCCGCCCTCGGCGCCTACGCAAGTGACCTCGTCAGGGCCTCGGTCGAGAAGGGATATCTCAAGCCCGCGCCCGCCGGCGGTTAGCGGATCTCCGGCCGTCCGCCATGCTCGCGTGCCCGGCGGCTGAGCGTGCCGCCAGCAAACCCTGGTCGCTATACCTCGCCCGCGAGGGGTACGGACATGGTGTGACCCCTTCGCTCGCGAGATTCTTCGGCCGTGGCGCGCGCACTGCCCGGGCCCGGCCGGGCCCGCTGAGGCTGCGGCCCGCCGGCGCGGCCGAGCGGCTGGAACGCCTGCGCTGGCTCGATGGCGTTGGCCGCACGCTTACCGGCGCGGTCCGGCGCGGGCTGCCGCCTGGGCCGGCCGCGGATGCGCTGCACGGCGTCCCACTTGGCCAGCCCGCCCATCCACGGCTGTCCGGAATGCCGCTCGGCTTCTGGACATCCGCCGCTCTGCTCGACCTGTTCCCGGAGACCGAGCGTGCGGCACGTGTCCTGATCGCCGCCGGGATCGCGGGTACCACCCCTGCCGCGCTGACCGGGCTGGCCGACTGGTCCATGCTGCACCAGGAGCAGCAGCGGGTCGGCGTGGTCCACGCCGCGACGAGCGCCACCGCGTCGGCATTCTTCTGCGCATCTTTGGTCGCCAGGTCGGCGGGTCACACGCGCGGCGGCAAGGCCCTGTCGTTCACCGGCCTCGCGGTGGCCGGCCTTGGCGGGTACCTGGGTGGCCACCTGGCCTTCCGGCTGGCCGCGGGGGCCAATCATGCCGAGTCGGTCGCCCACCTCGCACCACTCGGCTGGCACGACCTGTGCCGCCTCGCCGAACTGCCCGACGGCAGGCCGGTGCGCCGTGAGCTTGGCTACATCAGCGTGCTCGTGCTCCGCGAAGGCTCGTCGGTCAGCGCATTGGCCGATCGCTGCGCTCATCTCGGCGGCCCGTTGCACCAGGGCGAGCTGGTCACCTCGAACGGCCATCGCTACGTGAGCTGCCCGTGGCACGGCAGCACGTTCCGGATCAGCGATGGGACAGTGCTGCACGGGCCGGCGACCGCACGCCAGCCCGCCTTTGACAGCAGGGTGTCGGACGGGGGGATCGTTCAGGTCCGGCCGCGTAGCTGAGCGGCATTCTCCTGCCTGCGCGGCTCCGGTCCGGCCAGATCCACTCGGTGCTCCCGCCGCAGCACCATTGATGCTATTTTGTCAGCCGCAGACGCGGAATGCCGCCCAGATGACCTTTCCGCCGCCGTCCAGTGGGTTCCATCCCCACCGTTCGCTGCACGACTCGACTACCTGGAGCCCACGGCCGCATTCACGCCAGTAATCCGGTTTTCGCACGACCGGCGCGCCGCCGCCCGGGTCGGATACCATGCACAACACATGCGCCAGTTGCATGGTCAGGCAGAGCCTGATGGGCCGTGCCCACCGGGCGCGCGAAGAGTGCGGCAGGCCGTGGTTCAATGCGTTTGTTACCAGCTCGGAAATGACCCAGGTCACGTCATCGCACAGGTCGGACAGGCCCCACGCGGAGAGCGTCTCGCGCGCGAAGTCGCGCGCGAGCTTCACCGACTCCGGGCGACCCCGAAGAGAGCATGCCGCCTCGTGCCATATGTTCCCGCGGGCGAGAACATCGTCAGCGATGTCCGCCGCTTCGGCCGCTAAGAGGCCGATCGACGCGGCACCGCCCGTGGCGCCGTCGAAGACGGCCTCGGGGGCTCCTTGGGCTGTCATGGCTGCCGCCGTCGGATGCGTTCGGCAGCGCAGCGGAAACCTCTGTCCACGCGCGCTATCATCGCTTGTAACTCTTGCAGATGCAAGACCCAATGCACGTGCAAACGGGTTGTGCATCGAGAAACCGGTGGGTTCGGAGGCAGCGCAGGTCCACCAACTACGCGCGGCGATCAAGGCGGCGCGGCCTCGGGGACGGAACGAGCCATGGGGGGAGAGGTGATCGAAGCCCAGCCTGAGGGCGGTCCCACCGTTCTCCGCATCCTGCTCGGATCCCAGCTACGCCGCCTGCGAGAGACCAAAGGAATCACGCGAGACGAAGCCGGGTACACCATCCGTGCCTCCGGCTCAAAGATCAGCCGGATGGAGCTCGGGCGCGTAAGTTTCAAGGAGCGCGACGTCGCGGATCTGCTGGTCCTCTACGGCGTCACCGACGGTGCCGAACGTGCCGCGCTGCTCGATCTCACCGTCAAGGCCAACTCTCCCGGCTGGTGGCACCGGTACAACGACCTGCTCCCTGGCTGGTTCCAGGTCTACGTCGGCCTGGAGGACGCGGCAACGCTCATCCGGACCTATGAGGTCCAGTTCGTGCCCGGCCTGCTGCAAACCGAGGAGTACGCCCGGGCGATCGTGAGCGGCGGCCAGACGGGCGCGGCGGAAGAGGAGGTCGAACGCAGAGTCCGGCTTCGCACCGACCGCCAGAAACTGCTGACCCGGGCAGGCGGCGCGCCGCGACTGTGGGCCGTGATCGACGAGGCGGCGCTGCGGCGCCTGATTGGTGGCCCCGGCGTCATGCGCGCACAACTCGAGCACCTTCTCGGTGCGCTGAATCTCCCGAACGTCACCCTTCAGGTCATGCCGTTCCGCACCGGCGGGCACGCGGCCGAAGGTGGCCCGTTCACACTCCTGCGCTTCCCCGAGCCTGACCTACCAGACGTGATCTACGTAGAGCAGCTCACTAGCGCCCTCTACCTCGACCGCCGTGACGACATCGATAAATACACCGAGGTGATGGAGCGGCTCTGCGTGGAAAGCGAACCCCCCGAATGCACGGCCGAGATCATCAGCAAAATCATGGAGGACATAGAGTGATGGACCCATACAACGGGATACCCGCCGGGAATCTACGCGAGGCGGCCTGGCTCAAGAGCCGCCACAGCAATTCACAAGGAACCTGCGTGGAGATGGCCAAGCTGGCCGACGGCCAGATAGCGGTGCGCAACTCACGGCATCCGGAAGGGCCGGCGCTGATCTACACGCGTGCCGAGATCGAAGCTCTCATCAAGGGCGCACAGGACGGAGACTTCGACAACCTGATCGGGTGACTGCCTGACAGAGGGCGGCTAGTCACCCATTCCCCGCGCCGGCCGGTCTCCCGCCCGGCGCGGGGCCGGGTGCTCGACGAGCGCAAGCACCCGGCTCGCCATGAATCTGGCGGTACGCACCGCTGTCCCCCCGCGTGTGACCTCACTCACCTCGACCATTCCCCGGCGGGTGACCACCTCCACACGGCGGCCCGCCCGCGAGGCCGTGACCTCATAGCTCCGGACAGCCTCACCCGCGTCGATCACGATCTCGACCCAGTCACCCTTCATGACAGCCTCCGGCAGCGAGACCCGTTGGCTCACACTGTTCAGCTCACTCACGCCGAGCATCACCGCAGCCTCGTATGTCCTCGATGTTATGACCCAATACTGACAATGGCCGGGTGCTTCACCCGCGCGCAGCGCGGCGCGATGCACGCCAGCGCGGGCGCGGGGGGCCGGTCAACCGCCCAGCGGGAACCTCTTCACGCTTCCTGGCCCGCTGTCCTCCGCGGGCGCCTCCGTCGGTTGCGGGCCGGACCCGTCTTCTGACCTGGCTCCGTCCGCGCCGGTGAGCGTCCCGAACAAGCCGCCGAGCCCTTCGAGTGCCCTGCCCACCTCACTCGGCACGATCCACAGCTTGTTGGCATTGCCCTGGGCGATCTGCGGGAGGGTCTGCAGGTACTGATAGGCGAGCAACTCCCGGTCCGGATTACCTTCGTGAATCGCCTTGAAGACGGTGGTGATCGCTTCCGCCTGCCCGCGGGCGCGGGCCGCCTGGGCCTGCGCGTCCGCGTTCGCACGCACGACGGCGGCCTCCGCCTCGCCCGTGGCCTTGAGCACGGCTGCCTGCTTCTCCCCCTCGGCGGTCAGGATCGCGGACTGCTTCGAACCCTCGGCGGTGAGGATCGCGGCGCGCTTGTCGCGCTCCGCGCGCATCTGCTTCTCCATCGAATCCTGGATCGACGTGGGCGGCTCGATCGCCTTCAGCTCCACCCGGCCGACCCGGATGCCCCACTTGCCCGTCGCCTCGTCGAGCTCGCGCCTCAGCTCGTCGTTGATGTGGTCCCGTGAGGTCAGCGTGGTTTCCAAGTCGATGCCACCTACCACGTTGCGCAGTGTCGTGACCGTTAACTGCTCGACCGCCGTGATGAAGTTCGCGATCTCATAGGTGGCCGCCTTCGCGTCGGTCACCTGGAAGTAGATGACCGTGTCTATCGCCACGACCAGGTTGTCTTTCGTGATCACTGGCTGCGGCGGGAAGCTGACCACCTGCTCCCGCAAGTCGATCAGCGGCCGCAGCCGGTCGACCACGGGCACCACGATGTTCAGGCCAGCGTGCAGGGTGCGGTGGTAGCGGCCGAACCGCTCGACGATCCCCGCCATCGCCTGCGGCACCACCCGGATCGTCTTGATCACGATGAACCCGGCGAGTGTCACCACGATCAGGGCGATGACGGCGGTCACAATGGCGTTCATGACGCCTCAGCTCCGTTCATGACGGCTCGGCTCCTCAGGAGGCACCAGACACACGCATGATCGGCGCCCACATTTGTTGATGGTAAGTCGAGATGTCGCTGTGAGTCATCGCCGGCGCACAGTAATGTCACCGCCACGGAGGACCGCACCTGTCCAGCCGATGGTTACCGATGTAGCCATCAATACGGGTAGATGGCGCGCGCTGTCCAGCGCGCCTGACGGTGCTCGATCATCAGCGGCACGCCGAAGCACTTGGACAGATTCCGCTCGGTGAACACGTCGGTGAGCGGCCCCGCCGCGACGACGCTGCCCCTGCGCAGCAGCATCGCGTGCGTGAACCCGTCTGGCACCTCTTCGACATGATGCGTGACCAGCACCGACGTGGGCGCGTTCGGGTCGCGGGCGAGCATGCCGAGCCGCCGCACCAGATCCTCGCGGCCGCCGAGATCGAGGCCCGCGGCCGGCTCGTCGAGCAGCAGAACCTCGGGGTCCGGCATCAGCGCGCGGGCGATCTGCACGCGTTTGCGCTCCCCCTCCGACAGCGTCCCGAACCGGCGCCTGATGAGATGCGCGCAGCCAAGGGCGTCGAGCATCTCGACGGCGCGGGTGACATCCGATGACTCGTACTCCTCCTGCCACCGGCCGAGCACCGCGTAGGACGCGGTGAGCACCAGGTCGATCACTTTCTCTCCTGGTGGCACCTTCTCCGCGACCGCTGCGCTCGAAAAGCCGATCCTTGGCCGGAGTTCGAAGACGTCCACCTGGCCGAGGCGCTCGCCGAGAATCTCGGCCTCACCCTCGGTCGGGAACAGCAAAGAGGCCGCGACCTGAAGCAAGGTGGTCTTTCCCGCCCCGTTCGGGCCGATCACCACCCAGCGCTCGTCCTCGTGGACCGTCCAGTCGAGGTTGCGGAGCAACATGTTCCCGTCGCGCCGGACGCCGACGCCACGAAGGCGAAGCACCTCGTCGGACATCGAGCCCCCTCACACCTGTGGAACGCGGCAGTCAGTGCCTGTCCCCGAACCCCAGTCCGGCGGGGAAGCCGATCGTCAGGGCGAGCACGGCCAGGCCGCAGCCAGAAGGCGTGCCGGGAGGGCACGTCGAGGGCGACAAGCCAGCC
Source organism: uncultured Actinomycetota bacterium (assembly GCA_963851085.1). GTDB lineage: Bacteria > Actinomycetota > Actinomycetes > Streptosporangiales > Streptosporangiaceae > DATFVJ01. Next base: position 53,982 of record CAWKNX010000001.1, on the reverse strand, counting down.
AAGCGAAGCCCAGGGGCCGACGAGCCGGGCCGGGGTTCCGGACGAGGCACCCTAAGAACCTACCGCGACCTGGGCGCGCTATCGCTATCTCCGAGACTCCACCGGTACAACTGGCTCAGTTCGGCCGTTTCGGGGCCCTCGCCCGGCTAGCCGGAACTCCGCCTGGCTCGTGGCCGGTAGGACCGCCAGCTAGCCGCCCGCGAGGCCATGGCGGACCGCGTAGAGCGCCGCCTGGGTGCGATCCTGGACGCCGAGCTTGGCCAGCACAGCGCTCACATGGCTCTTCACCGTCTTTTCGGAAACCCCGAACTCCCTGGCGATCTCACGGTTCGACCGGCCCCGCGCGAGCAGAGCGAGGACCTGCCGTTCCCGCCCGGTCAGCGACCGCGCACCACGGCTTTCCGCCTGCCCGGCGGCAGGGGCGGTGAGCGGGCCAGCGGCCTCGGCAGCGAGCACAATGTTGCCGTCGGCCGCGGTGCGAATGGCGCGCACGAGCGCCTCAGGATCGACATCCTTGTACAGATATCCCGCGGCGCCCGCCGCCATGGCCGGCCCGACCGGGCCGGCCCCAGCCGCGCTTGTGAGGATCAGCGCCCTGGCCCTGATCCCACGGCTGCGCAACTCCCCGAGCACCCCGACCCCGTCCAGTCCAGGCATCTTCAGATCGAGCAGGATGACGTCGGGCGACAGGGCGGCGGCACGCTCGACCGCGGCCCGGCCGTCGGCGGCCTCCGCCACGACCTCCATGTCGTCCTGGACATCGAGGAAGGTCCGCAGTCCCTGCCGCACGACCGGGTGGTCGTCAGCGATCAGCACCCTGATCCGGCCTGTCACCACCGGCCCCTACGTTCCCGGTGCCCTGCTCGCGGTCTCATGCTCCCGCCGCACAGCCGCGCCGAGCCGGCCAGGCGGCCGGCCTCATGGTCTGCCGCCCCGCGACCCGTCTCGCACGGGAACGCTGAGCCGCACCGTGGTGCCCGTGCCTGGCGCGGAGCGCACCGCCAGCGTGCCGCCGACCGACGACGCCCGGTCCCGCATCGACGCCAGGCCCAGCCCGCCGGTCCGCACGGCCGGGAGGGCGAAGCCCGGGCCGTTGTCCGCGACCTCGAGGATCACGCCGGCCGGCTCGGGGCACAAGGTGACCCGCACCTCGCGGTCGCCCGAGTGCCGCAGCGCGTTGTGCAGCGCCTCCTGCGCGACACGGTAGACCACCTCGTCGGTGTCGGCGCCAAGGTGCGGCAGGTCACCGGCGTGAAATCGCACCTGCCTGCCGTGCGCGCGGCCAGCCACCTCGGCGTACCTGCGTACCGACTCGGCCAGGCCGTACGTGGTCAGATCCGGCGGGAGCAGCCCATCGATCACGGCCCGGAGTTCCGCGTACGCTTCCACACCGAGCTCGGCGACGCTTTCGAGTTCTGCGGCCGCACGCGCGGGGTCCCTCGGTGCGAGGATGGCGGCGGCGCGCGCCTTCACCCTGATCCCGAACAGCTTCTGCGACACGGCGTCATGCAGGTCCCTGGCCAGTCTCGTACGTTCCTCGATCACAGAAAGCTCGCGGCTCCGTTCATAGAGCCTGGCGTTGGTCAGCGCGATCGCGGCGTGCGCCGCGAACAGCGAGAGCAGTTCCTGGTCACGCTCGGTGAAACCGCCGGGCACCCGCTTGTTGGCGAGGAAGATGATGCCGAGGACGTCCTGGCCGTCCTTGATGGGCACGCCGAGAAAGTCGGCGAGCACCGGGTGCGCGGCTGGAAAGTACTCGAACCTGGGATCCGCCCGGATGTCGGCGAGCCGCAGCGGCTGCTCCTCGTTGAGCAGCACGCCGAGCATTCCGTGCTGGCGTGGCAGCGGGCCGATCGCTGCCTGTTCGCGGCTGGTCATCCCGGACACCACGAACTCGGCGAACGATCCGTCCGTGCCAGGTACGCCGATCGCCGCGTACCGCGCGCCGAGCAGTGACCGGGCCGACTTCACGATCGTCTCGAGCGCGTCGTGCACCGACACCTGCCGGGTGACCGCGAGCACCGCCTGACTGACCTGGTAGAGCACCTGATCAAGCCGCTCACCCTCCGTCGGCCGCGCCGCAGCCGTACCTTCCGCCCGCCGCGCCGCAGCCGTTCCCTCCGCCCGCCGCGCCGATGCCTCGCCCTCGGCCATGCTTCCGAACGTACCTCGGCCGCCGCAGCCACGGATCGGCCGCAGGTCCTACGACCATGAGCGCAGCACGCACTACGGCCGGAGCCCGATGCGCCAGGCACCGGCGGAACCTAGCGTCGTTGCCATGAATGCTGCACCTAGCCCAGTCGCGCTGGTCACCGGAGCCTCGCGGGGCCTCGGCAGGGTCCTCGCCGGCGGTCTCGCCGGCCTCGGTTACACGCTCATCGTGGACGCGAGGAACGCCGCCGTTCTCGACGGGGCCGTCGCCGCACTCCCCGCGGGAACCCGGGTGCGGGCCGTGCCTGGCGACGTCACCGACGCGGCCCACCGCGACGCTCTGCGCCGCGCTGTGGCCGAGGCGGGCGGGCTCGACCTGCTCGTCAACAACGCCGGCACGCTTGGCGCCAGCCCGCTGCCACCGCTGGCCGCCTATCCGCTCGCGCAACTGCGAGACTCCTTCGAGGCCAATGTGATCGCGCCGATCGCCCTGATCCAGCTCATGCTGCCCTCGCTGCGCGAACGCGGCGGTGCGATCCTCAACATCACGTCGGACGCCGCCATCGAGGCCTACGCCGGGTGGGGCGGTTACGGCGCTGCGAAGGCCGCGCTCGAGCAGGCATCGAACGTGCTCGCCGCCGAGGAGAACACCGTCCGCACCTGGTGGGTGGATCCAGGTGATCTACGTACCGCCATGCACCAGCGCGCCTTCCCCGGCGAGGACATCTCCGACCGCCCGCTGCCCGACACGGTGGTGCCCGCCTTCGTGCGCCTGATCAGCGAGCGGCTGCCGAGCGGCAGATACCGCGCCGCGGAACTGTTCCCGGCCGGCCGCCCGAGCACCGCAGCCGAACCGGTGTCCTCGGGAACTCGCGGGTAGCGCGCCCTGCAAGCGCCGCGGGCGCCAGGCGGCAGCCGTCAAGGCAGTGCTGACCCGGGGGGCGACCCCCCGGGACCCCCCGCCGCGCCGTAGACGGCGCACACACGGAGTCGTTAAGACCGTTCCGGCCCGGGCGGCGACCCCCCGGAACCCCCGCTGCGCCGTAGACGGCGCGCCAGGCGGCAGTCGTTAAGACTGTGCTGACCCGGGGGGCGACCCCCCGGAACCCCCGCTGCGCCGTAGCGGCGCACGCGGCAGCCGTTAAGGATATTGAGGAGAACAGCGATGGCGATCGAATTCACGCTCCCGCGGCAACGGGAGGCCCGCGAACCACCGGAAGCCCGTGGCCGGCGCCGCGACAGCGTGCGGATGCTGGTCAGCCGCCGGCGCACAGGTGCGATCACCCATCACGCGTTCGCCGACCTGGCCACGGTTCTGCTGCCGGGTGACCTGGTCGTGGTCAACACGTCAGGAACCCTGCCCGCGGCCGTGCGGGCCAGTGACACGCTCGCCGTGCACTTCTCCACACCGCTGCCCGATGGGTCGTGGATGATCGAATTGCGCGAGGTGCGTGTGCACTCGACGGTGCCCCACGCGGGCGGAGCGGCCGGGACCGTGATCGATCTTCCCGGCGGCGCCCGGCTGACGTTGTCCGCGCGGGTGACCGCGCGGCTGTGGCGGGCGCGCCTGTCCACGGCCGTCATCCCCTTCCTGCTGCGTCACGGCAGCCCGATCCGCTACTCCCACGTGTCAGGTGACTGGCCCGCAGAGGCCTATCAGACCGTCTTCGCGACCCGGCCGGGCAGCGCCGAGATGCCCAGCGCCGGCCGACCCTTCACGGCGGACCTTGTGACACGGCTGGTTACCCGTGGTGTGACCGTCGCGCCGCTCACGCTGGACACGGGGGTGTCATCGCTGGAGGGCGACGAGCCGCCCTATCCGGAGCCGTACGACGTCCCGCCTTCCACCGCGCGGCTCGTCAACCTCACCCGATCCAGTGGCGGGCGCGTGATCGCCGCGGGCACCACCGTCGTGCGTGCACTCGAAACCGCCGCGGGTACGGCCGGCCCCGGCGGACCAGGCAACGGCGAGGCCGGCGGCCGCGTCACCGCGTCGGCCGGCTGGACAGAACTCGTGATCTCACCACAGCGCGGCCTGCGCGCGACCGACGGCCTGCTCACCGGGTTCCACGAGCCACGTTCGTCGCACCTGCTCATGCTGGAGGCTGTCGCGGGTCCACAGTTGCTGCGGCGTTGCTACACGGCGGCGCTTGAAACCGGGTACCTCTGGCACGAGTTCGGTGACGTGCACCTGATCCTGCCCTGACCCGGGGCGGTCACCCGCGCGTTACCCGCGCGCCACTCGCGCGCCACGGGATAGACCCGGCCTGGTGGTCGGCGCCTCCGCGCCAGAAGGTAACGTTCTGTGCGCGATGAATGCTTCACGTGCCACGCTGCTGATCACCCTTACCGGCCGGGACCGGCCTGGAGTGACGTCCCGCCTCTTCACGGCCCTCGCCGCGCACCCGGTCACCGTCACCGACGTAGAGCAGGTGGTAATCCGGGGGCGTCTGGTGCTCGGCGTGCTGCTGAGCTGGGACGGCCCTGTTGATCTTACCGCGGCGCACCAGGCCGTGACCGAGGTCGCGACCGACCTGGGCCTCGACGCGGAAATTACCATCGGCACTGATGACGGCCCAGGCGGCGCCCGGCGGCGGGGACAGTTGCACGTGACCGTGCTCGGCAGCCCGCTCCTGCCGTCGGCAATGGCGGCTATCGCGGGCCGCATCGCCGCGGGCGGCGCCAACATCGACCGGATCGGCCGTCTCGCGCACTACCCGGTGACCTGCATCGAACTCGACGTGTCCGGGGCCGACGCGCGGAGGCTGCGCGCCGAGCTTTCCACCGAGGCCGTGACGCAGCAGGTTGACGTGGCGGTCCAGCGTGGTGGGCTGCACCGCCGTGCGATGCGGCTGATCGTCATAGACGTGGACTCCACGCTGATCCAGGGCGAGGTCATCGAGTTGCTCGCCAAGCGGGCAGGCTGCGCCGACCGGGTCGCCGAGGTGACGGGCTCGGCAATGCGCGGCGAAATCGACTTCACCTCGGCGCTGCGCGATCGTGTCGCCCTGCTCGAAGGGCTTGACGCCTCGGCCGTCGACGAGGTACGCGAGGAAGTGCGGCTGACTCCAGGCGCCCGGACGTTGATCAGGACGCTCAAACGGCTGGGCTACAGATGCGGGATCGTCAGCGGCGGCTTCGCGCAGATCACCGACGCCCTGGTGGAACGGCTCGGCATCGACTATTCGGCGGCGAACACGCTGGAGATAACCGACGGGAAGCTGACGGGCAGGCTGACGGGCCCCATCATCGACCGGGCGGGGAAGGCACGTGTGCTCACGCGATTCGCCGCCCAAGCGGGCGTTCAGCTCAGCCAGACCGTCGCGATCGGGGACGGCGCCAACGATCTCGACATGATCACCAAGGCAGGGCTCGGAATCGCCTTCAACGCCAAGCCCGTCCTACGGGATGCCGCCGATGCCTCGGTCAGCGTGCCGTACCTTGACGCGATCCTGTATCTGCTCGGGATCTCCAGGGACGAGGTGGAGGCCGCGGACGCCGAGGACACCTGACTTAGGGGTCGCGCGGATAGGGCGTCGGCGGTGTCTGCTATGCGCGCCTTCGGCACGACGGGAGCGGGTCATCCGCGCCCGGATGGCAAGGCCGCAGCCCGAAGGCGTGCCTGGATCCCGCGTCGAGGGCGAGAACGCAGCCAGCCGGGATGCGGGGGGCCGCGAGCCCGGCAGTCCCAGCCGCGCGACCCCTTCAGTGGCCCGCACGGGTCGCTACGCTCAGCCGACACCCCCCTTCGGCGTCCAGAACAGCGCCAGGCGCCCGCCGCCCGCCGACGCGTGCTCCCAGGCGCCTGGCAGATCGATCACCGCGAGCGCGCATGTGGGGAACGCGAAAATGCCGCGCTCACCCGTGAGCGCGAGCACCAGTTCGTGGGCGGCCGGATTGTGGCCGACGATCATCAGCGTGCCGACGCCGACTGGAGTCTCCTCGATGATCTCGAGAAGGTCTTCCGGCCCCGCGTCATAGATCCTCGCGTCGTAGCTCACGTCGCCGGCCTTGGTTGGCAGGTCCGCACCGGCGGCCAGGTTACCCCACGTCTGCTTGGTCCGGCTGGAACTCGAGCACAGGACGAGATCGGGGGCGATCCCCTCGATCTGAAGAAACCGGCCGACCGCGGCCGCGTCCCGCTGGCCGCGCCGGGTCAGTGGACGGTCAATGTCACGAAACCCTGGCTCGTGGGTAGCCTTCGCGTGGCGCAGCACGGCGAGGCGTTTGGCTCCAGCCACGGTGCCCCTTTCTGACGTCGCGCGAGCCGCTCAAGGGCGCCATCATCGCGCCCTGGCCGGCCTTCGGCTTCGAACCTGGCGAGCGGGCGGCCGGGCCCAGGCGGCCCGGCCCCGCGCTCGCTTCAGGTCTTGGCCTGATGCGCCGCCTTGCTGGCCTCATCGGCCTGCCCCTCGGCCCCAGGGACGGGGGCTCCGGTACCCGCGCCGGATTCCACGGCACCGGCCGCGCCGCCAGGTGCGCCCTCAATCTCGCCGGGTTCCGCACCGGAGGGCGCCATGCTGACCGACCGCCGCTTGGAGACCAGGATCGCGCTCACCACGATCCCGAGGGCGATCACGGTCACCAGGATGCGCAGCCATGTGGTGTGGCTGTAGGTCACCACGCTCGGCGCGATGAGCAGCGAGACGAGGTTCATCACCTTGATGAGCGGGTTGATCGCTGGTCCCGCGGTGTCCTTGAACGGGTCGCCGACCGTGTCACCGATCACCGTCGCCGCGTGCGCCTCCGAGCCCTTGCCGCCATAGTGGCCGTCCTCGACCAGTTTCTTGGCGTTGTCCCAGGCTCCACCGGAATTGGCGAGGAACACGGCCATCAGGGCTCCGGCGGCGATGGCACCGACGAGGAACGAGCCGAGCGGGGCGTAGCCGAACGCAAAGCCGATGGCGATCGGCGTGAGCACCGCGAGCAGGCCAGGAGTCGCAAGCTCGCGCAGCGAGTCGCGGGTGCAGATGTCGACGACCCGCCCGTACTCCGGCTTCTCCGTGTAGTCCATGATCCCTGGATGGTTACGGAACTGGTCACGGACCTCGAAGACCACCCGCCCGGCCGCCCGGCCGACGGCCATGATGAGGAGCCCGGAGAAAAAGAACACGACCGACGCGCCGATCATCACGCCGACGAGGACGTTGGGGTGGTCCACCGACAGGCTGAACGCAGGCGCGGTCTTGCTGAGGGCGCCGACCACCGCCGTGCGGAACGAGCCGAAGAGCGCGGTCGCGGCGAGCACCGCGGTGGCGATCGCGATTCCCTTGGTGATGGCCTTGGTGGTGTTGCCGACCGCGTCGAGGCGGGTGAGCACCTGAGCGCCCTCGCCGGTCACGTCGCCGGACATCTCGGCGATGCCCTGCGCGTTATCCGAGACCGGGCCGAAGGTGTCCATCGACACGATCACGCCGACCGTGGTCAGCAGGCCGGTGCCGGCCAGGGCGACCGCGAACAAGGCGATCGTGGCGTTCCCCGTGCCGAGCAGGAACGCGCCGTACACCGCGGCGCCGAGGAGCAGCGCCGAGTACACCGCGGATTCCAGGCCGACCGAGATTCCGGACAGGATCACCGTCGCGGCGCCGGTGACCGAACTCTGGCCGATCTCCTTGACCGGGCGCCGGTTGGTCTCGGTGAAGTAACCGGTCAGCAACTGGATCGTGCTGGCGAGCACCAGGCCGATGAGCACCGCGCCGATGGCCAGCCACTGCGGGCTGCCCCCATGCCGCAAGATCGCCGGGTCGGTGACCCCCTTCAGGCCGCTGAACTTGGACGGCAGGTACAGGAACGCGACGATGGCGACCCCGATCGCCGAGATCACCGCGGAGATGAAGAAGCCGCGGTTGATGGCGGTCATGCCGCTGCGGTCGCCCTTGCGCGGCGCGACGATGAAGATCCCGATGACCGCGGTGATAACGCCGACCATCGGGACCAGGAGCGGGAACACCAGGCCCTGGTTCCCGAACGCGATCTTGCCCAGGATCAGCGAGGCCACGAGCATCACGGCGTACGACTCGAACAGGTCGGCGGCCATACCGGCGCAGTCGCCCACGTTGTCACCGACGTTGTCGGCGATCGTGGCCGGGTTCCGCGCGTCGTCCTCCGGAATGTGCTTCTCGATCTTGCCGACGAGATCGGCGCCGACATCGGCGGCCTTGGTGAAGATACCGCCGCCGACACGCATGAACATGGCGAGCAGGGCTGCGCCGAAACCGAAGCCCTCCAGGACGTTCGGCGCGTTCGACTTGAAGCTCAGCACGACGACCGCCGCGCCGAACAGGCCGAGCCCCACAGTGAACATTCCGGCCACGCCGCCGGTGCGGAAGGCCAGGCGCATGGCGCGGCGCTCACCGCCGGCCTCACGTGCGGCCGCGGCGACCCGGACGTTGGCCCGCACAGCCAGCGACATGCCGGTGAATCCGGTCAGCGCCGAGAAGAGCGCGCCGACAACGAAGAAGCACGACCGGCCGATCCGGACGCCGACCGTGTCGGCGGGCAGCAGCAGGAGCAGGAAGGGGATCAGCACGACGAAAACGGCCAGGGTCTTGAACTGCCGACGCAGGTACGCCGCGGCACCCTCCTGGACCGCCCGCGAGATCTCCTGCATCTTCTCGGTGCCCTGATCGGCCGCCAGTACGTTCCGTACCAGCCCGCCGGCCACGGCCAGCGCGAGCAGCGCGATCACGGCAACGATGACAACCAGGGTGAGGTTGCCGCCGCTGAGGGTTACCGCGCTACCGCTCGCCCCGGCAAGGCTGAGCCCAGTCATCCGTCCTCCTCTAGGCGCACAGACATCCCCGCACGCCGACATGCTCCTGCCGGGCGCCCGACAGCGAGACAGACCGCATAAGCGTTTGATGTGCCATCACGGCAGTGGCGGGAGTCTATGCACGACGGCGCCAGAACGTAAGTTTGGCCGGTTTCCTAACAGTGTCGTTACGAATTCGTTATCATCAGATGCCCGGCGCGTAATATACGTCCGCTACCTCGGGTCGCCGAGAGGCCAGCTCATCCGGACGCTGACGCCATCGCCCGTTGCGGAGATGTGGACGTCATCGGCGAGCCCCGCGATCACGGCAAGCCCGATCCCGGCGGGAAGGCCGCCGTTGGCTCCGGTCGTGCCGCCGGTGCCGCTTGCCATCGGCCCAGCGGCCGTGTCCGGACCGCTCCCGGCCACATCATTGGCGGCACGCCCGCCCGCCCCGTCTGCGCCAGGCGTCCCGATGCCGTGCGCCGTTCCGTGCGCCGCCGTTCCGTGCGCCGCCGTTCCGGGCGCCGCCGTTCCGGGCGCTGCGGTGCCGGCCCCCCCTGCCTCGAGACCGGCAGCGCCTTGTTCGTGCACACCGCTCGCACGACCGCCGGTGGGCGGCACCGGGGCGTGCGCGGCGGACTCGTCCAGGGCCGCGCGCATCGCCGCGGCATCGTCTACGCCGCCGGGAACCGCATCGGTCACCACGACCTCGAAGCGCCCGTCACGATCGGATAGCTGTATCCGAACGGGCTCGGCAGGGCAGTGCAGCCGGTGTGCCTCGACCGCCCGCGAACACGCCTCACCGACGGCGAGGCGGACCTCATCGAGCAGCGACTCCTCGACGCCGCTGCGCCTGGCAACCGCGGTTGCCACCAGCCGCGCCGTGCGGACGTGCGCCGGCAGTGGCGTGAAACTGAGCTCTACCGTAGCCATCGCAGCCATCTTGAAGGGGTTAGCCATCGGAATGGCTACTTCTCCGCCTTCCTGACCTCGATAGCCTCCTCGACCGTGTCATGGATGCCGAAGACCTTTGTCAGGCCAGTGATGCGGAAGATCTTCAGGATCCGCTCCTGCGTGCAGACGAGATCCAGCGATCCGTCGTGCGCCCGCACCCGCTTGAGGCCCCCGACGAGGACGCCGAGGCCGGTCGAGTCGAGGAACTCGACCCTCTCCATGTTGACGATCAGCCTGAAGTGCCCCTTGTTCACCAGCTCGATCAGCAGCTCACGCAAGCGCGGCGCGGTATAGACGTCGATCTCGCCCTCGACATCGACGATCTCGTTGCCGTCCTTGGTGTGGTGGTCCAGCTTCAAATCCACAAGTCCTCCATGCCACCTATGAGCGCGCCGACCCGCGCATACGCGCGAGGGTGCTACGTCCGGTGCGTGATCCGCGGCCAGTGCGTGTTCCCGCAGCGCGCCATTCAATCACGCTCTGACAATGTGTCTATACGAAATCACGATACGCGGCATGTCCGCCCGCAGATGACAGACTAGAGCCACTCCCGGGTGGACGACGACCCCCCTCGAACCCCACGAATATGGTGCAGACCCTCACAGACTCGCAGAACGGCAGCGCCAAGGCGGCCCGGCTGCTCGCGGATCGCGCCCGCGGCGGCCGCCTGACCCATGTCGAGCACATCCCCGCGAGGGACGGCCGCGCCGCCAGCTGGCCGACCTGGGTCCCTGGCCTGCTCACCGAGCGTCTCCTGCAGGCAGGGGTGCGGGCCCCGTGGGAGCACCAGGTCGCCGTGTCCGAACACGCCCGCAGCGGCCGCAATGTGATCATCTCCACGGGCACGGCCTCGGGGAAATCTCTCGGCTACCTGCTACCGGCGCTCACCGCGGTGCTCGAGGGCGGCACGGTCCTGTACATCGCGCCGTCGAAGGCCCTTGCGGCGGACCAGCTCCGGGTCATCCGCGGACTGGGTCTGAGCGATGTCCGCGCGGCGGCGGTCGACGGTGACACGCCTGTCGCCGAGCGGGACTGGGCGCGGTCGCACGCCAACTACCTGCTGACGAATCCCGACATGCTGCACCACAACGTGCTGCCGCGGCACAGCCGCTGGGCCGGGTTCTTCCGCCGTCTCCAGTACGTGATCATCGACGAGTGCCATCACTACCGCGGCGTCTTCGGCTCGCACATGGCCCAGATCGTGCGGCGGCTCGTTCGGATCAGCTCATGTCATGCCCGGCCGAGGGCCCTGCCCGCCGGGGCCGCCGTCGCTGCCCTGCCCGCCGCGGCTGCCCTGCCAGACCTGCCCCCCGCGAACCCGGTGTTCATACTCTCCTCCGCGACGGTCAGCGAGCCCGGCCGGTATGCCAGGGTCCTCACGGGGCGCGACGCCGAGGAGGTGACGGACGACTGCTCGCCGCGGGGCCCGCTCACGTTCGCTTTCTGCGAGCCACCCCTGACCAGGCTTCGCGGCGAGGCCGGCGGACCGATCCGGCGGACCGCTGCGGCTGAGGCGGCAGGCCTGCTCGCCGAACTGGTCGCCGACGGGGTCCGCACACTCGCCTTCGTACGGTCCCGCCGCTCCGCGGAGACGATCGCGCTCGCGGCCAGGCGCGCCCTCGCCGGGGCGGACGCCGGGGACCTGAGCGGGCGGGTGGCCGCCTACCGCGCCGGGTACCTGCCTGAGGACAGGCGGGCCGTCGAACAGGCGCTCCGCACTGGCGCGGTCAGTGGTCTGGCCACCACCAACGCGCTCGAGCTTGGTGTCGACATCTGCGGGCTCGACGCGGTGATCCTGGCCGGCTGGCCAGGCACCCGGGCCTCATTGTGGCAGCAGGCGGGGCGCGCCGGCCGGACCGGCGGCGCGGCCGTGGCCGTGCTTGTCGCGCGTGACGATCCGCTCGACACCTACTTGGTGCATCATCCAGAGGCGGTCTTCGGCAGCCCGGTCGAGGCAACAGTGATCGACCCGGACAATCCCTATGTGCTGGCCCCACATCTGTGCGCGGCCGCCGCTGAACTGCCCCTCACCGATGCCGATCTCGACCTTTTCGGCCCGGCCGCGGCCGGCGTGGTGGCGGGTCTCGCCGACCGCAAGCTGCTGCGCCGCCGTGACACGGGCTGGTTCTGGACCAGACGTGAACGGACGGTCACCACGAACATCAGGGGCTCGGGCGGGCCGGGCGTGCAGGTGGTCGAGGAAACGACCGGACGGCTGCTCGGCACGATAGACGAGCCGTCGGCGCACACCATGGCACATACCGGTGCGATCTATCTGCACCAGGGCGAGACGTTCCTCGTCACAGCGCTCGACCTGGAGGACCGGGCCGCGCTCGTGCGGCCGGGCGACCCCGGATACACAACGACCGCACGCGAGCTGACCTCTATCGAGGTCATGGCGCCGGCGCATACGGTGTCATGGGGCAAGGCGACGCTGCACTGCGGCGAGGTGGAGGTGACCCGTCAGGCCGTCTCGTATCTACGGCGGCGCACGGACACCGGTGAGGTGCTCGGCGAGGAGCGGCTGAGCCTGCCGCCACGGAGCCTGCGGACCCGCGCCGTGTGGTGGACTATCTCCTCGGCGCAGCGGGCCAAGCTCGCCAGGCTCGGTGTGGATCTCGCCGGCGCGGCGCACGCCGCGGAGCACGCCGCCATCGGGCTGCTGCCGCTGTTCGCCGGGTGCGACCGATGGGACATAGGCGGCGTGTCGGCCGACCTGCATCCCGCGACCGGGCGGCTGACCGTGTTCGTGTACGACGGGCACGAAGGTGGCGCGGGGTTCGCGGAGCGCGCGTACCACACGGCGGCCGCCTGGCTGGACGCGACCCGGTCGGCGATCGCAAGCTGCGAGTGCGCCGACGGCTGCCCGTCGTGCGTCCAGTCGCCCAAGTGCGGCAACGGCAACCAGCCGCTGAGCAAGCACGGTGCGATCCAACTGCTCGACATTCTGCTCGCCTGGCAGTGACGAGACTATGGCCGGACCGCGACGATGGCCGGACCGCGACGGTGCGCACACGCCGTGCCACGCGTACCGCGCACCGCTACGGAGGGGAACAGGCCACGGCTCATCGGGCGCCGGCCGGGAATCCCCAGGACGAGGCCACCGCACGGCTGCGGAAGGACCCCGGACATGTGGCGACCCCCGCCGGGGGGGAGAGCGGGGGTCGCCTTACGGTCCGGCTCCGGGGGAGTAGCCGGCCCGTTTCCAAGAAAGGTCCGTTGCCTTCGGTGTTGCCGTCAGTTCTACGCGTTACACCATATGCTGCCTGATCGTGGACAGTTCCGTCGAGCCAGAGAGTACAGCCGGGGTTGCTTTTTTTGATTTGGACAAGACCATCATCGCGCGATCGAGCACCCTGGCGTTCGGTGTGCCCTTCTACCGTAGCGGTCTCATCAGCCGAAGTGACGTGCTCAGAAGCGTTTGCGCGCAGTTGATCTTCCGCTTCGCGGGTGCGGGGCACGGTCAGATGGAACGGATCCGTGCGTATGTTTCAGCGTTGTGCTGCGACTGGCCCGCCGAGCAGGTCCGCGAGATCGTCGCGGCCAATCTCGAAAGACTCGTCGTACCGTACGTATACCCGGATGCGCTGGCGCTGCTGCAGTCACACAAGACCGCGGGACGGGACGTCGTCATCGTCAGCACCTCTGGTCACGAGATTGTCCAGCCGATCGGCGAACTGCTCGGCGCGGACCACGTCATCGCCACCCGGATGGTGATCGAAGACGGCCGCTACACGGGAGATTTCGAGCTCTACGCCTACGGCGCGGAGAAGGAGGCGGCCGTGCGGCGCTTCGCCGCCGACCGGGGAGCCTCGCTCGAGAACTGCTTCGCCTACAGCGACTCGGTCACCGACCTGCCCATGCTCGAGGCCGTAGGGCACCCGCACGTGGTGAACCCCGACCGGGGCTTACGCGGGGTCGCGGCGGCGCGCGGCTGGCCCGTCATCGGCTTCACGCTCGGGCCAGCTTCAGCCGGCCCGTCACGTAGCGCCGGCGCGAGCATGAGAACAGGTCAATCGATCGAGATCACGAATTGGTCACGTGGAGGGGTTTCCAAGCGAGCCAATTCGTCGTAGAAAGGAGTTACGGACCCAAGGATGTCCGGGCACGGCAGCCAGGTACCCACGCGCGACCAGCCGCGGGAGGCGAGCCGAGCTAGGGAGCGCTGAGATGGCGAGTTCGCCCAGTGATGGGAGTGCTCGTGCACTTTGCGGAACCTAGCCGGCATATTGAAGGTGCACGCTTGGTAACCTGGCGTGACGTGCTTTCGTGCGGCGGCGCCCCATACGGGGCGCCGCCGTTGCACTTGACGGGCCCCGGGTTGGCACCGTCGCCGCGGCTGTCACCACGGCTGTCACCACGGCTGTCGCCACGGCAAGGGCTTGCGCACCGCGCCTGGCGGCGCGCTGAACTGGTGATCGCGGGCGTCCGTGGCATCAGGGCAGGGCGCCAGCGACCGGCCTATGCTGATCTACACCACTTCGGACCTTGCCCCTCCCAAGATCCCCGGTGGCATGGCGATGGACAGCAACGGCATTGCCGCATACAGAACGGAGCTCCGCGTTGACTGAGCAAACTCTCTCAAACCTCCTGCATGAGTCGCGAAGTTTCCCGCCCCCGCCGGAGTTTGCGGCTGCCGCGAACGTCAACGCGGACGTGTACGCCGAGGCCGACGCGGATCGCCTCGGCTTTTGGGAGCGGCAGGCGCACCGGCTGACCTGGGACGCGCCCTGGGACCAGGTCCTGGACTGGTCGAGCCCGCCGTTCGCGAAGTGGTTCACGGGCGGCAAGCTGAACGCGGCGGTGAACTGCCTGGACCGGCACGTGGCAGCCGGGCGCGGTGACAAGGTCGCGTACTACTGGCAGGGTGAGCCCGGCGACACACGGGTCATCACCTATGCCGAGCTGAAAGACATGGTCTGCCGTGCCGCGAACGCGCTGGCCGAGCTTGGGGTCCAAAAGGGTGACCGGGTTGCCATCTACATGCCGATGATCCCGGAGACCGTGGTCGCCATGCTCGCGTGCGCGCGCCTTGGCGCGCCGCACATGGTCGTCTTTGGCGGCTTTTCTTCGAGCGCGCTGCAGGGCCGGATCATCGACTGCCAGGCGCGGGTTGTCATCACCGCGGACGGCGGTTACCGGCGTGGCGCCGCTAGCGCGCTGAAACCGGCCGTGGACCAGGCACTGGTGGAATGCCCGGACGTGCGCAGCGTGCTCGTCGTCCGGCGCACCGGCCAGGAGGTGGCGTGGACAGAGGGCCGCGACGTGTGGTGGCACGACGTGGTCGACACGCAGAGCCCGGAGCACGCGGCGGCGGCGCACGACGCCGAGCATCCGCTGTACGTGATGTACACCTCGGGTACGACCGCCAAGCCGAAGGGGACCCTGCACACCACGGGCGGCTACCTCACCCACGTCGCCTCGACCCACTGGGCCGTGTTCGACATCAAGCCGGAGACCGACGTCTTCTGGACCGCGGCCGACATCGGCTGGGTCACTGGCCACTCCTACATCGTGTACGGGCCGCTCGCCAACGGCGCCACCTCGGTCATGTACGAGGGCACGCCGGACACGCCGCACCCCGGCATCTGGTGGGAGATCATCGAGAAGTACAAGGTCTCGATCCTGTACTGCGCGCCGACCGCGATCCGCACGTTCATGAAGTGGGGCGAGGAACACCCGGCCAAATTCGACCTCAGCAGCCTGCGGCTGCTCGGCTCGGTTGGCGAGCCCATCAACCCCGAGGCCTACATCTGGTACCGGACATACATCGGCGGTGGCCGCTGCCCGGTCGTTGACACCTGGTGGCAGACCGAGACGGGCGCCATCTTGATCAGCCCACTGCCCGGAGTCACGACGGGCAAGCCGGGGGCCGCGATGCGCGCGCTGCCCGGGATCACCGCGGACGTCGTCGACGACGAGGGCCATCCGGTGCCGAATGGCTCGGGCGGCTTTCTTGTGATCAACGATCCGTGGCCGGGGATGCTCCGCACCATCTGGGGTGATGACGAGCGCTACATCCAGACCTACTGGTCGCGGTTCCCCGGCAGGTACTTCCCTGGCGACGGCGCGAAGAGGGACGAGGAGGGCGACATCTGGCTGCTCGGCCGGGTCGACGACGTCATGCTCGTGTCGGGGCACAACATCTCCACGACCGAGGTCGAGTCGGCCCTTGTTTCCTCTCCCAAGGTCGCCGAGGCAGCGGTGGTCGGCGCCGCCGACCCGGTCACCGGGCAGGGCATCGTCGCCTTCGTCATCTTGCGGGGCGACAACCCGGACCAGTCCGGCGATCTCGCCGCCGAGCTTCGCCAGCACGTGGCCTCGGTCCTCGGGCCGATCGCGCGCCCACGCCAGATCATGGTCGTGCCCGAACTGCCGAAGACACGGTCCGGGAAGATCATGCGCAGGCTGCTGCGGGACATAGCGGACAACCGCCAGTTCGGTGACGTGACCACGCTGACGGACAGCACCGTGATGGACCTGATCAAGGAGAAGCTGCCCACCGCGAAACCGGAGGAGTAGCAGGTCCTTAACGGCTGCGCGGATGAGGCCCGCGGGGATCAGCGGCCCGCGGCATCAGCGGTCGCGGCATTGCGGTCCCAGCGTCAGGGGCATGCGGGATCAGCGCTCACTGGAGTGGAAGGGAGGCGCCTGCGCTCTGTCCCACGGCTGATCGGTAATTTGTGCTACGGGAATACGCAGCTATCCGCCACAGTGGCTACTGCGGTCCGCGGCGGCAGCGGCCCGCGGCGGCAGCGGCCCGCTGGGGCATATAGCGAGTGAGTGAGAGCACGAGGGAATGGAGACCACGCGATGGCCGAGACCGATACGCCAAGCTCCGGGCGGCGAGCAGCAGCAGGCAACGGCGTGGGCGGTGAATCACTTGGTGAGCTCGTGTCGCTCGCGGTCAAAGACGTGTCCCAGCTGATCAGGTGCGAGATCGACCTCGCGAAGTTCGAGCTTCGTGACGACGTCAAGCGGCTCGGCATTTCCGGTGCCATGATCGCCATGGCGGGCTTCGTGGGTTGCATTGTGCTCATCCTGCTCTCGTTCGCGGCGGTCTACGGTCTCGTGGCGGCCGGTCTCGCTCCCTGGGCGGGTTTCCTCATCGTGTCCGGCGTTTACGTGCTGCTGGCGGGAACAGCGGTGCTCTACGGCGTGCTGAAGATTCGCCGGATGACAGGCCTGCGGCGTACCCGCGCGACCGTACAGGAAAGCCTCGCCATGCTGCGGAACGACGCCAATGCCGACAGCGGTCCACAGGGAGCGAGCTGATGGCCATTCCCGCGGAATCGGCGGTCGAGGTCGACGGGCCCTGGTCGCACCGGTCGGTGAGCGCGAACGGGACGCGCTTCCACGTCGCCGAGAGCGGAGACGGACCGCTGGTACTGCTGCTGCACGGGTTCCCTGAGTTCTGGTGGACGTGGCGGGAACAGCTGGCCTCGCTTGCCCGGGCGGGTTTCCGCGGCGTCGCCGCTGATCTGCGCGGCTACGGCGGCAGCGACAAGCCACCCCGAGGCTACGACCTGGTGACCGCCGCGTCCGACGCGGCCGGGCTGGTCAGGGCGCTTGGTGAGGCGAACGCCGTCGTCGTCGGCCACGACTGGGGCGGCCTGGTGGCGTGGACGATGGGCGTGTACTACCCGAAGGTGGTCCGCAGGCTGGCGGTCGTCTCCGCGCCACATCCGCTGCGCATGCATTCCGCCATGCTGACCGACCCATTCGGGCAGGGAAAGCGGAGCGGATACGCGCTGCGGTTTCAGCTGCCCGCCAGTCCAGAGCGCCAGCTTGTCCGCGACAACGGGGCGAAGGTCGGCCGCATGCTCAGGGACTGGTCCGGGCCTGGCTGGCCCGACGACGAGGCCGACCGCCGCTACCGAGAGGCGATGCGCATCCCTGGCGTCGCTCACTCGGCTCTCGAATACCACCGGTGGATCGTCAGGTCCAGGCTGCGGCCGGACGGCATACGGTACGCGCGGCGGATGCGCGCGCCCATCCAGGCGCCGACGCTTCATCTGCATGGCGCGCTCGACGAATGTGTGCTGCCACGCACCGCGCGCGGGGCCGGCCGGTATGTCGACGGGCCCTACCGCTGGCGGCTGATCGACGGCGCCGGGCACTTCCCGCACGAGGAACTGCCGGACAGGTTCAACGCGGAATTGCGCGGCTGGCTCGCCGATCCAGAACCGGAACGGTGAACCGCGACAGAGACCCGGCGGGCAGGCCACGAAATTCCCGGCCACGGGACGCGCTCGGGCGGCCGCTGAGCCGGGGCACGGCTGGTGAGCCCGGCATTCCCGACGACCTGGACCTCCCACCCGCCGAGGCGCTTGCCGAGGCGCAGCGGCTCATCGACACTGGCATGCCGTTCCATGCGCACGAGGTGCTCGAAGCGAGCTGGAAGGCTGCCCCGGCGCCCGAACGCGGCTTGTGGCAGGGCCTCGCCCAGATCGCGGTGGGCCTCACCCACGCTCAGCGCGGCAACGCCAAGGGAGCGGTCACGCTCCTGCGCCGCGGCTGCGACCGGATCCGCCCGTATGGCGCTGCCGGTGCGTCCGCGGTCTCCCTCCACGGACTGGACGTCACGCGAGCCGTCAGGGAAGCGGAAGGGCTCGCAGAACGGATCGAGCGCCTCGGGCTCACGGGCCTGCCGCCCTCAGATCTGCGCCCACGCGTGCTCGCGTGATCTGATGCGCTCCCGCTCCGTGATCCCGGCCCCTCCCGCGCGCCTTCGCAGGTAGTCGCGTAACTGTGCCCAACGTGTCCGGAGAGGACGACCGGGGGCGCGCACTTCGCGGAGCGGTGCCAGGGCGCCGGCGGAGCGTTGGTGTCATTCTTAGGGCCTCTGAGCCCGCCCAGTGGAGATCATCGATGCAACACGCCGCACAAAAGGAGCCTGACTTTTCAAGATCATGTGTTGTGCGACAACCTCCTTCGGCACGACCGGAGCAGGTCATCCGCGGGCCGCGGCGGGGCTGGGCTGCGGAGCCGGGCGGCCCCGGCAAGGCCGGCCGGAAGGGCCGGACCGGCTGCGGCGAGCTTGATCGATGGCTCCTTGGCGGGCAATCCGGTGCCCAACGGGCCTTCGGATGCTGTGATTACCGTCGGCCGAAGCTAATCTTGAAACAGGGCGATATGGCACACATTGACGGTCGTGCTTTAGCACGCCCCAGGAGCCATCGATCATGACCCTGGCAGGACGGGGTCCTGGCAGGACAGGTCCTGGCGCCGGGCGGAGCGTCAGTCGCAGCCCAGGGTGGAGACCTCGGCCGTCGCGTTCGTCGCGGCCTGAGCGTCCGACCTGACCTCGGCGGCGGTAAGCGCGTAGCCGTAGTCTTGCTGGCCTACCGCCGCCGCGAACACGACACCGTAGACACTCCCGTCCTGCGCCAGCAGTGGACCGCCGGAGTTGCCCGGCTGGACGAAGGCGCGGATCGCGTAGATCTCCCTGGTCACCTGGTCGGACTGGTAGATGTTGGGCCCGCGTGCCTCCTGGATGCCGCCGATGCGTGCCGGGACCGCGGTGTACGGTTGGTCGCGTGGGTAGCCGGCCACGACCGCGTTGTTGCCGGTCCGCGCCGCGCCGGTGAATTGCAGCGCGTTTATGTGGAGGCCAGGCACGTAAAGCACGGCGACGTCGCGCTGGAAGTCGTAGAGCACGACGTGGGCGCGCAGGCGCTTGCCGGTCGTGGTGAACACATCAGGGCCGTCCTGCACACCGGCGACGACGTGTGCGTTCGTCATGACGTGCTCCGGCGCGAAAACGAATCCGGAACCCTCGATCCTGCGGGAGCAATCCGGGGCCGTGCCCATCACCTTCACCACGCTCACGCTGGCGCGGCGCACCCCGCCAGTGCTGAGCACCGCCGCGTTCGGGGTCGGCACTGACACGATCCCCTCCGCGCCCAGACCACCGAAGACTTGCGGAAACGGCCCGCTAGCCACCACCCGCCTGAACCCGGAGAACCAGGTGCGTGCAGCCTCAGGCATCAGCTGGTCCACCCCGCGCAGCACTGCCGAATTGTTCACCTGCCGGACGACCGCCGGGAACGGGGCATTGGCGACCGAGGTGCCGATCAGCCAGGCGATCACGAGCACGGAAAGGATGCTGACAGCCGCGCCGCCGGCCGAGTCGATAATGGTCGCCGAGCGCCAGGTCACCAGGTCGCGCATGGCGGCACCCACGGTGGAGGCGGCGAACTGGCCGATCATCGCGGCGACGAATACGATGACGATCGCGAGGAGCGACTGCTGCGCCTGCCCCTTGACGACCGACTGCGCGAGTGTCGGGGCGATAACCAGGCCGAAGGCGGCGCCGCCGAGGAAACCAGCGAGGCTCAGCGCGCCGATGATGAAGCCTTGCCGATAGCCGGAGACGGCGAAGGCGACGACAACCCCGATCAAGATCAGGTCGAGCAGGTCACCAGGCACGTGCCAACGGTATAGCGCTCCACGGGTAACGAGACCGCCGAACAGCAACTGCCAGGCCCGCGGGCCCCCCGTCCGCCCTGCGGCGTCGCCAGCCCGCCCGGCCGTACACCACACCTGACCTGCGGCCCCCCGTCCGCCCTGCGGCGTCGCCAGCCCGCCCGGCCGTACACCACACCTGACCTGCGGCCCCCCGTCCGCCCTGCGGCGTCGCCAGCCCGCCCGGCCGTACACCACACCTGACCTGCGGCCCCCCGTAGCCGCCAGGGACCCCGCCCACGCGGCCTGGGTATCACGGCGGGCAGCGGCGAGCCTGTCACTGGCTGGACGCCGCGAGCCGGCGGCCTGGCCACGACGGCCGTTTACGCGAAAGTGGACCACGCCGCGCTACGGACGCTCGCCCTGCCCGGTTCTAAGACTCAACGGCCCTGACGGGCCGATGGCTCGGAAGGGGCAGGTGGTGCCGGTGAGCGTGATCGCCGTGGGCTGCCCGCCCTGCGCAACCCCACGATCCACCCACGCACATCACCTTTCCATGATCGTGGTGGGTAACCCGCGTATCCGGTGCCCAACGGGCCATGGATCATGATCCGGGCGATGGCCGCGGCCCGGGCAGCGCCGGGGCTTCATGATCGCGGTAACTTCTCGGCGGTATGTGCGGAAAAGTTACCTCGATCATGAAAGCCCGCCGTGGGTCAAGGCAGTAGTGCATATTGACAGCCGTGCGATTAACGGGTAACCCACCACGATCACGGACCGGACGCTCCGCCGAGCCCGCACGGCCCTCGCCGGGGCCGGTGGTGCGGCGCCGCAGGATGGGGCAGCCAGTGTCTGGGGCTGCCGGGTACGTTGTGGTTCCTGTGCCCAGAGGGGTCGCCGGGAACCCGCTGATGGATATCACCGGCGTCGGCGCTGGACCGGGCCGGCCGGGCATGCGGAGGGGGCGACGCCAGGCGGCGGCTGGTCTGGCGGTCTACGCCGTCTAGCCGAGTGCGCTCGGCGGCAGGTCCTCGACCCGGCTCGCTTCCCACGCACGTTCCCAGCCGCTGAGCGCAAGGAGCCTGTCCAGAATGCCGGCCGTGAAACCCCACACCAGAACGCCGTTCACGCGGAACGCTGGGCCGGCGAGGCCTGACGGGTGGCGGACGGTGAACCTGTTGGCCGGATCAGCGAGTTCGGCAAGCGGTACCCGCGCGACGGCCGCGACCTCCACCGGATCTGCTGGCCCCACCGGGCTCGGCCGCCACCACCAGGCAAGAACGGGCAAGACACGGAACCCGCTGCGCGCCACGAACAGTTCGGGCAGGACGCCGACCACCTCGACGCCGGCCGGGTCGAGGCCGGTCTCCTCAGCGGCCTCCCGCAGCGCCGCCGCCACCGGGCCGGTGTCCCCAGCGTCGATCGCGCCGCCGGGAAACGCGGTCTGCCCGGCGTGCCTGCGCAGGCCATGGCTGCGCTGTATCAGCAGCACATCCGGGCCGGCCGACCCGTCCGCGAACAGCACGAGCACCGCTGAGGCGCGGCCGCCCGCCTGCGGAGGCCGCAGATGCGCCGACACTGGCATCTGCCGCGCCGCGCCGGCAAGCTCGCGCAGCCACCTTGGCGCCCGCAGCGCCGCGTCCCCGCCATGGGCACGCTGCGCGCCCGCGCCGAGCTGTGAGCTCTGGGTGCGCTGGGTACCCTGCGGACCCCGACGGCTGGCTCCGTTCACGAGAACGGCCCGGTCTTAACCAGCTTGCGCGCCGTATTCTCGTCCACCGGGCCCTCGCCGAATGACGGGCACAGCCTCGCGATCTCGCAGGCACCGCAGGCCGGCCTGCGGGAATGACAGACCCTGCGGCCGTGCCAGATCAGGCGGTGCGACGCCATCGTCCACTCCGACCGCGGCAGCAGCGCGCCAACGTCCTTCTCGATCTTGTCAGGATCGGTCTGCGTGGTCCATCCGAAGCGCCGTACGAGACGGGCGAAGTGGGTGTCCACGGTGAGCCCTGGCTTGCCGAACGCGTTGCCAAGCACGACGTTCGCGGTCTTCCTGCCGACTCCCGGCAGCGTCACGAGCTCGTTCATGGTGGCGGGGACCTCGCCGCCGAATCTGTCGCACAGCGCCTGGCCGAGGCCGATAAGGCTGTTCGTCTTGGCGCGGAAGAACCCGGTCGACTGGATGATCTTCTCTAGTTCGCCGCGGTCGGCGCCCGCGTAGTCGGCGGCCGTCTTGAATCGCGCGAACAGCACCGGAGTCACGGCGTTGACGCGACGGTCGGTGCACTGCGCGGAAAGGATCGTCGCCACCACGAGTTCGAGTGGCGAGGTGAAGTCAAGCTCGCACTGCGCGTCCGGGTACATCCGTGCCAGCTCACGATTGATCTTGCGGGCGCGGCGCACGAGCGCTGTCCGCGACGCGGGAGGGTCTTCCACGGCCCAAGCTTACGAGGCCGACCGTCTGGTTACCGCCAGGCCGGCCGCCTGGTTACCGCCCTGGCCGACCGCCCGGTTACGGCCAGGACCGCCGCCTGGTCACCCGCCAGGACCGCCGCCTGGTCACCCGCCAGGACCGCCGCCTGGCTACCCGCCAGGCAGGCCGCTTGGCTACGGCCAGGGCGGCCGCTGGTATTGCCGCCAGGGTCGCCGCTCGTACTGCCACCAGGATGGCCGCTGGTCCTGCCGCCAGTGCCGCCATCCGTCCCGCTCCCACGGCTGCGACTGGCCATCCTCCCAGGGCTCTCCACGGCCCCGCGGAACCCAGGGTCGCTCCGCTGGCATCATCGGCGCCTGTGCGGCCGGCGGGCGCGCAGGCGATCGCGGCGAGGACCCGTGCGGTGGCGTCCGTGACGGGAACGGTGATGGCCGCGGCCAAGGCGACGGGGTGCCGGGCGGTACCGGAGACGGCGTCTGTGCCAGCGGTGACGCCGACGGTGGCGCAGACGGGGGGAGCGACGGCCTGGCCGTCGGCGACGGCGGCGCCGTCAGCCAGCTGACGAGGACGCTCAGGTCCCCTGGGCCGACGAGGATCGTGGCGCTGCGGTACCTGCTCGAATCCCTGGTCAGGGTCACAGTCAGCGTGACCTTACCCCCCGCAGGCAGGGAGCCGCCGTAGCTGCTGAGCGCGAGCTCAGGCGAGGACGTGGTCGCCGACCAGGCGACCTGTCCCCTGATCGTGCTCAGCGTCAGCGTGCCAGCGGATGCCGCCCCGAGGTCGAGCAGACGTGACGACACCTTCATACCGGCCGCCGATGGCAGCGGCGCAGCGCCGCGCAGCGGCCACCGGGCCGGATGCGATGGGAATACCGACCGTGCGGGACCTCGTGGCGCGCCACGGCTTCCCGCCACGCCAAGCGGCGCGGTCGGCGTGATCGGCGTGATCGGCGTGATCGGCGTGATCGGCCGACCTGGATGCGGGCGTGTGCGGTACCGCTCGCAGAACCCGGGCCAGCGGCGGGCGCGGGCACGGCGCCGCGGCCGGCGGAGCCGGCCGAACCGGTGAGCCTGCCATGGAACAGGCCATCGAAGCCGCCGAGACGGCTGACCGCCACAACTGCACCGGCCGCTGTCGCGGCAAGGGCGGCAGCGAGACCCACCCACAGATAGGCGCTGGTGCGCCGATGGGGCTCGGTGGCGGCGGCCGCCGCCACCGAGGCCGCCGGCGTCACGGCCGCCGGCGTCACGGGAAAGCCGGTGCGACCGAACTTCGCCGCGCGGCCCGCCACGAACGCGCGGTACCCGGCAAGCTCGGGATCGCCAACGCAGGCGAGCGCCCGATGCCGCATTTCCACGGGCGGGTCAGGGACAGGCAGCAAACTGTAGACCTTCGTCGCGGAAACGTTCCGCGGCAGGTGCCGCGCGCACGCCGTGCAGCCGGCCGCGTGGCTGACCAGCCGCTCGCGCACGGGCGCGGTGAGCGTGCCGTCCCAGTCGGCCAGTATGGTGGCCCGGTCCGCGCAGCCGTCGGCGCCTGCCCGGGCAAGGATCTGGCCCGCCAGGGCCCGCTGGAGGGATTCACGTGCGCGGATGAGCAGCAGCTCGGCCTCTTTCGTGGGAATGCCGAGCACTGGCGCAACACCGGCGAGTCCCAGCCGCTGCCTGGTGGACAGCTCAAGCGCCTCCCGCTCGAGCGGGCCGAGGTCCATAACCGCGTGCCAGGCCATCAGCCCGGCGCCGGCGTCCTGCCCGTGCCGGCCTGCCGTGTCGACGCCGGGTTCGCTGGCTGGCGACGGGCGCCTGCGCAGGCACTCGACGCGGGCGAGGGCGTACAGCCACGGCTTCAGCAGTTCAGGCTCGGTGAGCCGGGCGATATGCGCCTGCGCCACCACGAGGCTGTCGCACACTGCCACCTGCGCGGCGTCGGCGTTGCGGAGCATGAACCAGCAATACGTAAAAAGGCCATGCGCGTAGCTGTCGTGGATAGCCTTGACCGCGCCCGGGGATCCGGCCTTTAGCTCCTCAACAAGCAAGTGGTTATCCATAGCGAGAAAACTAGAGGCTTCTAAAGGCATCCTTCCACCGACTCGGCCGAACGAGCCCGCGACCTCCGTCTAATTCCGGAGTGTACGGGAATCTGCGGGTAACTGACCGTGCGCTGGCCAATTATCCGGGTTTATCGGGAATTGCTTTAAGCCGATTTGGGCAGCTGGCGGTAAATTCCCGCGCTGGCGCAGCCGCTCTCCAGCGGGCCGGATCCGAAGGCCTCGACCGGGCCGAGCGCGCCCGCTGGCCGCAGGCCTTCGTTGGCCGCGAGGCACGCCGCCCAGGCGAGGACGCCGGCGGTGAAGGAATAGGGATCACCGCCGGTCAGGTGCACCGCGGCCAGTTCAGTGCCGGCAGCGTCAGCCGCCACGGCCACGACGTCCGACCGGATGCGCTCCGCATGGTCGGGCTCGGCCCTGGTTCGCTGAATCCGGCCAGCCTGCGCGTCCACAGCCCACCGCACCCAGGGCAGACGTCCCAGCGGCGCCGCCAGCGCGGAGCCGTAGCTGACGAGCCTGGCGGCGCCGCCAAACCAGCCAAGATAAACGCCCACATCGGTGACCCCGGCCTGGGCCGCGGCGCCGTCCGTCGCCGTTGCCCGCGGCCGGAGTCTCGGCAGCGCGAAATGCTCCGATGCGCCGATGGAGAAGGCTTCCCTTATCTTTCCGTCAATCTCGAACGACCTGACCTTCGCGGCGGGCCGCTCGCTGACGATCCGGCCGCCGCGGAAGGTGTATCCGGTTTCGAGTAGCACACCGGCGGCGGATGCCTGGGTGCCCGCGCTCGCCGCCCTCCGCATGTCCCCGCGTACGAAGTAGCCGATATCCACCCGGGTCGCATCGGGTCCGGCGGCCTCGAGCGCGAGCGCTCCCGCCAGGTTTCCCGGCACATAGTCGTAACCGAATGCGGTGAGCAACACCGCACCGGTCCGCTCCGCGCGTGGACCGTACTCTTCGAACACCCGCCGGATGAACGGCGGTTCACCGCTCGAATCCAGGTAGACCGCGCCTGCGTCCACGGCCGCCGCCACAGCCGCCCGGCCGACCTTCAAGAATGGGCCCGCGGTCGACACGAGCACGTCGCCAGGTCCGATGAGATCTCGCAGCTCGCCAGGTCCGCCCGCGCCCGCGACAGCCGTTTCCAGCTCTGTCACGTCGCTGCCGGGCGCCAGCCGGGCGGCCAGCGCACTCAGCCGACCACGATCCCGGCCCGCGAGCACCGGGCGCGCTCCCGCCGCGAGCATTGCCCGCGCGGTCAGCCTGCCTGTATAGCCCGTGGCACCGTACAGCACGATCCGGCCCGACATGGCGTCAAGATACCGCCATGGCCCAGCCAGACGCCGTCACGCGCGCCCGCGATGCGGCGCGACCAGCAGTTCACTTGCTTGCCGTGCCGCCTCGGCCACCGCTGCTTCCGCTGGCTCCCCGGCCGGGCTGGCCTCCAGGGCCCGCGCGAGCACCTGCACAGCCTCGGCAAGCAATGCGAGCCGCATCTCCAGGTCCCACAGCCTCCGGTCAAGCGTCGCGAGCCGCGGCTCGCCGAGCCGCGGCGCTATCTGCCGTGCCATTACGCGCGGCGATCATGACCGGGTGACAGAACCGGAGACCACTGCCTCCAGATCGGACACCGCCGTCGTCCACAGCACGTGCGCGAGGTCCCAGAGCGCGCGGGAGACCGCAAGCTCATCCTCGATCTCCTGCACGGCGACCTGGCCCGGGCGGCGCCGCGATTGCCCGGTACCGCGAAGCAGGTCGGCCGGCTTCGTCGCGCGGCCATCGGGGACTACCAGGCGGGCCTCGGCCCAGGTGTGGTCCTCGTGCTCATCCACGAAGATTTCCACCTTCCAGCGGCGTTCCATAGTCATGGCGCCACCTCCTACCTTCTCGCATTTACGATGTGCCTGCGGGAAAGGGGCGAACAGAGGCAAAGGTCCCCGGGCCCCCGCCGGGCTGGTGCCGCTCCGGGGACCAAAGGCCCACCTCAGCTGCCTGGAACGCCGCCAGTAAACGCAACGAAGCGCAGCCGCGCCTCTTCATACGAAGCGCAGCCGCGCCTCTTCAATGGTGCGGAAAATCGGCAGCCGCTGATCCAAGCCGGTAATGTGCAGAACCTTCATCACAATCGGCTGCGGCGCGACGAGGCCATACCTGCATCCCGCGGCATCGGCTTCGTTGGCAATCCGCACGAAGGCATTCAGCCCGCAAGAGTCGCAGAATGAAACTCCCGCCAGATCGAGCAGAACCAACCGCGCATGGCGGCCAATGGCCAGGCGGCCACGCCGGTACAGATTGTCCGCCGTCGCCAGATCCAGTTCCCCCTCGACGGTCACGATCTGTGTCTGCTCATCTGGACCAGTCGCCCGGTCGTCCCTCCTCCGGCTCACAGCCGTCACCTCCCTCGCAGGCCGGACCCCTCCTGCATGTTGGGTAAGAGTGGCGCGACCAAGTACCCGCTCGTTAGGGTCGAAGGTCCCGCACTGGCTGAGAGTGTGTGGACGGGCAGCATCGAGGACAAAGCACGCCGGGAAACGTTTCACCCATCCGCGGTTGGCACGAAACGTATGCGCCGCGGTGGCATTCGCCCGCCGCCCGGGCCCGCACGCGGTAAAGCCTGTCCGAGAACCATGCTCCGCCGCCGGGCCGGGCGCGACGGGGTGCAGGCTCTCAAACGGGGGCTGAGACATGGGACGAACGCCTCTGCACAAGCGGGGCCGCGGCCGGGGAACCTGGTGGGCATTGAGCGCAAGGTATGGCCCCCGGGGGGTGACGACGATGGCGCTGATTGTCGTTCTCGTCCTGCTCACGATCGTCATCGCTGCGATCATGACCTTCGGTGACACGGCCGCACCATTGCGGTCTGTCCGGCGTTTCCGTTTCCCTTGGCTACGCGAGCAGGCCTGGGACACCCACTGATGCCTGGACCGCGCTGACGGCGGGGCCTGCACCGCTACCGGCGACCATGTCCTTCGGCGCGCGGGACGCTGAGCCGGTGCTGGCGGCGCTGCTGCTGGCCGGACAGCTCAGCCAGCGCGACTACCAGCGGCAGATGGCACAGCTCGCCGCCGAGGAATCAGCCCGCGGGGCACGGCCGCAGTAGGCCGTCCGCCGACGCGCGGTAACGGCGGTCCCGCAGCAGGATACTGAACGATTCCATTCCGCTATCCAGCCTTCCGAGGTGCCTGCCGAGCACCACGACCACCACGCGCGCGGCGCCGGCCAGTTTGAGCGCGGCCGCCGCGGACTGGGCGCGTGACCCTGTGGTCCAGGTGTCGTCGAGCAGCAGGACCTGCGCGTGAGACAACTGCCGCCGCGCGGTGAACAGATCCAGGCTCAGGTCGCGGTCGTCCGGGTCCGGCGGGTCCGGCCGCGCGGCCAGCGCCAGGCCTGCCCACGGCAGGGCGAGGGCCGGTGCGGCCAGCGCCTGGAGCGGGTGGGGTCCACGGCGCCCACGGGTGCTCGGCACGACGGCCACGTGCGTCGGCGCGCCGCCACCCGCCAGCCGCCAGGCACAGGCGCAGTGATCGCGCAGGAACACCAGCAGCAGCGCGAGCAGTGCTGCCCGCGCGGGTCCCGCGTCCGCCAACGCGGATTTGTAGATCCACAGGTCGTGCGCGAGCCTGTCTCCCTTCACCGCGTACGAGACAGGCACAACCGCGTCCGCGAGCAGGCCTGGCGCGCTCTCCGCGTGCAGGCCACAGTGAAAGCAGTGCAGGTAATCCGGGCGAGCCGGTCCTCTGCACGCCGCGCACACCCCGGGACCAGGCGGCAATGGCGGATGCAGCCAGCACTCCTGCGCGGCCACCGCACCACGCAGCCTGCGCCAGCCCGGGCTGGCCTCGGCCGCGCCGCCGTGGCCCACGGAAGGCGGGTACTGACGACAGCCGCCGCGCAGGCGCCTTCCGCGCGCCCCGCCCGGGCGGGAAGCG
Organism: uncultured Actinomycetota bacterium; assembly: GCA_963851085.1. Classification (GTDB taxonomy): domain Bacteria; phylum Actinomycetota; class Actinomycetes; order Streptosporangiales; family Streptosporangiaceae; genus DATFVJ01. The sequence continues at coordinate 25,309 of CAWKNX010000001.1, read as the reverse complement.
GCGGGGCTGGCCGCGTCACGCCACGCAGCCGTTCGGGACGATTCGTCGCGGAACGGGCCGGTGGACATGCGCCGATGGTATGGACGGACAGTGACATTCCGGCGGGACCGGGCTTTCGCGCCTGGCGGGGAATGCCGTTTGTCAGAGCCTGGTGCCGGCCGAGCCGTCGCGTTCCCGCGCTGCTTGCGCTGCTTGCGCTGCTTGCGCTCTTCGCCGACGCCCGCTCGCGCGCAGGCCACGCCAGCCGAGCCAGCCGATTGCCGTGCCGGCGATGGTCGAGACAACCGCGAGCGCGACGTGCACGAGCAGGAAGCCGGTGGCGCCGTGATGGAAGGACCGGGGGTCCTTCCAGATGTTGCGGATGAACGTCGGCCAGATGACCCACGTCCACACGCCGAAGGCGAGCAGGAACAGCGAGGCCGGCCTGGAGAGTCTCATAACCGGACCATTGTGCGCGCCCGCCGGGCGGCCGCCGGCATCGGGGGCACCCGAAGTGTGCGGCCACGTGCGCGGGGGCCGTCGACCTGCGGCCACGAGCCGTGGCAGCGACATCGACCAGCGGGGCCTGGACCTGCTGAACCCTGTCTGGAACATCCTCGACCTGACGCCGCAGGGACGCGGCGACTGGTACCCCGGGCTGAGCTACGGCTGACCTGCACCCGACACCAAAGTTCTGTGGAGGGTGCCGGTGGTACGAGTCTCGGCCACGACGGACCCGCGCCTGATGACCCACATGCGTGCGGCCTGCATGCGCAGTGCCTCATGCGGGTCGCCGGCGTCGAGCACGACAAGATCTCCGGTGTACCCGGGCCTGAGCCCGTAGTCGTGGACACCCATCACGAGCGCTGCCGCGCTCCCTACCGCAGACAGCGCCGCGTCGATCTCGGACGGGATCGACAACTGCGCCGCATGGCACAAGATCAAGGCCACCTGCAACTGGTCCGCGGCGCCGAAGGGGTAGAAGCCGTCCTGGACGCAGTCCTGCCCGCAGGCCACCGTCAGCCCGGCGGCCAGCATCTCCTTGATGCGGGGAATGCCACGCCGCCTCGGCTCGCGGTCGAGCCGGCCCTGCAAGAGCAGGTTCGTCGCCGGATTGGTCACGAAACGAAGCTGGGCTGCCGCTGCCCGGGTGAGGACGTCCGTCGCGTACTGGTCGTCCCAGGCCGCCATGGAGCAGCAGTGCCCGGCGGTGACCCGTCCCTGCCAGCCGCGGTCGACCGTGGCGTCGATGAGCATGGCGAGCGTCCTGGAACCGGGGTCATCGGTCTCGTCGATGTGCATGTCCACGTCGGCGCCGTACCGCTGCGCGAGGTCCATGCAGACCCCGATGTGGTCACGCGCCGCCTGTTCGTCTCGCTCCCAGTGCGGCATGCCGCCCACCACGTCGGCCCCCTCCCGCATCGCCGCGTCCATCAGCTCGGCGGTCCCAGGGTCGCGGATGATCCCCTCCTGCGGGAACGCGACGGTCTGGATGTCGCACAGATCAGCGTGCTCGCGCGCCGCCTGAAGGACGCCGCGCAGCGGCGTCAGGCCGCCGATGGTGTCGACGTCGACATGGGAACGTATCCGGGTTGTTCCCGACAGCACGGCCTGGCGGATGACCACCCCGGCCCGCTGCGCGACCTCGCCCGGTGTGGACCCTCGCTTGACCCGATGAAGAATGTCGATGGCCTCGGCCAGGGTCCCAGTCCGGTTCCCGCCAAGCAGCGGCAGCGTGCCGACCTTGTCCAGGTGGATGTGCGGCTGCGCAAAGGCGCAGCTCACCAGCCGGCCGTCGACGTCAAGCTCCGCTTTGCCGACGCCGTCCACCCGGTCGGCGATCTCGGCGATCACGCCCGAGGAGACCGCGATGTCGGCCAGTGCCGGCCTTCCCTCGAGCCGGCACCTCCGCATCACCAGATCGAACAAGACCCCTCCAGCCGCCGTGTTCATGTCACGCCTCCCCCGTCCCGGGCGCGGTCCCCATCGGCCACGCGACGCGCCCAGCCTCGCTCGCCCGCACCCACGTCGAATCGGCGCAGGTACGCCGTCCCGTGGCCCGGGCCGATGGAGCCGCCTGCCGGGTGGCTGGTGAGCTCAGCGACGAGGTCCCAGATCTGCATCGTCGGATGCTTAACGAAGGTAGCGGTCGATCATGGTCATGAATTGGTGAATATCGAACGGTTTCGGGAGAAACTCCGAGGCACCGAGCGCGTGGAATTCGTCAGCGGTCGCCTGTCCTGAGTCGCCAGTGAGGATAATCACTGGGATACCGGCCGTGGCCTCTGACGAGCGGAGCTGACGCAGGACTTCGTCACCAGTCGCGTCGGGAAGACGATTGTCGAGCAGGATCAGCGTCGGCCGTTCGTCTATGGCGGCTTTGATGCCGTCGTGAGCGTTCATGGCCACGCGGAGCTCGGTTTGCGGGCGCCGCATAAGCATCCGTTCGACTAGGTGAATGTTGTCCGGGTTGTCCTCGATGTACAGCACGGTGCGGTTCACGGGCCAAGCCTTTGCTGGCTCTGGGGGAGCCGTCTGGGGCGGCGCACGCCGCTGGCGACGTTCATTCCGGTGTCGCCGGGCGTGCCTGATGGTCCTGAGCAGGTGGCGCGAAGGAGTCGAGCAGCGCCGAGTTCGGCGAGATCGAGTGGCTTGGTGGGGTAGGCGAGCGCGCCATCGCGTGATCTCACTATCCCCCTTGTGATCACTGACAGTATGTGATCACGTACTACATGTTACACACACTACGTTCGGCACATCCGGCGCGAGTTGACCCTGGTTAGCGTGGCTTTCCACGTAGATCATTCGGCACAACCCATTACGCCTGGCGGGCACGCCGCAGCAGCGCTGCCGGGCCGCTGACCTAAAGGGGCGAACACACCAGATCCGGTCCGCCCATCACGTACCAGGAGCTTCCAGCAGGCTACTCCGATGGCACACACCGGTCGGCGAGCAAGCGCCTGGCCACGGGGCACGCGTCCGGCGGCTACCAACATCTGCGACGCCCAGACGTCCTGACCGGGGGATCCGGCTCAGGCCCGGCTGAAGCCGCCACAAGCAAAGCTCGCCCCATCACCTGGACGGCCCACCGATCGCCCGCATGCTCGAGACGTGGCCGGCATCCTCGGCGACGCCGTATCCCGCGGGGTCAATGGCCGGCGAGGCCCTGCCCGCCTTGAACTGACCCGCCCAGCAAGCGAACGCCCCGCCGGTCCGGAGACGGCGGGGCGTCGACGCTGGTACACGCGGCATTGGCGTACCCCGCCAGACGCTCTGGCAGCCCCGGACACGCGCCGGGCTCGAATGAGATGGTGCCGCGCAGTTGGTCAAGCGCGGACGGTGCGGGAGAAGATGCTGCAGTGGGCCATCAGATGCCGAACGAAACCGGACCAACCAGACGACCCGTCACTTTGCGAGGCCCTGGCACCCCAGCTGAGCAGAACAAACACAAAGTGGAAGAGATCAAGGAGGGCGGTCGTGCCTCGTCCTCCTCAACCCGCCACATCGTGTGCGGCGCAGTGCTTTGGCGCAGGGGAGTTGGTCACCTCAATGGTTATCGACGGCGACCGCGGGGCCGGGCTCGGTCAGCATTATCGCGTTCAAGCTGGGTGCGCGACACCGGTTGCCCGAGTTCTCGCCAGAACCGCCTGAGCCGTGCGGCTGACATCTCCTGCCACGGCGCCGTGCGGGGGCGGGAAGGCCAGAGTGTGAGAAGTCGCTGCTGCCTGCGGCAGAACGCTTCACTAAGTTCCTGCCGGTGATGTTGCGAACCCTTCGGGGGATAGGGGCAGAGGCCGAACGGGCACCCGGCCTTGCAGCTGGATCCCGGCGCGGAGTCCCCTGCCATGCCCAGCGGCCGGTTCGGCTCGAGCAGGGACCGGTCCTCCGCCATGCACGGCGGAAGATAGTTTTCATTGGTGCGCTGAAGTCTCCGGTCGCGGTCGCTGGGCCCGCCTCGCTCGGCGAGGTTCAGCAGCAGGAGCACGTCTGCCACGAGTTGTTGCGCGTGTGCGTTGAGCGCGGTCCATCCCGTGGAAGGTGGGATCCACAGGTTGTGTTTGCGCCGCGTTCCCGGCCTGGCCGGGCAGGACCCGACCCTGGAGACGACCCCGCTTTCGTCGATCCAGATGTACCTCTCCGGCTGCCCGGTCTCGAGCGCCCGGACGCAAAGCCGCCAGGTCTCGGCCACGAATGGGTGCTCCTTGTACCGGTTCCGCCGTCGGCTGCCGTCCATCCCGCACCAGTGCGCAACCAGCGCCTTGTAGTCAGGATCTGGGCCGTTACCGGGCCGCCCGTTCGCGCCGTCCGGCAGGTGCCATAGGGTCAGCGCGTGCAGGAGGGTAATCCTGGTGAACCAGAAGTGGCAGGCGCCGAGCATTTCTTTTGCCTGCTCGGCCAGGTAAGTGCGGGCATCGTCGCGGGCCTGCGGATGGGTGCGGCGGCGGTTGGCTGCGTACTTGAATCCCTGCGCCAGCGCAATCTCAAGGGACAGGCCGACGCGTGCCCGGTCGGGCAGCCGATTCTGCTCATAAACGAAGTCCAGCCATTCCTCCAGCCAGCCGCCGGCGATCGCACGCGAGTCGCCGCTGGCCGATCCCACGAGCAGAGGCGCCAGCCATGCCCGCATGATGTTCTGCCGCTGCGTTTCCTCATCTTTTTCCTCTGCCTGCTCCTGCCCCTTGTTGGCGGGGCTCGTCTCGCTCCGGTTCTGCTGAGCGTCCGCAGCGTGGGCCGCACCGTTCCCCTGGTTCAGCGCCTGGCCCTGGCGTGCTGGGGGCCCGAGGTTCGCGCGAAGCTCGGCCAGCGCATCGTCGCCTCCGGCGCCGATCTCCTGCGCCACCGTGAGCCGGACCGCGTAGGACGGTTCGCCGCAGCCGATCTCGAAGAGCTGACGGTACGCGGGCTGGGCGGGGCCATTTGTCCGGCGGCGTTCCGTGATGGTGCGTGCGGCCTCGCCGAACCGGCGCACTAGGTTGAGTTTGGCGTGCTCCAGCGTCCGCGGATCCCGCTCGGCCAGCTTTTGCCATTGTTTCGCGATCTCGCCTGCGATGGCCTGATGCTCGCAATCGGGGTGCACGCTGTCGATCTCGAGCACGGTGGCGTAGAGGTTGAGGGCCTTCGCGTCGGTGCGCTTGCACGCGGTGTCACGCAACAGCGTGCGCAGGTCGATCGGATCAGCAGGCGTGCTGCTGCTGCTGCTGTCGATGTCCGCCCGCGCGAGCCCCCTTGGGCCTGCCTTGCCCAGCTTGGCCCTTGAGTACATCACCAGCGCGATGAGCAGTTCCCGCCCTGCGTTCTTGAGTGCCTCCTCCCGGAACTCGGCATCCGCCATGGCACATCCGATGAGCCACGAACCGAGGTATGCCTGAAGGATGGAGTGCGGGAAACGCACGGCGTTCTCCCGCGCCTCCACGAGCTCGAGCTGAGTTCCCCAGGTCGCGGCGAGACGGACGTCGAAGGAAGGATGCCTGGCGGCGGCGAGCCGCTTGTGCGCCTCTTGGATGATCGGAGGCTGTTCGATGATCGGCAGGAGCCGACCGTCCTTGTCCCTTTTCCGCAGGGCCTCGAACTCCTCCAGGTTGACCTCGAGCTTGTCCTGCCGCAGGCCAATACATGCCAGCACGGATAGATGCTCGATCGCCGCCAGCCGGTCATCGCGTTTCAATGCCACCCCCGGTGGAAAGTGCCCTTTAATGAGCGCGTCTTCCCAGATCGTGAGCAGGCGCACCCGCAGCTCCGAACGGTCGATGCTGCGGGTGTCGAGTTGCCGATCGTCTCGGCTGGCCGAGAGGTACATCAGTAACCCGGCGCGGTGGAGCTGGTGGGCGATCTGCAGGTAAAGTGGCGCCTCGGTCACATCTGCCGTCTCCACGATCCAGTCGAGGCGGTGTTCGTCTTCGATCGAATCCCTGAGCTGGATGTAGTCCAGCGCCGCCTCTTCGCTCAACGGCTCCAGTTCGACAATCGCGGCTTCGGTGCCGCGGAGTGGATCATGCGGCCGGGACGCGATGATCAACGGCAGTTTCTCCTTGCCGGCTTGGCGGATCGCAAGCCGGATGAGATTGTCACGCTCGGCATTCGCCTTGTCATCGATCAGGGCCTCCTCCAGCCCGTCGGCCAACACGACGATCCGGCCCTCCTTGAGCAACTGCCGCCAAACCTTTTCGCCCTCATCATCGGACAGGATGCTGGACTCAAGATCCGCGATGAACCTCTCACGCGCCAGTTCACGAAAGTTAAGTGTCTCCCGGGCGTCCCGCAGCCGGACAGCCACCGGCACAGCGCGCTGGTGCGCCAGCAGCTTGGCCAGCCTGACCAGGAGCGCGGTCTTGCCCGTGCCGATCCCTCCGACGATCACGTGCGGACGCCGCGTGTGTGTGTCGCGCACGTCCGCGATCATTACCCGGCATAGCTCGTCACGGCCAACGACGTCGCCGATGATGTTGCCAGCCGTCGGCACCACATCCTGAGGCTTGGTGCGCGCCCTCCGCAGATATCGCCTCCGCAGGTACCAGAGCCGGCCGAGCAGGAAGAATGCGGATACGAGCGCGATGGTGAGCACCGGCACAAGGAAGCTAGCCAGTATGCCGCAGGACAGAGCCCTCTGCTGGCACCTGTTATCCAGGGCGAAGGAACGGTGCGTGAGCACGGCATCCACGGCCCAGGCAAGCGCGCCGACCAAAAGAAGCCCGCCCACGTAAACGAGGATTCTCACGCTTCGCTTCAGCGGGCTGCTGCCACGCCAGTGGTGCTTCCTGTCAATCCGATGAGGCGGCCCCGGGCGGGTGTGCCGCCTGTTCCGCAGCCTTGCGAATGGCCGGTAAAGACGTGACCGTAAGCGGCGGAGCCGCCGGCGAAGGCGACTGCGCCCAGTTCGCTGCCCAACGCTAGGAGGAGAAGCTTCCACGGAGTTCACGGCACCTCCTGGGGTTCTTTTCTTTCCGCTCAAGCGGCATCTGCGGCGCACGGCCGCCACGAAACCCGTGTGGACCATCGCCCGACCCGACGACCCCCGGCCCCGGCTGCACCCCAGCAACCGGGTCAGACTCGTTCGATCCCCTTTACCGCTATCGCCCTACTGCCCTCATCACGACCCGCGGCGCACCGCTCACTTGATCGTAACAGAGAGTAGGTGCAGGTCAACGACGTGCCGGGGCTGCCTGGTCACAGCTGCCGAGGATGCCAGATTCGAACTCGCGAGGGGCTGTCGCGATCAGCCCCGCACTGCGCGCCAGCACATGGGCCTATCACCGGGACTACAAGGACACCTACGTCATCCCAATGATCGGCCGGACAGGCTGGAACGATCGCGCGGGGTCGGTGGACGCACTCCTTTGCCGACCACCGCGATTACCGCCAACTGAAAGTCCTATCGGGCCTGCTATGAGCGGGTCGGCCGCCCGCACCCGGTCGTGGTCCGCCGGGTGCCTCCCGTTCTGAGCAGAGGGCTGCGAACGGACCACGATTCGAGGGCATCGATGACAACGGCCCAAGGCGTCCGGCCACTGCCCGGTCGCCCTGACCCTGCCAGTTCCGGTTTGTGTGACCCAGCAGCCTCCGCCAGACGCTTCCTGTGCTGGCAATGATCGCACCCATGTGACAGCCGGTCGCGAACCTAGCCCTTGCGATTTGCCGTGACGTCCCAGCCGACCTGCACCGCGGCGTCAAGGCTACCGTCCGGTTTCTGCGGACGATAGGCGACATCGATCCGGCGAAGATTGAAAGAGATAGTTGGTCACCCGAACCGGTGACCTGCCCGTTGATCAGGGCGGCATCGGTAGTGAAGTTCCAGCGGATCAGGTCCACGCGAGCGGTGGCGGCCGGGACCGGAATTGTGGCCTTGCGCCACCGCTAGGCACACATCCAACCGTCATACCTGTCGGCCTTGACGGGGGCCCTCACAGATAAGGCGTTAGCTCACTGATTCGATCCTCCCCCCGCCGCCAGTGGGGGAAAGGCACGCGAGGTGTGCGGCGCTTCCTGCTCCTTGCATCAGGCTGATAAGCGCAGTGATGGTGACTCGGAGCTGCCATTCGGTATTCAGTGGCTCAGGACTGGGTGAAGACCGCCACGGTGCGGGCTGGCACAGTCAGCGTGCCGCGGGTGGCATCGAAGGCCGACTGTTTGACGATCAGGTCGAGCGAGGCGGCTTGAACGGGATGGAGAGCGACCTGCGCTCCCGCGGGCAGGCCGGTTGCATGGACCTGGGTCTCGCGGCTCGCATTGAAGATAACGATGATCGCCTTCCAGCGCGGGTCGAGTCCCGCGCTGTCGATACGCATGCCTATGACGCCGGGCGTCTCGGCGGCGGTGAAGGAGACACGTCTTTGAATCTCGGCTGCGGAGCCGAGGGAGAAAGCTGGTGAGGACCGCCGGATCCGCAGGAACTCTCTGAATTGGTTGTGCGCGGCGTCGATGGCTCCGCAGTCCGGTCGCAACGCCCGGTCGGCAAGCAGTGGCCTATCGTAGATCCAATAGGCCTGGTTATCTGGCGCTGGCGGCAGTCCAGCGCCAAAGCCGTTGCTGTCCTCGCAGTCCCATAGCAGCCGGTTGAACCAGTCGCCTGAATTGTAGGAGTTGCGGTCAAGGGACTTGGACCTTAGCCGTTCGCTGCCTGCGAGCACGAATGCGATCCCCTGGCCTAGCAGCACGATAGCCAGTGAAAGAGAATGCATGCGAACCCGGTCGGCCATCGAGGTTTCGCGCGGGAGCTTGTGGGCAAAAGCGTCGAACAGCGTCTCATTGTCGTGACAATCGACATAGGTGATCGCCTCAGCCGGCTCAGCGTTGTAACCGGGGCCTTCCGGGATCGGTTTGCTTTCCTGTGCGTGGGTGAACCGGTAGCTCCGCAGGTTTCCCGTCAGACCGATCTTGATCAGTTCCTGGTAGTGCAGGAGGCGGGCGCGTTGTGAGCCAAGTGCGCCGTTGACGACCGCGCCGTTGGGCGCGGTGAAGAGGCCCGAACCGAAGCCCTGGACGCGGGGATCGGCATCGAGAGGGCTGCCGCCACGCACGGCGTCGCGAAGCCAGTCGTTGAACGTGCCGACGCCGGTTCCCGCCATGTTGCGCTGAGTAGCCTGGATGAAGCGCGCGTTATCGGCCACGTCGCCGAAGTTCCACCCCTCCCCATACAGCAAAGCCGACGCGCCATCCACGTGTGTGAGATTGTCGAGCGCCGCGCGCACGGCGACCATGTTCGCCTTGGGATGGAAGCCCATGAGGTCGAAACGGAACCCGTCAACCTTGTACTGCCCGGCCCAAGTGACCACCGAGTCGATGACGAGCTTGCCCATCATCAGATGCTCGGGCGCCGTGTCGAAGCAGGAGGTGCCTGTCGAGACCGTCCCGTCATCGCGCAACCGATGGTAGTAACCGGGCACGATCCGGTCGAGGACCGAGCGGGCGTCTTGACCTGCGGCTTGGGTGTGGTTGTAGACCACGTCCATCACGACCCGCAGACCGGCCTCGTGCAATGCGGCGACCATGCCGCGAAACTCCCTGATCCGCGTCCATCCGTCGGGTTTGGTTGAATACGAGCCTTCCGGAACGGTGTAGTGCACCGGGGCATAGCCCCAGTCGTAGGCATCTCGGCTCTTGATCGCCGCGATGCAGTCCTGCTGCCGCTGCGAGTCCGGGGGCTGCGACGCCAAGTCGCACGGTGGGACCAGCTGCTCTGCGCGCCGCTCGGGCACGGTCGCGAAGTCGAAGGCTGGCATAAGCTGTACGTGGGTGAGGCCGTCTGCGGCCAGTTCACGCAACGCCAGCATCCCCGCGGCGCTTTGCATGTTGAACGCGGCGTAGGTGCCACGCAACGGCTCGGGAACCGTCGCGTCGGCCACCGAGAAGTCGCGGATGTGCAGCTCATAGACCGACGCCTGGCTCGGCCGCACCGGGGGCGGCTTCGGCAGGGCCTGCCAGCCGGGAGGAGCCAGCTCCGGATCTGAGAGATCTATCAACTGGCTCCGAACCGAGTCGGCCGACAGCGACAAGCTGTAGGGGTCGGTGACCTCGTTGGTGACGATCAAACCGGCACTCGGCGCGTAGACCGTCACCAGAAACGTGTAGTACCAGCCCTTCCAGTCCGGAAGACCAGTCACCGACCAGATGCCCGTGATGTCGTCGCGCCGCATCGGCACGAGCCGGTGCGAACTCCCCGACGCCGTGGCATAGAGCTTCAGCGTCACCGAGCGGGCATTAGGTGCCCAGACCGCCAGCCTCGGCGTGCCGTCCCTCCATACTGGGCCGAGCTCCTCGGCCGCGGCGGCCGCAAACAGATCATCGAGCACGCCGGGAGTCTGCACCCCGGTCGCGGCGACCGGCTGGTCCCGTTCGTCGCGCTGAACGGCGATCAATGGCGATCTGATGGCATCGCGCAGCTGGCCGTCGTCACGGAAGGCGACGCCGAAGGCCTGGCCCGCCGCCAGGTGCGGGTAGGCGGCGCGCAGCCGCTCGGGGAGACCACCAGGAAGCGGGTCGAGCGCGATCGCGATTCCATGGCCGGTGACAATGTCGCGCGCCGACGAGCCAGGCGCATACTCCAGGGCGCAGCGAAACGCGTCGGCCATCGGGGTGTTCCACACGAGTGTCGCCCGGTCGATCCACTGCGCAAACGCACTCGACAGGTCGATACTCATCAGGTCCCCTCGCCTGCGCCGCGAACGATTCAGTCCCGCTGGCTAAATAGAGTCCCGATCCCGGCCGCGACGGCGACGGTCACGACCCATCCAAGAACGATCGCCAGCCATACCCAACCCAGCAAGAGCTTACCCGGCAAGGTAGCCGCACTGGGCAGCCAGAAGCTCACCTGACGGAGGTTGATCACGGGCAAGAAGATCTCCAATCCGTAGGCGGGTGGGAAGAAGCACGGGTAGTTCGACGTACATTTGTTCGCCGCCGCCGCCACACCTGGGGTGCCCCCCACTGCCTCCATGAGATGGTTTGCTTGCGCAAGGCTGAAGAACAGCCAGCCGAGAAACCAGCCGCCCAGGACGGCGAACAACGTCCGATAAATCCGGTAGCCATAGCCGACGGAGACATCGAGGAACAGGCTCCATATCCTGGACCCCCAGGGCATCCCGCCACGTCTACGCCGGTCGCGCTGACCGGCTATCGCAATTTTCGTGGCCGCGCGACTTCGCCCTTTCTGCCGGTAAATGCGGGTAAGCTGCCGATAGACGCCAGGCGCGTAGCTCACGTTTTTGAGCCAGTCAATTCTGGTCTGGACCGCCTTTTTCTCGGTACCCGATCCATAAACCTCCTCTCCAAGATCTCCGAAAGTGAATCCAACGAGCTCGGTCCTGTTCTTTCTCGGCCCCTTCTCACCCGACGGCCAGCTGTTCGGATTGTCATGCAGCAGGCTGACCTCAGCAAAAGAGACGTCCACGCATTCCGGGGTCTTGTTGGGTTGCCAGTCGAACTTTGCGCCGACCCTGAGCCGTGGCGCATCGAGTTTTTCGAATTTTCCATCCTTGCAGTTCAGCTCACGGCCTACCGTCGCGTCCGTCAACTCGACCTCGTCGCTGGCCTTGAAGTTCTCATTGAGATAGACCTTGCCGTCACAAGTCATCCCACCCGCGAGCAGGGCGGCAAAGACGCCGTTGCTGCAATTCAGCTCGGTCTTGATTCTCGCATTGCGGAGCAGAACCGCGCCGCTAGCCTTGAATTTCTCATTCAGGTAGACGTTGCCGTCACAAGTCATCCCATCCGCGAGCAGGGCGGCAAAGACGCCGCTGCTGCAATTCAGCTCGGTCTTGATTCTCGCATTGTGGAGCAGAACCGCGCCGCTAGCCTTGAATTTCTCATTCAGGTAGATCTTTCCGTCGCAGATCAGGCCATCCGCCGTGAGCGAGTCGCCCCCTTCGTTGCAGAAACTGCCGCTCGAGCAGTTCAGCTCGTGTGAGATCCTCGCTCCCACGAGCCGGACCTCACCGAGCGCTGCGAATCCCCGGCCAAGGCGCATGTCGCTGCATTCCAGGCCATCGGCGTTCAGCGCGATCCCGCCCAGATTTCTGAACTCGCCACCTTCGCAGCTCACTTGGCCGGTAACCGTGCTGCCCTTCAGTGAGACTTCGCCAGCGGCTGTGAAGCCTTTATCGAGGCGGACCTCGTCAGCCTCAAGTGACTGAGCATCGATTGCTTTGCTTTGTGCAGGCGATGCGCAAAAATGGCCTCCGCTGCACTTTAGCTTTCCTGAGACATGCGCCTCCCCGAGGCGCACCGTGCCTTCCGCGTTGAATGGCCCTTCGGAGCGCTCGCCGAGGAACATTCCGGTTCCCACACGAATCCCGTCCGCCATTAGCGCGTTGCCCCCCTTGTTGCTCAGCGACGCGCCCGTCATGTCAACAGTGCCATCGATTCGGGCAGACGCCAGGCTGACCTCCGCTTGCGAGTGAAAGCGCCCGTCAAATAACGCCGACCCTTTGACCACCATGCCGAGCCCGTTCAAGGCCGCCCCGTCTGACGATCTCAGTTCGCTGCCTGTGCAGCGCAGATGGCCCGCCACCCGCGCCCCGCAAAGCGAAATCGGCCCATCACTGCGCACACGCTCTAGCACCAAATCCCCATCCACGCTGAGCCGGTCCGCATAGAGGGCCTTAATCGAGCATCCCTCCAGATGAATGCCCGCCGAGGCCTGGGCTCCGGTGAGGTCGATCGGATCAGTGAACTCGCAGTCAACGAACCGCAACAACCGGATAATCGATTGTTCCGCCAGATTCACGGGACCCGTGATCCGCACGTTCTTGGGGATCTCTCGTCCGTCAGTTCCATCCTCGAGGCACAGCCTGAGGAGCGTCTGTGCTGGGAGTTCCTGCCGGTAGCCACCCCCCTGAGCAACGTAGACCAAACCTTGTCCTTCACCGGTCGCGCCGATCTTGCCTTGCACGCCGGCTGCTGGCCGCTTAGCGCGTGGTAACCGCATTGCATTCTCCCCCTCGCATTGAAGGACACTCAGGTTAACCCTGTCGTGATCGAGGCACCAAGGGACGAAGGTCCGCGACTCGGCCCCTCGTCGGCAGACCATCTCTGGCCCGTCGGTGCTACGCCCACGAAACATCAGGCCAAATCAGACGTCAGACATTAGGTTTTGCGGCGTCCTTGGGCTGGCCGCGGGCGTGGTTTCGGGCGGAGGTTGTGGGGTGTCGGAGGTGGAACCGGTGTGACCCGGCCGACCCTCTCCTCCGACGGGAGGCTTTTCCACTCTTTGTCCACCTGCAAACAGGCCTCTATGCGCGCACCCCATGGGTGTGACGTGAGTTTGCCCTGCAACTTTGTTGTGTGGTCGAACCACGCGCCTGCGAGTTGCGGCGCCACGAGGCCTGCAGCCGCGCTCAGGTCGGCGTTGACGAGCCTTGTCGAAGTGAGGTTCACGCCGTGCAGGTCCGTGTCACGCAGGTCCGCCTTGAAGAGGCGTGCCGAACTCGGTTTCGGGGGGCGTGCTCACGGACGTACGCGGTGAGCACCGCGCGACCGTGGCATGGTCTTTCGCGGAGTCGCGCATTATTCGTTCCAGCGCGTAGATTCCACCGAGCCGCTCGGTCAGCTGCGTGGATGCGAGCGTGGTGTCGGTTGACAGCGTGGCATGCAAACGGCCAACATGCGGCGAGGCGTAGGCGAACCGGGCTGCGCCGAGTGAGTTCGTATCGGGGCAATGCCCATTCACCCGATCTTTGGAGAGCCGTACCCGGGTTGTGCTGACGCAGCGGCTATTCGCCATCGGTGTCCCAAGAGAACCTGAGGAATAACCGCCGGACGATCACCTCCAGATCTCTGGGGCGCACCGGCTGCAGCACTAGTGCGCGCGGGAGTGCGCGACCGCCTGTTCGATCATGTCGAAGCCGACCCGTTCCTGCTCCAGTCTTACCGATGGTCCCAGCCGACCGGCAACCAGGTCCCGGTGGAGCGCCGCCTCTTCGGCGTCGAGAAGCTCAAGGCTGGCGGCTGATGGACTGGGCTCGGTCACCCACTGGTCGCGGTGCGCCAGCAGCGTCGCCCGATCCATCAGCATGGACCGGGCGTGCGGGAATCGCTGCCGCAGCCTGTTCAGGATGGCGAACCCGTGAGTGTCGATGTCGCCCCAGTAGACGAGGTCGAGATCGGCCAGCCAGCCGAGCGGTGCGAGCACGGGTACCGCGTATCCCCCGCCGAAGACCACCATGGCCCCGTCGGTGAGCGGGAACGCGAGATAGGTGATCTCGTTTTCGAGCACGTAAGCGCGTGTGATCCCCGGCGGCGGTGCGGTGAATTCGTCGGCCCGCACGGAAAGCTCGCTGAATCCGTCCGGGCCAGCGCAGCGGAAGCGTACGTAGCCTGGCTTACGACGGAATCGGTATCGCCCAGCGAAATCAGCCGCTGCCGCGTCGATCCGGTCCGGGTCAAGCTGGAGGTCCAGCAGTTCGGCGAGCACTCCCCGGTGCCGCTCGATGAACTTCGTGTCGACACCCGGCACGTCCACCTGCCGCAGATACATTCCCGGCTGCTGCCGCTCGTCTATCCACCGGACGGTCCCAAGGATCTCCTCCCACCTGGATTCCAGTCGGAGCGCTTTCATGGGGTGGCACGTAACCCACGAGACCAGCCGGGGACAGCTGGCCCGGGCCGAGTCGGCGAGCTCGGTGAACCGGCGCACCTCACCCCGGACGCCGAGTAGCGCCCATACCTGATCATAGGTGTCCATCCAGGCCCGGCACGGGATCATATTGGACCCGACATGGCGGCCACCGACCTTCTTGTACTCGACCCGCAGCGGGCCACGCCCGGCCCGCTGCCAGTCTCCGGCCCACTCCTGCACCTCGCCGAGCCGCTCGCCGATCTCACCGGGCGCCGGGCCGCGCAGCGGGATGCCGAGCGGTTCCCAGTCCTGGCCGATGGCGAACCCGCTCAGCAGCGAGCCAGACTGCCACTTCCGGCCGAGTGCCGCGCGCACGTCGGCCGGGCGGGTCCAGTTGGATGGCATGTCAGGCCCCGGCGGCGGGGACGGGGACGTGCGGGACCGAGCCGCCGTTCGCCGTCACATGCTGACTGATGGCGTGCGCGAGGCGCTGCGCCCGGTATTCCTCGATCGTGAGTGTCTGCAGCCGGGAGTGGCGGCTCGACGGGTTGTCCACGAAGCCGACCGCCGACACGTAGGGCTCGATCACGTGGATCTTCTGGAGCGGGGTAACGATGAGCAGTTGCAGGCCGAGGCGCTGGAACAACTCGAGCGCGAACCGGGTCGACTCATCCGAGCCACGGCCGAACGCCTCGTCGATGACCGTGAACCGGAACGTCCGTGATTTGACTGCCCCCCATTCCAGCTTGAACTGGTACGCGAGCGAGGCGGCCAGGATCGTGTAGGCGAGTTTCTCCTTCTGCCCGCCGGACTTCCCGGCGGAGTCCGTGTAGTGCTCGTATTCCGTATCGTCCGCACGCCAGCGTTCGGAAGCGGTGAAGATGTACCAGTTCCGCACGTCGGTGACATACCGGGTCCACTTCCGGTCCGTGTCAGTCTGCCCCTCCCGGCCCTTGAACCGCTCTATGATCCGGCTGACCTGGAGGAACTTCTGCTCGGAGTACTGGTCGGTAGTCTCGCCCGACACGGCGTCGTCGGTGCAGGCCCGCAGCTCGGCCCGGAAGTCGCGGATCTCGGTGTTCGGCGTCAGCTGTGCCTCCAGGCGGATGTAACGGCCCGGGTTGTAGTCGACATCGACCAGGGAATCGTTGATCGTGGCTATCCGGTCCTTGATCACTGCGGCCTGCTTGTTCAGCTGGGACTGGAAGCCCGCGATGTCGCGGACCGTGTTCTGGTTGAGGTACGTCTTGAATTGCCGGTGGAACCGGGGCAAGTCATCGTCGGTGAGCCGCTTGTTCAGCTCGCGGTAGCCGTCCGCGGCGGCTACCGCGTTGTCGAGCTCGGCGGTTTCCACCGGGTATTGCCTGCGGAACTCCCCCATCGCGGCGACGATTCGGTTGCTGAGAACGGCCTTCCGTGCGGCCCGCCGGTCGGTGAGCGCGATGACCTCCCCGGCCGCCGCCATCTCCGCCCGGTCGCAGGCGGCCGGGGTGCGCGGTCGGAGCTCCGCAAGCGTTGGTCCGGTGAGCAGCTCGCCGATGGCCGGGAAGTGCGCCCGCGCCGGTTCGCAGCCGGGCTCGGCCAGCGTCTTGTTCGCCTCATCGAGGCTTCCGCGGGCCACATCGATCTGACTGCTGACGCTGCCGATCCGCTCGCGCACCTGCCCGTGCTGGCCGTCGATGTCATCGATCTGCTCCCTGACTGAATCCAGCTCACGATTCAGCCGGGTCAGCTCGGCCGACGCCGCCTCCAGTGCCCGCTTCTCCTCCTTCAGATCCTCCAGCCGGTTGACCACGTACTGCCAGTCGATCTCAGCGAACTCGTGTGTCTGGTCCAGCCCGGCGAGAACCTGGCCGCGGTCGATGGCGGCGTCCAGTTCGGCCTTGACAAGCTGCTCCGCTGCCGCCAGCGCGACCTGCTTGCCGTGTATCGCGCTCGCCCGGCGCAGCAAGGCGTCGATCTTTCTTTCGTTGGTCCAGCCGAGCACATAGGTGCTCCGGTCGTCGATGCGCGAGCGGTCGTCCTTCTCGTGCCGCCCGCCCGATCCCTTGATCTGGCCCGCCTTGGTTATCGCCCGCGGCGACCGCCGGAAATCGGCCATGGTCTCGGCACATGTGTAGTCCGCCCGGCTGGCTAGCTCGCGTTCCAGCCACGCGGCGAACGGGCTATCCCGGATGTCCAGCTTGGCGGACAGGGTGTTGCCGCCGGAGGCGCTGGCCGGCGGCGGGACGGGCGCACCGCCGTGCGCGGCCGGTGGCAGGTCGGGAACCCGGTAGTACACCACGCGCCCACTCAGGAAGTGATCGTTGATCCAGTCCGATACCGCCGCGTAGTCCCGTTGCGGGACGAGAATGGACAAGGCAAAGCTGTGCAGGAGCCGTTCGGCAGCGCCTTCCCAGTCGGATTGCCCGGGGCGGACCGCCAGCAGCTCTCCGGCGAACGGCAGCGCGGATTCGGCAAGTCCCAGTTCTCGGCAGAGCAGCTGGCGCAGGTCCAGGTTGCGCTTCGGAATGTTGTTCTTCCGCTGCCGCAGGCTCCGCAGCTCGGCGTTGATCTTGTCCGCTTCTTTGCCGAGCTCCCGCGCCTCACCACCGGTGTCCTTAAGCCGGCTCTGCCGGTCCGTGAGATCCTCCTTGGCGGCATCCCGGGCGACTGCGATTTCCCGGCGCCGGTCCGCGAAATGCTCCGCCGTCTCGACTGGATCCAGCCCTGCTTCGGCAAGCAATTTGCCGAAGCGCTCGGCCCGTTCCATGCGCTTGGTGCAGTCAGCTTCGCCATCTTCGAGCTGGCGCTCGATCTCAGCGAGCCGGTTTCCACCGTGGCCGGCCAATTCGACCCGCAAGGTGGTCTCTCGCTCGCGCAGCGCCTTTAGCCGCGTTTCGAGCCCTTTCATCTGGGCGTCAAGGCGGTCCCGTTGGGTATAAAGATCAGCGAGCAGCCCGTCCAGGAGCCCGGCTTTGAGGTCGGCGAAGTAGTATTTCAGCGCCATCCGCTGGCCGGTCAGCGCCTCGATCTCGGCGGCGGCCTTGTCGTGGGTGTCACAGTCGGCCAGCAGCGGCTTCAGCATGGCGAGCTGGGCCTGAGCCCGCTGGACCGCCTCGTGCGCCTTCGTCAGATCCTCGAAGTGTGCCACGATGTTCTCGGTCCATTTGGCGGCGTCGAACGGCTCCAGCATGTGCTCGCGGACGAAATCCGTGAGGTTACCTACCGATTTCATCGAGACGGTCTGGTGAAACAATTCCATCGCCTGCTCCGACTCGATACCCAGGCGACGCCTGAAATCCTTCCCGTATTCCGGAAAGCTATCATGAACGCGAGCGCCTGCCGCGCGCAGCTTCTTGCGCAGCGAGACAATATCCGGGCCGAAGTCAGCGAAATCGACGGCCACCGACATGGGTTCATCGGCCGTTACGTAGAATCTGTCCGGCTGGCCAGCGCTCACGTCTCGCAGCCAGAACACCTGGGCCAGGGTGACGGTGGCGTCGTAGCCCTCGTTGGTGAAGACTCCCAAGATCACCGAATAGCTGGTATTGTCTCGGAGCGCCACCGGTTTGGATGTGCCCGTGGCCTCGTTGCGTTCGGACTTGTAATAGCCGAGGACGTAGGACCGAAGGCTGCGTTCCCGCGTGTCCGCTCCAGCCGCTTTGTTGTAGGAAATGCGGTTGGCTGGCAGGAGCAGGGTGGTAACCGCGTCTACGATCGTGGACTTGCCGGATCCGATATCACCGGTCAGCAGGCAGTTTCGCGCGTTCGCGTCGAGCGACCATACCCGGTGGTCGAACGTTCCCCAGTTGTACAGTTCGAGCCTGGCCAGCCGGAAGCCGCTCAGGAGCTCGGGAATGTCGGTGTCGCTGTCCATCATTCGCCGGGCTCCCCGTCCATGTCACCGGCCAGCAATGCGGCGTATTCGGCGAGCCGTGCGTCAAAATCCGCCAGCCACTGACCGTCGACGAACGCTTTCAGGATCCGGCGGACCTCGTAGACCGGCTCGGCATTTTTCGCCTTGCGAAGGAAGCCCAGGTCGGCCGCCTTGCTGATATAGGAGTCGATCTGGTCGGTCAGCCTGGCCTCGTTGCTTGTCGCCGGCAGGAAGACCCGCACCATCTCGGCGATCTGGTCCCTGGTCAGCATCAGCCGGGTGTCGGTCCCCTGTGCGTCGAACTCGGCCAGCTTCTTACGCAGCAGAGCGAGCAGCAGGCTGACATGAAACGACAGCGAGCGGCGCGGGATCAGCCGGGGCAGCGGTGTTGTACTGTCGCCGCCTTCCTCGTCGTCGGGCCGCTGGCGACAGAACGCATAGCCCTCGGCCTCGTCGATGACGACCTGCAGGCCGAGCACGGCAACGTAGTCCCGCACCTGGGACTGGAGCGCGAGCAGGTGCCGCCATGCCCGCTCGTGCGTGTCGCGATAGACGGCACCCTTCATCACCTGGGTGACGGCCAATGACAGGTCCGGGGCCGCGCCGCTCACGGCGGTCAACTGCCGCCTCCCGCGGTTGCCGCCCGGGCGAAGGTGACCCGCGGCAGCGTTGCTGTCCGGGCGCGCCCGTCCGGCTCCTGCCAGCTCACCTGCTCCGGGTGGCGTTCGTCGAAGACCACACGGAAGGTCTCGTCCGCCAGGGACAGATAAGTCACCAGTTCGGCCAGGCCCTGCTCCAGTGGATGTTCGGCGATCAGTTCCGCGAGCCCGACCTGCGAGCGGCGCTGAAGTGCCCGGCGGACGCCGCCGCGCAGCGGTACGGGATCGACGTAGACCTGCTCGTACAGGGCGGCGGGGTCGGCTTCCTCGTCGGCAGGCCGGACCCCACCGCTGTCGATGCGTGCCTTGCGGACCGGGGAATACAGCGGGCGCTCCATGGGGAGCCTGATGACAGGCGCTGTGCCATCGAGCTCGGTGGCGACGGGGGCCTGCCGCTGCTCGCGAAGTTTCAAGGCGCGGGACTCGATTCCGTGCAAGATGTCGATGACCCGGCGGTTCTCGAACCACACCTGGTCGTCGAGGAACCGGCGGAGCTGCTCGGAGAGCTGCCGGACGGTGGCCTGGGTGCGTTCGGCCGCGTCCAGCCAGTCATAGTGGATGCGGCGCAACCGTGGATCGCTCTCGCTGATGCCAGTGAGCTGATGCACGGTGTCCAGCAGGCCGGTCAACTCCTCCTGCCGCGCCTGTGACAGCAGGAAATCGTAGAACGCCTGGAAACTCTTGCCCTGGTCCGAGCCTGCGATGGTCTCCCGGCTGCCCAGCACGTCGTCGAGCAGCTCGCCCTTGCCGCCGTGCCAGCCCGCGATCTTCTCCCGCAGCTGGCGGTCCAGCTTCCTGAAGTTCTCCTCCACCTCACGGAAGTCCGCGAGCAACTCCCGCGCGGTGGCGGAGAATTGCTGGTAGCGGTCGCGGACCGCGCTGGCGTCGAGAACCTCCACATCGCCCGCCTGACCGCGGGCAATCTCGTCATCCAGTTCCTGCCTGCGCCTGCGCAGCTCCTTGAGCCGCTCGGCCGGGTCGGTCTCGGTGCCGAACACGATCTGCCTGAGCAGGAGGAAGATCGTGTTCAGCCGCGACTCGGTACCCACGAACGAGCGTTCCTGCAGCGCCCGCACCCACTGCAGCGTCTTCTCCACGGCCGGGGTCGCGTCGAAATGCGGTTCGTCGCTGCCCTCCGGGTAGTACTTGCGCAGCCAGCCGGCCTCCGGCGCCGCCCAGTCGTCGAGGTACGCCTTCGCTGGCTTGGCGAACTTCTGGTGCTTCGGGTCCGCGCCCGCACCCAGCCGCTCATTCAAGGCGTACAGCTCGTCGTCCAGCCTGCTGGTCAGCTCGGTCGCAGAGATGGACCGGATGTTGTCCGCGACGAACACCCGGTACAGGAAACTCAGTATCAGCGGCGCGTTGTCCGCGCACAGCAGCCGCCATGCGGGACTGTTACCGCGCAGCCAGTTGATCTCATCGAAGCTCAGCACGTCAGCCCATCCCGACCCTTACCACGGTGCCCCATCGTAGAGCCGGGCCGTGACATTCTCCGGTCCGACGGCGAGTGCCGTAGACCGGAACTCAGGTACTACCAGGCCGGTCCCTTTTCGGGCCTGGTAGCGCGCCGAATGTGCCGGTGAACTGCCCGGTACCATGCAGGTCCGCGATCGGGCCGGGGGCAGTGGCGTTGAGGCTCTCCCTGGCGGCAAGGAGGTGGGTTTCTCAACGGTTGTGTTGGACTGCGTCGGACAGGAGCTTGAAGAGCGGGACGGTTCGGGGCAGCAGTGTCCCGTCGAAGTAGCTGGGTTTGTGCCGGCGCAGCAGCTGTTCGCCGTCGGTGTCACAGGAGAAGCCGCGTTTGCGCTTGAGGAGCCTGGCGAAGACCGCGGCGGCCTTGGCCGGATCGCGCGCGGTAAGCAACATGGCGAAGTCCACCAGCATTGGCTTGAGGTGTCCGGCCCGCTCTACCAGATCCACGTGATACCACCTGCTCCCCGGGGCGCTGACGTTTGCGAGCGACCCTATCCAGTCCTGGGCAAGCGCGGCGGGCATAGGCTTGCGGCGGTGGCCCTTGAGCTGATCTTGGCTTTGGGAGTTGACACTTCGAATAAGCCGTAGATACCTTCAGGTTATGCGAAGCGCAGCGCCGGCGTTGCTGCCGGTCTTCCGGTCGCAGCTGCAGGCCGACATCCTCGCCGCCCTGCTGCTCAACCCCGGGCGGGAGTACAGCCTGACCGACCTTGCGCAGCGCTTCGATGCCCCCCTCAGTACTGTCCACGGCGAGGTGAAACGGCTGACGGACGCGGGTCTGCTGCGCCGGCGCAATGTGGGGCGGTCGGCGATGGTCCGGGCCAACTCAGCCAACCGCCTGGTCGAGCCGCTGGCTGAGGTGCTGTTCTTGTCATGGGGGCCGCTGCAGGTGGTGGCCGATGAATTCGCCGGGATGGAGGGGGCGGAGCGGGTGCTGATCTTCGGCTCCTGGGCCGCGCGCTACCTCCAGCGGCCAGGCCCGCCGCCCCATGATCTGGATGTCCTGGTGGTCGGGCGGCCCACGCGAGCGGCCGTCTATGACGCGGCCGACCGTGCCCAGCAGCGGCTGGGGATGCCCGTCAACCCGGTGATCCGGACCGCAGACGCCTGGCGTGCGGGCGCCGACCCACTCGCCCAGCAGATTCAGTCCGGCCCATTCGTCGCGGTCCTGGTGCCAGATGACGCCACCGGCGAGGAGCCTGCGACAACGGCGGGGCCCGGCGATGGCTAGGTGGCAACGGGGCGAAGCCGAGGTGGAGCAACTCGCCCGCCAGGGGGAACTGGAGCATCTGACGGGAGCGGCGGCCGATGGCGCTGCGCTGCTCGCCCAGGCACGGCGGACGGCCGCCACGGCCGCCCGCGTGGTGCACGCCGACGCCCACAGCGCCTACATCTTGGCCTACGACGCCGCACGGTATGCCTGCATCGCCCTGCTGGCACAGCAAGGGATGCGCGCCACTACCAGCGGGGGTCACTATGCGGTAGAACGCGCGGTCAGAGCCCAGTTCGGTGAGGGTTTCCGGCCGTTTGCAGATCTGCGCCGCCGACGCAACGAGCTCGAATATCCGCGCCTGCCCGCAGACACCGCCACAGCAGACGAAGCCCAGCAGGCTGTTGAGACCGCGCAACGCCTCATCATCGCCGCTAGCCAGCTGCTCGGCCAGCTCTCTTTCTTCGCTCAGCCCGACCGGCCTGGACTTTAGCGGCTGGACCGGGCAGAAAGCAGCACCGGGCAGGACGCGCGACAACCGAGCTGAGAGCAGGCAGCACGCTAGTGCCGCCACCATTGAGCACGGCCGGGGAGTTCATCTCTCCAGTCGTCGGGGCCGAAACCGGTGACGGGTGGGCGGTGGCCGGGCTGGGGAGGCCGGTATTCCCGGTGCGGGCCGTAGAGGCTCCAGTCACCAAGATGGGGCCGCAGGTCCTCAGGTCGGGGTTCTTTGCCGAACCCCGCCCCGGTCAGGTGGGACAGGTTGTGGACCGGATCGATGCGGTCGGCCAGATCGCGGCCCCAGGTGATCCAGGCGCCCGGCTGCTGCGCCTGGGCAGGCTCTGGGGACGCGGCCGCGGCTTGTTCCAGCGCGGCGCAGAAGCCGCGGATGCCGGCCGCGGCGTGCCACGCCCCCAGCGCGTTCGCGAACGTCGTGCCGTGGTGATCGTCGATGGCGCGCCCGCGGGCTGTTTCCATTGCCGCTTCCCAGCGTGCCCGCTCGCCGGCCGCTTTCCGCTGTTGCGCCGCGAGCCACGCCTCGTGCTCCCGTTTACGGGCACGGCAGGCCTCCTCCTCGGCGGCCACCCGCAGCTCGATCTCTTTGACGGCCGCCCGCACCTTGCCCTCCACCCGCGACCGGCTGGTGTCGGCCCAATAGCCGTGCTGGCCGTAGTCCGATGGGGGCAGTTCGATCCGCAGCCGCCCCGATGGCACCAGGTCATAGTCCGGGCTGGCCGGCTGCCAGGAAAAGCCGCGGCGCTGCTGCCGCCGTTCTCCGGCGGCCGGCACGTGCGGCACGTGATCGTGTTCTTCGCTGACCGTCACTCCGCAGTGGCGGCCGCGTATCTGCACGAACAGCCCGCGCGTGATGCGCTTCTTCGAAATCGCGAGCTGGTGCCCGCGGCGCTGCGCTTCGTCCGCGAGTGCCCGGACCAGGCCGAGCGCGCGCGGCCGCAGGGACTGGGAAACCGTCAAGACCCCGGGATGCTGGCCCAGCACCTGGACCAGGGCATCAGGATCGGTGATCTTGTCACGGGCACCGAGCCGGGTGCGGTTCCAGCCCGCTGGTCCGGGGACGCGGCGTCGTCGAGGCGGATGATCAGGTCACCGCTGTTACGGCCAGTGTGCAGCAGGTGAAAACCGGCCGGCACCGGACGGTTCCGCCTGGCGGCGTGGATCGCCCGCCGGTAGGCCGCCCGCGTCTCCTCGTCCGGATTCTCGACATGGAGCGTGCCGCCACTGCCGCGGATCCGCTCGATCAGCTCACTGCCCTGGCAACCCCCCGCCGCGCCCGGCCGACCGCCATCGGGTCCTGCCGGCGGGCCAACCCGGGATACGCCTGCCAGGTCCGGGCGATCCGGGTGATGGCCGTGCCGCGGCCCCCAAACGGATAGTCCGACGAATACTGTCGCGGAGGACAGCAAGGCGGTAAAGAGCAAATGTCGGGAACGTCACGAGTCCGGCCATCCGCATATCGGCCGAAAATGCCCGGATCCGTTAGATAGCCCTACAGGCCCGGCCACACCTCAGAGCCACGCAACCAGCCCTGTCACCCAGTGCCACCGCCGGTACATCTGATGAGAGCAGCCGGGCCTGGTCCGGAACTGGGATCAGGATCAGCCCTTCCAAGATTCCAGCCACAACGGTCATTCTCCACGACTGCTCATCAGGGCCGCGATGAGACTGCCCCACAACGCAGAAAGTCTTCCGCGAATGCCGCAGGGCGCGCGTCAGGGGTCACGCGGAATCCGCCAGCAGCCCCGCCGCTCGTGCGCCGCATCGACGGGCAACCCGCCGGCGGCGACCTGCAGCCCAGACATGCCGCACCGAGCCGGCCGTCCGCATCGGGCTGCGCCGACAGGCGGCATCACGCTGAGCCATGGAGCAGTTCAGAGAGAACGCGCACCGAGCCGATATGGGCGGCTGCAGGCGTGTGGAAGGACCCCCGCTGGACAGGCCAGATGGATCGTTCTGGCTCCATGGCGGAGCCTGAACGCAGGCTGGCAGCCTGAGCAGAGTCGACCGCTCGTAGCCGATGACGGGAGACCCGACGGCGAGGCCGGGTGGCGGCCGAATGGTCATGGGTTTCGTGTGGTCGGCTTGGCTGCCTGGATGATCGCCGAGCGCAGGCCATCACCAGCATGGTGCGTGCTGGTGATGGTGATGGCGGTGAACCCGGCGCCCGCAGCAGGTCACGGTATCGCAGCTGCGTCACGGTGCCGCCGCCCGCCCGCTGCTCGGCTTAGGCGAGCTGGCCGGGGTTGATGCCGTCGTCAGGTATGGCCCGTCCGCGGGTCTTATGGCGGCCCGGGTTACTGTGGCGGGTCTCCGATCAGCGCGCCGAGGCTGGCCAGTGCCTGTGTCCGGGCCCGGTAGTAAACCCATACGCCGCGCTTCTCGCGGTCCAGCAGGCCCGCTTCGTGCAGCACCTTGAGGTGATGGCTGATGGTCGGCTGGGACGGGTCGAAGGCGTCCGTGAGGTCGCAGACGCACGCCTCGCCGCCTTCCCGGGAGGCGACCAAGGACATCAGCCGGAGCCGGACCGGCTCCGCGAGCGCCTTCAGCAGCGGGGCTACCTGGCCGGCCTGCTGCGGGGAGAGCGGCACCTGGGACAACGGGGCGCAGCACACGGCCTGGCCAGCCTGCTGGGATGGCAGGTGGACCTGCGTCCCCGGGGCGCCGCAGGCACCGGCCCCCGCCTGGTCCAGCACCACGAGAGGCTTCGGCATACGTATATATTGACAGACTTCTATGTGTTGCGGCACGCTCAGCAGCGGAAGCAGACATAGACAGCAATCAATGTCTTTGGGAGGTCCTGCCATGTCCCGCCGTCTCCAGCTCGCCCTCAACGTCAACGACATCGGCGAAGCCGTCACGTTCTGCTCCCGGCTGTTCGGCACCGAGCCGGCCAAGGTACGGCCCGGGTACGCCAACTTCGCCATCGCTGAGCCCCCGCTCAAGCTCGTCCTGCTGGAAAACCCCGGCCAGGGCGGCAGCCTCAGGCCCGGTGCTGCCAGGAACCTGCTGGCGGCTAAGGACGAGGTCCAGCGGGGCTGGCCGCCGGGCCCGTTCCTGATCCG